>NZ_JBSFUK010000001.1:0-535861 GCF_053591755.1 Streptomyces sp. NPDC002926
CCTCCCCCACCCCCCGCTTCTCCTTTTCTACGCCCCCCCCCCCCGCCCCGCGCCCGGGCCCTGCGGCCCCGTGGTCCCGCCCCCCACCGCCGGATCGTGCGCCGGATCGTCCTCCGGGGCTCCGGCGGCGGTCTCGCCGGAAGGCACGGCGGCGGCCGAGCCCCGTGCCGCCGCCAGCACTTCGCCGATCGTCGTCAGTCCGCCCAGCTCGCCGCGCACCCCGCGCCCCAGCGCCTCCACGGCTCCGGCTTCGCGGGCCCGGTCGCGGCAGTGGAAGGCCAGCTCGCAGGCGGCCAGGCACTCGGGCGCATACGCCGCGGACACCGACTCGACCGCCGCCGTCAGCTCATCGGCCGGGCGCTCCAGGTCGAAGGTGGTGCCCTCGGGCAGCGCGGCGGCGATGTCCTCGATCCGCGTCAGCCGGGCCAGCTGGCGGCGGGTCACCGAGAGCTGCTTGCGCACGTCGACGACGGACGCCGTCGGCAGGTTCGAGAAGTCCTTCGGGCAGACCAGCAGAATGCTGTGCGCGACCCGCGCGCCGTCCGTCAGCGCGGCGACCCGCTCCAGCGCCAGTACGTACACCGCGGCCTGTCGCGCCGCCGCGCCCACCTTCGCCGCGTCCGCCGAGCCGTCGATCATGGGGAAGGACTTGATCTCGACGACCGTCCACCGTCCGTCGGGGTGCACGACCACCGCGTCAGGCTCCAGATAGGCGGGGGAGCCCGCGACCTGCAACGCCAGCATCGGGTGGTCGAGCAGCGTCCACTCACCGGCCGCGGTGGCCTCGCGCAGCGCCAGTGCCGTACGTGCCGCGCGGCCCTCGGGACCGGCCGCCGACAGATCGGGCACCCGGATCTCCGCCGCGGTTTCCACGCCGAGGAGTCGCGTCAGTTCCTTGCCGCCGTCGGCCTTGACCTTCGCCTCGAAGGCGTTGCCGCGCATGAAAGCGAACTGCGACTGCCCGAACGCGGCAGGAGACCCCAGCGCGGAGGCGAGCGCCGCCTTGTCCACCCCGGCGCCGTCCAGCAGCGCGCGGCGCTTGCAGCCGGGGTTGGCGGCGAGGGCGGCCAGCGCCCGGGCGTCGAGCGGATGGGGCTGGGCGGCGGGGCCGCGCAGCTCAGCGAGCCGCTGCCGGAGTGCTGTCGTCGGCGCCTGCGGGGGAGGTCCGCTGCCCAGGGATTCGCTCACCCGCGGAAGTCTCGCATCCGGCACTGACAATCGGGGACTTCGAGCCGGAAGCGGCGGCGGTGAAGCGCGTACGCATCCGGTCGGCGAGGCGCAGCGCGGGGCGGGTCAGCAGCAGGCCGATGCCCATCACGGCGCAGCCGGCGACCGCGTCCAGGAAGTAGTGGTTCGCCGTTCCCATCACCACGAACGTGGTGAGCAGCGGGTAGGCGACGCCGAGGAACCTCATCAGCGGCGTACGGCCGTGCCGCCACAGCATCACCCCGCACCACAGGGCCCAGCCGACGTGCAGACTCGGCATCGCCGCGTACTGGTTGGTCATTGAGCCCATACCGCGCGGCGCACTCGCCTCGCCACCCCACCAGCCGTACGAGCTGTACTGGGCCATCGTGTCGACGAAGCCCTGGCCGGCGTCGAGCAGCCGCGGCGGGCAGGTCGGCAGCAGCGTGAAGCCGACGAGCCCGAGGAGCGTGGAGAGCATCAGCCATGTGCGGGCGGCCCGGTAGCGGGCGGGGCGGCGCCGGAAGAGCCAGACCAGGATGGCCGGAGTGACCAGATAGTGCAGGGAGGCGTAGGCGAAATCGGCGGGAACGCCGAGGGCCGGGGTGTTGCTGAAGAGGCGGTTGAGCGGGTGTTCGGCGTTGAGCAGGAGTGCCTTCTCGGCCCGGAGTATCGCCAGACCGTGCTCGACCGCGGCTGCCTCGTTGCCGCGTGCGAGCAGCCGGCCGGCCGAGTAGGCGGCGTAGACCACGACGATGAGCATCAGTTCGGTCCACCAGCGGGGCCGATGACGAGGCGCGGTGTGCGGCATCCGAACCGATCTCCATTGTGTGTTCAGGCGGCGGTCGGCCGCCGCTCAACCGTACGGTGTACAAGAAGGCGCGCGTTCATCGGGTACCCGACCTCTACGAGGACGTCGAGATCGCTCGGGAGGTTGCCCTGCGTTCAGGTGCGCGATGATGGAACGCCACCGAATGTGAACCTCAGGGAGAGCCCTTCATGGCACCGCGCATCCTGCTGGCCAGGCACGGCCAGACCGAATGGTCCCTGCTGGGCAAGCACACCGGCAGGACGGACATCCCTCTCATCGACGAGGGCCGGCGCGGTGCGAAGCTGCTGGGCGAACGGCTGCACCGGGCGCCGTGGTCGGGCATGGAGGGTGTCGAGGTCCGCACCAGTCCACTCGTACGGGCCAGGGAGACCTGCGCGCTCGCGGGCTTCGCGGACCGGGCCACCGACTGGGGGGCGCTCATGGAATGGAACTACGGGGCGTACGAGGGCCTGACGCAGGCGGAGATCCAGGCGGACCGGCCCGACTGGTTCATCTGGCGCGACGGGGTCCCGGACGGCGAGACACTGGCCGACCTCGGCGCCCGCGCGGACAAGGTCGTCGAATGGGCGCGCTCGGCCGACCGAGATGTGCTGGTCTTCGGGCACGGCCACATCCTGCGGGTCCTCGGCGCCCGCTGGCTGGGCCTGGACCCGTCCTTCGCGGCCCGTATCCGCCTGGACCCGACGAGCCTGTCGATCCTGGGCTGGGCCTACGGCTCCCCGGCGGTGGACCGCTGGAACGACACGAGCCACCTGGAGGTCTGAGCCGCGGGCGGGGCCCCTGCGCCACTCCTTGCGACGAGGCGCAGGGGCCCCGGCCCTGTGCCCCGCGACGAAGTCCCGGCGCCCCGCCCCACGACCGGGGCGCCTGCGCCCACGCCCCGCGACGAGGCCTCTGCGTCATGCCCTGCGGAGTGTCTCCGCATGCCGGTCCAGGAACGCCCCTACGCCTTCCGCACGCCGCTGCGGCAACAGCACCCTCGCCGTGTCCGACAGCATCGACTGGATGCGCGAGGACTGCACCCCGTCCAGCAGGTCCAGCACCTGGTGGCCCGCCTCCGCCGCCTCGTCCGGTGCGCCCGCCCGCGCCAGGTCCGCCGCCAGTTCCGCCCGGTACAGCGCCAGGTTGCGCGTGAAGCGGCGGTCCTGGAGCGCCGCCGCCCGGCGTGCGTGGCGGGCCGCCCGGGACCATGCGCCGAGCGCTGCCCAGCACTGTGCCTGGAGCGCCTCCAGCTCCGGCTCCCCGAAGAACGACATCCACTCCGGGTCCGCGTCCGAAGCACCCCGGTCGAAGTACGAGTGCGCCCGGGACAGCGACTGCTCGCAGCCCGCGCGCTCGCCGAGCCCCGCCCAGCCGCCCGCCTGGCGAAGCGAGAGCAGCGAGAGCAGTCGTGGCGAGGCCAGCTGCCGCGCGGCGCGCTCGCCCGCCTGCGCCGAGCGCACCGCCTCCCGGTACCGCCCCGCGTCCCGCGCCAGGAACGACGTATTGCAGAACGCGTGTGCCTCCAGCGCCGGGTCGCCCGCCACCCGCGCCGTCGCCAGCGCCTCCGCGTAGTGCGAGCGGGCATCGTCGAAGCGGCCCGAGTCATGGGCCAACCAGCCCACCGAGATGGCGAGTTCACCCGCTCCGGCGTGCAGTCGGCCGGCGGTCGAGGCGCGGGCCGTCGTCCCCGCGTCGAGCAGCGCGTACGCGGCCCGCAGCGGCTGCGCGGCCCGCCGGTAGAGACCGTCCGCGCCGTGCCGGTCGTCGAGCAGCCTGATCCGCCGTACCGCCTCTTCGACGGCGCTCACCTCCGCCTCGCCGACTCGCCGCTGATCGGGCACGGAACCGGAGATGCCGGGGCCGGGCCTGCCGGGTGCGGACCCGAGTCCGAACCCGAGGGACGCGGCCGCCACCGTGGCGGAGCCGCTCGTCATGAATGCGCGACGCAGCACGTCGCTCTCCTCGTCGATGTCGCTGTCACTGTTGCCGTCGAAGGGACAGAAGGGTTGATCCGGCGCATGCGGCCGGCGCCGGCCGCCCCGCACCTGTTCCCGCGCAGTGAAGCCGAGATCCGACAGCGTCAGACCGGGGAACATGTGCAGGAACACCCGCTCGTACGCGTAGTTCGGACAGCGGATCTCGCCGGCCTCGACGCGCCCGATGTAGCGGGCGTCGCACGAGACCTGCTCGCCGATCTCCCGAGCGGCCTTGCGTACCGCCGCCGCGAACTCGCCGGGTGAGCGTTGCCCGCGCAGCCCGCGGAAGGCGAGGTTGGGAACTGCCCGTGATGCCTGTGACGACGACGCCATGGCCGAGCCCTCTCTTGGTGCAGCCGTGTTCCGGCGGAGCAAGAACGTACCTGCTGTGACAGGCCGCGCACACAGAGTTTGGCTACAAAAGGGATATCTCCACCACGATCTGCCATGAACTGCCATCCTTTGCGGCGGCGTGCCGCCGTTGCCCTTGACGCGTACGGGCGTTGAACCATTCGGAGGCCCGCTACGTGTCTCCACTCGAGCGAGGAGGGATCCCCTTGTTGGAGGTCGGCATGGAGACCAGCGTCAACGGCGCCCCAAGGACGACTGAGACGACGGCGACGACTGCTCAGCACAGGCCCACCCAGGACAGCAGCGCACCACCCGGGGACGGCGCCGTCGCCGGACCCTGTGATCTGGTGACCGTCCCCGCCCGGCAGGGCCTCGAGGCGGTGGACATCCTGCGCCGGGCAGACGCTCCGGCCGTCGGCCCGGTTCTTCATGACGGCGCCTGCGACACTCTCGGCTTCCTCGTGCCACCCGGCACCGCAGACGGCTGGGACATGCCGGGCAGCGCCTGTACGCAGACGTCGGGACGCGGTCTGCGGATCCCGGCCGAGCCACCGGTCACCGGCAGCGGCTGGCTGCTGCCGCCGGACGACGCCGATCCGGTCACCGACCCCGCGGTCCTTCGCGAGGCGCTCGGCGAGGCGGCCCGCCTCATCGAGGCCGCCGACAACTGCAGCTGAACCACGGCCACCGCCGAGGCGTCCTTCCCGCTGAGCCCTGCGCGGGCAGCCCACCCGGATCGGTGCCGATAATGGGCTGATGGCAAAGAGCAAGCGGCGCGGCCGTACGGGCGGGGGCGGCAGCCCCGAACCCGTCGTCGAGCAGGTGGACGGCGGGCTGGCCGAGCTGATACCCGACCGCGAGCGCCCCCGTGCCTGGACGCTGGTCCTCGGTGGCGCGCCGCAGTCCCATGTCGACCTCGACGACCCCACGTATCTCTCCTTCGAGTACCAGCGCCGCCTCGGCCACATCGCCGATCTCGTCGCCCCGCCCGGCCGCCCTCTCCAGGTCGTCCATCTCGGCGGCGGAGCCTTCACGCTCGCCCGCTACATAGCCGCCACCCGCCCCCGATCCACCCAGCAGATCGTCGAGTTGGACGCGGCGCTGGTCCAACTGGTCCGCAGACAGCTGCCGCTGGATCCCGGTGCGCGCATACGGGTCCGGTCCTGCGACGCCCGCGTCGGCCTCGGGAAGATCCCCGACGGCTGGGCGGACCTGGTCATCGCCGATGTCTTCAGCGGCGCGCGCACGCCCGCCCATCTGACCAGTACGGAGTTCCTCGCCGAGGTGCGAAGGGCCCTGAAGCCGGGCGGGCACTACACGGCGAACCTCGCCGACGGTCCGCCGCTCGCCCATATCCGCGCCCAGGTCGCCACCGCCGCCACCGTCTTCCCCGAACTCGCACTCGCCGCGGACCCGACCGTGCTGCGCGCCCGCCGCTTCGGCAACGCCGTGCTGCTCGCCTCGGACGTACCGCTGCCCGTCGCCGAACTGACCCGCCGCGTCGCGAGCGATCCGCACCCCGGCCGGGTCGAGCACGGAAGGGCACTCGCCGACTTCACGGGCGGCGCGGCCGCCGTCACCGACGCGAGCGCCAAGCCCTCACCCGTACCGCCACCGGCCGTGTTCCGCTAGCGCTCGTCGAACTCGACCATCGGCGGATGGCCGTTCCAGGTGCAGAACACCGACGCCTCGCGGCCGTTCTGAGTGAAGGTCACCCGGATCCACTCCGGCTGCTTCCACACCTGCATCTGCCAGGCCGCGTCCGGGGTCGCCGAAACCAGCTCCGCCGAGACCTCGCCGATGTCGAAGACGACCCGGCCGCCGTCGACTGTGTAACTCTTCACATTCCCGGATGCCGGCGTCGAAGAGGGCGACGACGACGGCGGCTTCGCCCTGCTCGGCTTCGGGGCGGGAGACGTGGCGGACGGCTTACGGCTCTTCTCCGGCGCGGACGGGTTGGACGCCGAGGGAGTCGGCGGCCGTTGCGTGGAGGAGGACTGCGGCCTCGCTCCCTGCTGGGTGGCGCTGTCCGCGCTGATCGGCAGCGCGCGAGGCCGGTCGTACGCCGTCCCGGACATGACGGTATGAACGCCCCACCACGACAGCGTCACCGCCGCGCCGGTGGACAGCGACCACGCCATGGCATGTACGAGTCCTCGGTGCATCCCGGCCATACTGCACCACGCGCCCCACGTCTGTCCTTAGGGGGACCCTGGTCCTCCGAATGGCGTACGGTGCCGCCCATGGCAAGTGTGCTCGTGGTCGAGGACGACCAGTTCGTGCGCTCCGCCCTCATCCGGCACTTGACCGAGGCCTCCCACACGGTACGGAGCGTCGGCACGGCCCTCGAGGCGCTGCGCGAGGTGGCCCATCTCCGCTTCGACGTGGTCATTCTCGACCTCGGACTGCCCGATCTGGACGGGGCCGAGGCGCTGAAGATGCTGCGCGGTATCACCGACGTGCCGGTCATCATCGCCACCGCGCGCGACGACGAGGCGGAGATCGTCCGGCTGCTCAACGACGGCGCCGACGACTACCTCATCAAACCCTTCTCGGTGGAGCATCTTTCGGCGCGCATGTCCGCCGTACTGCGCCGTTCGCGCGCCGCCGCCGGAGAGGCCCCGCCCTCGCGCGTCATCCAGGTCGGCGGGCTCTCCATCGATCCGCTGCGCCGTCAGGCCGAGCTGGACGGTGCCGCCCTCGACCTGACCCGCCGCGAGTTCGACCTGCTGGCCTTCCTGGCCGGGCGGCCCGGTGTGGTCGTACCGCGCAAGGAACTCCTCGCCGAGGTCTGGCAGCAGAGTTACGGCGACGACCAGACCATCGACGTACATCTGTCGTGGCTGCGGCGGAAACTGGGCGAAACGGCGGCCAGGCCCCGCTACCTTCACACCCTGCGCGGAGTCGGCGTCAAGCTGGAGCCGCCGATCGGACCACAGCCGGGCGGTCAGCAGCCGGGCGGAGCACAGCCGAACGGACACCGGCCATGAGATGGGCGCTCGTCAAGGTCTCCCTGGCCGTCACGGCAATGGTCGTGGTGGCCTTCGCCGTGCCGCTGGGGCTCGTTGTCCAGGAGATGGCCAGGGACAGGGCCTTCTCCAACGCCGAGCGGCAGGCCGCCGCCATCGGCCCCACCCTCTCCATCACCGCCGACCGCGATCCCCTGGAACGGGCAGTCATGTCCACCCAGGCCGGTGCGGCCGGGCGGATGGCCGTGCACATCCCGGCCGCCCCCGATGCGGGCAGCCCGCCGGTCAACATCGGCACCCGCCGGGCCGCACAGGACGACCTGGAGACCACGCAGCGGCTCGGCCGGGCCTCCATCACCGAGGTCACCGGCGGCTCCGCGCTGCTCCAGCCGACCGCCATCAGCACCGGCCAGATCGCCGTCGTCGAGGTCTTCGTGCCCGAGGGTGAGGTCTCCAACGGCGTCGACACCGCCTGGCTGGTGCTCGCCGGCGTCGGCATCGCGCTGATAGTCGGCTCGGTCGCCGTCGCCGACCGGCTCGGCGTCCGGATGGTGCAGCCCGCCCAGCGGCTCGCGGGCGCCGCGCACGATCTGGGCGAGGGAAAGCTCGGCGCGCGCGTCCCGGAGGAGGGGCCGACCGAGCTGCGCTCCGCCGCCATAGCCTTCAACTCCATGGCCGATCAGGTGGTCCAGCTCCTCGCCAACGAGCGTGAGCTGGCGGCCGATCTGTCGCATCGGCTGCGTACGCCGCTCACCGTGCTGCGCCTCAACGCGGCCTCACTCGGCGAAGGCCCGGCCGCCGACCAGACCCGGGCCGCTGTTGCCCAGCTCGAGCGCGAGGTCGACACGATCATCCGTACGGCGCGGGATGCCAAACCACAGACCGCGGCAATCGGTCCCGGTGCCGGCTGTGACGCGTCGGAGGTCGTCCGGGAGCGGATGGACTTCTGGTCGGCGCTCGCGGAGGACGAGGGCCGCAAGGTGCGGGTCGCGGGTGTCGACCGTCCCGTACGCATCCCCGTCGCGCGTCCCGAACTGGCCGCCGCGCTCGACGCTCTGCTCGGCAATGTCTTCCGGCACACGGCCGAGGGCACGGCGTTCTCGGTCGACGTACACAACGGCGAGGACGCGGTGATCGTCCTGGTCTCGGACGCGGGTCCCGGCATCGCCGACCCGGAGGCGGCGATGGCCCGCGGCAACAGCGGCGGCAGGGACGGCTCGACGGGCCTCGGTCTGGACATCGTGCGCAGGGTCGCGGAATCGACGGGCGGGGACGTACGGATCGGCAGCTCGGTGCTCGGTGGCACGGAGATACGGATCTGGATCGGGCTCGACGGCCGGGAGGGCGCGAGCGGTGAGCGCAGGCGCGGCCACCGCGGGACGGTCAGGCGCCGCAAGCGCGTGGGCCTGGCGCGGTGACCGGGATGCGTGACCGGGATGCGTGACCGCGAGGCGTGACCTCGATGCGCGACCGGGCCCGTCCGGGCAGCCGGTTCCGCCCCTGACGACCAGCCGAGTGGTCTCGACCATTAATCCGTTCCGATGCCTCCCTTAAGGGCGTCCTAAATAGCTCAACCTCCGCCCCGAACCAGTCATTTGTCCGTTTCCGGGTCGCTAGCGTGCTGCCACACCCCCCACTCCCGTAACGCAGAGGCAGGCAGCAATGGGCAGCACCACGCACCGGCGCAGGGCGAGCGGCAGGACCAAGGCGGTCGGCGCGATCGTCGCGGCCGCGGTGATCGGTGGCGCGGCGTTCGCGCTCACCGGCACGGCCCAGGCCGCCGCGGTAGGCGCCGCGTACACCAAGACCAGCTCCTGGAACGGTGGATACACCGGCCAGTACGTCATCACCAATGACACCGGCAAGGCACAGTCGGGGTGGACGCTCGAATTCGATCTGCCCACGGGGACCACGATCGGTTCGCTCTGGAACGGTGAGCACACCGTCAAGGGACAGCACGTCACCGTGACGCCCGCGAGCTGGAACAAGGAGCTCGCGCCCGGCAAGTCGGTCACCGTCGGCTTCGTGACCTCCGCGAGCGGTACGGCGACGGCCGGCGACCCGACCTCCTGCACGATCGACAAGGTCAAGTGTTCGGTCGACGACGGCGCGACGCCGCAGCCGAGCGGCAGGCCCACCGAGAACCCCACGCCCACCCCGACGGCGACCGCCACACCCACGCAGAAGCCCACCCCCACAGCCACGCCCACCAACCCCACCCCGACGCCGACCGCGACTCCCGGAGGCGGCACCGCGTCGGGCGCCGGCTTCGCGCCGTACGTCGACACCTCGCTCTACCCGGCGTACGACCTGGTGGACACCGCGACCAAGGCCGGGATCAAGGAGTTCAACCTCGCCTTCATCACCTCCGGCGGCAGCTGCGCCCCGCTCTGGGGCGGAGTCACCGACCTCGCCAGTGACAAGGTGGCCTCCCAGATAGGCGCGCTGCGCGCCAAGGGCGGCGACGTCCGGGTCTCCTTCGGCGGCGCGGCGGGCTCCGAGCTCGGGCTCAAGTGCACCTCCGCCGACGAGCTCGCCAAGGCGTACGGCAAGGTCATCGACGAGTACAAGCTCACCAAGGTCGACTTCGACATCGAGGGCGCGGCCCTGCCGGACACCGCCGCCAACACCCGCCGCTCGCAGGCGATCGCGCAGCTGCAGAAGTCCCACCCGGGGCTCGATGTCTCCTTCACGCTTCCGGTCATGCCCGAGGGTCTGACCCAGCCCGGCGTGGATCTGATCGCCGACGCCAAGAAGAACGGCGTGAAGGTCGACGCGGTCAACATCATGGCGATGGACTACGGACCGGCGTACAGCGGTGACATGGGCGACTACGCGATCCAGGCCGCGACCGCGACCCAGGCGCAGATCAAGGGCGTGCTCGGTCTCTCCGAAGCCGCCGCGTGGAAGACCGTCGCCGTCACGCCGATGATCGGCGTCAACGACGTCGCGACCGAGATCTTCAAGGTCGACGACGCCACTCAGCTGGTCGACTTCGCGAAGTCGAAGGGCCTCGGCTGGCTGGCGATGTGGTCTGCGGCCCGCGACAAGGCGTGCCCGGGCGGCGCGAAGAACACCGCGGACGCGACATGCAGCTCGATCGTCCAGGAGCCGCTGGCCTTCACGAAGGCGTTCGCCGCCTTCAAGTAGGCACCACGGATCCACCCGCCCCCCACCCGCGCGTCCCGGCCGGCCTTCCCCCACCCCGGCCGGGACGCGTGCCCTTGCGGTGTCAGTCAGCGGCCGAGTACGGCGACGGCCCGGTCGAAGGCCGAGTCGCGGCCCTTGGCGAACTCCTCCTCGGTGAAGACCGGTTCGGGCAGCTGCGGCGGGATTCCGGGGCCGTCGAACGTGCCGCCCGAGCGGGTCAGGAACTCCTCGTTCGGCAGCCGGATCTGCCAGCCTCCGGGCAGCTCGCGCTCCATCGCGTCGGAGAACACGCCCTGCGTGTTCTCGCCGATCCGTACGGTCCGGCCGGGCCGCTCCATCAGCGCCTGGACGAAGGTCTCTCCGGCACTGATGGTCGAGCCTCCGGTCAGCACCGCGACCGGGCCGGTGTACCGGGGTGCGGCCGCGGGCCGTACGTACTGCGGCTGCGGGCGGGTGAACCGGCTCGCGTCGGAGGGGTCGTTACGGGCCCGCTTGGCGTAGGCGAAGTACGGGCGGCCGGTGAGGCGCCCGGCGAGCTGGAGCCCGAGTGAGTCGGAGCCGCCGCCGTTGATCCGCAGATCGATGATCAGGCCGCGCAGCCGGGCGGTGCTCGCGCGGGTGAAGACCGTGTCCAGGGTCTCGTCCAGCACGGCGCTGTTGGCGGCGAAGTCGTTCGCCTCGGCGTAGCCGCCGAAGCCGGATATACGCAGGTATCCCTGGCCGCCGGGCAGTTCGGCGTATCCGATCCGGCCGCCCGCGAACTTCCTGAGCTCGGCGCCCAACAGATCGCGCTTCTCGATGTACGAGGTGACCTTGGTGTCCAGCTTCTCGCCGGGCATCTCGGTGCCGGGCCGGGTCGAGCCGAAGCGGCCGGTCTCGCCGGCGAGCACGGCGACATGCGCGTCATGCAGCGGCGAGACCATCTCCCGGAAGACCGCGAAGAGTTCGGCGTCGGTGGTGCGTGGGCCGATCTGGGGGCGGTAGCGGTCCCGGACCGCCTGCCAGTCGATGCCCTTGGCAGCGAAGAAGGGGTAGTTCTCCTCGAAGGTCTGCCAGAAGACGTCGAAGGCGGCCACCGGCCCGCCGGGCGTCTCCTTGAGGCAGTCGGCGGGCAGAGCGGCGATGCGCCGCAGACCGCGGTCGCCCGGTGAGCCGTCGATATGCATCGCGGCCCGGTCGGGACCGCCCGTGGACCGTACGGTGAAGACATCGCCGTGGGCGTTGGCGTACCGGGCGGTTCCCGCCTGCCCGCCCGCGCGCCCGGTCGCAACGCCCTTGATGCAGCTGACGCCGGTGACCTGGTACTCCTGCAGCCGGCTCCCGTCCAGCGAGAACACCTCGCCGTAGCCGTCGACCTGCCACACACCGACGGGCGGCTGCGGCGGTTGCGACGGCCGCGCGCCGGCGGGGGCGAGCGGCAGGGCCACGCTCGCGGTCACGGCCAGCAGCGCCGCCGCCGCGATCGTCCTGCAGATGGTGCCCGAACCACTCCTGAGCTGCATGATGGTGCCTTCCCCTTACGTCGTCCCACGTCGTCGATCACGTACCACCACGATCGACCGTCCGACCTGCCGGGGACATCCCGCTGTCCGGTCACTCCGGGGTGGGGAAAACCCCCACGACTTTTGAGTGATGCGGGGCGGCACTTCGTACTGATGGGCATGAGCGACACGGTTGCCCCGATCACTCCCATCACCGCAAAAACCCGCCAAGTCCCGCGCAGGGCCGCTTTCTTCGACGTGGGAGGCACGCTGGTGCGGCGGGCACTGTGGAACGAGCCCGGCCTCGCCGCGTATGTGCGGCACGCGGTGGCGGGCGATCTGATGGTGCTGGTCTCCAGCTCTCCGCTGCCCGTGGTGGCGCCACTGGCCGCGCGCCTGGGCGCGGACGAAATGCTGACGTGCATGCGGGGCCGGGGGAAGGGGTACGCCGCGCGCACGCTGATGCGGGAGTACGGCTTCGACCCGGCGGACTGCTCGGCGTACGCGGACGAGGCGGCCGACCTCGCCCTGCTGACCGAGGTCGGCAATCCGGTGGTCGTGGGCGACGATCCGGTGCTGCTGCGTCGCGCCCGACGGAGTACGTGGCCAGTGCTCGGCGACGACTGAGGTTGCCGGCGGTGCTCGGCGACGACTGAGGTCGCCGGCTCCGACGGGTCCTGGAATGTCTCCGGACCCCATGGGTACAAGTATCGCCTCGTCACGGCCGTTGCCCCTCCAGCAGAGAGACAGTGTGTTGCGCTCACGTTGGCTTCCTGTACTCGCTCTGATCGTCTTCGCGGGAGTACTCCGCCCCGGTCCCGCTTCGGCAGCGCCCCGCACCGAGGGCGAGAGGTTCTGGACGGCCGAGCGCATGGCGGACGCCGTACCTGTCGACTCGGACCGGTACGGGCCGAAGCGGGCGGAAGCGCCCGGCGGCACCAAGCAGGGGACGTACTTCGGCGGCCTGCCGATGGTGGGCACGTTCTTCTACGACGGCAAGCCGTTCGGCGGCAGGGAGACGTCCTGCACGGGCAGCGTCGTCCACAGCCGCGGCAAGGACCTGGTCCTCACCGCCGGTCATTGCGCCATCGGCCTCAGGAGCGCCACGCACCCCGTCTTCGTACCGCAGTACCGCCACGGATCCTCCGCGGCCAATCAGCCCAGCGGTGTCTTCGAGGTGAAGCGGATCTTCGTGGACCCGAGGTACCGGCAGAACACCAAGCAGCCCGTTTCCGACCTGGACTTCGCCTTCGCGCAGCTCGCGCCCAACGGCAGGGGCAAGGCCGAGAACGTCACCGGTGCACTCACCTTCACCCGGGCGTCCGGCTATCGCCACACCGCCACCGTGATCGGCTATCCCGGCGGCGAAGACGTCAACAAGCAGCACCAGGCGCTCCGTTGCGATGCCAACACCTCCCCTCTGCCTGGCCTCCGGCAGATGCGGATGGTCTGCGGCGGCTTCCACGGCGGGGTCTCCGGCGGCCCCTGGATCACCGACTACGACCCCCGGACCCGCACCGGCAAGGTCATCGGCAACACCGGCGGCTACAACGGCGGCGGCAACGACCAGAACGTCGACTGGATCACCTATTCACCGCTCTACGGCGCGGACGCGCAGGCCCTCTACAACGACGCCGTCGCGGGCACGAAGGACGCGGACATCAAGCGTCCGCCCTATGTGTCAGGCCTCGGGGAGCCCCGGTAGCCCCGGCAGCACTCCGGTCCGTGCCAGCGCTGCGTACCAGTGGGCGCTGGACTTGGGCGTACGGGTCTGCGTCCCGTAGTCGACATGGACCGCGCCGAAGCGTTTGCCGTAGCCGTAGGACCACTCGAAGTTGTCCATCAGGGACCAGAGGAAGTAGCCGCGTACGTCCGCGCCGTCGGCGATCGCCCGGTGGACCGCCGCGAGATGGCCGTGCAGATAGCGGATGCGGTCGGGGTCGTGGACCGTACCGTCGGCGGCCGGCTTGTCGTCGTACGCGGCGCCGTTCTCGGTGATCACCAGCGGCAGTCCCGGCGCCTCGCGGGTGTAGTGGAGCAGCACGTCGTAGAGCCCGGTCGGGTCGACCGACCAGCCCATCTCGGTGCGTTCGCCCGGCGGCCGGTGGAAGGCGACCGCGTCCGCGCCCGGCCACGGCGAGTGCTCGCTCGCGCCGTGGCCGTCGCTGCGCTCGCCGTGACTGTCAGTGGCGTCCGATACAACTGCAGGTGCGTAGTAGTTCAGTCCGAGCGAGTCCAGGGGGTGCTTGATGACGGCCAGGTCGTCGCCGTGGACGAAGGACCAGTCGGTCAGAGCCGCCGTGTCCGCGAACAGATCCTGTGGATACGCGCCCTTGAGCAGCGGGCCCGCGAAGATCCGGTTCGCGAGCGCGTCGATACGGCGCCGGGCGTCCAGGTCACCGGGGCTCTGGCTCCTCGCCCTGACGACGCTCGGGTTGAGGCTGATGGAGAGCTTCGCGTCGGCGGGGAGCACGGAGCGCAGTGCCTGGGCGGCCAGGCCGTGGCCCAGGTTGAGATGGTGGGCGGCACGCAGGGCGTCGACCGGATCGGTGCGGCCGGGTGCGTGGACCCCGGAGCCGTATCCGAGGAAGGCGCTGCACCAGGGCTCGTTGAGGGTGGTCCACATATCGACACGGTCGCCGAGCGCCTCCGCGACGATACGGGCGTAGTCGGCGAAGCGGTGCGCGGTGTCCCGCTCCGGCCAGCCGCCCGCCGTCTCCAGCTCCTGCGGCAGATCCCAGTGGTAGAGGGTGAGCACGGGACGGATGCCGTGGTCGAGCAGATCGTCGACGAGGCCGCGGTAGAAGTCGAGGCCGCGCTGGACGCCGGGGCCGCGGCCGGTGGGCTGCACGCGCGGCCACGAGACCGAGAAGCGGTACGCGTTGACACCGAGGCCGGCCATCAGCTCGACGTCCTCGGCCCGGCGGTGGAAGTGGTCGACGGCCGTGTCCCCGGTGTCACCGCCCTCCACCTTGCCCGGCGTATGGCTGAAGGTGTCCCAGATCGACGGGGTGCGGCCGCCTTCGCTCACCGCGCCCTCGATCTGGTACGCGGCGGTGGCGGTGCCCCACAGGAAGGCGGGAGGAAAGGTCACAGGCCTGACGGACATGGGTGTGCTCCCAGCATGTGTGTGGATACGGGACTGTGAGGAGACGTCAGCCCTTGACCGCGCCCTGCATGATGCCGCCGACGATGTGCCTGCCGAAGACGACGAACGCGATCAGCAGCGGCAGCGTGCCCAGCAGCGCGCCGGCCATGATCACCGACTGGTCGGGTATATAGCCGCGGCCGAGTCCGGTCAGCGCCACCTGCACCGTGGGGTTGCCGTTCTGGGTCAGCGCGATGATCGGCCAGAAGAAGTCGTTCCACGCCATCACGAACGTCAGCATGCCCAGCACCGCCATCGCGGGGCGGGCCGCCGGGAAGACGACATGCCACACCACGCGCCAGCTGTTCGCGCCGTCCACCCGGGCCGCCTCGATCAGCTCGGTGGGCAGCGCCTCGATCAGGTACTGCCGCATGAAGAACACCCCGAAGGCGCTGGCCAGGGTGGGCAGGACGACGGACTGCAGCTGATCCGTCCAGGACAGCTCGGCGATCAGCATGTACAGCGGTACGACGCTGAGCTGAGGCGGCACCATCATCGTGCCGATCACCAGCAGCAGCAGGAGGTTCTTGAAGCGGAAGCGGAGTTTGGCGAAGGCGAAGCCGGCGAGCGTGGAGAAGACCACGGTCCCGGTCGCGACCGACCCGGCGACGATCGTCGTATTGAGCAGGGCGGTGCCCATATTGGCGTCGGTCCAGGCGATCTCGAGATTCCCCAGGAGATTGCCGCCGAACCAGAACGGCGGGGGAGTCTGCGCGAGCCGGGAGTTGTTGCGGGAAGCCGCGATCGCGGTCCACACCAGCGGAAAGAGCGAGCCGGCAGTGAACACGATCAGTACGGCATGGGTGATCCGGCCACCGTGGAGCCGGCGTCCGGCACGTTCGGCGCTGAACATCTCGTCCCCCTACGCGCTCTTGCTCAGACGGCGGGCGAGCAGCCAGTTCACCGCGCCGATCACCAGCAGGATCAGGAACATCGCCCAGGCGATCGCCGAGGCCCGGCCCAGGTGGAGATTGACCCAGCCCTGCTCGTACAGATAGAGCCCGAGCGTCTGGAACTGGTGGTCGGCTCCACCGGTCGCGCCCGCGCTGCCGTTGAACAGCAGTGGCTCTCCGAACAGTTGGGTCGCGCCGATCGTCGAGACCACACAGGTGAACAGGATGGTCGGCCGCAGCGAAGGGACCGTGACATGGATGAACTGCTGCCGGCGCGAGGCACCGTCCAGCGCGGCCGATTCGTACAGGTCATGCGGGATGGCCTGCATGGCGGCGAGGTAGATCAGCGCGTTGTATCCCGTCCACCGCCAGATCACGATGGTGGAGACGGCCAGCTGGGAGGTCCATTCGCCGTTCTGCCAGTCGACGTTGTCGAAACCGGCCAGCCCCAGCGTCCAGTTGATCATCCCGTAGTCGCGTCCGAAGAGGAGCACGAAGACGAGCGTCGCCGCGGCCACCGACGTGGCGTAGGGAGTCAGCGCGGCGACGCGGAAGAACATCGAGCCGCGCAGCCGGTAGTTGAGCAGATGCGCGATGCCCAGCGCCATCAGCAGTTGCGGCACCGTGGAGATCAGCCCGATGGTGACGGTGTTCCGCAGCGCGTTCCAGAAGAACTCGTCCTCGAGCAGCCGCGAGAAGTTCCGCAGCCCCACCCACTCCATGTCGGTGGGCGCCGTCAGCTCCACCCGGTGCAGCGAGGCCCAGCCGGTGTAGAGCAGCGGGAAGAGCCCGAAAGCCAGGAAGAAGACGAAGAACGGCATGACAAAGGCGTACGGGCTCCACTTCACATCCAGCCGGTATCGGCGGCTGCGCCGGGCGCGGCGCCGCTCCTCGGCCGTGGACGGCGCCGGGGCGAGCGGCGGGGCCGCGCCCTCCTCCCCCGGGAAGGGCGCGGCGGCTTCCGCCGTGGTGCTGTGTCCTGCCGGGGGACGCCCCCCGGGCCCCAGCATGCTCATGCTCACTGGTCCAGAGCGTTGTCGATCGCCTTCACGGCCGCGTTCCAGCCCTCCTTGGAGGAACGGCCCTTCTGGTCAACCTGAAGCATGCCGATGTCCGCGAGGTTCTGCGCGATGATCAGATCCTTCGGCCCGATGATCTGGACCGGCACACCCTCGGCGGCCTTGGAGAAGATCTGCCCGATGGGCGCGCCCCCGAAGTAGGCGTGCTTGGCGCCGGAGACGGCAGGCAGGGAGTACGCGGCCTTGGCGCTCGGGAAGCTGCCGCGCTCGGCGAAGAGCTTCGCCTGCTGCTCGGGCGCGGTCAGCCAGGCCGCGAGCTTCGCCGCCTCGGCCTTGTTCTTGCCGGCTTCGGGGACGGTCAGGAACGAGCCGCCCCAGTTGCTGGGCTTCGGCGCCGCGGCCACGTCCCACTTGTCCTTGCCCGGCGCCCCGGCCTTGTCCTGGATATAACCGAGCATCCAGGCCGGGCAGGAGACGGTCGCGAAGGTGCCGTTCGAGTAGCCCTGGTCCCAGGCGGGCGTGAACTGCTGGAGCCTGCCGGTGAGGCCTTCCGTCGCGAACGCCGCGGCGATGTCCCAGGCCTCCTTCACGGACGGGTTGGTCTTGTAGACGACCTTGCCGTCCTTGTCGTAGAAGCGGTTCTCGTTGCTGCCGGTTATCGCCGCCATCACGCCGGACGCGGAGTCCACGAACGCCGTTCCCTTCGGCGCCTTGGCCTTGAACTGCTTGCCCGCGTCCAGGTACTTGTTCCAGTCGCCGGCCCACAGCCTGCCGACCGCCTCACGGTCGGTGGGCAGTCCGGCCTTGGCGAAGAGGTCCTTGCGGTAGCAGATGCCCTGCGGTCCGATATCGGTGCCCAGCGCGATCGTCCTGCCGTCCTTGGTGGTGGCCTGCGCCAGCTTCCACGGCAGGAACGCATCCTTCCGGACCCCGTCGGTCCTGCCCAGATCGACGAGCTTGCCGGCCTGAGTGGCGGTTATCTCGGCGATGTTGTTGACCTCGACGGCCTGGATGTCGGCGAGTCCGCTGCCGCTGCCCAGATGCGTCAGCAGCTGCGGGTAGTAGTTCTCGTTCCGCTCGATCGAGGTCTGCTTGATCACGATGTTCTTGTTGAGCTTCATGTACTCGTCGTAGAGGCCGGCCTCCTTGAGGCCGAACGCGCCGAAGACCCCGACGGTGAGCGTCGTTGTCCCCTTGCCGCCACCGCCCCCGCCGGCCTTCGAGGAACTGCCGGCGGGTTCGTCGCTGTCCTTCGCACAGCCGGCCAGCAGACCGGCGCCGAGCGCGGTGACGACCGCGAGGATTACTGCCCTGCGCATTGCGTCCTCCTTGTGCCCTGACGTGCCGACCTCCCGGCCAACCGGCTTGCAGCGCCGTTGTGTTGACGTTCTGCGGCTCGGGCGGGGAACGTGCGGGTCGTGTATGAGTCAGGTACGGTGGGAGCGCTCCCATATGTGATGTGTTGAAGGGTCGCGGCTCCCTGAGGGGGTGTCAAGGCACCCGGCGCGTTATGTTCTCGGCCTGGGAAGCCTGGGGAGGTGGCATGGTGTCTCGGACAATCCGTACGCGCGGCGGCGGGCGTCGCACGGGCAGGCCGACCCTCGAAGAGGTGGCCGCACGCGCCGGAGTCGGCCGCGGCACGGTCTCGCGCGTGATCAACGGCTCGCCACGCGTCAGCGACCGCACCCGCGCCGCCGTCGAGGCGGCTGTTGCCGAACTCGGTTACGTACCCAATCGCGCGGCCCGCGCGCTCGCCGCCAACCGCACCGACGCCATCGCGCTCGTCGTCCCGGAGCCGGAGGACCGGTTCTTCGCGGAGCCGTACTTCTCCGAAATGGTCCGCGGCGTGGGCGCGGCCCTTGCCGACACGGAGGTGCAGCTGCTGCTCACGCTGGCCGGCAGCGACCGCGAGCGCCGCCGGCTGGCCACGTATCTGGCCGCCCACCGCGTGGACGGCGTCCTGCTGGTCTCGGTGCACGCCGACGATCCGATCCCCGACATGCTGGAGCAGCTCTCCATCCCGGCCGTCATCAGTGGCCGCAGGTCCGGGCGCGAGACGCTCGCCGCGGTCGACTCCGACAACTTCGAGGGCGCGCGCAGTGCGGTCGCCCACCTGGTGGCGCGCGGTCGCCGCACCATCGGGACGATCACCGGACGCCTCGACGTGTACGGCGCCCAGTGCCGACTCGCCGGCTACCGTGCCGCCCTGGAGGCGGCGGGGCAGGCCCGCGAGGCCCGGCTGACGGCCCCCGCCGACTTCACCGAGGAGGGTGGCCGCCGCGCGATGCGGGAGCTCCTGGAGCGCTGCCCGGACCTGGACGCGGTCTTCGCGGCCTCGGACGTGATGGCGGCAGGCGCGCGCCATGTACTGCGGGAGGCGGGCCGCCGGATACCGGACGATGTGGCGCTCGTCGGCTTCGACGACTCGGCGGTGGCGCGCCATATGGATCCGGCGCTCACCAGCGTCCGTCAGCCGATGGAGGAGATGGGCCGCACGATGGCCCGGGTGCTGCTCCAGGAGATCGAGAGCGGCTCGGCGGAGCGGCCGCAGATCGTGCTCCCGACGGAGTTGGTCGTACGCGAGTCGTCGTAGGCCAGGCGGACAGAGGTCACGCGGGGGACAGGGATCACGCGGGGAGAGACCACCCGGGGGACAGGGATCGCCCGCGAACGAAGATCACCCAGGGCGAGGATCACGCGGAGATGAAGATCACGCGCGCAGAAATAATCAAGGGCCCCGGTCCGAAGACCGGGGCCCTTGATCGTTCAGGGTGAGTAACGGGACTCGAACCCGCGACATCCTGGACCACAACCAGGTGCTCTACCAGCTGAGCTATACCCACCACGACCGGTCTTTCTCCCGACCGGCCGAGAAAAAGTGTACAGGGTCGGAGAGGGTGCTCGCGCCGGGGTTATTGCGGCCCTGGCGCGGGACTCACCGCCGCGTCCTTCCCGCTTTGCTCCGCGGGCAGGACGTGCTTGGCCGCGATCGCCTTCGCGGTGTCCGAGTCGGGTCCGGGCTGCGGTACGAAGACCGCCTCGCGGTAGTAGCGCAGCTCCGCGATGGATTCGCGGATGTCCGCCAGCGCCCGGTGGTTGCCGTTCTTCTCCGGACTGTTGAAGTACGCCCTCGGGTACCAGCGGCGAGCCAGTTCCTTGATCGAGGAGACATCGACGATCCGGTAGTGGAGGTAGTCCTCCAGTGTCGGCATGTCCCGCAGCAGGAAGCCGCGGTCGGTGCCGACCGAGTTTCCGCACAGCGGGGCCTTGCCGGGGTCTTTGACGTGCTCGCGTACGTACGCCAGGACCTGCGCCTCGGCGGCCGCGAGCGTGGTGCCGCCCGCGAGCTCGTCGAGGAGGCCCGAGGCGGTGTGCATCTGCCGCACCACCTCGGGCATCGTCTCCAGCGCAGCGTCCGGCGGGCGGATCACGATGTCCACCCCTTCACCGAGCACGTTCAGTTCCGAGTCGGTGACCAGTGCGGCCACCTCGATGAGTGCGTCTTCCGTCAACGAGAGCCCGGTCATCTCGCAGTCGATCCACACCATGCGATCGTTCATGCGTCCTACCTTATGGCGCACTCCGCTGGCCGGGCAGGCTCGGGCGGCCGTGACCTGTCGCGTACGCGTCGGAACTGGGCTTGCCGAGCTCCGGTGGCGCGGCC
The DNA here is from genome assembly GCF_053591755.1 of Streptomyces sp. NPDC002926. Taxonomy (NCBI): domain Bacteria; kingdom Bacillati; phylum Actinomycetota; class Actinomycetes; order Kitasatosporales; family Streptomycetaceae; genus Streptomyces; species Streptomyces sp. NPDC002926. Next base: position 20,651 of record NZ_JBSFUK010000001.1, read on the forward strand.
GAGAGCGCGGTGTGACCGGACGGTCCCGCCGCCGCGGCCGCACGTCTGGCCTGCGGTGAGGCCTGCGCCGGTACCACCGGCTCCACCACCGGGGCCGGTGCGGACTCACTCTGCGGGCGGCGCACCCGGTAGGCGGCCCGGTACGCGGCCGGGGATGAGCCCAGCTGGCGCCGGAAATGGCCACGCAGGGCCACCGGGGAGCGGAAACCGCAGCGGCCGGCGACCTCGTCGACCGAGTAGTCGGAGGTCTCGAGCAGCCGCTGGGCCTGCAGCACCCGCTGGGTGATCAGCCATTGCAGCGGCGCGCTGCCGGTGAGCGAGCGAAATCGCCGGTCGAACGTCCGGCGGCTCATGTACGCCCGAGCGGCCAGGGTCTCCACATCGAACTGTTCATGGAGATGCTCCAGCGCCCACGAGACGACCTCGGCCAGCGGGTCCGACCCGATTTCCTCTGGTAAAGACCTGTCCAGATAGCGCTCCTGTCCGCCACTGCGCCGCGGCGGTACGACCAGCCTGCGGGCGAGTGCCCCGGCCGCCTCGGTGCCGTGGTCCGTACGCACGATGTGGAGGCAGAGGTCGATTCCGGCCGCCGTGCCCGCGGAGGTGAGCACATCGCCGTCGTCGACGAAGAGCTCGCGCGGGTCCACATGGACGGACGGATACCGTTTGGCGAGTGTCGGCGCGTACATCCAGTGCGTGGTCGCCGGCCGGCCGTCGAGCAGACCGGCCGCGGCGAGTACGAACGCACCGGTGCACAGTCCTACGATTCTGGCTCCCTCCTCATGCGCTCTGCGCAAGGCATCGAGTGCCTCGACCGGCGGTGGTGAAGTGATCGACCGCCATGCCGGCACAACGACGGTGCCTGCTCTCCCGATCGCCTCCAGGCCGTAGGGCGCAGTCAGTTCGAGCCCGCCGGTGGTCCGCAGCGGGCCCTCCTCGCCACCGCAGACAAGCAGTCGATAGCGGGGAACTCCGGCGTCCTGACGGTCAATTCCGAACACCGAGAGCGGGATGGAACTTTCAAAGATGGGGCCGCCGCTGAACAGCAGCACTGCGACGACTTCCCGGCGCCGGCGCCCGGAGAGCTTACGTGCCACCTCCGGTGCGGCGGAGTCCTGACTCATGACGCTAAGCCCCCCTCGGTGTTCGCGTCTCCCCGTTCGTTTCGGGCCTTTCGCTCCTGCACGTTTCCCCTCGGTTTTGCACGAGTCCCCAGCCTTAGATACTCATGATCGAATCTACTGCGTCCCGTGGCGCCGCCGTGACAAGTTCGGCATGCCCCGCTATGTCGACATGGCAACTTGGCGCGAAGCATTCGATCACGAAGCGTTCCACTCACAGGCCGCGCAGGGAAGTGTGCATCTCCTGCATGGCCCGTCCCCGTAGGGTGCACGGGACGCGAATGGTCCTTTCTTCCCTGGTGGCAAGGGGGTTGGCAGGCCATTTCGCCAAGGAGAGGCTACTAGCGCGAAGTTGGCTGAAAACATACGGGTGCCAGTGTGGGAACCCGTCAGTCTCCGGGCGCACTTCCCGTCCCGTGCCGACCGCCCCGGTTCGCCCCAGGCGCGATCCTGGCGCGCCGGCCGCGGGGCGGCGCCGATTCGGCCGCGCGGGCGCGGGCCGCGGTGCGCTCGGACTGTCGCAGCAGCACCCGGCAGGCGGCGGTCACGGCGGCGAGGCCGAGGGCCGCGGCGGCGGCCCCGCCCACGGATGTGCCGTACACGACCAGCACGACAGGGACCAGCAGGCAGCTGAACGCCGCCCAGCGGACCACCTCGCTCGCCGACTCGGATGAGGGGGATGAGGGTGATGAGGGGTGTGGGGCGCGTGAGGGACGTGACGAGTGCGGAGTGTGCTCGGCCGGCGCGGCGGCCGCGTCCGGCGACTGGCGAGGCGCCCGGCGCCGTCCGTGCTGAGGGGCCGGGGAGGGTTCGGAGGCCGGGGCGGACGGTCGTGCGGGCACGGAAGCTCCCTGGAGGCGGCGGGGTGACCGAGGTGCCAACGACGGGCGGAGCCTTCCGGTCACTGGGGCCGACGTCCGTGAACGCCTGTGGACGCCGCCGGGACGCCACGGGGACCCCGGTGGGACGCCTGTGGGGCCTGTGGCGGCCGGTAGACGGCTGTAGCCACCAAGCGGCATTGCCATCCGGGGCGGGCTCGGGCATGCTCCCTGGAACGCCGCGTATGGGCGGGCAGGCTCTGGGCAGGAGAGGAGTGTCGCCGTACCCTTGGGGGTATGGGGTTGGGAAGATGATTCCCGGACACAGCTCCGCCGCCATGCCAACCGACGCACCCTCCCTTGACGATCCCTCTCAAGAGGACCTTCTTCGCCGAGACACCGATGGCCGGTCACGAAATCCCCGAACCCGCGGACCGCAAGCAGGTAGCCGACCCCTTGTCGGACCTGCAAGCGGCAGAAGAGACATGTCATTCCTGCGACCCAGCCTTCCGGCACGGAGTCGTCGTCGGCTTCGACGGATCGACCTCCAGTGAGCGGGCGCTCGCGTACGCCATCGGTATGGCGAGACGGTCCGGCTCGGGCCTGATCATCGTCCATGTGGCCAATCGGCTGCCGACCACCGTCTGGGCGGGCTGTGAGCCCCCTGTCTTCGTGGACGTCCCCGATCACCGCACCGAGGTGATCGGTCTGGAGCTGGCATGCGCGGACTACCTCACCGAGGTGCCGTGGATCCTGGTCGAGCGCGGTGGTGACATCTGCCATGAGCTCGAAGAGGTCGGCAAGGAGTATTCGGCCGACGCGATCGTGGTCGGCTCCACGCACGGCATCGTCGGGCGCATCTTCGGTTCGGTGGCGGGACGGCTGGCGCGGCGCGCGCAGCGCCCCGTCGTCGTGATCCCGTAGCCCGCACCCCGTAGCCGCCGTAGCCCCCCGTGACCCGTCCACCCGGGATCACGCAGATCGGTGTTGCCCCGCGTACGCCCCGTCGTGGCCGTCCCGTAATCGGGGCGTCGGCGCAGGTGAGGCGACGTCAAATCCCTTGGCATGGACGGAAATCTACTGGTGCGTAGAGGTGGATTGTGCGCTTGTGAAGGGTACATAGCGGTCGCTGGGTAGCAGCACAATTTCACAGGACACGAAGGGAGCCCGCCGTGGACAACGACGTCTCTGCGGGAAGCGCTACTTCTACTTCGACTCTCGGTCATCTCGCCCTCGGGCTCACCCTGCTGGCCTTCGGCGTCGGCAACACCGGTGTGATCGACAATGTCACGGCGGCCGATGCCTCCTCACTCGCCACCTGGGTCGGCGGGGTCGCGCTCTTCATCGCCGGCCTGCTCGAGTTCCGCGCGGGCAACGCCGGTACGGGCACGGCGTTCTCGGGCCTCGGCGCCTTCTGGTTCACCTGGGGCACCGGCGTCGGCACAGAGGTGTCCGCCGAGGCGGCCGGGCTCTTCCTCCTGCTGTGGGCGCTGCTCGCACTGACCCTGACAGCCGCGTCCGCGGGGAGCGGAATGTTCGGACAGGGTGTGTACGGGCTGCTGTTCGTCTCGCTGCTGCTGCTCGGCATCGCCTCCTTCGCGGAGAACGACGGGCTGGCGAAGGCGGGCGGCTGGATCGGCGCGGTCGGAGGTCTGGCGGCCTGGTACGGCGCCACGGCCGCACTCGCCAAGTGGCCCACGTTCTCAGGACGCGCTGCCGGCCGGGGAGTGACGGCCACCGGCTGAGGCAGCCACAAGCCGGTGCCCAAGGGCTGCACCGGCTTACGAAAAGGCGGTCCCCCCGCGCGTATCGGTGGCAACGCGCGGGGGGACCGCCTGTGTCCGTCCGCGTCCGGGGCAGCTGTGTCCCGGGGCGAACGGCTCGACTACTCGACCGTGACGGACTTCGCCAGGTTGCGCGGCTTGTCGATGTCACGTCCCATGGCCAGCGCCGTGTGGTACGCGAACAGCTGGAGCGGGATGCCCATCAGGATCGGGTCCAGCTCGTGCTCGTTCTTCGGTACGACGATGGTGTGGTCGGCCTTCTCCTGCTCGCGGTGGGCGACCGCGAGGATCTTGCCGCTGCGGGCCTTGATCTCCTCCAGGGCGGCGCGGTTCTTCTCCAGCAGGTCGTCGTCCGGCACGATCGCGACCGTCGGCAGCGCCGGCTCGATCAGCGCCAGCGGACCGTGCTTGAGCTCCGAGGCCGGGTACGCCTCGGCGTGGATGTAGGAGATCTCCTTGAGCTTCAGGGAGGCCTCCAGCGCCACCGGGTAGCCGCGCACCCGGCCGATGAACATCATCGACTTGGCGCCCGCGTACTCCTCGGCCAGCTTCTTGATCTCGGCCTCGGACTCGAGGATCTCGCTGATCTGCTCGGGCAGCCTGCGCAGGCCCTCGATGATCCGCTTGCCGTCGGTGACGGAAAGGTCGCGGATGCGGCCGAGGTGCAGGGCCAGCAGCGCGAAGGCGACCACGGTGTTGGTGAAGCACTTGGTGGAGACGACGCAGACCTCCGGACCGGCGTGGACGTACACGCCGCCGTCGGCCTCGCGGGCGATCGCCGAGCCGACGACGTTCACCACGCCGAGGACGCGAGCGCCCTTGCGCTTGAGCTCCTGGACGGCGGCGAGTACGTCGTACGTCTCACCCGACTGGGAGACCGCGATGTAGAGGGTGTCGGGGTCCACGACCGGATTGCGGTAGCGGAACTCGGAGGCCGGCTCGGCGTCCGCGGGGATGCGGGCGAGGCCCTCGATCAGCCCGGCGCCGATCATGCCGGCGTGGTACGAGGTGCCGCAGCCGAGGATCTTGATCCGGCGCACGCCGCGCGCCTCACGCGCGTCCAGGTTGAGGCCGCCCAGGTGCACGGTGGAGAACCGGTCGTCGATGCGGCCGCGCAGTACGCGGTCCACGGCGTCGGCCTGCTCGGAGATCTCCTTGTGCATGTACGTGTCGTGGCCGCCCATGTCGTACGACTCGGCCTCCCACTCCACGGTGGTCGGCGTGGCCGTCGTCCGCGAACCCTCGGTGGTGTAGGTCCGGAAGTCGTCGGCCTTCAGGGTGGCCATCTCGCCGTCGTCCAGGGTGACGATCTGGCGGGTGTGGGCGACCAGCGCGGCGACGTCGGAGGCGACGAACATCTCCTTCTCGCCGATGCCGAGGACGACCGGGGAGCCGTTGCGGGCGACGACGATGCGGTCGTTGAAGTCGGCGTGCATCACGGCGATGCCGTAGGTGCCCTCGACCACCTTCAGCGCCTGGCGGACCTTCTCCTCCAGGGTCTCGGCCTGGGAGCGGGCGATGAGGTGGGTCAGCACCTCGGTGTCCGTCTCGGAGAGGAAGACGACGCCGTCGGCGACGAGCTTGGCGCGCAGCTCGGAGGCGTTGTCGATGATGCCGTTGTGGACGATCGCGACCTTGTTCTCGGGGTCGAGGTGGGGGTGGGCGTTCTCGTCACTCGGGGCGCCGTGGGTGGCCCAGCGGGTGTGGGCGATGCCGGTGGTGCCGGCGAAGCGCTTGGGGACGCGGGCCTCGAGGTCACGGACCCGGCCCTTGGCCTTGACCATCTTCAGCCCGGTGGACTTGGGGCTGGTGATCACGATGCCCGCGGAGTCGTATCCCCGGTACTCCAGCCGCTGCAGGCCCTCCAGCAGCAGCGGTGCCACGTCACGCTTGCCGATGTAACCGACAATTCCACACATAAAGTCTTGCCCCTCCATAGATCAGTGGGTGTGCCCGGTCGCCCGGTCAGCCGTACACGATGCGGCGCAGCTGGCGGAGCGAGAGCTCCTGCGGCGCCACGGCGCGGTGCGGCAGTTCGGCCGCGATCCGCTCGAAGATCTCCGTGTTCGCCAGGCCACCGGACTGCAGCTCGCGGTGGCGTCGGCGGACGAATTCCTCGGTCTTCTCGTCGAAGTACGCCAGCACGTCGAGCACCACCCGGGCTGCCTCACCGCGCTGGAGCGCGGTGCTGCGCACCAGATGGTCGATGAGCTCGTCGTGTGACAGACGATTGGGCTGGCGAGGTTCGAGCACCCGTAGATATTGCGGGGTGACCTACGGTGTTTGCAAGAATTCTGCCCGATTCCGGGCACATCTCACTCAGAGGCGCTTCAGAACGGCCTGTTTGGCGGTCGCGAACTCCTCGTCCGTCAGTATCCCGGCCTGATGCAGCTCGCCCAGTTCACGCAGTCGGCGCAGCAGCGCGTCATGATCGTCGCCTGATGGCGCGGCGGGCGCGAGTGCGGCGGGCGCGAGCTGCGGGGGAATGCCGACGGGCGCGGGGGCGTACGGATGCGGCATACGGGCCACCACGGCCGCCGCGACCAGCGCCATCAGCGGGTCCTTGCGGAAGCCCCACAGCTCCACGGCGTGCGGGTCGTACTTGGGCGGGGCCTTCGTCGGGGCCTTGGCCACGGAGAAGCGCAGATAGCCGTTCTCCAGGCCGACGGAGGGCAGCCACTCCACCGACTCCACATCCTCGAGCGCGAGCGTGCGCGCGCCGCCCGAGGACTTGGACTCCTCGGTCTTCCAGTTCCACTCCAGACGGATCCGCTCCCCGTCGAAGGTGGCGGTGCCGTCGCCCGCGCCGACAGTGATCGGGAGGGCGGGCCCGGGCAGCAGATAGCCGGCGACAGGGCCGGTCTCCACCTGGTCGAGCAGCAGGGCGTTGCGCACCTCGTCGACGAAGTACTCGGCGACACCGGTCCGGTCGTTCTCCACGGTCAGCCGGTAGGGGTCGGAGCTGTCCTCCAGCTTGCCGCCGGTGATCTGGAGGAGCGGGTCGGCGCCGTTGCGCAGCCGCAGTCGCAGCCGCCCCGACTTCTTCCCGGGCTCGAAGGAGATCCCGGCGAGCGCCGCCAGGGGTACGGCGACCTCACCGAGGGTCTTGCGCAGCAGGCTCACGGCTTTGTCGCTGCCGGGCACGATGCGCACCGTGTCCCCGTCGAAGGTCCAAGTGCCGTCCTTCTGGATGATTTCCGCCATGCGGGGGATTCTCGCACCGGGGTGTGGGGTGTGTGGGTGGAGTCTCGGCCGAGGACGGGGGGCTGTCCCCGGGGTGGCGTCGGCCCCCCGTGCGGGGATTTATTCATTGGCGGGGCGAGTAAGTGGTCTACACCTTGACCGGAGTTGGGGCTCGCGGTACGCATGATGACTGCCGTTCGGTTGCTCAGCACCACAGTTGCGACGCCCGTCGAAGGGACCCAGCCTGTGAGTCAGCCCAGAACGTTTCCCCGTCTGTTCGGTTCGCTCCTGCTCGTCGTTGCGGCAGGCGTCTCCAGCGTCGGGGCCGTGCCCGCGGCCCCGACCCCCGCCGTCCGGCCGCTCGGGCAGATCGTTCCCGCCCCCGCCTCCGTGCAGCCGGGCGGTGCGCCGTACACCCTCACCCCGTCGACCCGCATCCGCGTCGACGACCACTCCCGCGAGACGCGGCAGATCGGCATCTACCTCGCCCGGATCCTGCGGCCGTCCACCGGCTACGCCCTGCCCGTCACCGAGGACCGCCTCCCGGGCGGCATCCGTTTGCGGCTCAGCCCGCAGGACCAGGGCCTGGGCGAGGAGGGCTACCGGCTGGAGTCCTCTCGCGGCTCGGTCACCCTCACAGCCCGCAAGCCCGCCGGTCTCTTCCACGCCGTCCAGACGCTGCGGCAGCTGCTGCCGGCCTCGGTGGAGAAGGACAGCCAGCAGAAGGGGCCGTGGAAGGTCGCGGGCGGCACCATCACCGACACCCCGCGGTACGCCTACCGAGGTGCGATGCTCGACGTCTCACGGCATTTCTTCACCGTCGACCAGGTCAAGCGCTATATCGACCAGCTGGCGCTCTACAAGATCAACAAACTGCATCTGCATCTCTCCGACGACCAGGGCTGGCGGATCGCCGTCGACTCCTGGCCGCGTCTGGCCACGTACGGCGGCTCCACCCAGGTCGGCGGCGGACGCGGCGGTCACTACACCAAGAAGGACTACAAGGAGATCCTCGACCACGCCGCCTCGCGCTATCTGGAGGTCGTTCCCGAGATCGACATGCCGGGACACACCAACGCGGCACTCGCCTCGTACGCCGAGCTGAACTGCTCCGGCGTCGCGCCGCCCCTCTACACCGGCACCGACGTCGGCTTCAGCTCACTCTGCGTGCCCAAGCCCGTGACGTACGGCTTCGTGGACGACGTGATACGTGAGCTGGCCGCACTCACCCCCGGTGAGTACCTCCACATCGGCGGCGACGAGGCCCACTCCACCAGCCACGCCGACTATGTGGCGTTCATGGACAAGGTGCAGCCGATCGTCGCCAGGTACGGGAAGACCGTGGTCGGCTGGCATCAGCTGACCGGCGCCGCACCGGCGAAGGGGGCGCTGGCCCAGTACTGGGGCCTGGACGACACGAGCGACGCCGAGAAGGCGCAGGTCGCGCGGGCCGCGCGGAACGGCACCGGGCTGATCCTTTCGCCCGCCGACCGGGTCTACCTCGACATGAAGTACAACAAGGACACCCCGCTCGGCCTGGACTGGGCCGGCTTTGTGGAGGTGCGGCGCTCCTACGACTGGGACCCGGCGACCTATCTGCCGGGCGCGCCCGCATCGGCGGTCGCGGGTGTCGAGGCGCCGCTCTGGTCGGAGACGATCTCCACCAGCGACCACATCGAGTTCATGGCCTTCCCGAGGCTGCCGGGGGTTGCGGAGCTGGGGTGGTCGCCGGCAGCCACGCACGACTGGGAGGCGTACAGGGTGCGGCTGGCGGCGCAGGGGCCGCGGATGGCGGCGCTGGGGATCGACTTCTACCGCTCGCCGCAGGTGCCCTGGCCTTCGGGCTGACCTCGCGGACATAGCGGGCGACCCGCGGATGTCGGCCCCTCCGTCCCGGCAGCCGTCCGGGACGGAGTCCGCACTGGCGGAGCTCAGGTGATGCGCGGCCCGCCTCGGGGCCTGCGCCCCGCAGAGGGGCGGGCGCCCGCGAGGGACCGTGGTCGCGGGCGCCCGCCCGTCCAGTGGGAGAACCGCTAGTGGGAGAAGCGCGCGATCGGGTTCGCCAGCGTGCCGATGAGCTGGAGAGCACCGGCCGGGTCGGCGAGGTCCACCATCTGCTCGTTGTTGCGCAGCTGAAGCCGGTTGAGGCAGGAGAGCGCGAACTCGCCCGCGAACATGTCGTACTCCTGGAACCTGTCGGCCAGCTGCGGGACCGATGCCTGGTAGTCGGTGACGGACTCGGCGACCGTCCGCCAGAACGTCTCCTCGTCCAGTCGGCCCTCGCCGGCCAGCGCGGCGGCCAGGAAGCGGAGGAAGCAGTCGAAGACATCCGTGAAGATCGACAGCAGCTTCATGTCCTCGGGCACGTCCGCGCGGATCCGCTCGACGGCGGGCGGCAGCACCGCGTCCGGGTCCATGACCGCGATCTCCTCGGCGATGTCCTTGAAGATCGCCCGCTGGACCGTGCCGTCCTCGCCGATGACGAGGATGACGTTCTCGCCGTGCGGCATGAACACCAGGTCGTAGGCGTAGAAGCTGTGCAGTACGGGCGTGAGATACGCGTCCAGATAGCGGCGCAGCCACGCGGCCGGAGCCAGGCCCGACTCGTCGATCAGCGCACCCGCGAACGAGGCGCCCGCCTGGTCGACATGGAGCAACGACGCCATGGTGGCCAACCGCTCGCCGTCCTCCAGCGAGGGCACCGGGCTCTCGCGCCAGAGCGCGGCCAGCATCTTGCGGTACGGCGAGTAGCGGTCGGTCGCCCGCTCGTACTGGCGGTGGTGGTAGCCGATCGCCGCCCGCTCCCTGATGATCGAGAAGCGGGCCGCCTTGAAGACCTCGTCGCTGTCGATCAGAGCGGCGAGCCAGTCGTTGATCGCGGGCGTCGCCTCCATGTACGCGGCCGAAAGGCCGCGCATGAAGCCCATGTTGACGACGGAGAGCGCGGTTTTGACGTAGTGCTTGGCCGGGTCGCTCGTATTGAAGAAGGTGCGGATCGACTGCTGGGCCAGGTAGTCGTCGTCGCCCGCTCCCAGGCAGACCAGGCGCTGCTGGGCGACTTCGGCGGCGAAGGTGACGGAGAGCTTGTTCCACCACTGCCAGGGGTGGACGGGCAGCAGGAAGTAGTCGGCGAGGTCGAGGCCGAGGTCGCTGAGCCGGCGGCCGAAGCGGGCGAGTGCGGCTTCCCCGAGCTCGGCGCGGACCAGCGACTCGTAGTCGAGTCCCGCTCCCGCCGTGAAGGTGGCGACATCGCGGCGGGCGGCGAGCCAGACGAGGCGCACCTCGCTCGCGGTCTCGGGGGCGTAGGAAAGGTACTCGTGCACTCCGAAGCCGAGGCGGCCGTTGTTGGCGACGAAGCAGGGATGGCCCTCGGTCATCCCCGTCTCGATCGCCTGGAACCCGGCCGTGGCCAGTTCGGCGGAGGTCACCGGCTTCTTGCCGAGCTTGAACGCCGTACCGGAGAGCGTGGAGGAGATCTCCTCCAGATAGACCGGCAGGATCCCGTCGCTCAGGCCGAGCGCGCCGCGCAGTTCGATGAAGAACTCGAGCGCGTCGAGCGGCTGCCGGGTGCCGTCCCGGTGCCGGCTGATGGAGTCGGCGAAGACCTGCCAGTGGTCGAGCGCGAACCGGCGCGCGGAGAAGCGGTACTCGGTGGCGGAGTCGTCGCTGAGAACGCGGTAGTGGTCCTCGCCGAGCGACTCGGGGACCAGCAGCCGTTCGTGGGAGAACTCTGCCAGCGCTTTGCGGATGAGCAGCCGGTTGGACTGTTCCCACAGTTCGGGCGTCAGATGCGATACGGCGCCGATGAGGCTCATCGGGTCACTCCCCGGGCAGCCGCGCCGCGGCTGTTCAGAAACTGCTCCCGTGTGCAGAAGCTCAGGTAGGCGTCCTTCTCCGGCTTCTCGATCCGGGCCGCGATCTCGAAACCGACGGCGTCGTTGAGCGCGTGGACCGCTGTGTTGCGTACGTCGGGCTCGACGACGACGCGCCGGGTGGCCGGGTCCGCGAACAGCGTCTCCATCACCGCGGTGATCACCTCGAGGGTGAAGCCGTGCACCGGCGTGTCGGTCGGCGCGACCAGGAAGTGCATACCGACATCGCCGGGCTCGGCTTCGTAGAGACCTTGCAGCTCGACGTGCGCCGGGTCGTAGCGCTCCATCAGGAAGACGGGGATCCCGTCGCTGAGCCCGATGAAGGCGTCGTGGTGCTCATGTGCGGCTATCGCCATGTACTCGCGCTCGACGTCCTGCAGTTTCGCGTCCTGCATCAGCCAGAAGGCGGCCTTGGGGTGGGTGACCCAGCCGTGCACCAGCTCGCAGTCGGAGACAGAGGTCTCCCCGGCGAAGTCGGGGGAAGGGTCAAGAGGGCGGACGGTGAACGTCATACGGCGAACTCCTGGAACGCGATGGACTTTTCGACGGGGTAGTACTCGGATCCGAGCAGCTCGCCGATGATGTAGGCGTTGCGGTACGCACCCATGCCCAGGTCGGGCGAGGTGATGGAGTGCGTGTGCACGGCAGCGTTCTGCAGGAAGATCTCGCGCCCCGCGGTGTCGATGGAGTAGTTGCGGGCGACGTCGAAGCGGCCCTGACCGTCCCGGCGGATCCGGTCGCCGACGGGCCGGAGGAATGCGGGGGCGGCGTAGCGGTAGCCGGTGGCCAGGATCAGGCCCTCGGTGGTCAGCTCGAAGTCCTTGCCCTGTTCCTCCTGGCGCAGCCCGAGGGTGTAGCCGCCGTCCTCGTAACGCGCGCTGTGCAGAGCCGCGTTGGTGAGCAGCCGGGTCGGGACCGGCCCCTTGAGATTCTTCTGGTAGAGCAGATCGAAGATCGAGTCGATCAGCTGCGAGTCGATGCCCTTGAACAGACCCTTCTGCTGCGACTCGAGTCTGTAGCGGGTCGCCTCCGGCAGCGCGTGGAAGTAGTCGATGTACTCCGGTGAGGTCATCTCCAGCGTGAGCTTGGTGTACTCCAGCGGAAAGAACCGCGGCGAGCGCGTGACCCAGTTCAGGCGGTAGCCGTGCACGTCGATCTCGGAGAGCAGGTCGTAGTAGATCTCCGCGGCGCTCTGCCCGCTGCCGACGAGGGTGATCGACTCCTTCTGCTGCAGCGCCTCCTTGTGGTCGAGGTAGCGCGAGTTGTGCAGGAAGTCGCCGCCGAGGTCCCGGCAGGACTCGGGTACGAACGGCGGGGTGCCGGTGCCCAGGACGATGCGGCGGGCGCGGAACCGCTCGCCGCCGGCGGTGTGGACGTCGTACACCTCGTCCTCGGTCGCGTACTCGACCCGGGTCACCGTGGTGCTGTAGCGGACGGAGCTGAGCTTGGCGGCGGCCCAGCGGCAGTAGTCGTTGTACTCGGTCCGCAGCGGATAGAAGTTCTCGCGGATGTAGAAGGAGTACAGCCGCCCTGATTCCTTCAGATAATTGAGGAAGGAGTACGGGGAGGTCGGATCGGCCAGCGTCACCAGGTCCGACAGGAACGGCGTCTGGAGGTGGGCGCCTTCGAGGAACATCCCCGAGTGCCACTCGAAGTCCGGCTTGGACTCCAGGAAGAGGCCGCTGAGTTCGGCTATCGGCTCGGTGAGGCAGGCGAGGCCGAGATTGAAGGGCCCGAGCCCGATGCCGATGAAATCAAGAGGCTCAAGAGACTCGCGGGGCTCCAGAGACTCACGGGGCTCAAGAGGCTTGGACAAGGTTCTCTCCCAGGTACTGCTCGGCATGGCCGGCGATCAGATCGAGTACGGCGGCGAGGTCATCGGTGGTGGTCTCGGGGTTGAGCAGGGTGAACTTCAGGTACTGACGACCGCCGACCTTGGTGCCGGCGACCACGGCCTCGCCGGACGCGAACAGTGCCTTACGGGCATGGAGATTGGCCCGGTCGATCTCGGTGGGGCCGACGGCGGACCCGGGGATGTAGCGGTAGACCAGGGTGGACAGCTGCGGCTGCACGACGACGTCGAAGCGCGGGTCGGCGGCGAGCAGCTCCCAGCCGGCGGCGGCCAGGTCGCAGACCTCGTCGAAGAGCTGTCCGACGCCGTCGGCGCCCATAACGCGCAGCGTCATCCACAGCTTGAGCGCGTCGAAGCGGCGCGTGGTCTGCAGGGACTTGTCGACCTGGTTGGGGATGTTCGCCCGTAGCCCTTCGGGCCCGGGCGGGGGTCCCCCCGGCGACGCCGCCAGGGGGAGTGCCCCCGTCTCGACGGTGGGCCGCGGATTGAGGTAGTCCGCGTGGTACGTGGCGTGCCTGAGCGTGGCTCCGTCCCGCACCAGCACGGCGGAGGAACTCACCGGCTGGAAGAAGGACTTGTGGTAGTCCACAGTGACCGAGTCGGCGTGCTCGATGCCGTCGAGGAGCCGGCGGCGGGTGCGGGAGGCCAGTAGTCCGCAGCCGTACGCGGCGTCCACATGCATCCATGTCCCGTACTGCTCGGCCAGCTCGGCGATCTCGGGCAGCGGGTCGATGGAGCCGAAGTCGGTGGTGCCGGCGGTCGCGACGACGGCCATCGGGACCAGGCCCTCACGGGCGCAGCGTTCCAGCTCGGCGGCGAGGCTCACCGTCTGCATCCGCTTGTTGCGGTCGACGGGAATCGAGACGACGGCGTCCGGGCCGAGCCCGAGCAGTGTCGCCGATTTCTGCACGCTGAAGTGGCTGCACTGGGAGGAGAAGACGCGCAGTTTCGCGAGGTCCGCGGTCTTGGCCTCCTGGCGGGCGAGCAGCAGCGCCTGGAGGTTGGACTGGGTGCCGCCGCTGGTGAAGACGCCGTCGGCCGCGGGGCCGAGGCCGATCCGCTGCGCGGTCCAGTCGATGAGGCGGCGCTCGATGAGGGTGCCGCCGGCGCTCTGGTCCCAGGTGTCGAGCGAGGAGTTGACCGCGGAGAGCACGGCCTCGGCGAGGACGGCCGGGATGACGACCGGGCAGTTGAGATGGCCGAGATAGCGCGGGTGGTGGAAGTAGACGGCGTCGCGCAGATAGACCTTCTCCAGCTCGTCGAGGGCGGCGGAGGCGTCGCCCAGCGGCTGGTCGAGGTCGACCGCGGAGATCAGCGGAGCGAGCTCGTCGGCGGTCACGCCGGTGAACGGCCGCCGGGTTGTGGCGAGTCGGTTCGCCACCCGCTCGACTCCTTCGGTCACGGAACGCCGGTAGCTCTCCGCCGTTACGTCATTGAGCAGGTGCGAGCGCATGCGATGTCCTCCCGGATGCGGGGACTTGGCCGGCCCCTCAGGACAGGAAGAGGGGGCGAGGGGCGGCGTTGAAGTTAGGTTAGCCTAACCTAACTTCTCGGCCAATAGTCCCTCGCCCCCTGGGGGCGCACCTGTTATGGCGTTGTTCACACGTCGGCGGACTCGGACTCCGCGGTCCCCTCGGCCACGGCGGTCCCGGCCTCCTCGCGGAGTCCGTCCTCGCTCACGCCGCGCTTCCAGTAGCCGACGAACGTGACGCGTCGGCGGTCGAGTTGACGGTCACGCACGAGATGGCGGCGCAGCGCCTTCACGCTGCCCGACTCGCCCGCGATCCAGGCGTACGCCGTGCCCTCGGGCAACTCGGCGGCGCTGACCGCCTCCAGGGCGGACGGCGCGCCCTCGTCCCGTACCAGCCAGGTGATCTGGGCGTCCGCGGCGGTCCTCAGCTCCTGGCGGTCGTCGCCGTGCTGCACCTCGAGCCAGACCCGGGCCTTCAGGCCGGCCGGCAGCCACTCGAGGATCGCCGCGGCGGCCGGCAGAGCCGTCTCGTCGGCCCAGATCAGCACCCACTCGGTGTCCTCGGGCGGCCGGCAGCGTACGGCGGTGTTGTCGGCGACGGCCGGACCGAGCACCATCACTCGGTGGCCGGGCGCCGCCCGGCTCGCCCAGCGGCAGGCCGGTCCGACGTCCGCCGCCCCGGCGTCCGATGTCACAGCGTCCGACGTCGCACCGTGGAGCGCGAAGTCGATGTCCACCTCGCCCGCCTCGCCCGGGAGTCGGCGCTGCTCCCGCACCGTGTACGAGCGCATCACGGCCCGTACATCGTCGGGCAGCGCCCGCCAGGCTGCGAAGACGGCGCTGCCGTCACCGGCGTCGACGGGAACGACGGGCGCGTCCTGGCCCGGCTGGGGAAGGAAGAGCGAGAGGGACTGGTCGCGGCCTCCGGCGGCGAAGTCCTTGAGGTCCTCACCCCCGAAGGTGACGCGGACCATGGACGGGCCGAGCCGCCGGGTCCGTATCACCTGAAGGTCGAAGAAGCGGAACGGGGCGGGCTCGGCCGTCGTCATGGTCAGGCGACCTTCTTCGCGGTCTCGATGGCCTTGGCCAGGTCCTCGAGGATCGGCGCGCACTTGTCGTAGGAGTAGATCGGCTCGGTGACGCGCGGCAGGACCTGACCGGCCTTGACCGCGGGCAGCCTGGTCCAGGTCGGCTTGGAGGTGAGCGCGGCGGGCTGCAGGGCCGAGGAGCGGTTGTCCATGATGATGATGTCGGCGCCGTACTTGCCGACGTTCTCCCAGCTGAGCTCCTCGAAGAAGCCCTGGGCGTTCGCCTTCGGCTCGACGAACTTCACGCCCAGTTCCTGGAAGTACAGGGTGTCGGCCGACGTCTTCGGCACGGAGACGTAGAAGAGGTCCTGGCTGGCGGAGCCGATGAGCACCTTGATGTCCGGCTTGGCCTTGGCGGCTGCGCGCAGCCGGGCCGCGGCCTTTTCGAAGCGGGCCTTGGCGGCCGTGGCCTGCTTGCCCCTGACGTCACCGCCGAGGGACTCGGCGAGCTCGGCGTGGCGCTGCAGCGCCTTCTGCATCGTGGTCCCGGCCGCCCACAGCAGCACGCTGGGGGCCAGCTTCATGATCTTGTCCTTGGACTGCGGCGGAACGTACCACGGGTCGTCCTTGGCCCACATGTTGGTGATCAGCAGCTCGGGGCTCAGGGCCGCGTACTGCTCGATGTTGAACTCGCCGTAGACATTGCCGATGATCTCGACCTTGTTGATGTCGAGGTCGCCGGCCTGGACGTCGGGCTTGCCGTCCTTGCCCTTGGTCGGGCCGAAGACGCCCTTGACCTCGACCCCGTAGTCGTACAGCGCCGCGGCGGTGCCGGTGAACGCGACGATGTTTCTCGGGGTCGTCTTCAGCCGGATCTTCGTATCGCGGTCGTCGGTGAAGGACCAGGGGCCGGACTTCTCGGCGGCCTTGCCCGAGCCGCCCGAGCCGCCCTTGGCGTCGCTCTTGCCGCAGGCGGCGAGCGCGGCGCCGATTCCGAGGGCGCCGCCCGCGGCGAGCAGACCGCGACGGGTGAGATGGGAAGGGCGGGCGTTGGGCATGATGATGTCCGCTTTCGTCCGTGCCGATTCGGCCACTGGGCAGTTCAAAGGTAGGTTAGCCTAACCTTAGTTTCTGTCCAGAGGGTGCCTCCCCGGAGCGGACACCGGGGTCGGGGACGGCTCGCGGCCGGCCCGGAACCGGGCCCGAACGCCAACAGGGGGCGACCCTTTCCGGGCCGCCCCCCGTTCATGCGCGTATCAGCCCGACAGGCCCAACTCCCGCGCGATCAGCATCCGTTGAACCTCACTCGTGCCCTCGCCGATCTCCAGGATCTTGGAGTCCCGCCACATCCTGGCCACCGGGTACTCGTTCATGAAGCCGTAGCCGCCATGGATCTGGGTGGCCTCGCGGGCGTTGTCGACGGCGACGGTCGACGAGTACAGCTTGGCGAGCGCCGCCTCCTTCTTGAACGGCTCGCCCTGGACGAGACGCGAGGCCGCGTCCCGCCAGCCGACCCGGGCCATGTGCGCCCGCATCTCCATGTCGGCGATCTTGAACTGGATCGCCTGGTTGGCGCCGATCGGCCGGCCGAATGCCTGGCGCTCCTTGGCGTACTTCACGGATTCGTCCACGCAGCCCTGCGCGAGTCCGGTCGCCAGCGCCGAGATGGCGATGCGGCCCTCGTCGAGGATCCGCAGGAACTGGGCGTATCCGCGGCCCTCCTCGCCGAGCAGATTTGCGAGCGGCACCCGGACGCCGTCGAAGGAGAGTTCGCGCGTGTCCGAGGCGTTCCACCCGACCTTGGAGTAGGGCGCGGCGACCGTGAAGCCGGGAGTGCCGGACGGGACGATGATCGAGGAGATCAGCGGCTTGCCGTCGGAAGTGCGGCCGGTGACCGCCGTGACCGTCACCAGACCGGTGATGTCCGTGCCGGAGTTGGTGATGAAGCACTTGGAGCCGTTGATGACCCACTCGTCGCCGTCCCGGACGGCCGTGGTCCTCGTGCCACCCGCGTCCGAGCCGGCGCCGGGCTCGGTCAGCCCGAACGCGCCGAGCAGCTCGCCCGAGCAGAGCCGCGGCAGCCACTCCTGCTTCTGCTCCTCCGTGCCGAAGCGGTAGACCGGCATCGCGCCGAGCGAGACGCCGGCCTCGAGGGTGATGGCGACGGACGAGTCGACGCGCGCCAGCTCCTCGAGGGCGATGCCGAGGGCGAGATAGTCGCCGCCCATGCCGCCGTACTCCTCGGGGAAGGGCAGTCCGAACAGGCCCATACGGCCCATCTCGCGGACGATCTCGTAAGGGAACTCGTGGCGCTCGTAGAAGTCGCCGATCTTCGGCGCGACGACGTCGTGCGCGAACGCCTCGACGGTGCGGCGCAGTTCCTCGTGTTCAGGGGTGAGGCGATGGTCGAGCGACATTGCTACGACTCCTTGTGGGAGAGGGCACGCACGGTGCGGGACGGGCTGGGACGGCCCAGCTGTTCGGCCATCCACACGCTGGTGGCGGTGAGCCGGCCGAGGTCGACCCCGGATTCGATGCCGAGGCCGTCGAGCATCCACACGAGGTCTTCGGTGGCGAGGTTTCCGGTCGCGCTCTTCGCGTACGGGCAGCCGCCGAGGCCGCCCGCGGAGGCGTCCACGGTGGTCACACCGTGCTGGAGCGCGGCCAGGGTGTTGGCGAGGGCCTGGCCGTAGGTGTCGTGGAAGTGCACGCCGATCGCGGAGGTGGGCACGCCCTCCTCGTTGAGCTCGGCGAGCAGGTTCTGCACATGGCCCGGCGTGGCCACGCCGATGGTGTCGCCGAGGCTCAGTTCGTCGCAGCCGAGGTCCATCAGCCGCTTGGCGACCCGGACGACCTGGTGGACGGGGACCGGGCCCTCCCACGGGTCGCCGAAGCACATGGAGAGATAGCCGCGGACATGGATCTTGTCGGCGCGGGCCTTGGCGACGACCGGCTCGAACATCGCCAGCGACTCGTCGACGGTGCGGTTGAGATTGCGCTGCGCGAAGGTCTCGGTCGCCGATCCGAACACGGCGATCCGGCGCGCACCGAGGGCCGTCGCCCGCTCGAGCCCGCGTTCGTTCGGTACGAGGACGGGCAGCGCGACGCCTTCGATGTCGCCGAGCAGCGGGAACAACTGCTCGGCGTCGGCGAGTTGGGGCACCCACTTGGGGTGGACGAAGCTGGTCGCCTCGATCGTGGCCAGACCGGCGTCGGCGAGCCGGTGGATGAACTCGGCCTTGACCTCGGTCGGAACGACCGTCTTCTCGTTCTGCAGCCCGTCGCGGGCGCCGACCTCGTGGATACGGACGCGGGGCGGCAGATCCTGCACGGGAACGGCCATAGGCAGCCCGTCGGTCATGCTTCCTCCCTCGGGGTGACGACCGCCAGGATCTGGTCCATGGCGACGGTCGAGCCGGGTGTGACGTCCAGTTCCGTGACGGTGCCGGCATGCGGGGCGGAGATGACGTGCTCCATCTTCATCGCCTCGACGACCAGCAGACTCTGGCCCGCGTCGACCTCGTCCCCGACGGCGACCTTCACCACGGTGACGGTGCCCGGCATCGGTGCCGCCAGGGTGTCGGCGCCGGCGTGCGCGGCGCCGCTGAGAGAGGCCTCCACCGGGTCGTGGTCCAGCACGTGCCAGCTGTCGCCGTCCCGGCCGAGCCAGCTGCCGGAGCGGTGGAAGGTGTGGGTGACGCCGTCGAGTTCGACCGTCACCCGCCCGGGCTCGAGCGCGACGAGCCGGGCGCCGGACCACCGGCCCGGCAGCTCCGCACCGTCCGCGGCTTCGCCGAGCGCGATTTCCGTGGCTCCGGCCACCGTGCGCGTGCGCAGCTGCACCGGATCGTGGCCGGGAACACGGAAGTCATGGACCGTCCAGGCGGGGGTGCCGCCCAGGCGCCAGGCGTTCGACACCGAGAAGGGGTCCACCCAGCCCGCACTCCGCTGCGGGGCCGGCCCGGCGAGCCGTACCGCCGCGGCTGCCGCGTACACCTCGTCCGGGACACCTTCCGGGACCAGGTCGTCCGCCTCACGCTCCACCAGACCCGTGTCCAGGTCGCCGGAGACGACCGATTCGTGGGCCAGCAGGCGGCGCAGGAAGCCCGCGTTCGTCGGGACGCCGAGGGTGACCGTGTCGGCGAGGGCCGCGCGCAGTTGGCGCAGGGCGGTCGGCCGGTCGGGGCCGTACGCGATGACCTTCGACAGCATCGGGTCGTACAGGCTGCCGACCTCCGTGCCCTCGGACAGGCCCGAGTCGGTGCGCACCCCGTCGCCCTGCGGCTCGTGCAGCGCGAGGACCGTGCCGCCCGAGGGCAGGAAGCCGCGTGCGGGGTCCTCGGCGCAGATACGGGCCTCGACCGCGTGGCCGGTGAGGCTGATGTCCTCCTGCGCGAAGGGCAGTTGCTCGCCCGCAGCGACCCGCAGTTGCCACTCCACCAGATCCAGGCCGGTGACGAACTCCGTCACCGGGTGCTCGACCTGGAGGCGGGTGTTCATCTCCATGAAGTAGTACGCGGACGGGTCGTGGCCCGGGACGATGAACTCCACCGTGCCTGCGCCCCGGTAGCCGCACGAACGGGCCGCCTGGACCGCCGCCTCGCCCATCGCGGCCCGGGTCTTCTCGTCCAGCAGGACGCTCGGCGCCTCCTCGATGATCTTCTGGTGGCGGCGCTGCAACGAGCACTCACGCTCGCCGAGGTGGACCACCTGGCCGTGACCGTCCGCCAGAACCTGGATCTCGATATGCCGGGGCCGGTCGATCCACCGTTCCACCAGCAGTGTGTCGTCACCGAAGGAGGCACGCGCCTCACGGCGGGCCGCCGCGATCTCCTCGAGCAGCGCGGACTCGACCCGGGTGAGCCGCATGCCCTTGCCGCCGCCGCCCGCCGACGGCTTCAGCAGCACCGGCATGCCGATCTCCCGTGCGGCAGCCGCCAGTTGATCGTCCGTCAGTCCGGACCCGGACGAGCCGGGCACCACCGGGACGCCCGCCGCCTGCACCGTCTCCTTCGCGCGGATCTTGTCGCCCATCAGCGAGATCGCCGAGGCCGGCGGGCCGATGAAGACCAGGCCGGCGTCGGCGCAGGCCTGCGCGAAGCCCGCGTTCTCGGCGAGGAAGCCGTAGCCCGGGTGGACCGCCTCGGCGCCGGTGCGGGCCGCGGCCTCCAGCAGGCGCTCCACGCAGAGATAGCTCTCCGCCGCGGGCGCGGGGCCGATACGGACCGCGGTGTCCGCCTCCCGTACGTGCCGCGCGTCCGCGTCCGCGTCACTGAAGACGGCGACCGATCGGATGCCCATCGCGCGCAGGGTGCGGATGACCCGTACCGCGATCTCGCCTCGGTTGGCGACCAGGACAGTGCTGAACATGGAGGTCCTCACATCCGGAAGACGCCGAAGCCGGGCTCACCCAGCGGGGCGTTGGCACACGCGGTCAGGGCCAGACCCAGCACCTGCCGGGTCTCCATCGGGTCGATCACGCCGTCGTCCCACAGCCGTGCCGTGGCGTAGTAGGCGTTGCCCTGCTGCTCGTACTGCGCGCGGATCGGCTCCTTGAAGGCCTCCTCCTCGGCGGCGGGCCACACCTCGCCCCGGCCCTCGAGCTGGTCGCGCTTGACCGTCGCCAGCACCGAAGCGGCCTGCTCGCCGCCCATCACCGAGATCTTGGCGTTCGGCCACATCCACAGGAAGCGCGGGGAGTACGCCCGGCCGCACATCGAGTAGTTCCCCGCGCCGTAGGAGCCGCCGACGACGACCGTCAGCTTCGGCACCCGGGTGCAGGCCACGGCCGTGACCATCTTCGCGCCGTGCTTGGCGATGCCGCCCGCCTCGTAGTCCCGGCCGACCATGAAGCCCGAGATGTTCTGCAGGAAGAGCAGCGGGATACCGCGCTGGTCGCACAGCTCGATGAAGTGCGCGCCCTTCTGGGCGGATTCGGAGAACAGGATGCCGTTGTTGGCGACGATGCCGACCGGGTGACCGTGGATCCGGGCGAAGCCGGTGATCAGCGTCGTGCCGAACTCGGACTTGAACTCGGCGAACCGGGAGGCGTCCACGATCCGGGCGATCACTTCGCGTACGTCATAGGGGGTGCGCGAGTCCACCGGCACCGCGCCGTACAGCCCGGCGGGGTCCACCTTCGGCTCCTCGGCCGGCTCGACCGACCAGGGGAGCGGGCCGCGCTCGGGGAGCGTGGCCACGATGTTCCGTACGATCCGCAGCGCGTGCGCGTCGTCCTCGGCGAGATGGTCGGTGACGCCGGAGATCCGGGAGTGGACCTCGCCGCCGCCCAGCTCCTCCGCCGTGACGACCTCGCCGGTCGCGGCCTTCACCAGGGGCGGACCGCCGAGGAAGATCGTGCCCTGGCCGCGAACGATGACGGCTTCGTCGCTCATCGCCGGGACGTACGCCCCGCCGGCCGTGCAGGAGCCGAGCACCGCCGCGATCTGCGGGATACGCGCGCCGGACATCCGCGCCTGGTTGTAGAAGATCCGTCCGAAGTGCTCGCGGTCCGGGAAGACCTCGTCCTGCATGGGCAGGAAGGCGCCGCCCGAGTCCACCAGATACACACAGGGCAGGCGGTTCTCCAGCGCCACCTCCTGGGCGCGCAGGTGCTTCTTGACCGTCATCGGGTAGTACGTGCCGCCCTTGACCGTGGCGTCATTGGCGACGACGACTACCTCGCGGCCGCTGACCCGCCCGATACCGGCGATCACTCCGGCGGCCGGGGCCTGCCCGCCGTACATCCCCTCCGCCGCGAGCGGCGCGAGCTCCAGGAAGGGCGAGCCCGGGTCGAGGAGGGTGTCCACACGGTCGCGCGGCAGCAGCTTCCCGCGCGCCGTGTGCCGGGCGCGGGCCTTCTCACCGCCGCCGAGGCGGGCTGCCGCCAGCCGGCCGCGCAGACCGTCGGCGAGCTCCTGGTGCGCCGCCTCGTTGGCCTGCCAGGCCGCCGAGGCGGGGTCTGCCGCGCTCGCCAGCACGGGTGCCTGCTGCATCGTCTTGAGCCCCCTTGCCCGTACGACTCCGTTGTCGCTTCCGTACGAGGATCAGTTAATGAGCGTTAACGCGTTTCCACCAGGTTAACGAGCGCTAACAGCCTTGTCTAGAATCAATGCCATGAGCACCAGGACGGATGCCCCCAAGCGCCGCGAGCAGATCCTCAAGGAGGCCGCCCGCCTCTTCGCCGAGCGCGGCTTCCACGGCGTCGGCGTCGACGAGATAGGGGCTGCCGTCGGCATCAGCGGACCCGGTCTCTACCGGCACTTCGCGGGCAAGGACGCCATGCTCGCCGAACTGCTCGTGGGCATCAGCGAACGGCTGCTGAGCGGCGGCCGGCTACGGGTGGAGGAGGCCGAGGCCGACCCCCGGGCGCTGCTCGCCGCCCTCATCGACGGGCACATCGACTTCGCGCTCGACGACCGCCCGCTGATCACCCTCCACGACCGTGAGCTGGACCGGCTGCGCGACAGCGACCGCAAGCTGGTGCGGCAGCTGCAGCGGCAGTACGTCGAGCTGTGGGTCGCGGCCGTACGGGAACTGCATCCGGAGGTCCCCGAGTCGGAGGCCCGGGTGGCCGTCCACGCGGTGTTCGGTCTGCTCAACTCGACGCCGCACCTCGGCTCGTACGGCAGCGGCCTGCCCGGCCGGGCGGCGACGGAGACACTGCTGCGGCGCCTGGCGCACGGGGCGTTCGCGTCCCTGACGGTCTGAAGGCACCCCGCCGCGCGCGCCCGCCGCAGGTCATCGGCCGGGTGCGTCCAGCGTTCGGGACAGCGGGCATCGTCGGTGCCCCTGACGGCACAATGGGGCTCATGCCGATACCCAGCCGCGCCGCCCTCGTCGACCACCTCGTCCGCTCACGTATCGCCGGAGACGTCGCCACGCCCCGCGACAACAACCTTTCCCACTACCGCAAGCTCGCCAACGGCGACCGGCACTACTGGCTGGGTCTCGAGCTCGGCGACCGCTGGACCGATGAGCAGGACGTGCTCGCTGTCATGGCCGAGCGGTGCGGCGTCAGTGACGATCCCGGGCACCGGCAGGGCCAGGACACCATCGACCCGGAGCTCACCGTCGACGCCCTGGAGCGGATGGCGGCCCGGCTGCGCAAGGCCGTCGCCGGGCAGCAGCGGGTGCTCTTCGCGACCGGTCACCCGGGTGGGCTGCTGGATGTGCACAGACAGACCGCCGACGCACTGCGGGCCGCCGGCTGCGAGATCGTACGGATTCCGGGCGGGCTGACGGCCGACGAAGGCATGGTCTTCCAGTTCGCGGACGTCGCGATGCTGGAGCGCGGCGCGACCCTGTGGCACACCCACTCACCGGCGCCCATGGCCGCGATCCTCGACGGGCTCGAGCGGGAGGGCCGGGAGCTGCCCGATCTGGTGGTGGCCGACCACGGCTGGGCCGGGTGCGCGGGGCAGCGCGGTCTCGACTCCGTCGGATACGCGGATTCCAATGACCCGGCGCTGTTCATCGGAGAGGCGGAAGGCACCCTCCAGGTGACCGTCCCGCTCGACGACCATGTCACCGATCCGCGCTTCTACGACCCGATGACCGCCTACTTGCTGGACGCGGCCGGCCTCTCCTGACCGAGGCCCGGTGTCGGATCCAGATACACCCGCCGGATCGCCGGGAAGCGCTCCCGCAGCTGCTCCTCCGCCTCCTCGCACGCCCACTCGACCTGCCGGGCGCTCGAGGCGTCCCGGAAGTCGACCTTCGCGGCGATCAGGATCTCGGCCGGACCCTGGATGAGCGTGGTCAGCTCCAGCACGTCCACGATGTGCGGGACGGTGAGGATCTCCTCCCGTACGGCTTCACGCACCGGTTCGGGGAGCGGGCGGCCGATCAGCAGCTGGGCGTTGCTGCGGCCCAGTACCCAGGCCACGAGCACCAGCAGCACGCCGATCAGGACCGACGCGACACCGTCCCAGACGCCGGAGCCCGTCAGCTGGGCGCCGAGCAGTCCGCCGGCCGCGAGCAGCAGACCCGCCAGCGCTGCGGTGTCCTCCAGGACGACCGCCTTGACCGCGGTGTCGGGCGTCAGCCGCAGATAGCGGCCGACCGGCGCCCCCAGCCGGGCGGCCTCGGCGCGGACCTGCCGGACGCCCGTGCGCAGCGAATAGCCCTCCAGCAGGAAGGCGATGCCGAGCACGATGTACGAGACGAGCGGATCGCCCGGATTCTCGCCGTGGATGAGGGTGTGGATGCCGTCGTAGACGGAGAAGACCGCGCCGCCGACGAACGTCGCGACGGCGGCGAGCAGCGCCCAGATGTAGCGCTCGGGGCCGTAGCCGAGCGGATGGTCCTCGTCGGCCGGCTTCGCACTCCGCTTGAGGGAGGTGAGCAGCAGCAGCTCGGTGACCGTGTCGGCCACCGAGTGCGCCGCCTCGGAGAGCATGGCGCTGGAGCCGCTGATCACGCCGGCGACGGCCTTCGCCACGGCGATGCCGAGATTCGCGACCGCCGCGACGATCACCGTGGAGGTGCTCTCACCTGTGCTCGGGGGCTGTTCGCTCGTGCTCGCGGGCTGTTCGCCGGTGCTCGCAGGCTGTTCGCTCATGTACCGGACCGTATGTCCGATCAGTGGGGTACGCGAACGACGCCTTCCTGGATGACGGAGATGGCAAGCCGCCCGTCCTGGGTGTAGATCCGCGCCTGGCCGAGGCCCCGGCCGCCGGACGCCGACGGTGACTCCTGGTCGTACAGCAGCCACTCGTCGGCCCTGAAGGGCCGGTGGAACCACATCGCGTGGTCGAGCGAGGCGCCGACCACGTCGCCGACGGCCCAGCCGCCGCGGCCGTGTGCCAGGAGGACCGAGTCGAGCAGCGTCATGTCGGAGACGTACGTGGCGAGGCAGACATGCAGCAGCGGGTCGTCCGCGAGCTTGCCGTTCGCCCGGAACCACACCTGTGAGCGCGGCTCGCGCGGCTTGCCCACGCTGCCGTACGGCGGAGCGTCGACATAGCGCAGATCGACCGCGGCCCGTGCTTCGAGCATCCGCTCCACGGTGCCGGGGTCGACGAAGTCGCCCGCGTACCGCGGCAGGATCTCGGCCGCCGTCGGCAGGGTCTCGGGGGCGGGCGCCGACGGCATCGCCGCCTGGTGCTCGAGTCCCTCCTCGTACGTCTGGAAGGACGCGGAGAGATGGAAGATCGGCTGTCCGTACTGGACGGCGACGACCCGGCGTGTGGTGAACGAGCGGCCGTCGCGGATGCGGTCGACCGTGTAGACGATCGGCGCGTCCGGGTCGCCCATGCGCAGGAAGTACGCGTGCAGGGAGTGGGCCGTGCGGTCCTCGGGGACGGTGCGGCCCGCGGCGACGAGCGCCTGGGCCGCGACCTGTCCGCCGAAGACACGCGGCACGAGGGCGGAGCGGGACCGGCCCCGGAAGATGTCCTGCTCGATCTGCTCCAGGTCGAGCAGATCGAGCAGGTCGTCAAGTGCTGAGCTCATGGGAGGAAGGTAACTGTCCTTACAGGCCCATGGACTTGGCGATGATCGTCTTCATGACCTCGCTGGTGCCGCCGTAGATGCGGTTGACGCGGTTGTCGGCGTAGAGACGAGCGATCGGGTACTCGTTCATGTAGCCGTAGCCGCCGTGCAGCTGGAGGCACTTGTCGATGACGCGGTGGGCGACCTCGGTGCAGAACAGCTTCGCGGACGCGGCCTCGGCGGGCGTGAGTTCGCCCGCGTCCAGAGCCTCCAGCGCGCGGTCGGCCACGGCCTCGGCGGCGTCCACCTCGGCCTGGCAGGCGGCCAGCTCGAACTTGGTGTTCTGGAAGTGCGCGACCGGCTTGCCGAAGACCGTCCGGTCCTGCACGTACTGCTGGGCGAACCGGACGGCGGCCTTGGCCTGCGCGTACGCGCCGAACGCGATGCCCCAGCGCTCGGAGGGAAGGTTCGCGCCGAGGTAGTAGAAGCCCTTGTTCTCCTCGCCGAGCAGGTCCTCGGCCGGGACCTTGACGTCGACGAAGGCGAGCTCGGCGGTGTCGGAGGTCTTCAGGCCGAGCTTGTCCAGCTTGCGGCCGACGGAGTAGCCCTCGGACTTGGTGTCCACCGCGAACAGGGAGATGCCGAAGCGGCGGTCGTCCTCGCGCGGGGCGGACGTGCGGGCGCACACGATCACGCGGTCGGCGTGCACTCCACCGGTGATGAAGGTCTTGGCGCCGTTGAGGACGTAGTGCGTGCCGTCCTCCGAGAGCTTGGCGGTGGTCTTCATGCCCGCGACGTCGGAACCGGTGCCCGGCTCGGTCATCGCCAGCGCCCACATCTCCTCGCCGGTGACGAACTTCTCCAGGTAGCGCTTCTTCTGCTCGTCGGTGGCCAGCATCTGGATGTACGGCAGGGCGAGCAGCACATGCACACCGGAGCCGCCGAAGTTGACGCCCGCGCGGGCCGTCTCCTCGTACATCACGGCCTCGTACTTGTGCGACTCGATGCCGGCGCCGCCGAACTCCTCGTCGACCCGGATGCCGAAGACGCCCAGCTCGCCGAGCTTGTAGTAGAAGTCGCGGGGCGCCTGGCCGGCGGCGAACCACTCGTCGTAGACAGGCACGACCTCGGCCTCGATGAAGGCGCGGATGGTCTCGCGGAACGCCTCGTGGTCCTCGTTGAAAACGGTACGGCGCACGGGACGCCCCCTTCCCTTTGTGGCTGACCGCCGCCGCTCTCGCGGAGGTGGTTCACCGCCATTGCTCACATGGTGGACTAAGCGCTTGCTCACATTGAAGTTACCCGTGGGTCACAGAGGCTGTCCAGAGTCGGGGATGGTCATCCGCGTCACAGCCGGCCCGCTCACAGCGAGCGCAGCGCGAACCACAGCTCCATCCGTACGTCGGCGTCGTCCAGGTCCTCGTCCAGCAGCGACGCGCAGCGGGCGATGCGCTGGCGGACGGTGTTGCGGTGGACCTCCATCGCCGCCGCCGTACGGTCCCAGCTGCCGTGCAGGGAGAGCCAGCTGCGCAGGGTCTCGACCAGGGCGGGGGAGTCGGCGAGCGGTGCGAGACGCATCCGCGCGTGGGCGGCGGCCTCGTCGGGCGAGAGCAGCGCGGTCAGCGAGGTGCCGCGGTGTCTGACCAGATCGGTGCGGGTGGCCGCGGCCCGGTGGACGGCTCTGGCCGCCTGGGTGTCGGCGGCAGCGAGCTCCTCGGGGCCGACGGGGGCGCTCACGCCGAGCACCCAGCCCGGCTGCGGGGTCACCTCGCGGTCGGCCGGGAGCAGGATCCGTACGGTGCCGTCATCGGCCGGGTCGAGGAGCGCGCTGCCGAGCCCGGCGCCGAGTGCGGACGCGGCGAAGGGGGTGCCGCGTTCACCGCGCGCGTGCACGACGATCCAGCGCTCGGCTCCCAGCAGCGGCGCGGCCTCGGCGGGCCGCGCGCCGAGCAGCAGCCGTACGAGCGCGGCACTGCGCCCGGTGCTTTCGGCGCCCTGGTGGGGCGCGGTCAGCAGCGAGAGCAGCACGACGGCGACGCCGGCAACGGTGTGGTCGCCGGGCTCACGGAGGGGAGTGGCGAGGCCGAGGACGAGCCCCTGGCTGCCGCCGAGGGCGTAGGCGGAGAGATGGGTCCCGCCGACGGCGTCACTGGCGGACGCGGGCGCGAGCCGGCCGGCTTCCCCGCCGTCCGCCGGGCCCCGCCGCGCGGCGGGGTCGGGGCGTGTCCCCTCGGTGCGGGCGGGCGTGGGGTGGGTGCCTTCCTCGGTGGCCGCCGGCGACGGGTTCACCACCTGGGCCAGCCGTGTCAGCGCCGCCCGGGCCTCCGGGCCCGGGGCGCGGCCCGCGGCCGACAGCTCCGTGCCCGACGCGTCGAGCAGCACCGCCTGACCGCCCAGTCGGGCCGCCAGCTGATGGAGGACCGCCGGCACCGGGTCGGGGCGGGCCGCCGCCGTGGCGAGGCCCTGCTGGGCCTGGGTCACCCGGCGCAGCTCCCGGTGGCGGGCCTCGGCCATCAGCCGCCACACCGCGCGGGCCACCGCCGTGAACGTCGTCTTCGGGGGGATCTCCAGCAGCGGCAGCCCGTGCCGGTCGCACGCCTCGATCAGCGCGTCCGGGACGGTGTCGTACACCGGCGCGACGCCGAAGCCGAGGGCCGCGGCGCCCGCCTGCACGATGCGCGACACATACCTGTCGGGGTCCTTCAGCAGCACCCCGGCGCTCATCAGCAGCTCGCCGCCGAGGAGATACGGATAGGGGTCCTCCATCTCCGAGGTGTGCACCCAGTGCAGCACCGTGCCCGCCTCCGGCCCGGCGATCTGGCGAAGGCCGAGATCCTCGCGGGCGATCAGTGCGGCGAGGGGGACAGGTGTGGTTGGTGGGGCTGCTGCAGACTCCGGCATGGATGGTCCATCCATCGGTGGCGTTGAGAATGGATAAAACGTACACTTCAGCGTTGCTTTCCAGCCACCTAGCGTCGTCTCGCACAAGGACTGAGGACCCGGGGGACGAGACGGAAGGAAGCCGATGGCTGTCGACTACGCAGTGATCGTCGTTTATCTGGCCGGCATGCTCGGCATGGGCTGGTGGGGCATGCGCCGCGCCAAGTCCAAGAGTGAGTTCCTGGTTGCGGGCCGCCGACTCGGCCCCTCGATGTACTCCGGCACCATGGCGGCCATCGTTCTGGGTGGCGCCTCCACCATCGGGGGCGTCGGCCTCGGCTACAAGTTCGGTCTCTCCGGCGCGTGGATGGTCTTCGCCATCGGCCTCGGTCTCCTCGCCCTCTCGGTGTTCTTCTCCGCCCGCATCGCCCGGCTGAAGGTCTACACCGTCTCCGAGATGCTCGACCTGCGCTACGGCGGCAAGGCCGGCCTCATCTCCGGCATCGTGATGTGGGCGTACACGCTGATGCTCGCGGTCACCTCCACGATCGCGTACGCCACCATCTTCGACGTCCTCTTCGACCTCAACCGCACCGCCTCGATCATCCTCGGCGGCGCGATCGTCGTCGCGTACTCGACGCTCGGCGGCATGTGGTCGATCACCCTCACCGACATGGTTCAGTTCGTCGTCAAGACGGTCGGTGTGCTCCTGCTCCTGCTGCCCATCGCGGTCGTCAAGGCCGGCGGCTTCAGTGAGATGAAGGCGAAGCTCCCCACCGAGTACTTCGACCCGCTGGGCATCGGCGGCGAGACGATCTTCACGTACGTCCTGATCTACACCTTCGGCATGCTGATCGGCCAGGACATCTGGCAGCGGGTGTTCACGGCGCGCAGTGACAAGGTCGCGCGGTACGGCGGCACGGTCGCCGGTACGTACTGCCTCGTCTACGCCCTGGCCGGCGCCGTCATCGGCACCGCCGCCAAGGTCATCTACCCGAAGCTGCCCAACGCCGACGACGCCTTCGCGACCATCGTCAAGGACGAACTGCCCATGGGCGTACGCGGTCTGGTGCTGGCCGCGGCCCTCGCCGCCGTCATGTCGACGTCCTCCGGAGCGCTCATCGCCTGTGCCACCGTCGCCAACAACGACATCTGGTCGCGAGTGCGGGGACTGGCCTCCCGCAGGGGCGACGACCACGACGAGGTGAAGGGCAACCGCGTCTTCATCCTGATCATGGGCATCGCGGTCATCTGTACCGCCATCGCGCTCAACAACGTCATCGAGGCGCTGACGGTCGCGTACAACCTGCTCGTCGGCGGTCTGCTGGTGCCGATCCTGGGCGGCCTGCTGTGGAAGCGCGGCACCGTGTACGGCGCGCTGGCCTCGGTCACCGTCGGCGGCCTCTCGGTCATCGGCCTGATGGCGTGGTACGGAATCCTCGCCAACCAGCCCGTCTACTACGGCCTGCTGCTGTCGCTTGCGGCGTACGTGATCGTCTCCCTGGCGACCCGGCCGACGGACGAGGCGACCCTGGCGAACTGGCGCGAACGACTCGCGGGTCGCGGCGCCGACGAGGAAGAGGCCCCGGCCGAACCCGTCGCCGTCAACAGCTAGAGTCGAAAGCGCAACGAAGCGTAGGAAAGAAGGCAATTGATATGAGCAGCAACGAGCAGCCGCGCGGCCCGATCGACTCGTCCCGTATCCCGCGGTACGCCGGACCCGCGACGTTCGCCCGGCTGCCCCGGCTCGACGAGGTCGGCAGCGCCGATGTCGCCGTGGTCGGCGTTCCCTTCGACTCCGGGGTCTCCTACCGTCCCGGAGCGCGCTTCGGCGGCAACGCCATCCGCGAGGCGTCGAGGCTCCTGCGCCCGTACAACCCGGCGCAGGACGCCTCGCCCTTCGCACTCGCGCAGGTCGCGGACGCGGGTGACATCTCCGCGAACCCGTTCAACATCAACGAGGCCGTCGAGACGATCGAGGCCGCGGCCGATGACCTGCTGGGCACCGGCGCGCGGATGATGACACTCGGCGGCGACCACACCATCGCGCTGCCGCTGCTGCGCTCGGTGGCCAAGAAGCACGGCCCGGTCGCGCTGCTGCACTTCGACGCGCACCTGGACACCTGGGACACGTACTTCGGCGCCGAGTACACGCACGGCACCCCGTTCCGCCGGGCCGTGGAGGAGGGCATCCTCGACACCGAGGCGCTCTCCCACGTCGGCACGCGCGGTCCGCTGTACGGCAAGCAGGACCTCACCGACGACGCAAAGATGGGCTTCGGCATCGTGACCTCGGCCGACGTCTACCGGCGCGGCGCAGACGAGGTCGCCGACCAGTTGCGCCAGCGCATCGGCGACCGGCCGCTCTACATCTCCATCGACATCGACGTACTGGACCCGGCGCACGCGCCCGGCACCGGAACCCCCGAGGCCGGCGGCCTCACTTCCCGCGAACTCCTCGAGATCCTGCGCGGCCTGGCCTCCTGCAATCTCGTCTCGGCGGACGTCGTCGAGGTCGCGCCCGCGTACGACCACGCCGAGATCACCTCGGTCGCCGCGTCCCACACGGCGTACGAGCTGACCACGATCATGTCCCGCCAGATCGCCGAGGGGCGCGCCAAGTGACGCACGATCACGACCTCGTACTGCGCCCCACCGAGGCCCAGACCGCGGCCGCGCTGAACCCGGCGCCCGGCCGCAACGGCGGCGACCTCGTCGTGGAAAGCCTGCAGGGCCTGGGCGCGACCACGATCTTCGGCCTCCCGGGCCAGCACGCGCTCGGCATGTTCGACGCGTTGCGCCGCTCGCAGCTGGAGTACGTCGGGCTGCGCGTGGAGAACAACGCCGGCTTCGCCGCCGACGCGTACGGCCGGGTCACCGGCCAGGTCGCACCGCTGCTGCTCTCGACCGGTCCCGGCGCGCTGATGTCGCTGGCCGCGCTCCAGGAGGCGGCGGCGGCCTCCGCGCCGGTGCTCGCCATCGGCAGCCAGGTCCCGACGCCCGGTCTGGGCGGCGGCCGCCACGGCTATCTGCACGAACTGCGCGACCAGCAGGCGTCGTTCCGCGACATCGTGAAGTCCGTGCACATCGTCCGTACTGCCTCACAGATCCCGTCCGCGATCGCCGCGGCCTGGCAGTCGGCGCTGACGGCCCCGCACGGCCCGGTCTGGGTCGAAATCCCGCAGGACGTGCTGCTGGCCGAGACGACCCTGCCGGTCGTCACGGCCATGGACGCCACGCCGCAGGAGGTCGTACCGCGCCCCGAACTGACGGCTGTGGCGGCGCACTTGCTGTCCAACGCATCACGACCGGCGATCATCGCGGGCGGCGGGGTCGTACGCTCCGACGCGTGCGGCAAGCTGCTCGCCCTGGCGGAGAAGATCGACGCGCCCGTCGTCACCACCTTCGGCGGCAAGGGCGCCTTCCCCTGGGAGCACCCGCTCTCGCTCCAGTCCTGGCTGGAGGACCGCCACACCACGGACTTCCTCGAATCCGCGGACGTCCTGCTCGTGGTCGGCTCCGGTCTGGGTGAACTGTCCTCGAACTACCACACGTTCGCGCCGCGCGGCCGGGTCATCCAGATCGAGGCGGACGCGGGCAAGCTGGAGTCCAACCACGCGGGCCTCGGCATCCACGCCGACGCGCGCCTCGCGCTGTCGGCGCTGCTGGAGACGGTGGCGGAGCGCGAGGACCCGGCCGCGGCCGAGTCCGTACGCACGGTCCTGACCCAGGTCCGGGCCCGCATCGCGGCCCAGGAACTCACCCTGGAACAGCAGCTGCTGGCTTCCGTCCGCGAGGCCCTGCCGGACACGTCCCCGAGCTTCTGGGACATGACGATCCTGGCCTACTGGGCCTGGTCGGCCTTCGACGCCCGCTTCCCGAACACCATGCACTCGGCCCAGGGCGCGGGCGGCCTCGGCTACGGCTTCCCGGCGGCGCTGGGCGCCGCGGCGGCGGACCGTACTCGTCCGGTCCTCGCGGTCTCCGGCGACGGCGGCGCGATGTACTCGATCGCGGAGCTGGCGACGGCCCGCCAGTACGACCTCCCGGTCACCTGGCTGATCGTGGACGACGGCGGCTACGGCATCCTGCGCGAGTACATGGAGGACGCGTTCGGCGAGGCGACGGCGACGGAGCTGTCCCGCCCGGACTTCGTGGCACTGGCGGAGTCCTTCGGGGTCCCTGCGGTCCGTACGACTCCGGAGTCGCTGACCGAGGACCTGGCCAAGTCCTTCACGGAGCCGGGCCCTTCGGTGGTGGTGCTCCCGGCGGTCCTCCGCATGTTCGCCCCGACGCACCTCTGAACTCCCTGCCCGCCCCCTGGACTCCTGCGCCCCGCTGCTCCTCCCCCCGTGGACCGGCGGGGCGCAGGTCTGCCCCGGCCACGGACGGACCTGAGCGAACGGGACGGATGCGCCGTCGTACGCGTCGTCCGCGCCGAAGACCGGGATCAGCCGACGGCAGCGGGTTCCGCGGGCTGTGGGCGGCTTCCCGGGCGTCGTTCGAAGGAGATCAGCTGAGCGACGACGCTCGCGTAGAACCGGTCCACGGACTCGTCGACGCTGCGGATGAACCCGGACTCGGCGCTGCCACGAGTGGCACCCATGCCCTTGAACAACGACAGCCGGAAACCGGTCGTCCGTGCGCCGTCCTTGGGCAGCATGTCGGCCGGTTCGGGCCGTAGCCGTTCCAGGGTGCCGCGTGGACCGTTGCCGGCCTCGACAAGAGTCTCGACATGGAGGTCCGCAGGTGCCTCGGCCAGCAGCCGGATCAGGCGCTTGGCCGAGGTGAGGGGATAACTCCCCTCCGGGGCCTGGATTTCGATGGATGTACGAAGTCTGGCGGTCCGCAGATCTGCCGTGATCGCGAGAACACCCGGCGTACCGTCGATGCGCAGCTCGGCGGTCAGACGGCCTTCGTCGCACAGCCGGTCGGCGAGTACCGCACGCCGGGAGTGCGGGTCCGAGCCGCGCTTGGCGCGCTGTACCGGCAGGGCCTTCTGGCCGAGTTCGCCGCCGAGGCGCAGACAGACCTGGCGGATGAGCCGCTCCCAGCTCTCGACGACCTCCACGGCACGTCGGTCGCCCTGGCAGAGGGTTTCCGTATCGATGCCGTTCCGTACGGGCACCCATGCCGGCCCCATGTTCTGAAAGCCGTGGCAGCCGGAATTCTCGTGCTGGAGGTAGTGCAGCAATTCCTGCAGGAGCCAGGCATGGGCGGCATTGCCGACGCCCTCATGGCGGATCAGCATCTGTGCCTGGTGGGCCACTTCGGCCCAGGACAGATGCCAGAGTGCGACCTTGTGCTTGCGCCGCCCGTCGGTTCTGACGTCCACCAGCGGACTGCCTTCCAGGGCAACGTCGTTGGAGAGAGTGATGACTGCTTCGTATCCGCGGCGGGCGGCAATGTCCATGTAGTTCTGGACCTGGTCCGCCTTGAGCGCGTTCCCGTTGGTCTTGGTCTCGACCAGCGCGGTCCACAGCTTGCCCGCTCGCTCCACACGGATGACACCGTCCGGGCGCTTGGGGGTGTCTCCGTGCGGCAGCGTGACCTCGGTGAAGGTCTGCATACGCCCGGCGGGTGCTCCGAAAGCAGCGGTGAGGCGACGCCCCAACTCCGGCACTTCGGCCATCACCGAAAGCAGAACCGAAGTGGCCCTTAGCTCGCGCTCCTTGTCGCTCTTGAGCGACGGCACGGGGAAGAGCCGGGCAGGCCTCCACGAGTCGTTCTCGGCGAGGGATTTCTTGGCCACCTTGGGCAATGTGACCTTCTTCTTGGCGGTGCGAGGGCCGCGGGTCCTCCGTGTCGGCGGCTCGACCCCGACCGGCTCCGCCCCGCTTGCCGACTGCGTGGGGAACGCCGCCGTCGACTCGACGGCGGGCGGCCGGGGCTCATCGGCCTCCGGTAGCTGCTCCACCGCGGGTCCGTCCACGGCGTCGTCATCGTCACCGGCATCGATATCGATGCCGAAGTCCGTGGCCAGACCTGCCAGACCGGTCTCGTAGCCCTGGCCGATTGCCCGGAACTTCCACTCCTCGCCCCGTCGGTACAGCTCACTGAAGATGAATGCGCTCTCGACGCCGGCGTCGGTGATGGAGAAGCCGAGCAGAGCCTCACCACTACGATCGGCGAGCGTGACCCGCAGGTCGTCCAGTTCACCGAAACAGGAACCGCCGTACTGACTGGCTGCCACCACAATGCGTTCGACATCCCGGGGCACTGCGGTCAGATCGAGGCCGATGCGGTCCTCGCTGCCACTGTCGGTCGGCGTCTTGCCCAACAACTGCACGCTGCCGTCGGCCGCGGCGGGGTTGTTGTAGAAGAAGAAGTCGGCGTCGCTGCGCACCTTGCCGTTGCCGTCCAGCAGCAGCACGGACACATCCGCGTCCCCGTCCCCTGTCGCACTGCTCCAGCGCAGACTCACGATCACCGAACCGGTGTCATCGCTCAGGGCCGCCAGGCCGACATTGGAACCCTTGGCCATTTCGCGCATGCCGTTCCCCCAGACGTGCGGCCGCCTCCGGGCAGGCCCCAGCAGCCGCGACATGTCGATCTGTGACGTAGCTCGCACTCGGTGCGACGAAGGAACCGTAGCGCTCGTAGCCGGCGCACGAGGAGATGATGTGAAGAAAGGGGCGGCCAAGGAACGGGCATCCGAATCTTCGGACTCCCCGTCCGCTGCTGTGCGCCGAGCCGTGGGAACCGGCCAGGCTCACCCGGGCTTGAGTTCCGCCCAGACCGATTTGCCGATGCCGTGGCGACGCGGGCAGCAGCCCCAGCGTTCCGCGAGGGCGGCGACGAGGGTGAGACCCCGGCCGCCTTCATCGTCGGATGGGGCTGAACGAGGTTCGGGGCGACCTGACGTGGCACGTCGCGCGGCTGGCAGCTGGCAGCTGGCCGAGTTCGCCGTGCACCGCACCACGTCTTCAAGGGCTTGCAGTGGCAGCACTGCCAGTGTGGCCGGACGCCACGTGGAGCTCCGCCCATCGGGTCATCCTGTGGAGGTGGCGGGAAATGCCGTGTCGCATGGAAAGGGCTGCGATGATGCCGGTCCCGCGGCCGTGTTCCTCATTTTCCGCAGGGTGCGGGCTCTCGGGTGGTCGGCGCGGTCGCGGCCCAGCATCCACGACCTCGATACGGAGGGCGTGACGGCCGCCGCCCTCGGGCATCGACAGCCGCAGTACTGCTGGGGGCAGTGCGTGGGCAATCGCGTTGGTGATCAGTTCCGAGATCACCAGGATGGCGTCGTCTGCTGTCTCCGTGGGCAGGGCCCAGTGGCCCAGGATCCTGCGTGCGCGGTGGCGCACGGCGGAGACAGCCTCAGGGATGTGCGGCAGCGGGAGGATGTACTCGGTCCGCGGGTGCGGTGCCACGCTGGTGTCAGACGTGGTCATGGCCGGAGTGGTCATCCTCGACCACCTCCACTTGTCTCGGCTTCTCATATCGAAAGCGGCGGCTCGTTCGGTGCGGCGGCGTGGCCGGGTTATTCGGCGGTGGCGAGGATCTCGGCCAACGCCGTGACGGCCTGGTCTGCGTCGGGGCCTCCGGCGCGAATGGTCACGGTGCTTCCGGCGGTGGCACCCAGGCCCATCACCGCGAGGACGCCGGTGGGGTTGACGGTGCGTCCGTCGTGTTCCAGCTGTATTGCGCTGGTGTACTCGGCTGCGGCGCGGGCGAGTCGGCCTGCGGGGCGGGCGTGCAGGTTGGCGGGCAGGACGACGGCGATTTCATGGTTCACCGTGGTCGTGACGTTGGACTCAGAGCTTGGGGACATGACGGGCCTCCTTGGCGGCGTTGGCGACGGTCTTGAGATCGGCGCCGGATGCGGCGGTGACGACGGCTGCGACGGCGCCTTCGACGAAGGGTGCGTCGACGATCGTTACGTCGGTGCCGGGATGGTCTTCCAGGACGGTGCGGGCGGTGAGGACGGAGCTGCCGAGGTCGGGAAGGACGACGACGCCGGCTCCGCGGTCGGCGTGCCGGATCGCGGCGAGAACGAGGTCGTAGCTGGTGCCGATCCGGCCGTCGTCGGTCCCTCCGGCGGTGGCGAGGGGGACTGTGTCGGAGCCGATCTGCTCCACCAGCAGGCGAAGGCCTGCGGCGAGCTCGGCGCTGTGGGACACGAGTACGATGCCGACAAGGTTGCTCATGAACAACCACGGTATATCTCGGAACATTGTTCATCAATACTGAACGAGGAGAATTCTTCGATGGTGCAAGCGGTGCATCGGGCGGTGCAGATCTTGCGGGAGCTCGCATCCACTGGGCCCCGGCTGGGTGTGACCGAGCTGGCCGACCGCTTGGGCGTGGCCAAACCCACCGTCCATGCGCTGCTGCGCACGCTGGAGCGCGAGGGGCTGGTGGTGCAGGACCGGGACAGCTCCAAGTACCAGCTCGGCCCGGACCTGGTGCAGCTGGGCAACGCCTACTTGGACACCCAGGAGCTGCGGACCCGCTCACTGACCTGGGCGGACCAGCTCGCCACCCGGGCGAACGAGGCGGTGTGGGTGGCCGTGCTCACCGGCGACCATGTCCTGGTGGTGCACCACGCCTTCCGGCCGGAGGGTGCCGTGCAGATCCTCGAGGTCGGAGCCAGCATCCCGTGGAGTACCTGTGCCCTGGGCAAGGCCGTCGTGGCCTTCGCTCCGGCGGCCGAGCGTGAGCGGCTGCTCGCGGGCGACCGGTCAGTGCTCACCGGCGCCAGCATCACCGACCCGGAGGAGCTGGCCGGCCAGCTGAAGGAGATCCTCAGGACGGGGTACGCGATCGAGGATCAGGAGTCCGCCATCGGGGACGCGGGTATCGCATCGCCTGTCTTCGACCGCTCCGGCGAGGTGGTGGGTGCCATCGGCATTGTCGGCCCCGTCGAGCGGCTACTGGCCGAATCGGCACGTCAGGAGCTTGCGGTCGCGGTCCGGGAGACTGCCCGCAACCTCTCCCGTGACCTGGGTGCCTCTCGGGGGACCGCCCGCATCGCCGCCCCCTGACCTGCCCGCCCCGCACCCACCACGCGGGCGCCTGACCTGCACACTCCGCATCCATCTGCGGCTCGGCGGCGGGGCCCCCGGCGTCCCGCCACCTGCCCCTCCGCCCAAGGCCCCTCGGCACATCGCCGGGGGGCCTTCTTCGTGTCCGCGGTGCCCGATAGTCGCCGAACCTCTTGACAGGCGTGAAACGCGGGCTTAACTTCCGGAACAACGTTCATCCATAGTGAACGCCTTCCCGGATTCCGCTGGTTATCCGGTTCCCCTGAGCCGGCCGCCAGGTGCCCGACCCCTGACCACCTGGCGGCCACCTCCCTTCATAGCCCGCTCCACGCGGAGGAGGTGAGACGCCCAAGCTGCCGCTCGGCGCTGGGCGCCATCATGGAAGAAAACTCTTACTCACAGAAGCTTGTGGCCGAGATGCTGGGCACCGCGGTGCTGGTGTTCATCGGTGTCGGTTCGGTCCCCGCAACGCTCATCGTCGGTGGCGATGCCCCGTTCACCATGGCGCAGCTGGGAATGATCTCGCTGGCCTTTGCCACCGCTGTCATCGCGATGGTCTATGCGATCGGCCATATCTCCGGCTGCCAGATCAACCCGGCTATCACCCTGGCGCTGGCCGCCACGAAGAAGATGCCCTGGCGGGACGTCCCCGGCTACATCGCGGCCCAGGTGGCCGGTGCGGTGCTGGGGGCGCTTGCGATCGTCGGGGTGCTGGGGAAGAAGGCGGTCGATGTCGGCCTCGGTATCGCCGCCTACGGCACCGGTGTCGGCGCCGGCCAGGCCTTCTTCGCCGAAGCCATCGGCACGTTCATCCTCGCGTTCGTCGTCTTCGGGGCCATCGACCGGCGCGCGGCCGGCGGCTTCGCGGGCCTGGCCATCGGCCTCGGCGTGTTCGCGATCATCATTCCTGTGGCGCCCGCCACCGCGGCGTCCATCAACCCGGCCAGGACGCTCGGCCCGATGATCACCGGCGAGCTCTTCAACGGCACGGTCCACTGGGACCAGCTGCCCGTCTACCTGGCCGCCGAGGTGATCGGCGCCCTCGCCGCCGGCGTCCTCTACACCGCCCTCAACGCCCACCGCAAGGCCGCCGCCGTAACCGGGGCTGAGAGCCAGGTCGTTGAGCCCGCCACTGCCGAAGGAGCCCTGTCGTGAAGAAGCTCATCAACGCCCCCGAGGCGGTGCTGGATGAGGCCCTGGCCGGTATCGCCGCCGCCCACCCCGAACTGAAAGTCGACGCGGAGAACAAGGTGATCACCCGCGCGGG
This sequence comes from Streptomyces sp. NPDC002926, assembly GCF_053591755.1. NCBI lineage: Bacteria > Bacillati > Actinomycetota > Actinomycetes > Kitasatosporales > Streptomycetaceae > Streptomyces > Streptomyces sp. NPDC002926. The sequence continues at coordinate 59,348 of NZ_JBSFUK010000001.1, forward strand.
CGGCACCAGAGCGGGCAAGGTCGCACTCATCTCCGGCGGCGGTTCCGGGCACGAGCCGCTGCACGGCGGCTTCGTGGGACTCGGCATGCTGGACGCCGCCTGTCCTGGGGAGGTGTTCACCTCGCCCGTCCCGGGCCAGATGCTTGCCGCAGCCCAGGCCGTCAACGGCGGCTCCGGCGTGCTGTTCATCGTGAAGAACTACACCGGTGACGTCCTCAACTTCCAGATGGCCGCCGAACTGGCCGCCGAGGAAGGCATCACGGTGGAGACGGTGCTGGTCGACGACGACGTCGCCGTCCAGGACTCCACCTGGACCGCCGGGCGCCGGGGCACCGGCGCCACCGTCTTCGTCGAGAAGATCGCCGGGGCCCTCGCCGAGCAGGGTGCCGACCTCGCCGCCGTCGCCGAGATGGCCAAGCGGGTCAACGCCGCCTCCCGGTCCTTCGCCGTGGCACTGACCGCCTGTACCACCCCGGCCTCCGGCAAGCCGGGCTTCGACCTGCCCGAGGACGAGATGGAGGTCGGCGTCGGTATCCATGGCGAGCCCGGCCGCCGCAGGGAGAAGCTCCGGTCGGCCAAGGAGATCGTGGCCACTGCCCTGGACGCCATCCTCGCCGACCAGCCGCTCACCGCGGGGGACCAGACCATCGTCTTGGTCAACGGGCTGGGCGGCACGCCGCTTATCGAGTTGTATGTGGTCTTCAACGAGGTCGCGGCCGCCCTGGCGGACAAGGGCGTGGTCATCGCCCGCAATCTTGTTGGGAACTACGTGACCAGCCTGGATATGGCCGGTGTTTCCATCACCGTGTGCAAGGCCGACGCCGACATGCTGTCCCTGTGGGACGCACCTGTGAACACCCCAGCCGTGCGCTGGGGCGCCTGAACCGAGCCGGGGGCGGGGCCGCGCGATACGCGGGGGCCGGGCGGGAGCCTTCCCGATCCAGCTCACCCGACCGCCCCTCGCATCCGCCCCCGCCCCCGGCTCGCCCAACCGTGAACCCGCCACGCACCAACCATGAACGGAGATTCCGTGGACACCGACCTCGCCCGCACGTGGGTGCAGGCCATCGCCGCCACCGTCGACAAGCACAAGGACCACCTCACCCAGCTCGACTCGGCCATCGGCGACGCCGACCACGGCGTCAACATGAAACGCGGCTTCTCCGCCGTCACCGCGGCCCTGGCCGACTACGAGCCGGACACCGTCGGGGCCGTGTTGGTCAAGACGGGCACCACACTCATCTCCAGCGTCGGGGGCGCCTCCGGCCCGCTCTACGGCGGCGCCTTCCGCGCCATGGGCAAGGCCCTTGACGCACCCACCGCCGACACGCAGCAGTTCGCCACCGCACTCGCCGCCGGCCTGGAGAGTGTCCAGAAGCTCGGCGCGGCCGCACCCGGCGACAAGACCATGATCGACGCCTACGCTCCCGCACTGGCAGCCTTCCAGCAGCACGCGGGCGCCGGAGCCGACTTCGCCGCCGCGGCCGGGGCCGCCGCCGACGCTGCCGAGGAGGGTATGCGCGCGACCACTCCCATGCAGGCGCGCAAGGGCCGGGCCTCCTATCTCGGTGCTCGTAGCATCGGCCACCAGGACCCAGGGGCCACCTCCACCGCCCTGATCTTCCGCGCACTCGCCGAGACGGTGGTGGCCCGATGACCAACCGCCACACCTACGCCGGGCATACCGCCGCACCCGGCATAGCCCTGGGGTTCCTCCACCGCACCGACCGCTCGCCCAGCAGAACCGCGCTCCCCCACCGCACCGGTGGCGACGCCGCACAGCAGATCACCGACGCCTTCGACGCCGTCGCCGCCCGCCTGCTCGAGCTGTCCACCTCGCTGCGTGAACGGGGCAACGACGAAGAGGCCGACATCATGGAGGTCAACAGCTACATCGCGCAGGACCACGATCTGCGCGAGCAGGCGATCAAGCGAGCGCAGCAAGGGCAGCCGGTACCCGTCGCTGTCCGGCAGTCCATCGACACCTACGCCCGGACCATCGCCAGCCTGGATGACCCCACCCTCGCCGAACGCGCGGCAGACGTACGGCAGGTCGGCCGCCGCGTCCTGGCTCACCTTCACGGCGACACGAGCCCCGCACCCGACCAGCCCCTCGTCCTGGTCGCCCACGAGATCGGCGCGGCGGACCTGCTGGAACCCGGCCAGACAGTGACCGCCGCCATCTCCGTCACCGGCGGCCCCAACTCCCACGCCGCGATCGTCGCCCGCTCACAGGGCATCCCCCTCCTACTGGCCGTCGACCCCGCCCTGCTCGACCTACCGGACGGGCAGGAAATCCTCCTCGACACCGACCAGGCCACCGCCGTCGCTCACCCCAACGACGACGAACGCACCAGGGCCCTGCACGCAATGGAGACCGCCCGCACCCGCAGGCTCGCCCTCGCCGAAGAGCGCCACCTGCCTGCCCAGACACTCGACGAGCACTGCATCGTTCTGCGGGCCAACGTGGCGACGCCGGCCGAAGCCCGCGCGGCCCTGACCACGGGCGCCGACGGTGTCGGCCTGCTCCGCACCGAACTGCCCTTCCTCAACCACCCAGCCTGGCCCACCCGCAATCAGCACGCGGCCACCCTCGTCCCCGTCCTGCGCGCGCTCACCGGGCAGGTCGTCACGGCTCGCACTCTCGACTTCGCCGACGACAAACTGCCGCCGTTCCTGTCCCGCATCCAGGGCGCGCGGATCGGCCGCGGCCTGCCCCTCATGCTCGCCCAACCGGACGCTTTCGGCGATCAGTTCCGCAGCCTCCTCGGCGCGGGAGCCGACACTGACCTGCGCATCATGATCCCCATGGTCGCGAGCATCGACGAATTGCGTGCCTGCCGACGCCTTCTCCAGGCCGCAGCCGACGAAGCCGGTGTCCCGACGCCACCCCTGGGCATCATGGTGGAACTCCCCGAAGCCGTCGCCGCAGCCGACGACCTCGCCCGCGAAGCCGCCTTCCTCTCCATCGGCAGCAACGACCTCACCTGCCAGATCCTGGGCCTGGACCGGCGCGACCCCACCGCCACCCCCGCCATGGCGGCGCACCCCTCCGTCCTCGACGCCATCGCCCAAGTCGTCACCGCCGCCCACCGCCACAACCGCAAGGTATCCGTCTGCGGCGACGCTGCCGCAGACCCCCTCGTCACCCCCCTGCTCATCGGCCTCGGCTGCGACATCCTCTCCGTAGCACCAGCCGCCGTCGACGAAGTACGCGCCCGCATCCGCCGCCTGCGCCATGACACCTGCGCCTCCCTGGCGGCCATCGCCCTCACCCGCGAAACCCCCGAAGAGGTCTGGCGTCTCGTCGAGCAGTGCTGCCTGCCGTCGCTGCCCTGACTCGAGCCGCGCACATGGCGCGATCAGTCGAGCATGGGCAGGTCCGACCGGACCGGCCCATGAAAGGACCTGTGTGACGGGCAAGATGACGCCCTGACAAATCCTACTGATAAATACCATTTGATTGATTTCTGCTGATGTTCCTATCCAGTCGAGAAGGGGCCTGAACCGTGAAGAAGCTCATCAACTCGCCCGATGAGGTGCTTGCCGATGCTCTCGTCGGCGTGGCCGCCGCGCACCCCTCGCTGATGGTCGACACGTCCGACCGCTACATCATCCGCGCGGGCGGGCCGACCGCTGGGAAGGTCGGCCTGCTGTCAGGTGGCGGGGCCGGACACGAGCCGCTGCACGGCGGGTTCGTCGGGTACGGGATGCTGGATGCGGCCTGTCCCGGTGAGGTGTTCACCTCCCCCGTGCCGGACCAGATACTCGCCGCCACGCGGGCCGTTGACGGCGGGGCGGGGGTGCTGCACATCGTGAAGAACTACACCGGCGACGTGCTGAACTTCCAGATGGCCGCCGACTTGGCCGCCGACGACGGCGTCCGGGTGGAGGGCGTCGTGGTCAATGACGATGTCGCCGTGGAGAACAGTACGTGGACGGCGGGCCGGCGAGGTACCGGGGCGACCGTGTTCGTGGAGAAGATCGTCGGTGCGGCTGCCGAACTTGGCGCGGACCTGGCCTCGGCTGCGGCTTGGGGCCGGGAGGTCAACGGCCGGTCCCGTTCGTTCGGGGTGGCGCTCACGCCGTGCACGGTGCCCGCGGCGGGCAAGCCCGGTTTCGAGCTGGGCGAGGACGAGATCGAGCTGGGCGTCGGCATCCACGGCGAGCCCGGTCGCGCCCGCGGCAGGCTCGTCTCCGCCAAGGAGATCGTCGCTGTCGCGTTGGACGCCATCCACGCCGACATGCCGCTCTCAGGCGAAGTGCTCGTGATGGTCAACGGCCTGGGTGGCACCCCGCTTCTTGAGCTGTACGTGGTGTATGCCGCGGTTGCCGAGTGGCTCGCCGACCATGGCGTGTGGATCACCCGCAACCTGGTCGGCAACTACATCACCAGCCTGGACATGGCCGGTTGCACGATCACGGTGTGCCGGCTCACGCCGCAGCTCACCTATCTGTGGGATGCCCCCGTCGAGACCCCCGCACTGCGCTGGGGACGCTGAACGGCCTCGGACACCACGACGGACACCACGAGGGAGAAGGACGACAATGGACGCGAGCATGTTCCGGGCCTGGATCCATGGGGCGGCCCGACTGGTAACCGAGAACGCCGATCATCTGACCCGCCTCGACTCCGCTGTCGGCGACGCCGACCACGGCATCAACATGCGCCGTGGCCTGCAGGCGGCGGTGGCGATGCTGGACGAAACCGACCCGTCCACCCCCGGTGCGGTGCTCGCCACCGTCGGCCGGGCACTGATCAGCAAGACCGGCGGCGCCTCGGGACCGCTGTACGGCACCGGTTTCCGGCAGGCCGCGGGGACCTTGGGCGAGGAACCCGACGTGTCTGCGGCACAACTCGGGGCGGCGTTGGCAGCTGCCCTCACCGGCATCCAGCGGATCGGCGCGGCACTCGAGGGTGACAAGACGATGATCGACGCCCTCGGCCCGGCCGTGACCGCCTACCATGCCGTCATCGACACCGGCGGCGACCTGAGCAACGCCACCCGCGCGGCATACGACGCCGCCGTGCGGGGCCTGAAGCAGACCGTCGGCATGCAGGCCCGGAAGGGCCGCGCGAGCTATCTCGGCGCCCGCACCATCGGTCACGAGGACCCCGGCGCGGCGTCGACCGTGCTCATTCTGTCTGCCCTTGCGACTGTCACCGCGGCAAGCGAGCGGCCAGGCGCAGGGACGGCGTCATGAACGTGGTGTCCGACCGGTGGGCCGACACGAGAGTGTCTCCCGGCACGGCCCTCATGGCGTCGTGGCGGGTCGAGCGACCGTGACCCGCTGGTATCTGGTCCTCGACCGCCCCCCGCTCGTACATGGCGATGAGGACACGCCGCGGCAACTCGGGATCGGTCGGTCAGGCGCTGGGCCGGCGCGGACAGTAACCCCTCTTGCATGTCCGGTTGGCCCACGGCGCCGAAGGCGGCCTCGCCGCCGGCACGGCCGAACTCGCCGGCGATGCCAGGCTCTAGCCGCTGACAGGCACAGATGACGGACGGCTGGGCACCGATCGCCACAGCGACCCCACCGAAGAAGTGGTTGCGATCTTGAACAGCTCCGAGACCGACGCGTAGTCAGCTGCCCCAGGCACCTGCCAGGGGGCGCACGAGGCCATGGCCTCTTCCAGCAACGTCACGACAAGCGCACTAGCGCGATGAGGGGAGCGTCCGCGATGCGCGCGCGCCCCTGAATCGCACACGTTCAATGGCGAGGAGAGGGTGCGAGGGCAGTGCAAACACAATCCACGGCGAATCGCCACGGCACGGAACCGGTGCAGACGCCCCAGGCGAGAGGCAACGGTTCCGACAACGGCAATACCGATCCGGGCCCCGCGCGTGCAGGTGGAGGGCGTCGCCCGTACAGGGGCAGCAACCATGCGGAGTTCGCCCCGAGTAACTGGAGTGTGCGTACCCAGCTGGTGGCTGTGGTGCTCATCCCGATCATCGTCACGCTCGTACTCGGCGGTCTGCGGATCGGCTCGGCCGTGCAGAACGCACAGGACGTCAACAACGTCCGCCAGCTCGTTCGTACCGTCGACAAGGGCACGGGGCTGTTGGAGGAGCTTGAGGACGAACGCGATCTCACCGCGCTCTACGTTGCGGCCGGGCGTACGGGCGACACGAGCCGGCTGGACACTCAGCGCTCCCAGGTCGACGCGGCGCTTGCCCGGGTCCGTACCGAGGTCGCCCATGTCCACCGCGGGACGAACCCCGTCCTGGCCAACCGGCTCGCGGTGCTCGACGCCTCTGGCGGGAAGGTGGCGTCACTGCGCGACACGGTAGCCCGCTCGAAAATGCGCTTGCTGCCCGTGGTCAACGCATACACGGAGTTGATCACCGAGCTCACCGACGCCCTTGACCTTCTCACGCCGGACATCGCCCACCGGACCCTTGCCGTGAGGGCCGGTGCGCTCGGGACCTTCGCACAGGCCACGGAGGCAGCCTCCCGGCAACGCGCGCTGCTCGGCGGGGTGCTGACCCAGGCACACTTCGATTCGAGCGAGGCCCAGGGCCTGACCCTCGCCGGCCGGCAGCAACAGGCGTTGATCGGCGAGTTCCGGTCCGATGCGCCGCCGGCCCAGCGTCAGTTCTACGAGCGCACCGTCACCGAAAGGGACGTCAACAAGGTTGAGATGCTCCAGAAGCAGGTGCTCGCCCGGCATGGCACCAGCCGCCTCCGCCTCGACGCCGGCGAGTGGTTCGACACCATGACGAGCAAGCTCGAGCTGATGCGTCTGGTCGAGAAGCGGCTCGTCGGATCGGTCGAGGACGAGAGCTCGCGCGAGCAGCACCAGGCCGAGCGCTCAGTGTTCATCACCTCGCTCGTCGTGCTGCTGATCCTCCTGCTCACGTTCGGTGTGACGCACGTCGTCATGCAGTCGATTGTCGGCCCGCTGCACACCCTGCGCGCCTCCGCGCTCGACATCACGGAACGCCGCCTGCCCGAGGTGGTCCGGCTGCTGCGGGGCTCCAGCGACACGCAACTGGAGGCCATCAAGGTCGAGCCCACGGGCATCAACTCGACCGACGAGATCGGCGGTGTCGCCCACGCGTTCGACGAAGTCCATCGCGACTCCGTACGGCTGACGTTCGAGCAAGCGCAACTGCGAGGCCGCATCAACGCGATGTTCGTCAACCTCTCGCAGCGCAGCCAGTACCTCGTGGAACGGCAGCTGGAGCTGATCGACCATCTGGAGAACGGCGAGCAGGACCCCGACCTGCTCGCCAGCCTCTTCAAGATCGACCATCTCGCCACCCGCATGCGCCGCAATGGGGAGAACCTACTCGTCCTCGCGGGCGAGAAGGCGGGCCGCCGCTGGAGCGCCCCGGTCCGGCTCGTGGACGTCCTCCGGGCCGCCACCAGTGAGATCGAGCAGTATCAGCGTGTGCAGCTACGCGGACTGGTAACCGCGGACGTCGACGGCCGGGCAGTGAACGACATCGTTCACCTCATCGCAGAGCTGCTGGAGAACGCGGCCACGTTCTCCTCTCCGGACACCGAGGTGCTCGTCACGAGCCAGCTGCTGTCCGGCGGCGGCGCGAAGGTCGAAATCCAGGACAGCGGCATCGGCATGACCGCAAAGGACCTTGAGGAGGCCAACGACAGGCTCCTGAACCCGCCGGTCGTCGACGTCTCGGTGGCGCGGCGCATGGGTATGTTCGTCATCGGCCGGCTCTCCGGCCGCCACGGCATCCGCGTCCACCTCCGCAGGTCATCGCACCACGGCATCACAGCAGTGGTCACGCTGCCCCAGAAGTTGGTCCGGGAACACGGAGATCACATGGATCCTCCCGGACTGTCAGCCAGGTACAACTCGGAAGGACGCCTCACCGGCTGGCGCAACTACGAGACGACCGAGCAACTCAACGACAGCGCGCTGGCCAAACGCGCGTACCGGACACGCCGTCACGGCGCCCGCTCGGCCAGCAAGGAGAAAGGGCTATCGCGACCCTCTCCGCGCCATGGGGATCCCCCGGGACGGAGTTCGGAGGATGCTGGGTCGGGATCCCACCGCTGAAGGCAGAGGGCGTACCCCAGGCTCCGCATGCCGGAACGGAGACCGAAACGCGGCACCGCGTCCTGGACACGTCCATGTCCAGTGACGGTCTCAACTTCGAGAACTTCGACAGGCACCGACGGCCCACTGCGGACGAAGCGGACCGACTTGGCGTGGCAGCGCACTCCGGTCGCCCTCATCTGCCGCACGGCCTTTGCCGAAAGAGGGCGAGCGGTCGAGCTGAACGACATGGTGCTGGACGCGTCCGCCTACATCCTGGAGTACGACTTCGAGGCGTGAGGTATGCCGAACACTCCCGTGGAAGCGATGTGGCATCGAACGGCGGCGGCAGTACGTCGAGCTGTGGGTCGCGGCGGTACGGCAACCGCATCCGGAGGGCAACCGGGTGGGCCGCCGCCACACCCGCCAGGCCTTGGTCGGCACCCCGGTCACCGCTGCCCCACCGTCAAGCCGGAGCCACAAACCCCGACTCGTACGCGGCGATCACCGCCTGCGTGCGGTCCCGCGCGCCCAGCTTCGACAACACCGCGCTGACATGGGACTTGACCGTCTCGGTGCCGACCACGAGCTGACCGGCGATCTCCGCGTTCGACAGTCCCCGCGCCATCAGCCTCAGCACCGCCGCCTCCCGTTCGGTCAGCGCCGCACGCTCCATCGCCGCGCGGGCGGTCCGGCTGCCGTATTCCGTTGCCAGGGAGCGCACCGCCGCGGGAAAGAGGAGCGACTCGCCCTCCGCGACCAGTCGCACCGCGTGCACGATCTCCGCGGGGCGCGCCCGCTTGAGGAGAAAGCCGTCGGCGCCCGCCCGCAGGGCGTCGTAGACGTACTCGTCGTTCTCGAAGGTCGTGATGACAAGGATCTTGGGCGGGTCGTCGACGGTGCGCAGTACGGCGCGGGTGGCTTCGATGCCGTCGAGGAGCGGCATGCGGACGTCCATCGCCACCACATCGGGCCGCAGTTGCCGCACCAGGGGGATCACGGCGGCGCCGTCCGCCGCCTCGCCGACCACCTCGATGTCCGGCTGGGCCTCGAGCACGGCTCGTAGCCCCGCCCGTACGAGAGGTTCGTCGTCGACAAGCAGCACAGTGATCGGCACCCGGTCAGCGTAGGCCGTCCAGCGGAAGCCCCACGTGCACCCTCCATTCACCGTTGAACGGACCGGTGTCGGCCTTCCCGCCGAGCAGCGCAGCACGTTCGCGTATGCCGCGCAGTCCGCTGCCGCGGGCGGCCGAAGTGACCGGTCCCGAAAGGGGGTTGGTCACCTCCAGCTCGAGCCGGCCGTCGGTGACGGTGATCCGTACGCGCGTCGTCACCGGACCCGCGTGCCGGAGCACATTGGTGAGCGCCTCCTGCACGATGCGGTAGCCCTCCCGGGAGACAGGGCCCGGGACCTGTTCCACCGGGCCCGTCACCGCGGAGTCGACCGTGGCGCCGGAGGCGCGCGCCGACTCCAGCAACCGGTCCGCGTCGGTGAGTGTCGGACGCCGGCTCACGGGTTGTCCGGATTCCCGCAGCACCAGCAGTACGCGCTCCAGGTCCTCCAGCGCCGCGCGGCCGGTCTCCTCGATGGCGTTCAGCGCCCGGTCGGTGAACTCCGCACTGCCCGCCGCCCTGGCCGCACCCGCCTGCACCACCGCCACCGTCAGTGCGTGCCCGATGGAGTCGTGCAGCTCCCTGGCGATCCGGTTCCGTTCCAGCAGTTGTTCGGTGCGCTCCTCCAGGGCGGCGAGCAGCGCCGCGGCCGACGGGCCGAGCAGTCGCCGCGCAATGGCCGTGATCAGCTCCCCGAGTCCCACAACGACCGCCAGCAGAGCGACGATCGGCAGCGGCACCAGCAGCGCGTACCACCAGTGATGTCCCGGTACGTCGACCAGCTCGCCCCCGCCCGTGCCGCCGCCCGCCGCGGCCATGGCCAGATCCACGGACAGCCCGAGCAGGCCCGCCGTGAGATATCCGGTGAGCAGGCCCAGCGCCAGCCGGATCTCCATCCACAGAGCCGTGCGCCACCGGTCGGCCCAGGTGCCGGACGACTCGGCGGCGATACCCGAAGCCGACTCCGCGTATCCGTGCGGGGAAAGCAGCAGCCGTGCCTGAAGTCCCTCGGCCAGCCGCACCGCCGGAATGAGTCCCAGCAACCCCAGCAGCACGACCGGTACATAGGGCCGCTCGGTGTCGACGAACAGCCACATGCCCCAGACGATCACGCCGATGAAGAGGTGGAGCCAGCGGGTGTACGTCACCGATCGGGTCAGCGGGCGCAGGAAGCGGTGCATTCGGTCATCGTGCCAGCGCCCCGGTCCCCCGCGGCTCCCCCGCACGGGGGAGCCGGTCCCCACCGGCGGGGGAGGCCCCGGTCACCGTCCGGCGGCCACGCTGGAGCCATGACCAGCATCGACGTCACAGACCTGACCAAGGAGTACGGAACGATCCGGGCCGTGGACCGGCTGACATTCAGCGTGCGGCCCGGCCGGGTCACCGGCTTCCTCGGCCCCAACGGTGCGGGCAAGTCCACCACCATGCGTCTTGTCCTCGCCCTGGACCGGCCCACCTCCGGCACCGCCACCATCGGCGGACGGGCATACGCCGCGATCGAGGAGCCGCTGCGCCACGTCGGCGCCCTGCTCGACGCACAGGCCGCGCCGGGCTCCCGTACCGCCCGTGACCATCTGCGCATCCTCGCCGCCGCCAACCGGATCCCGGCCGGCCGCGTGGACGCCGTGCTCGAGCAGGCCGGGATCGCGAGCGTCGCCGGCCGGCGGATCAAGACGTTCTCGCTCGGCATGCGCCAGCGCCTCGGGATCGCCGCTGCCCTGCTCGGCGACCCCGCGGTACTGATGCTCGACGAGCCGTCCAACGGACTCGACCCCGAGGGCATCATCTGGATTCGCGAACTGATGCGGCAACTGGCCCGCGAGGGCAGGGCCGTTCTCGTCTCGAGCCACCTGATGAACGAGACCGCTTCCTTCGCCGACCATCTCGTCGTCCTCGGCAGGGGCCGGCTGCTTGCCGACACCGGCATGCAGGATTTCATCGACGCCCGGACCACTCCGAGGGTGCGGCTGCGCACCACCGAGAACGAGCGGCTGCACAGGGCCCTGACGGGCAAGGGCTTCACTCCCGTCGAGGACGAGGACGGCCGCTGGACCGTGGAAGGCGCCCGGGTGACGGACATCGGGCCGCTCGCCGCTCACGAAGGCATCCCGATCCTTGAACTCGCCGATGAAGAGGCCACTTTGGAAGAGGCCTATCTCGCGCTCACCGCGGACGAGACCGAATTCGACGCACCCCGTCCGGCCGTGGCCCAGGAGGTATGACCGTGTCCATCACCCCCGTTCTCCACTCCGAGTGGCTCAAGATCCGCTCCGCACGTTCCCTCGGCGCGACGCTCGGGTCCGTCTTCCTCGCCACCGTCGCCTTCTCGCTGCTGATGTGCGCGACGCTCGGCACCGAGGAAACCGGCAAACCCGACTTCGACCCGCTCCGCTCGTCGTTCTTCGGCCTCAACTTCGGTCAGGTCGCGGCCATCTGCTTCGGCGCGCTGGCTGTCGCGGGGGAGTACAGGAGCGGTGCCGTCCGCATCTCGCTGGCCGCCGTCCCGCGCAGGGGTGTCTTCTACGCGGCCAAGCTCGCTGTCATCGGCGGCCTGGCGCTCCTCGTGGGACTCGCCACGAGTCTTACCTGTTTCCTGGCCGGCCAGGAGTTCCTCGGTGACCGGGGCGTGGGCCTCGGGGACCCGGGCGCCCTGCGCGTCGTCGCCGGCTGCGGGATCTATCTGGCGCTGATCACTCTGTTCTCGGCCGGACTTGCGGCAGTGCTGCGCAGCGGGCCCGCGGTCATGGGCATCCTCATCCCGTTCCTGCTCATGCTGTCGTTCGTGATCGGGGACATCTCGCAGGACGGCGGCATCGTCGAGTTCCTGCCCGACCGGGCGGGCCAGCAGGTGCTGCTGCAGGAGTCCACCGGCATGCTCGGGCCGTGGAGCGGGCTCGGGGTCCTCGGACTCTGGGTCGCCGCGGCGCTCTGGGCGGGCTGGCAGTCGCTGCACCGCCGGGACGCCTGAGGGGCGGTCCTCCGGGCCTCACCGGGCCGCACCGGGCAGCGGGGTCGCACCCCGGCCGACGTCACGGAGCGCCATGGTCGGGGCACACCGTCCATGCAGGCGCGGGGCGAAGCAGGGCGAAGCGAGGCGGACTCCGGGACGCCCTGTGGGACGTACACTCCCACCATGGGTTGCACGCACGCGGTGAGAGAGGGCCTTCGACAGGCACCTCGCGCGCTGTGCACCACCGGCCCCGGGGCCCGCTGCCGCGCTTTGCACGGCCACGGCTGACCGGCTCGGGCCCTCTCCCTCCTTCCGCCCCGCGCGTGGAGCTTTCTCCACGGAGCCGGGGCCTCTTTCCTGTTTCCGGAACACCGCTCCACTGATCTGTCTGCTGAGCACCACCCCCGCGACTCCTCGGCGTGCCGTCGGCGTCGCCCTCGGCGACGGCCGGACCACCGGCTCAGTCGCACCCTCGAGAGGACCCCTGTGAAGTTGAGCGAGTTGCTGGCCGGGCACGACCATGAGGTTCTCCTGGGTGATCCGGAGACGAGGATCACCGCCGGGACGTGCTTCGACGCCCACCGCGTCTCGCCGGGTTCGCTGTTCATCGCGGTGCCCGGTCACTGCGAGGGCGGCCCCGAGCTCGTCGGTCCCGCTCTGGCACGTGGCGCGGTCGCGGTGCTCGTCGACGACGCGGCGCCCGAGCTCCCGGCGGCGGTGTGGGCGTCGGCCGACGGAGTGTGTGTCGTACGGGTGCCGGACACGCGGAAGGCGGCTGCGGTGGTCACCTCCCGCTACTACGGCGAGCCCGGGCGGTCGATGGACATGGTGGCCGTCACCGGCACCAACGGGAAGACGTCCGTGTCGTACATGGTCGAGTCCGTGCTCCGGATCGCCGAGGGCGCACGGGTGGGAGTCATCGGGACGGCCGGCAGCCGCATCGGCGACGAACTGATCCCGATGCCGAGATCGGCGCTGAGCACGCCGGAGTCGCCGGACTTCCAGTACCTGCTGGGGTGCATGCGCGACCGCGAGGTGAGCACCGTGGTCCTGGAGGCCACGTCCATGGGCCTGTTGAACCACCGGGTGGACAGCGCGTTCCTCGACGTGGGGATCTTCACCAACCTCACGCAGGACCATCTGGACGACCACGGCACCATGGAGAACTACCGGGACGCCAAGCTGCGCCTGTTCCAGGGGCTGTGCCGGCGCGCTGTGGTCAACGCGGACGACCCTGTCGGTGACGGGATCCGGGCGATGATGCCTGGCGCGGTCACCACGTACGCGCTCGACGCGGAGGCCGACTACCGGGCGACCGACCTCAGCATGGACGCCCGCGGTACCCGCTTCACCCTCCACCACGCCGGACGCGAGTACAGTGCCGCGATCCCCGTCCCCGGGCGGTTCTCGGTGTCCAACGCGCTGGCCGCCGTGGCGGCCTGCCATCTCCTGGGGCATGACCTGGCAGGACTGGTCACCGCACTCGACCTGATGCCCCCGGTCCCGGGGCGCTTCGAACGCTTCGAGACCCCCCGCGGTACCTCGGTGATCGTGGACTACGCGCACTCTCCCGACTCCCTGGACAAGGTGCTCACCGCCATCCGGGACTTCGCCACCGGCCGGGTCATCACGGTCTTCGGCTGCGGAGGCGACCGGGACGTCACCAAGCGCGCGCGGATGGGGGAGATCGCCGGGACTCTCTCCGACCTGTGCGTCCTGACCTCGGACAACCCGCGGAACGAAGACCCCGAGAAGATCCTGGACCAGATCACACCGGGTCTCACGGCGACCGGCACCAAGTTCGAGCGGTTCGCCGACCGCCGCCAGGCGATCGCCTTCGCGCTGTCCGCCGCGGAACGGGACGACATCGTCCTGGTCGCGGGGAAGGGCAGCGAGCCTTACCAGATCGTCGGCGAACAGCTGCTCCCCTTCAGCGACATGGCGACGGTGCGCGAACTCGCGGCCGCGGGGTAGTACGCGGCGCGGGACAGTACGCCGGTCACCGCGCGCGGTGACCGGCTGCATCTCCTGTCCTCCGGTGACGACAACCGGAACGCCGCCAGACCACCCGTCTGAACCGGCCGACGGCGCGGGTGCCGGCGCAGCCCCACCACTGAGACGTACGACACCACTGAGACGTACGACCTCGTACAACTTTTCGGCGGCTCGTGAGTCATGTGTGGCGGGTGCGCCGGAGAGCGCGCCCGCCACAGCACAAGGGGACGGGAAGCCTCTATGACTCACCACCGAATATCCCGCCGCGCGCGGGCCGCCGCGGCGGTCCTGGCCGCGGGGATGTTTGTGCCGCTGGCCGCGGGCGCGACGCCCGCGGCCGCCGCCACGCCGACGGTCGCCTGCACCTCCAAGAAGGCGGGCCTCGCCGACAAGCTCCGCCTGGACATCACCGCGGCGCTCAAGGGCCGGAAGTCGACGACCGCAGTGCTCGTCAACGACCGGGTCAGCAAGACCAGCTGCGTACTGCGGCCGGACCAGAAGTTCGACTCGGCCAGCGTCGTGAAGGCGACCGTGCTCGCGGCACTGCTCCTGGACACGCAGATACAGAAGCGCGGATTCACCCAGCGCGAGTTCACGCTGGCCAACGACATGATCACCAAGTCGGACAACGCGGCCACCAGCGCCCTGTGGAAGCAGCTCGGCCTGACGAAGATCAAGAGGTTTCTCACGGCTGCGGGCATGACGCAGACCGTTCCCGGCGCCGACGGCTACTGGGGGCTCACCCAGATCACCGCCCGCGACGAGCAGAAGCTGCTGGCCACGCTGACCGTGCCGAACACCGTACTCACCGACGCCTCGCGGTCGTACGAGCTCAAGCTGATGCGCAATGTGATCGCCTCGCAGCGCTGGGGCACGCCCGCCGGAGCCCCCTCCACCGTCACCGTCCAGCTCAAGAACGGCTGGCTGTCGCGGGCCACGCACGGCTGGCGCGTCCACAGCATCGGCGCCTTCACCGGCAACGGCCACGACTACACGATCACCGTCCTGACGCAGGACAACGCGACCATGAACGACGGCGTGAACACCATCCAGGCCGTCGCCCGCGCGATCCACCTGGACCTCAACCCGACCGCGGACGCGCGCACGGCTGTCACGCCGCCGGCCGTCCCGCGCGAGGCGTTCCCGGCCGTGCCCGAGAAGGGCCCCGCGTCCTAGGACCGGGCCGCGAACGGTCCTAGGACGAAAGACCGTAGTTTGTTGCGGCGGGATGAAATCCGCTGCTCGCCGCGTTGGTGCCTTCCGGTAGACCAGAACTGGATCTCACGGGAGGCACCACGTGGCGGCGGAGCAGGGGTGGGCGCGGCGGCTGTCCGGTTACGCCTGGCGGTACCGGCGCAATGTGGTGCTCGCACTGGGGTCCTCGCTCGCCGGCATGGCCGTCATGGCCCTCGTCCCGCTGATCACCAAGGTCGTCATCGACGATGTCATCGGCGACCATTCGAAGCCCCTCGGCGTCTGGACCGGGCTGCTGATAGCCGCCGCGCTCGTCGTCTACGCCTTCACCTATGTCCGCCGCTACTACGGCGGACGCCTCGCCCTCGACGTCCAGCACGATCTGCGGACCGAGATGTACGGGACGATCACCCGCCTCGACGGCCGGCGCCAGGACGAGCTGTCCACCGGCCAGGTCGTGGGCCGCGCCACCAGCGACCTTCAGCTCATCCAGGGCCTGCTCTTCATGCTCCCGATGACCATCGGGAACATCCTGCTCTTCCTGATCTCGCTGGTGATCATGGCGTGGCTGTCGCTGCCGCTCACCCTGATCGCCCTTGCCGTCGCTCCCGCCCTCTGGTTCATCGCCAAGCGCAGCCGTACCAAACTGCACCCCGCCACCTGGTACGCGCAGAGCCAGGCGGCCGCCGTCGCGGGCGTCGTCGACGGCGCCGTCTCCGGCGTACGCGTGGTCAAGGGCTTCGGCCAGGAGGACCAGGAGACCGGCAAGCTGCGTGAGGTCGGACGCAAGCTCTTCGCGGGCCGGCTGCGCACCATCCGGCTGAACTCGAAGTACACCCCGGCCCTCCAGGCGGTCCCCGCGCTCGGCCAGGTCGCGATGCTGGCGCTCGGCGGCTGGCTGGCCACCCGTGGCCAGATCACGCTCGGTACCTTCGTCGCCTTTTCCGCCTATCTCGCACAGCTCGTCGGCCCGGTCCGGATGCTCGCCGTGGTGCTGACCGTCGGACAGCAGGCGCGGGCCGGTGTGGAGCGCGTACTGGAGCTGATCGACACCGAACCGACGATGCAGGACGGTACGAAGGAGCTTCCCGCGGACGCGCCCGCGACCGTCGAGTTCGACGACGTCACCTTCGGCTACGACGAAGGGCGTCCGGTTCTCGACGGCTTCTCGCTGGAGATCCAGCCGGGCGAGACCGTCGCCGTCGTCGGCTCCTCCGGCAGCGGCAAGTCCACCGTCTCGCTGCTGCTGCCCCGTTTCTACGACGTCACGCACGGCGCCGTCCTCGTCGGCGGCCACGATGTGCGCGAACTGACCCTCGACTCGCTGCGCGCCGCCATCGGACTCGTACCGGAGGACAGCTTCCTCTTCTCCGAGACCGTGCGCACGAACATCGCGTACGGAAAGCCTGACGCGACCGACGAGGAGATCGGGACCGCGGCGCGCGCCGCACAGGCCGACCGTTTCATCGCCGAGCTCCCGGACGGCTACGACACCAAGGTCGGCGAGCACGGGCTCACCCTCTCCGGCGGTCAGCGCCAGCGCATCGCGCTCGCCCGCGCGATACTCACCGACCCGCGGCTGCTCCTTCTCGACGACGCCACCTCCGCCGTCGACGCCCGCGTCGAGCACGAGATCCACGAGGCGCTCAAACAGGTCATGGCGGGCCGTACGACCTTGCTGATCGCCCACCGCCGCTCGACCCTCGGACTCGCGGACCGCATCGCCGTGCTGGACGGCGGCCGGCTCGCCGACATCGGCACGCACGAGGAGCTGACACAGCGCTCGGCCCTGTACCGGCGGCTGCTGACCGACCCGGACGAGCTCGGTGGCGTATCGCCGGGACACCGCCCGCCGCTGGATGCGGAACCGCCGGAGGACCACACCGTACGGGACGAGCTCGACGCCGAGTTCGACGTCGAGCGCGGCCTCACGCCCAGGCTCTGGGTACGGGAGGAGAACGCCGGGGAGTCCGCGGCCCCCGGTGCCACGCCCGAACTCCTGGCCCAGGTCGAGGCACTGCCGCCGGCCACCGACACCCCCGACATCGACGAGGCACACGCCGTCCGCCCCGAGCAGGCGTACGGGCTGCGCCGGCTGCTGAGCGGTTTCGGGCTGCCGCTGCTGGTCAGCCTGGTACTGGTCGCGGTCGACGCGGGCATGAGCCTGGTGCTTCCGATACTGATCCGGCACGGCATCGACCAGGGCGTCACCCAGCTCGCGCTCGGCGCGGTCTGGGCGGCCTCCGCGCTCGCGCTGGTGACGGTCGTCGTGCAGTGGACCGCGCAGACCGGCGAGACCCGGATGACGGGCCGCACCGGCGAACGCGTCCTCTACTCCCTGCGCCTGAAGATCTTCGCCCAGCTCCAGCGGCTCGGGCTCGACTACTACGAGCGCGAGTTGACCGGCCGGATCATGACCCGGATGACGACGGACGTGGACGCCCTGTCCACGTTCCTGCAGACCGGCCTCGTCACCGCGTTCGTCTCGGTCGTCACCTTCTTCGGCATCATGGTCGCGCTTGTCTTCCTCGACCTGCAGCTGGCGCTGGTGGTCTTCGCGACCCTGCCGGTCCTGATCGTCGGCACCTTCTTCTTCCGCCGCAAGAGCGTGCAGGCGTACGAGCTGGCCCGTGAGCGCATCAGTGTCGTCAACGGCGACCTGCAGGAGTCCGTGTCCGGGCTGCGGATCGTCCAGGCGTTCCGGCGCGAGCGCGACGGCGGGGAGCGGTTCGCCGCCCGCAGCGACAGTTACCGCCGGGCCCGGGTGCGCGGCCAGTGGCTGATCTCCGTCTACTTCCCCTTCGTGCAGCTGCTCTCGTCGGTGGCCGCGGCATCCGTGCTGATCGTGGGCGCGGGCCGGGTCCAGGCGGGCACCCTCACCGCCGGCGCGCTGGTGGCGTACCTCCTCTACATCGATCTGTTCTTCGCGCCCGTGCAGCAGCTGTCCCAGGTCTTCGACGGCTACCAGCAGGCCACGGTCTCCCTCGGCCGCATCCAGGAACTGCTGCAGGAGCCGACCTCGACCGCCGCGGCGAAGGAACCCCTGAAGGTGCTGTCGCTGCGCGGTGAGATCGCCTTCGAGAACGTCGACTTCGCGTACGGCTCCGCCGACGCGCCCGAGGAGGCTCTCACCGGCATCGACCTGCGTATCCCGGCCGGCCAGACCGTCGCCTTCGTCGGCGAAACCGGCGCGGGCAAGTCGACACTGGTGAAGCTCGTCGCACGGTTCTACGACCCGACGAGCGGCAGGGTCACGGCCGACGGCACGGACCTGCGAGCCCTCGACCTCACCGCGTACCGGCACCGGCTCGGCGTCGTCCCGCAGGAGGCGTACCTCTTCGCGGGCACGGTCCGGGACGCCATAGCGTACGGCCGTCCCGGCGCGAGCGATGCCGAGGTGGAGGCCGCGGCCCGGGCCGTCGGCGCCCACGACATGATCGCCACCCTCGACGGCGGCTACCTCCACGAGGTCTCCGAGCGTGGCCGCAACCTCTCGGCGGGCCAGCGCCAGCTGATCGCCCTGGCCCGTGCCGAGCTCGTCGACCCTGACATCCTGCTGCTCGACGAGGCGACCGCGGCCCTGGACCTGGCCACCGAGTCCCAGGTCAATCAGGCGACGGACCGTCTCACCGGACGCCGCACCACCCTGGTCGTCGCGCACCGGCTGACCACCGCCGCCCGCGCGGACCGGGTGATAGTGATGGACGGCGGCCGGGCGGTCGAGGACGGCACCCATGACGAACTGCTGGCGCTGGGCGGCACCTACGCGACGCTGTGGCGGACCTTCATAGGGGAGGACGAGCCCGCGGCGGTGTAACGGACTCACGGGCCCCGCAACCATTCCGAGCTCATGTGCGTCGTACGCATGTACGGGACCGTGGCGAGGGAGACAAGAGTGTTGACTGGGGCGGGGAACAGTAGGCTCGGGCGGCTGCTCGCGCAGTGCCTCGCCGTGCTCATGACGGTTGTGGCTCTCACTCTGGCGGGCCCCGGCGCCCAGCGCGCCGACGCCGCCGTCTCCCCGTGTGCCGGACGGCCGCAGAAGACCGTCAAGTTCGCCACCGGCGAGCTGCGCATATACAAGAACCGGCACTATGCCTGCGCCGTCACCATCGCCGGCAGGCCCGGCGCGAGGCGGGCCATGTCGGTCTCCCTCCAGGCGCGCGGCGGCCGCGCCGCCGTGGACAAGGGCCTCTTCACCCGCCAGGCGGGGCCCGTCACCGTGCACGCACTCAACCGCTGTGTACGGGCCACCGGCGCCATCGCCGGCACCTCCCGTTCGACCGGCTGGGTCCTCTGCTGACGGGTCATCACGCGGGCTGCGGACGCCCTCGCGCCCGCCGCTGACGGACCGTCGTGCCCGCCGCTGACGGACCATCGTGCCGACCGCTGACGGACCCTCGCGCCCGCCGCTGACGGACCATCGCGCCGACCGCTCACCGACAGCGCGCCCAACTGGGGCTGGCGGGCCGGGCATTGCCACCGCTAGGTTCACCGCGACCACAGGTGAATCAAGGGGAGGGTGAATGCGCAAGGCGCTCAGATGGCTGCTGTCGCTCGTGGTGCTCATTGGCACCATGAGCGCGGCCGGTGCGACGGCCGGGGCGGCTACCGCCGCAGAGCCGACGGCCGGCACGGACATCAAGGACCGGATCCTGGCGATACCGGGCATGAGTCTCATCGAGGAGAAGCCGTACCCGGGTTACCGGTACTTCGTCCTCAACTTCACACAGCCGGTCGATCACCGGCACCCGGACAAGGGCACCTTCAAGCAGCGGATCACCCTGCTGCACAAGGACACCAACCGTCCCACTGTCTTCTTCACCTCCGGCTACAACGTGAGCACCACGCCGCGCCGCAGTGAGCCGACAGCCATCATCGACGGCAACCAGGTGTCCCTGGAGTACCGTTTCTTCACGCCGTCCCGGCCCGACCCGGCCAACTGGTCCAAGCTGGACATCTGGCAGGCCGCCAGCGACCAGCACCGTGTCTTCACGGCGCTGAAGAAGATCTACGCCAAGAACTGGCTCACCACCGGCGGCTCCAAGGGCGGTATGACCGCCACCTACTTCGAGCGCTTCTACCCTGCCGACATGGACGGCGTCGTCGCCTATGTCGCGCCCAACGACGTGGTGAACAAAGAGGACTCGGCGTACGACCGGTTCTTCGAGCAGGTCGGCACCAAGGAGTGCCGCGACAAGCTGAACGCGGTGCAGCGCGAGGCGCTGGTGCGCCGTGCGCCGCTGGAGGCCAAGTACCGGGCCGCCGCGGCCACCGAGGGCTACACATTCAAGACGATCGGCAGCCTCGACAGGGCGTACGAGGCCGTGGTGCTCGACTACGTCTGGGGCTTCTGGCAGTACAGCCTGCTCGCCGACTGCGAGTCGATCCCGGTCGCTGCCACCGCCACCGATCAGGAGATCTACGACTCCGTCGACGCGATCTCCGGCTTCTCCTTCTACACGGACCAGGGCCTGGAGACGTACACGCCGTACTACTACCAGGCAGGCACCGAGCTGGGCTCGCCCGACATCAAGCAGCCCCATCTCAAGGGGCTGAGCCGGTATGGGTACCAGCCGCCGCGGAACTTTGTCCCGCGTGACATCCCGATGCGTTTCAAGCCGTGGGTGATGAGGGACGTCGACACGTGGGTCAGGCACAACGCCCACCACATGATGTTCGTCTACGGCGAGAACGACCCGTGGGGCGGCGAGCGGTTCCGTCTCGGCAAGGGCGCGCGCGACAGCTATGTGTACACCGCGCCCGGCGCCAACCACGGCGCCAATGTCGCGGGCCTCGTGCCGGACCAGAAGGCGGCCGCCACCGCCGCGATCCTGAAGTGGGCGGGCGTCGCACCGGCCGCTGTCCAGGAGGACCCGGCCAAGGCGAAGCCGCTGACCAGGTATGACGCGAAGCTCGACAAGCGGGACATCGAGCGGGAGCCGGCGCTGAGGCCGTAACCGCGCCTCTGCCGGCGTGGGCTGTGCCCGCCGTGTGTGGTCCTCACACGCGGCGGGCGCAGCCCACCGGTCTTTCTCCGCCCAACTGCACGTAGAGCGCCGTCGACGGCGGGCACTGCGACCTGTGGACCACCGCGGACGCCACCTTGAACTCCGGGGCCCGCGTGCCGGATCCGTCGCACGCCGTCTCCTTCACCTGACCGTTGCTCGCGTTGCGGACGCAGTCGCCGACGACGGTGTGCGGACCGCCGCCCCCGCCGGGGTCGCCGGGATGCGGTGGCTCCAGATTGCGCATACAGGCGTAGCCCTGTCCCACCTCGCCGTCGCCGTCCTCGTCGGTCGCCGGGCGGCTCTCGGAGATGTGCAGCACGAAGTCGGTGGCGACCGGGCAGGCGGGGCCGGCCGAAGGCCTCCCGCCGTACCGGGCGATCACCCGGGCCGCCGCCTTCTCGCTGGTGCAGGGGACTTCACGGAAGTCGCGGCCGCGTGAGCCGCAGTCGCCGGGGCCCAGAAAGACCAGGCCGTATCCGTACGGTGTGACGGTGGGGCTGCCGGCGCCGCCGGCCGGACCTGTGCCTCCCGTGGCCTGCCGGCAGGCGGCAGTGAGCGCCACCGCCAGTACCAGGACCAGTATCGGCGCCAGAGTTTTCACCGTCCCCGCGGACCGCCGCTTCGTGCTCATCTGCCACCCCCACCCCACCGGCCCTCCGTGCTCCCGGCCGGTCCCCGTCCAGCGTGACCCGCCGAGGCGGGCGCACGCCAGACGCACGGGGCGCTTCGGGACAATTGGGGGGAGCGCGACGGGGGTGCGCGGCCGTCCGTGTGCGACAGTCGTACGTCAGTCGTACGTCAGCCCGTATCCGATCGGGTAGAGCACGCGGGACGGATCGTCCGCCCGCTGCACCGGCACGGGCAGCCGTCCCCCGGGATCGGCCCGCCCCGCGATCACCCGTGCCGCGGCCCGCAGTTCGACATCGGTCCAGGAGTACGCGGCGAGCGCGGCACGGGCGCCGCCGAGCTGGGCGATGTCGTACGGATTGCGGATGGCGAGGACGACGACCGGGACGCCCGTCGCGATGAGCCTGGCCACCAGGGTGCGCTGGCTGCTGGTCGCCGAGACGTTGTACGTACCGACGATCACGGCGTCCTTGCCGCCGGCCGCCGCCACCGCCTCGTCGATCTTCGCCGCGGTCGGGGTGATACCGGTGGACAGCGCGGTGGCACTGAAGCCCAGTTCGGTGAAGGAGTTCGCCAGGACGGTGGTCGGTGGTCCGGTCGTGCCGGTGGGCGAGGCGGGGTCGGCGCCGACGATCAGGAGGTTGCCGTGTCCACGCCCGCTCAGTGGTAGCAGCCCGCCCTCGTTGACGAGGAGGGTGGTCGTCCGCTCGGCGATCCGGTCGGCGGCGGCGAGGTGCGCGCGGGTGCCGACGGTACGGTCCACCCCCCGGTGGGAGACGAACGGTTGGCGGAACAGCCCCAGCTTCTCCTTGAGCAGGAGGATGCGGAGGATCGATTCCTCGATGCGTGCCACGCTGATCTCGCCGCTCTTGACGGCGCTGAGGACGCCGTTCCAGGCGACGGCCAGATCCGGCGGATTGAGCAGCTGGTCGACGCCGGCCGCGAGCGCGAGCACCGGCACCCGGTGGTCGCCGTACTTGTCCCGTACGCCCTGCATATTGAGTGCGTCGGTGACGACCACGCCGTCGTAGCCGAGCTCTTCGCGCAGAATGCCGGTGAGGATGGGGCGGGAGAGCGTGGCCGGGTCGTTGCTCGGGTCCAGCGCCGGGAACTGGATGTGCGCCGTCATGATCGAGTCGATGCCGGCGGCGATCGCCGCCCGGAACGGCGGAGCGTCCGTCTCCTCCCACTGCGCGCGGGTGTGCGTGATGACAGGGATGCCCGTATGACTGTCGACGGTGGTGTCGCCGTGCCCCGGGAAGTGCTTCGACGTCGCTGCGATGCCGGAGCTCTGGTAGCCGCGGACCTGTGCGGCGACCAGACCGGCGACGGCGCGCGGGTCGGCGCCGAAGGACCGTACGCCGATGACCGGGTTGGCGGGGTTGATATTGACGTCGGCGACCGGAGCGTAGTTCTGGACGATGCCCACGGCGGCCAGTTCGGCACCCGCGATCTGTGCGGCGGTACGGGCGGCGGACCGTGATCCGCCCGCGCCCAGCGCCATCGCACCCGGCATCAGGGTGGCGGGCCTGCCCAAGCGAGCCACGATGCCGTGTTCCTGGTCGGTGGAGATCAGCAGCGGTACGGGTGTGGGCTGCGCGAGCCCGGCCCGCTGGATGCCGTTGGACAGGTCGGCGATCTGGTGCGGGTCACGGGTGTTGTGCGCCCAGATGAAGTAGATGATGCCGCCGACGTGGTACTTGGCGACCAGCTCGGCGGCGGAACGTACGCCCATCTCCGCGATGTTCAGCTCGATGTCGGCCTGGTCGGGGGCGGTGGCGGAGTGCCCGTACACCCGCATCACGAAGAGCTGGCCGATCTTCTCCTCGAGGCTCATCCGGGCGATGAGCCGCTTGAGGTGGTAGGTGGGGCGGGTGGGGGCGGCGACGACGGTACTCGCCGCCAGGGCGGTCGTGGCGCTTGCGGCGGTCGCGGCGGTCGCGGTGAGGAGAGTTCGTCTGGAAAGGCTCCGGTCGTGCATGGGTGCTCCTTCCGGCCTTGCTCGACAAGGGAGTTGAAGGAAACTTCCAAGGATTCACGGATAGCCGGAAAGTTACTGCCAGGTCAAGGGTGTGGCAACAGAAAGGACGCGCGGCGCGCGAAAGGTCACCGGGACGGGGGTCCGCCACCGGCGCTGTCGGAGGGGGCGCACCGGTGGCGGTGTGCTGCCGGCCGCAGGCGGCTGGAGAGGGGTGGTCGGCGATCGCAGCCAGCGAGGGCCGATACCGCTCTGCGGAGACTCACCAGCAGTACGGCCCGTTAGACGGGCGGGGGTGGGTAGGGGTTCCGGCGAATCGGTGATTCGGCGGAAATGGTGCGGGGGTTCCTTGCGGGGGGTGCGGGTCCCTGGCGGGTGCGTGGGCGTGACTGGCGCCGGGGGCGCGGGTTCCTTGCGGGGTGCGGGGCTTGGGGGCGGGTGCCTTGCGGGGTGCGGGTTTTGGGTGCTTGGGCGTGTCCGGTCTTGGCCGGTGGCCGTCCGGGGTCCGCTCCGGGGCTCGTGTCCGGGACTGCTTTCCTCACCGCGCTTCGCGCGAGTTGCGACGCTTTACGTCCCGGACACGACCCCTGCGCGTCCCCCTGCCAGGGGGGGGCGCTGAGCCCTCGGGTGCCCGCACCTGAGCGGTGTGAGGGGCCGCGACCCGGAGCCGCCGCCCGAACGTCCGGCCGCGGGCGGTCTTTGGCCGGTGGCTGTCCGGGGACTGCTTTCCTCACCGCGCTTCGCGCGGTGTTGCGACGCCGACCCCTGCGGGTCCCCCTGCCAGGGGGTAAGGGCGGGTCCCTCGGGTGCCCGCACCTGAGCGGTGTGAGGGGCCGCGACCCGGAGCCGCCGGAACGTCCCGCCGCGGGCGGTCTTGGGCCGGTGGCTGTCCGGGGGACCGCGCTTCGCGCGAGTTGCGACGCCGACCCCTGCGCGTCCCCCTGCCAGGGGGCGAGGGCGGGTCCCTCGGGTGCCCGCACCCGGTGGTGTGAGGGGCTGCGACCCGAAGTCGGTGGCCGTAGGTGGGTGAGGCCGCGCTGCCGGGCGGCTCGCGGCGGAGCCGCCGGAACGTCCCGTTGTGGCGTCGTGAAGCCAACTTCTGGCCTGCGGCGGGGCGCAGTCGGCGCACTCCGCGAGGTTGATGGCCCCAGACCGCCGCACCTGGGGCGTGGGGGCGCCGGCCCCCACGAATCCCTCCCCCAGGGGGCCTGGGGGCGACGCCCACAGTTTCGGGAAGGGGCGGGGTGGGGGAAGCTCCACGCCCCGTCACCGCGTCGCGACCGCCCAGTGCCGCTGGAGCGTCTCCACCGTTGCCGTGATCGCGGGGCGACGCGCCGCGCCCGTGCGCCACAGGGCGTACAGGCGGCGCTTCGGCACCGGGTCCAGGCTGACCGCCCGCACCCCCGCCGGCAGCGCTCCGCGGCCGAGGCGCGGGATCATCGCGATGCCAAGGCCTGCCGCGACCAGTGCGAGCTGGGTGTGGTATTCCTCGGCCCGGTGGGCCAGATCGGGCTCGCAGCCCGACGCCCGCAGCGTACGGACCAGCCAGTCGTGGCAGACCGTGCCGGGCGGCTGGCAGATCCAGCGCTCGCCGGCCAGCTCCTCGCGGCGTACGGACGCGCGCCCCGCCAGCGCATGCTCCTCCGGCACCAGCAGATCGCACAGGTCATCGCCGATCACCGCCTGCTCCACCCCTTCCGGCGCGGGCAGTGGTGCGATGTCCCAGTCGTGTGCGACAGCGACGTCGATCATGCCGCGGGCCACCAGGTCGATGGAGAGATGCGGGTCGACCTCGGTCATCCGGGCGTCGAGTCCGGGGTGCTCGCGGCCCAGTTCGGCGAGCACCCCCGGCAGCAGACCGCGGGCGGCGGTGGCGAAGGCGCCGATGGCGAGCCGCCCCGTCGGCAGCCCCCTGCGCTCCTCCAGTGTGGTCTCCGCGCGCTCGACGATCGCGAGCAACTCCTGTGCGGTGGACGCCAGATGACGTGCGTCGTCGGTGAGCGCCACTCCCCGGCCCTGCCGTTCCAGCAGAGTCGTGCGCGTCTCCCGCTCCAACTTGGTGATCTGCTGCGACACGGCGGACGGGGTGTACCCGAGGGCGATCGCCGCGGCGGCCACGGAACCGTGCACGGATACGGCGTGCAGCGCGCGCAGTCGTCCCAGATCGAGCATGACTGCTCTCCCTTTCGTCGGAGCCTCAGCAGGCATTCGTAAGCAACGCTCAATTCCACCATGAAGAAACCCTCGCTGGTGCTAAAGGGTCGAGGGCGGTGATCCTCGATCCATGCGTCCCGTACACATGGCACTCGCCGTCCTGGTCACCGCGGTCTGGGGAGTGAACTTCGTCGTCATCGAGCTCGGGCTCGGCCACTTCCCGCCCCTGCTCTTCTCCGCGCTCCGGTTCCTGGTCGCGGCGTTGCCGGCGGTCTTCTTCGTGGGACGCCCGAAGGTCGCCTGGAAATGGGTCGTCGGCGTCGGACTGGCCCTGGGTGTCGCCAAGTTCGGGCTGCTCTTCATCGGGATGGACCGGGGTATGCCGGCCGGCCTGTCCTCGCTCGTCCTGCAGATCCAGGCCGTCTTCACGGCGGTCTTCGCCGCCGTCGTCCTCGGTGAACGCCCGGGCAGGACAAACGTGCTGGGTATGAGCGTCGCCCTGTCCGGTATCGCCGTCGCGGCGGTCGACGAAGGTGCTTCGGGACCCGTCCTCGCCTTCGTGCTCGTCATCGCGGCCGCCGCCTGCTGGGGCGTGTCCAATGTGCTGACCCGCAAAGCGTCCCCGCCGGACGCGCTGAACTTCATGATCTGGGTGTCCACCGTGCCCGTACTGCCGCTCCTCGCGCTCTCGCTGCTCTTCGAAGGCCCGACGGCCGATCTGGACGCGCTGCGTTCGCTGGACTGGAGCGGGGCGGGAACCATCGTCTACGTCGCCTGGGGCGCCACGGTCTTCGGCTTCGGAGCCTGGGGCTTCCTGCTGCGTCGCTACCCCGCCTCCTCCGTCGCGCCCTTCTCGCTGCTGGTGCCGGTCTTCGGCATGTCCTCCGCGGCGCTGCTGCTGGACGAGTCGGTGAGCCCGCTGCGCTGGGGCGCGGCGGTCCTGCTGGTCGGCGGGGTGGCGCTGACCTCGCTGGGCGGCCGCCGTGCCCCTGCCACCCCGCGGGCGGACCTGCCGGAGCGGACCCGTGCGCTGGAGCCCTCCTGAAGCGCGAGCCTCGCCCGCGGGAGCCGACCCGACGAGCCGCGTCAGGCCAGGTTCTCCAGATACTCCCGACCGGGCGCCAGCAGCCGCGGCAGTTCCGCCGCCTGCGGATACCAGCGCTTCTCGTACTCCCAGCACAGCCATGTCTCTTCGGTGAGCGTCGCCAGGCATTCGGCGAGCGGCAGCACGCCGGTGCCGAGCGCGATCGGCGTGTGGTCCGCCGCCGAGGCGACGTCCTTGACCTGCACATAGCCGAGGAACGGGGCGACCGCGGCATGCGTCGTGGCCGGATCCTCGCCGGCGAGCCAGGGGTGCAGTACGTCCCAGAGCGCGCCCGCGTGCTTATGCCCGACCGGCCCCAGGACGCGGGACACGGCGGCGCCGGTGCGGTGCGAGTCGTGGGTCTCCAGCAGGATCCGTACGCCCAGGCCCGCCGCGGTCTCCGCGGCCGCGCCCAGTCGGCGGGCGGCGGTGGCGTCGGCAACGGCGGGGTCCTGGTCGCCGCCGCCGGGGAAGACGCGTACATACGGTGCTCCCAAGTCCCTCGCCAGCCGGAGCAGTTCGTCGATCTCCTCGCCCACCCGCTCGTCGTCCGCCGCCGCGACGCGCGCGTATCCGCAGACGGTCAGGATCTCCACGCCCGCCCGCTCGAACTCCCCGGCCACGACGGCCCGTTCCCGCACGGAGATGCCGGGATGTACCGGCTCCTCGGGGTGGGCGCGCAGCTCCACCCCCTGGTATCCGGTGTCGGCGGCGAGCCGCACCACGTCGGGGATCGGCATGCCGGGGACACCGAGCGTCGAGAACGCATACCTCACTTGATCGTTCCTTCCTGAAGGGGCAGCCGCCAGTCCTGGCCGACCAGATCCGCACCGTAGGAACGGTGCGGCTTCTCGGCGACGAGGGTGAACCCCTCCCGCTGGTAGATCCGGCGGGCCCCGGCCAGTACGTCATTGGTCCACAGCACCAGTTCCCGGTACCCCACGTCGCGCGCGAAGTCCACGACGCGGCGGACCAGCTGATCGCCGAGGCCATGACCACGGGCCTCCGGCTCGACGAGCAGGAGCCGCAGCCGGGCGGTGGCGGGCGCGTCGTCCCGTACGCACATGACCGAGCCCACCGGACGCCCGTCCAGCTCGGCGATCCACACCCGCTCCAGATGGGGATCGTGGTCCTGTGCGAAGTCCGCGACGATCCGGGCGACGAGGCCCTCGAAGTCGGCGTTCCAGCCGTACTCGGTGGCGTACAGCGCGCCGTGCCGCTGCACGATCCAGCCGAGGTCGCCGGGACCCGGATCGCGCAGCACCGGGCCGTCGCGGTACGCGGGCCGGCCGCGGCCGAGGATCTCGCGTACGGTCCGCATCGCCACGGCCAGCCGCGGCCGCTCGTCCGACGGCACCTTGGAGAGCATCGCCCCGACGGCCTCCCGCGACCGCTCGTCGAGGAGGGCCGCGGCCTCTCGCCCGCGGGTGGTGAGGGTTATCCGCTGCCGCCGCGGATCGAGATCGGAAGGCGCCCGCACGACCAGCCCGTCCCGCTCGAACTTGGCCAGCAGCCGACTCAAGTAGCCCGCGTCGAGCGAGAGTTCGGCGCGCAGGTCGGCGGCGTCGGTACGGGGGCTGTGGGCGAGTTCGTACAGCACACGCGATTCGGTCAGCGTGTACGGGGTGTAGAGGTGCTTGCTGTAGTCGAGCGCGCCGATGAGGTTGGTGTAGAAACGGTTGAAGGCGCGGATTTCATGGATCGGCATGAGCTGCTCCGAGCTTTTCCCTTGACTGAGTCAACGGTACGGCGGGGTCCCGGCCCCCGCAAGGGCTGAGCTGCCCCTTCGCTATTCGCGGTCGCGCCGGCCGCGCCAGCTGGTGAACAGACCCACGCCCACCCCCGTCACGGCGGCGAAGGCCTCCGGCCCGGTGGCGATATAGACGACCGTCGCCAGGGCGATCAGGCACAGGAGCGCGATCAGGTCGAGAGTGCTGTTGTTGTTCGTCATGGATCCAGTGCACGGGGCCGCCCGGCCGTCCCCACCACGGGACGAACGAACCCGCAGAGAGGCGTACATGCGGCGGTGTTCGGGCAAGTACGTCGTCGTCCGGTGGCGCGGACCCTAGCCTGTTGCCTGTGGCACAGGGAGACGACGAACTCACTCAGGCGCTGGCCGAACTCGCCCACGACCTCACCGTTCTGCGGATCGAGCACGGCAATCCCTCCCTCCGGGTGATCGAGCGCCACGCGCCGCCGAGCCGTCCGCTGTCGGCGTCCGCGGTCAGCGAGGTGCTCACCGGCAAGCGGCTGCCGGGCCTCGACTTCCTGATGGCCCTGGTGCAGACCCTGATGGCTCACGACGGCCGCCGACGCTCCGTCACGCGACAGGATCCGGAGCTCGAGGTGTGGCGCTCGCGCTGGCGAGAACTCCAGCTGTTGCAGACCACGAGCAAGCGTGCCCAGGGCAGTTCGCCGGCCGAGGCCGAGGCCGAGGCCGACGGGACGGAGCAGCAGCCGGACCGGGCGGAGCAGCGGGACCGGGCGGACCCGCCGGAGCGGGCAGAGCGGCCAGTAGCGGGTGGAGAGACCGTGAGCGACCCACGAGAAGTGCGCATCTTCGTTGCCATGCCGGGGTCCACGATGGGCGAAGCGGCTGCCTGGTCGAGCATCCCGGAGATCAGGAGACGCCTCCTGGAACCCGTCGCCGAGCGCATCGGCGAACACCTGGGGCGCCGCACCGCACTCGTCATCGAGAAGGAGAAGACGGCGACCGGTGCCATCCACCGTTCCATGTTCTCCGAGGCGTTCGACGCCGATGTCTACATCGCCGACCTCAGCGGTGCCAACGCCAACGTCTATCTGGAGCTCGGGGTCCGCTGGGCGCTGCGGGACGGTGTCACCATCCCCATCTGCCAGAACGTGGGCGACGTCAGATTCAACGCCTCCTCGAGCCGGGTCATCCCGTACGGTCCGATGCCGGACGAGCTGGAGGAGTCGATCCGCCAGATCACCGAGGCGGCCGTGGGCGGACTGAGGAGCCCGTCGCGGGTGGACAGCCCGGTCCGCGACGGCGCGGCCTTCATGCTCATCACGCGGGCCGAACACGACTCCCTCCAGGAGGAGATCCGCAGCCTCCGTGAGCAACAGGGTGAGGATCTGATCGGGGCTGCCCTGAAGAGTCCTTCGCGGGCCCGCCGTATCGAACTGCTTCAGCAGGCGGTCTCCCGCAACCCGGCCGGCTGGCGGGCCCACTTCGAGCTGGGCGTGGCGCTGCGCAAGGAGGGGCGGTACGAGGAGGCCGAGGCGCCTTTGAAGGTGTCCGCCCAGCTGAAGGAGGACTTCGCTCCGGCCTGGCGGGAGATCGGTCTCACGCTGAGCAAGAGAGGTACGTCGGACGAGGCGGCCGTCGAGGCGTTCGACCGGGCCGTCGCGCTGGACGACCAGGACTCCGAGACCTGGGCGACGCTCGGCGGCCTCCACCGCAGGCTCGCCCGGAAGGGCGGCGGACAAGGGGCCTTCGACACCGCCCTGTTGGAGCGCTCACTCTCCTGCTACCAGAAGGCAAGCAGACTCAGCGGAAACAGCACCTATCCGCTGATGAACGTGGCAAGGATCGAACTCCTCCTGGCGGGGTTGCGCAGGACGGACACCGCCCCCGCGCTCCGACGCTTCGGACAGTTGGAACACCTGGCGCTCTTCGCGGTGCAGGACACCGGATCGAACGACTCGTGGCCGCTGTTCGACCTGGCGGACACACTGCTGCTGACCGGTCGTGGGGCGGAGGGGCTGGCAGCGCTGCGCAAGGGCGTCGCGCTGGTCCCGCAGGAAGAGCGCGACGCCGTTCTGAGCTCGGTGATCGAACCCCTCCAGGACGTTCTGTCGGTCGACGGCCTGCTGGCGCCCGACGCGGCCGACGCGGTGCGCCGGGCTGTCGAGGAGTGCTCGCTCGCCATCGATCAGTAGCCCGCGCCTCAACCGCTCCGGCGCCGGCTCCGGTCGCGATGGTGCCGCGCTCGCTCATCCGGCTCCCGCGCTGGTCGCCATGGTGCCGCGCTCCCTCATCCGGCTGCGGCGCCGGTCGCGACGGTGCCGCGCTCCCTCACCCGGCTCCCGCGCTCACCTTTTCCCGGGCGGGGCCGTCGACGCCCGTGCCATCAGCTCCGCGCCGATCGTCGCGATGCCCCCAGGCGGCGGCGCCTCCTTGCCCATCGCCAGCCGGCCCGCCCGCGCCCCCGCCTCGTACAGCGGCAGTCGTACGGTCGTCAGCGCGGGCACCGCGTCCACCGAGAACGGGAGGTCGTCGAAGCCGGCCACCGAGATGTCCTCCGGGATGCGCAGGCCCTGGTCGCGCAGGGCCGCGCAGGCGCCCAGTGCGACCGTGTCGTTGGCGGCCACGATCGCCGTCAACCCCGGTTCGCGGCGGAGCAGTTCGAGTGCCGCGTCATAGCCGGAGCGGCGGGCGTACGGACCGTGCACGGTGAGCCGGTCTTGGTTCTCGTCGAGTCCCGCGGCGGCCAGCGCGGCCCGGTGGCCCTCCAGGCGGTGGCGCGTCGTGGTGCGCTCCGCGGGCCCCGCGACGTATCCGATCGTGCGGTGACCCAGCGCGAGCAGATGCTCGGTGAGCCGCCGTCCGCCGCCCCGGTTGTCGAAGGCGAGCGCGGCGGCGATGGCGTCGCTGCCGGGCAGCGGCGGCCGCCCGCAGAGCACCACGATGGTGCCGGCGTCCGCGAGCCTCGCCAGTTTCGAGGTCATCGCCGCGATGTGGCCCGGGTCCTCCAGCGCGCCGCCGGTCAGCACCACGGCCGCGGCCCGCTGCCGCTGGAGCAGGGTGAGATAGGTCAGCTCGCGCTCCGGTGAACCCCCGGTGTTGCAGACGACGGCCAGCTTCTCGCCGCCGGCCCGTCCGGCCCCTTCCTGGCTGCCGATCTCGCTCTGGGCGGCTCCGGCCATGATCCCGAAGAACGGGTCGGCGATGTCGTTGACGAGGATGCCGACCAGGTCGGAGGTGGCCGCGGCGAGCGAGCTCGCGGGGCCGTTCAGTACGTAGTCGAGCTCGTCGACCGCGCGCAGCACCCGTTCCCGCGTGGACGCGGCGACCGGGTAGTTGCCGTTCAGCACACGGGAGACGGTGGCCGGGGACACCCGGGCGCGGGCCGCCACATCCGCCAGGGTGACTGTCATCGCTTTCCTCCGCGGGAGATGGAACCGAGCCCTTGTCCGGGCCACTGTCGGCAGGCTAGCTTCATACCGTGTAGAAAGCGCTTGCTACTGTCAAATCGAGGGAATTCGGAACCATCGAGGGGACATGGAGGCAACTTCGTGACACTCAGGACAGTGCGGATCGCCATGAACGGCGTCACGGGCCGGATGGGATACCGCCAGCATCTGGTGCGCTCCCTCCTCGCGATCCGCGAACAGGGCGGCCTCGACCTCCGGGACGGCGATCTGCTCTGGCCCGAGCCGGTCCTCGTCGGCCGCCGCGCGCACGCGCTGCGTGAGATCGCCGAACGGCACGGCCTCTCGCACTGGTCGACCGACCTCGACGCCGTACTCGCCGACGACAGCGTCGACATCTACTTCGACGCGCAGCTCACCTCCGCCCGCGTCGCCTCGGTCAAGCGGGCCATCGCCGCCGGCAAGCACATCTACACCGAGAAGCCGACCGCGACCGACCTGGCCGGCGCACTGGAGCTGGCCCGCCTCGCCGAGGCCGCCGGCGTCAGACACGGCGTCGTACAGGACAAGATCTTCCTGCCGGGGCTGCTGAAACTGAAGCGGCTGGTGGACGGCGGCTTCTTCGGCGAGATTCTGTCCCTGCGCGGCGAGTTCGGATACTGGGTCTTCGAGGGCGACTGGCAGGGGGCGCAGCGCCCGAGCTGGAACTACCGCAGCGAGGACGGCGGCGGCATCGTCGTCGACATGTTCCCGCACTGGGAGTACGTACTGCACGAGCTGTTCGGCCGGGTGACGAGTGTGACGGCGCAGGTCGCCACGCATGTCCCGCAGCGCTGGGACGAGCGCGGCAAGCCGTACGCCGCGACCGCCGACGACTCCGCGTACGGCATCTTCCGGCTGGAGGGCGGGGCCGTCGCCCAGATCAACTCCTCCTGGGCGGTACGCGTGAACCGCGACGAACTGGTGGAGTTCCAGGTGGACGGCACCCACGGCTCGGCTGTCGCGGGCCTGCGCCGCTGCCGCGTCCAGCACCGCTCCGCCACCCCGAAGCCTGTGTGGAACCCCGACCTGCCCGCGACCGAATCCTTCCGTGACCAGTGGCAGGAGGTGCCGGACAACACGGAGTTCGAGAACGGCTTCAAGGCGCAGTGGGAGCTGTTTCTGCGCCATGTCGCCCTCGGTGAGCCGTACCACTGGGACCTGCTGGCGGGCGCCCGTGGTGTGCAGCTCGCCGAGCTGGGCCTGAAGTCCTCGGCCGAGGGCCGCCGGTTCGACGTACCGGAGCTGTCGCTGTGACGATCAGGCTCCTGCACGGGGTGTACGAACCCCGCACCGAACCGGCCGTGTTCGCCGCGGGAGACACGCCGCTCACCTCTCGCACAGTCTTCTCGGCAGCGCATGTCGTCGCCGACCCGTACGCCGATACGTCGTGGGGGTCGCCCGCCGCCGTGGACTGGGACGCGACGCTCGCCTTCCGCCGCCATCTGTGGGCGCACGGACTCGGCGTGGCGGAGGCGATGGACACGGCGCAGCGCGGGATGGGCCTGGACTGGGCGGGCGCGGCGGAGCTGATCCGGCGCTCGGCGGCGGAGGCGAAGGCGGTGGGCGGCGCGATCGCGTGCGGTGCCGGCACGGATCAGCTGACGGGGCCCGCCGACCTGATGGCGGTCCGCGCCGCGTACGAGGAACAGCTCGCGCTCGTCGAGGAGACGGGCGCGCGGGCGATCCTGATGGCATCCCGTGCCCTGGCCGCGGCGGCCCGTACTCCGGACGACTACCTGGACCTCTACTCCCATCTGCTGCGCCAGGTGTCCGAGCCGGTGATCCTGCACTGGCTGGGGCCGATGTTCGACCCGGCGCTCGGGGGCTACTGGGGCTCCCCCGACCTGGACGCGGCCACCTCGGTCCTCCTTGACGTCATTCACGCCCATCCGGACAAGATCGACGGCATCAAGATCTCGCTGCTGGACGCCCGGCGCGAGATCGACCTGCGCCGGCGACTCCCCGAAGGTGTGCGGTGCTATACCGGCGACGACTTCAACTACCCCGAACTGATCGCGGGCGACGACCGCGGCTTCAGCCATGCGCTGCTCGGGATCTTCGACCCGCTGGGCCCGTTGGCGGCGCACGCGGTACGGGCGCTCGACACAGGTGATGTCTGCGGCTTCCGTGAACGCCTCGACCCGACGGTCGGGTTGTCCCGCCATCTCTTCCAGCCGCCGACGCGCTTCTACAAGACGGGTGTGGTGCTGCTGGCCTGGCTGGCCGGACACCAGTCGCACTTCACGATGGTGGGCGGCCTGCAGTCGGCGCGCTCGCTGCCGCACCTCTGCCGGGCCTACGAACTGGCGGACGGGCTCGGCCTGTTCCCGGACCCGGTGCTGGCCCAGTCCCGTATGAAATCCCTGCTGAACATGTACGGAGTCGCCCAGTGACCGGTGAGAGTGTACGGAGTCGCCCAGCGACCGGTGAGTATGTACGGAGTCGCCCAGTGACCGGTGAACATGGACGGAGCCGCCCAGTGACCGGTCCGGATGCCGTCGACCTGACGCGCTTCAGCATCAACCAGATGACGGTGAAGCAGCTCACCCTCCCCGAACTCGTCGACTCCTGTGCGGTGTTCGGCATTCCGGGGATGGGGCTGTGGCGCGAACCGGTGCGGGCGTACGGGGTCGAGGCGGCGGCGAAGCTCGTACGGGACGCGGGGCTGGCGGTCACAAGTCTGTGCCGTGGCGGCTTTCTCACGGCGATCGAGGCGGCTGAGCGGGCGCGCGCGCTGGACGACAACCGCGCGGCGATCGACGAGGCGGCGACGCTCGGCACGGACACGCTGGTCCTGGTCTCGGGCGGACTTCCGCCGGGCAGCCGGGACTTGGCGGCGGCGCGGTCACGTATCGCGGACGCGCTCGCCGTGCTGGCTCCTTACGCGGGGGAGCGGGGCGTACGGCTGGCGATCGAGCCGCTGCACCCGATGTACGCGGCGGACCGGTGCGTGGTCTCCACGCTGACGCAGGCGCTGGACCTCGCCGAGCGTTTCCCGGCGTCGCAGGTGGGCGTGGTGGTGGACACGTACCACATCTGGTGGGACGACACGGCCCCGGCGGCGGTGGCGCGGGCGGGCTCGTCGGGCCGGATCCACGCATTCCAACTGGCGGACTGGACGACGCCGTTGCCGGCGGGGGTGCTGGACGGGCGGGGCCAGATCGGGGACGGGGCGATCGACCTGCGGGAGTGGCGGGAACGGGTGGACGGGGCGGGGTACGGGGGCGCGATCGAGGTGGAGCTGTTCAACGGGGGGCTGTGGGCGCGGGACGGGGTGGAGGTACTGGGGGAAACGGTGATGCGGTACGGGGAGCATGTGCTGTAGGGGAGTGGGTGCCTGGCGGGGTGGGTGCTCGCGGGGCGGTCCCTTGCGGGTGCCGTGGTCCCGGTGTGGGTTCCCTGCCGGGTGCGTGGGCGTGCTCGGTCTCCGGAGGGTGCGGGTCCCTGGCGGGTGCGTGGGCGTGACCGGCGCCGGGGGCGGGTTCCTTGCGGGGTGGGGGGCTTGGGTGCGGGTTCCTTGCGGGGTGCGGGTTTTGGGTGCTTGGGCGTGGCCGGTCTTGGCCGGTGGTCGTCCGGGGTCCGCTCCGGGGCTCGTGTCCGGGACTGCTTTCCTCACCGCGCTTCGCGCGAGTTGCGACGCTTTACGTCCCGGACACGACCCCTGCGCGTCCCCCTGCCAGGGGCGGGCGCTGAGCCCTCGGGTGCCCGCACCTGAGCGGTGTGAGGGGCCGCGACCCGGAGCCGCCGGAACGTCCCGCCGCGGGCGGTCTTGGGACGGTGGCTGTCCGGGGACTGCTTTCCTCACAGCGCTGCGCGCGAGTTGCGACGCCGACCCCTGCGCGTCCCCCTGCCAAGGGCGGGCGCTGGGCCCTCGGGTGCCCGCACCCGGTGATGTGAGGGGGCTGAGGCCACGCTGCCGGGCGGCTCGCGGTGCTGCCGCCGGAACGTCCCGTTGTGGCGGCGTGAAGTTGCCGCGCTGGGCGCGTGGGGCAGCAACCCCAACCTCTGGCCTGCGGCGGAGCGCAGCCGGCGCACCGCGGCGCGGAGCTGCCGATCCGGGGGCGTGGGGGCGCCGGCCCCCACGAACCCTCCCCCAGGGGGCCTGGGGGCATCGCCCACAGTTTCGGGAAGGGGCGGGGTGGGGGAACTCCACGCCCCGCACCCCCGGGGCACCCGCACCCCACGCTGGGCCGGAACGCCCAGGATGAGACCGCTTTGTCGGCTTCCGGAACTCCGGAAAAATAACTGCCCGAAGTCGTACAACCCTTTCCGCGTGACGCGGGTCTACCTGTCATCAAAGCTCCCGGGGAGGGATCTGGGGGGATCAGGGAGCTTTGACGGAGGGGGAGTGCGAGGGGCCCGGTCGATCGGCCGGGCCCCCTTGACTGGCCGGGGCCCGCGACGGGCCCGAGTTGTCCACAGGCCCTCCGCATTGTCGGACCCCGGCGGTAGCGTCGGATCATGTCCAATCCAGCAGTGCTCGAAGGCGTCCTCGAGCGGATCACCTATGCCAACGAGGAGAACGGCTACACGGTCGCCCGGGTCGACACGGGACGCGGCAGTGATCTCCTCACGGTGGTCGGCTCGCTGCTCGGCGCGCAGCCGGGCGAGTCGCTGCGTATGGAGGGCCGTTGGGGCTCCCACCCCCAGTACGGCAAGCAGTTCACCGTGGAGAACTACACGACCGTCCTGCCGGCCACGATCCAGGGCATCCGCCGCTATCTCGGCTCGGGCCTGATCAAGGGAATCGGCCCCAAGATCGCCGAGCGCATCGTCGAGCACTTCGGCATCGACACGCTCGACATCATCGAGCAGCAGCCCGAGAAGCTCATCGAGGTCCCCGGACTCGGCCCGAAGCGGACGAAGTTGATCGGCGTGGCCTGGGAGGAGCAGAAGGCCATCAAGGAGGTCATGGTCTTCCTGCAGGGGGTCGGCGTCTCCACGTCCATCGCGGTGCGCATCTACAAGAAGTACGAGGACGCCTCGATCTCGGTCGTGAAGAACCAGCCGTACCGCCTCGCCGCCGACGTCTGGGGCATCGGCTTCCTCACCGCCGACAAGATCGCGCAGGCGGTCGGCATACCGCACGACAGCCCGGAGCGGGTCAAGGCGGGGCTGCAGTACGCCCTGTCGCAGTCCACCGACCAAGGGCACTGTTTCCTGCCCGAGGAGCAGTTGATCAGCGACGCGGTGAAGCTGCTCCAGGTGGACACCGGCCTTGTCATCGAGTGTCTCGCCGAGCTCGCGGGCGAGGAGGAAGGGGTCGTACGGGAGAAGGTGCCGGCGCCGGATGGCGGCGAGCCGGTCGCCGCGGTGTATCTGGTGCCCTTCCACCGGGCCGAGATCTCCCTCTCCGCCCAGCTGCGTCGGCTGTTGGGAGCCGCCGAGGACCGGATGCCCGGCTTCCAGGACGTCGTCTGGGACAAGGCGCTGGCCTGGCTCGTGGAGCGTACGGGCGCGGAGCTCGCGCCCGAGCAGGAGGCGGCGGTCAGGCTCGCGCTCACCAAGAAGGTCGCCGTGCTGACCGGCGGTCCCGGCTGCGGCAAGTCGTTCACGGTCCGCTCCATCGTGGAGCTGGCCCGGGCCAGGAAGGCGAAGGTGGTGCTGGCCGCACCGACCGGACGCGCGGCCAAACGGCTCGCCGAACTCACCGGCGCCGAGGCGTCCACCGTGCACCGGCTGCTCGAACTCAGGCCCGGCGGCGACGCGGCGTACGACAGGGACCGGCCGCTCGACGCGGATCTGGTGGTGGTCGACGAGGCGTCCATGCTCGATCTGCTCCTCGCCAACAAGCTGGTCAAGGCCGTTTCCCCCGGCGCCCATCTGCTGCTGGTGGGGGATGTGGACCAGCTGCCCAGCGTCGGCGCCGGCGAGGTGCTGCGCGACCTGCTCGCCGACGGCGGGCCCGTACCGAACGTCCGGCTGACCCGGATCTTCCGCCAGGCCCAGCAGTCGGGTGTCGTCACCAACGCCCACCGCATCAACTCCGGTGTCCAGCCCATCACTTCGGGTCTCTCCGACTTCTTCCTCTTTGTGGAGGACGAGACGGAGGACGCGGGAAAGCTCACGGTGGACGTGGCGGCCCGCCGCATCCCCGCCAGGTTCGGCCTGGATCCGCGGCGCGATGTGCAGGTGCTGGCGCCCATGCACCGCGGCCCGGCGGGCGCCGGCACGCTCAACGGTCTGCTCCAGCAGGCGATTACGCCCGCCAGGCCCGACCTTCCGGAGAAGCGCCTGGGCGGCCGTGTCTTCCGCGTCGGCGACAAGGTCACCCAGATTCGCAACAATTACGAGAAGGGAAAGAACGGCGTCTTCAACGGCACGGTCGGCGTGGTCACCTCGCTCCAGCTGGACGACCAGCGGCTGACGGTGCTGACGGACGAGGACGAGGAGATTCCGTACGACTTCGACGAGCTGGACGAGCTGGCCCATGCCTACGCCGTGACCATCCACCGCTCACAGGGCAGCGAATACCCGGCGGTCGTGATCCCGGTCACGACCGGGGCCTGGATGATGCTCCAGCGGAACCTCCTCTATACCGCCGTCACCCGGGCCAAGAAACTCGTCGTGCTGGTCGGCTCCCGTAAGGCGATCGGGCAGGCGGTGCGCACTGTTTCCGCAGGCAGACGCTTTACCGCGCTCGACCACCGGCTGACCGGCGGCTGAGCGGGATTCGCTGCGCCGGCCGGGTGTGACACCTGGGGCCCGTGGGGTGGCGAACGGCACCCCTGGCTTCCGGAAGCGGGGCGAAGGGGGCAAGATGAGCAGGTTGGCGGCACTGAGTGCCGCCAATAGGCCCAATGGTCGACCCCGAGTGCACTCTCCTGAGCCAAATGGGGGATGGTAGAGACAGTCAGGGCACCTCGAAGAAGAGGCACTACGTCGGTGAGGGATGACGTGAGCGACAACTCTGTAGTACTGCGGTACGCGGACGGTGAACACACCTACCCGGTGGTCGAGAGCACCGTCGGCGACAAGGGCTTCGACATCGGGAAGCTCCGAGCCCAGACCGGTCTGGTGACCCTGGACAGTGGATACGGCAATACAGCCGCCTACAAATCCGCGATCACCTACCTCGACGGCGAGCAGGGCATCCTGCGATACCGCGGCTACCCGATCGAGCAGCTGGCCGAGCGTTCCACCTTCCTCGAGGTGGCGTACCTGCTGATCAACGGCGAGCTTCCGACAGTCGACGAGCTGTCGGCCTTCAAGAGCGAGATCACCCAGCACACGCTGCTGCACGAGGACGTCAAGCGGTTCTACGGCGGATTCCCGCGGGACGCCCATCCGATGGCGATGCTGTCCTCCGTGGTCAGCGCGCTGTCCACGTTCTATCAGGACAGCCACAATCCGTTCGACGAGAAGCAGCGTCATCTCTCCACGGTCCGGCTGCTCGCCAAGCTGCCGACGATCGCGGCGTACGCCTACAAGAAGTCGATCGGCCATCCCTTCGTCTACCCGCGCAATGACCTCGGGTACGTGGAGAACTTCCTGCGGATGACCTTCTCGGTCCCCGCGCAGGAGTACGACCTGGACCCGGTTGTGGTGTCGGCGCTCGACAAGCTGCTGATTCTGCACGCGGACCACGAGCAGAACTGTTCGACCTCCACCGTGCGTCTGGTCGGTTCCTCGCAGGCGAACATGTTCGCCTCGATCTCCGCCGGCATCAGCGCCCTGTGGGGCCCGCTGCACGGTGGCGCCAACCAGTCGGTGCTGGAGATGCTCGAGGGCATCCAGACCAACGGCGGCGACGTCGACTCCTTCATCCGCAAGGTGAAGGACAAGGAGGACGGCGTCCGCCTGATGGGCTTCGGCCACCGCGTCTACAAGAGCTTCGACCCCCGGGCGAAGATCATCAAGGCGGCGGCGCACGATGTCCTCTCGGCACTCGGCAAGTCCGACGAGCTGCTCGACATCGCGCTCAAGCTGGAGGAGCACGCGCTCTCCGACGACTACTTCGTCTCGCGCAACCTCTACCCGAACGTGGACTTCTACACCGGCCTGATCTACCGGGCGATGGGCTTCCCGACCGAGATGTTCACCGTGCTCTTCGCCATCGGCCGGCTGCCCGGCTGGATCGCCCAGTGGCACGAGATGATCAAGGAGCCGGGGTCCCGTATCGGCCGCCCGCGCCAGATCTACACCGGCGAGGTCCTGCGCGACTTCGTGCCGGTCGAGGCTCGCTGACACCCGTACGTATGCGTGTCCGCGCCCGGTAACCGGCGCGGACAGCGGAAAGCGCCCCGCTGCCGATCCCCCCACGGGTCGGCGGGCGGGGCGCTTCCCATTTCCCCGGAGCGGATTCCCCCCACGGGATCCGGCCGGGCGTCTGCTGACCGCAGAAGCTCCTCACGCGGTCTGCCGGGGTACGTACGGGAGGGCCGCTCAAAGCTCCCCGGGCACGTGCCCCGGCCAACGCTTGCCTGGGACGTCCCCCAAGACATCCCATGAACGTCCCCCAAGACGTTCTCGGCATCGCCCATTTAGACTCGCGAGGAGCCGCAATGGTTACCCCTAAATATCTGTGATCTAGGTCTCCTTGTGAAGGTCTTGTGACCTATTTGTAGTCACGTGAAGGAGCGCAGCCGCAGGCTGTTGGTCACCACAAATACGGACGAAAAGGCCATGGCAAATCCCGCGATCATGGGGTTGAGCAGGCCGAATGCCGCCAGCGGCAGCGCGGCGACGTTGTAGCCGAAAGCCCAGAAAAGATTGCCCTTGATGGTGGTCAGAGTCCGGCGTGCGAGACGGATCGCGTCGGCTGCCACCCTCAGGTCCCCGCGTACGAGGGTCAGGTCGCCGGCCTCGATCGCCGCGTCCGTGCCCGTGCCCATCGCCAGGCCCAGGTCCGCGGTGGCCAGCGCGGCCGCGTCGTTCACGCCGTCGCCGACCATGGCGACGCTGCGGCCCTCGGCCTGGAGGCGCCTGACCACGTCCACCTTGTCCTCGGGCATGACCTCGGCGTACACCTCGTCGATACCGACCTCGGCCGCGACCGACTCGGCGACTGCCCTGTTGTCGCCGGTCAGCAGCACCGGGGTGAGGCCAAGGGCCCGCAGCCGTGCGACCGCCTCGGCGCTGGTGTCCTTGACCGCGTCGGCGACGGTGAGAACGCCGAGCGCCTTGCCGTCCAGCGCGGCGAAGACCGCCGTACGTCCCTGAGCCGCGGCCGAGGCGAGCTCGTCGGGCAGCTCGACGCCCGCCTCCGTGAGCAGTTGCGCCCGCCCGACGAGCACCTCGTGTCCTTCGACGACCCCGCGTACGCCGAGGCCCGGGACGTTCTCGAAACTTTCGGCGGCGGGGAGCGTGCCGACCCGCTCCTCGGCGCCCGCCGCGACGGCGCGGGCGATGGGATGCTCCGAGGCGTGCTCCAGTGCGCCCGCGAAGCGCAGCAGCTGATGCTCCTCGGCGGTTTCGGCGACGTACACCCGCTGGAGGCGCATCCGGCCGGTGGTGACCGTCCCCGTCTTGTCCAGGACGACCGTGTCGACCTTGCGGGTGGACTCCAGGACCTCCGGGCCCTTGATCAGGATTCCGAGCTGGGCGCCGCGTCCTGTACCGACCATGAGAGCGGTCGGCGTGGCGAGCCCCAGGGCACACGGGCAGGCGATGATCAGTACGGCGACAGCGGCGGTGAAGGCCGCGGTCACATCGTCCGTGGTGAGCAGCCAGGCCACCAGCGTGCCGAGCGCGATCAGCAGTACGACGGGGACGAAGACGGCCGATATCCGGTCGGCGATGCGCTGCACCTCGGCCTTGCCGTTCTGGGCGTCCTCCACCAGCTGGGCCATCCGGGCGAGCTGGGTGTCGGCGCCGATCCGGGTGGCCTCCACCACCAGTCGGCCGGCGGTGTTGACGCAGCCGCCGGCGACCGGCTCGCCCGCGGTCACATCCACCGGCACGGACTCGCCGGTGAGCATGGAGGCGTCCACGGCGGACGTGCCCTCGACGGCGATGCCGTCGGTGGCGATCTTCTCTCCGGGACGTACGACGAAACGGTCGCCGACGGCGAGCCGGCCGACCGGAATACGTGTCTCCGTGCCGCCGCGCAGTACGGCGACATCCTTGGCGCCCAGCTCCAGCAGGGCGCGCAGGGCGGCGCCCGCCTTCCGCTTGGAGCGTGCCTCCAGATAGCGGCCGAGAAGGATGAAGGTCACCACGCCCGCGGCGACCTCGAGATAGATCGTCGATGTGCTGTCGGCGCGCGTGACCGTGAGTTCGAAGCCGTGGCGCATGCCGGGCATGCCCGCGTCCCCGAGGAAGAGCGCCCACAGCGACCAGCCGAAGGCCGCGAGCGTGCCGACGGAGACCAGAGTGTCCATGGTGGCCGCGCCGTGCCGGAGGTTGGTCCAGGTGGCCCGGTGGAAGGGCAGCGCGCCCCAGACGACGACGGGGGCGGCGAGGGTGAGCGAGAGCCACTGCCAGTTGTCGAGCTGGAGGGCGGGGATCATCGCCATGAGGACGACGGGCGCCGCGAGCACGGCGGAGACGATCAGGCGCCGGCGGAGGGAGGCCGCCTCAGGGTCGGGTCGCGCCCCGGAGTCCACGGCCCGCCGCGCCCCGGAATCAACGGCGGGGTCCGGCTCGGGTTCGTGCGGCGGGGGAGGCTCGGCCGAGTAGCCGGTCTTCACCACGGTGGCGATGAGATCGGTGACCTCCATGTCGTGCGGATAGGAGATCTTCGCCTTCTCGGTCGCGTAGTTGACGGTGGCGCTGACGCCGTCCATGCGGTTCAGCTTCCTCTCGACGCGAGCCGCGCAGGAAGCGCAGGTCATCCCGCCGATGGTGAGCTCGACCTGGGGTGTATCCACTTCGGAACTCCAGAAAACGGGGCCGGGCCGTACGGGACCAGTGTCGGACTGGTCGGGTACGACCCGGCGGGAGGGCGCTGCGGGTGCGGAGGTGAGTACGCGAACTCAGACCTGGCCGACGAGCTCGTACCCGGCCTCGTCGACGGCCTCGCGCACCATGGCGTCGTCGAGCGGGGCCTCGGAGATCACGGTCACCTGACCGGTGGAGGCGACCGCCTTCACCGATACGACGCCCGGCAGCTCGGAGATCTCGCTGGAGACGGCGCCTTCGCAGTGACCGCAGGTCATGCCGGTGACCTGGTAGACGGTGGTGACGCCGCCGATCTGCACGTCGGCCGAGCCGGTGCCACAGGCGCCGCCGCCGCAGCAGCCGGTCGTCCGGGCGGTCTCGGTCCCGGTCTTCGTCTCGGCGGTCATGGCGTTCTCCTCTTCGGGGGTGCAACACGTACGAGGTCATGGTGTGCCGGAGGGCCGCGGGAATCCCGAGGCTTCCTGATACACACCTCAGACTGTACCCCTAGGGGGTATTAATGCGAATGCGGACCCCGTCGCGCGCCGTGCTGCTCATCAGTCCACTCCTCGGTCCGCTGTCCAGCCTGCTGCCCCGCCGGGCAGACGCCGACGATGGGGGCCAGATAGCGGAACATGACTTTCTTGAGCTCTGTGATGTACGCCTGTCGCTCCTCGCCCTCGTGGGCGAGGACCAGGTCGAGGCCCGCCTTGAAGATGGCGAAGATCATGGTCGCTGTGCGGGCGAGCTCGGCGGGCGGGGCCTCGGGGAGGAAGCTCGCGACGATCTGCTCGATCCGGGTGATCAGCGCCGCGTGCAGGGCGTTGAACTCCTGGGTGATCTGGCCGGGGACGTCGGGACCGTGTACCAGGGCGGCGAAGGCCGGGTTCTCGTGGTTGAAGGCGAAGAGCGGGTCGAGGACCGCGTCCAGCAGCTGGTCGAGCGGGAGGTCGAGGTTGGCGGCCGCCAGGGCCGTGCCGTGGGACTCGCGCCACCGCTGGAGGAGCCGGCCGCCGAGCTCGACGGCGATGGCCTCCTTGTTCGGGAAGAACTGGTAGAGCGTGCCGGGGGAGACGCCGGCCTCGCGGGCGATGGCGTTGGTGCTGGCCCCGGTGTAGCCGGTGGTGCAGAAGACGTTCGCGGCGGCGTCGAGGAGCTGGGCGATACGGCGCTCCCCGCGGGCCTGGCGGCGGCGCGGCTTGGCGCCCCCCGTGGTCGCGGCCGGCTCCCGGGTCGCGGGCTCCGTGGTCGTGGACTCCCGGGTTGCGGGTTCCGTGGGCGCGGCTGGCTCCGGGGTCGTGGGCTCCGGCACGTTGAATACCCAGCTTCCTGGCGGCGGTTGACAAACGCGAGTAGTCGCTCGCATTCTTGATTAATGCGAGCGGTAGCTCGTGTTTGCCAGTCTATGGCAATGGTCGACCCATGCTGCCTGCCGGGGAGCCTGCGCATGGGCCAGGTGAAGGGGACACCGCACCATGTCCGAAGTCAACAGCCCGCCGCCGGTGGGGGGATGGACCCGGTTCGTGACCGCGCGGCCGCGACTCTCGCT
Organism: Streptomyces sp. NPDC002926; assembly: GCF_053591755.1. NCBI lineage: Bacteria > Bacillati > Actinomycetota > Actinomycetes > Kitasatosporales > Streptomycetaceae > Streptomyces > Streptomyces sp. NPDC002926. The sequence goes on from NZ_JBSFUK010000001.1 coordinate 103,992, forward strand.
GCTGGCTGCCCTGGTCCTCACCGCACTTGCCGTGTTCGCCGGCAGCGGGGTCGCCGACCGCATGGGCAGCGGTGGCTGGCAGGACCCGAGCGCCGAGTCGACGTATGCGAAAGAGGCGCTGGAGCGGGAGTTTCCCGCCTCCCAGCCGAATCTCCTGCTGCTCGTGGACAGCGGGCGCGCGAATGTGGACGCTCCGGCGGTCGCCGCTGAGGGGCGCCGGCTCAGCGAGCGGCTCGCCGCCGAGAAGGGCGTCACGGGCGTCGGTTCGTACTGGCAGACAGGCTCGCCCGCGTTGCGCGCCGAGGACGGGCGGCAGGCGCTGATCGCGGCCCGTGTCGAGGGCGACGAAAAGACCTCGGCCCAGGTACTGGAGCGAATAGCTCCCCACTACCGGGGTGCGCGGGGTCCGGTGGAAGTCTCGGTGGGCGGCCCGATCGGCGTACAGCACGAGATGACGACGATCATCCAGGAAGACCTGCTGCGGGCCGAGATGATCGCGCTGCCCGTGACGCTGGTGCTGCTGGTGATGGTCTTCGGCAGCGCGATCGCGGCGCTGCTGCCGCTGGGCGTCGGCATCATCGCCATCCTGGGCACGAATGCCGTGCTGCGCGGCATCACGGAATTCGCCGATGTCTCGGTCTTCGCGCAGAACCTCACCACGGCCCTGGGGCTCGGACTCGCCATCGACTACGCCCTGTTCATCGTGCGCAGGTTCCGGGAGGAGCTGGCCGCGGGTGCCGAGGTGCGGGAGGCGGTGGGCATCACCCTGCGCACCGCGGGCCGCACGGTTCTCTTCTCCGCGCTGACCGTTGCCGTGTCGCTGGCCGCGATGCTGGTCTTCCCGCAGTACTTCCTGCGCTCCTTCGCCTACGCCGGGATCGCGGTGGTGCTGCTGGCCGCGGGCGCCGCGCTGATCCTGCTGCCTGCCGCGCTGATGCTGCTGGGCCACCGGGTCAACGCGCTGGATCTGCGCCGCCTCCTGCGACGTGGGCGGAACAAGAGCACGCCGACCGGCGAGCCCGGGGCGAACGATGCCCGGGAGACCGGGTCCGGGGAGGCCGGCGCGGGGTGGACCCGCCTCGCGGGTCTGGTGATGCGCCGCGCCCCGCTCTTCGCCCTCGCCACCGTCGCCGGTCTGGTGCTGCTCGGGCTGCCCTTCCTGGGCGTGAAGTTCGGTACCCCGGACGACCGTCAGCTGCCCTCGACCGCCGAGTCCCATGTGGTGCAGCAGCAGATACGGGACGGCTTCCCCGGCAGCCCGGCCGGCGGACTCGAGGTGTACGCCGAGGCGACCCCGGGCGCCCGGGCCGCCGGATCCACCGGGGTGGCGGCGACCCCCGCTGCCGCGTACGCCGAGTATCGCGGCCGCATCGCCGCCCTCCCGGGCGTGCTGCGGGTCGACGGGCCCATCACCTCGGGCTCCTCCGCCTACTTCACGGTGCAGCCCAAGGGCGAGGCGGTGGGGGAGGGAGCCCAGCAGCTCGTCCATGACCTGCGCGCGGTACCGGCCCCGTTCGAGACCTCGGTCACCGGAAGAGCCGCCGTGCTGGAGGATTCCAAGGGCGCCATCGCGGACCGGCTGCCGTTGGCGCTGGGGATCATCGTCGTGGTGACTCTGCTACTGGTCTTCCTGCTCACCGGCAGCGTGCTCATCCCGATCCAGGCAGTCGTGCTCAATGCCCTGAGCCTGACGGCGATGTTCGGGGCTGTGGTCTGGGTCTTCCAGGACGGCAACCTCTCCGGGCTGCTCTCCTTCACATCCACCGGAGACATCGAGACCACGCTGCCTGTCCTGATGTTCTGCATCGCGTTCGGGCTCTCCATGGACTATGGCGTCTTTCTGCTCTCCCGGATCAAGGAGGAGTACGACCACACCGGCGACCATGAACACGCGGTGAGATTCGGGCTTCAGCGCACCGGCGGACTGATCACCGCGGCAGCCGTGATCCTCGCGGTGGTGATGGTGGGCATCGGCACCTCACGGGTGACCAACACCAAGATGCTCGGACTCGGAATCGCGCTGGCCGTGCTGATGGACGCCATGGTGGTGCGGAGTCTGCTGGTCCCCTCGGTGATGAAGCTGATGGGCGCCTCGACCTGGTGGGCCCCCGGGCCGCTGCGCCGCTTCCATGAACGGTTCGGGGTGAGCGAGGGGGAGATATCGCAGCCCGTGCCGCGGCCGGAACCCGAGCCCGATCCAGCACTGGATCCCGATTCGGAACCGGAACCGGAACCGGATTCGGAACCGGATTCGGATCCCGACGCGGTACGGGACAGGGTCAAGGCCTGACGCCGCGGTGGGCCGACCACTCCCGGGCCAGAATCGACATGCAGGTGGCGTCGATCCACTCGCCCTCGTGGAGCAGCGCCTCGCGCTCGGTCCCCTCCGCCACAAAGCCGGCCTTCTCGTAGGCCCGGATCGCTCGCGGGTTGAAGTTGAAGACGCCCAAAGCGATCCGGTTGAGGCCCAGTTGCTCGAAGCCGTGCCCGACCACCAGTCGGGTGGCCTCGGTGCCCATGCCGCGATTGCGTCCCTTCGGGCCGATCAGGGTGCGGAAGCGGCAGCTGCGGTTGTGCGCGTCCCACTCATGGAGGACGACTTCACCCACGATTTCGCCGCCGGCCCGGTCCACCACGGCGAGGTCGAGCCGGTCGTCCTGGTCGCTGCGCGTCCCGTACCAGGCGCGCAGCCGCTCCAGGTCCGGCTCACCCCCGGCGGCCGACCCGGTGAAGAGGATCACCTCGGGATCGCCCAGGATCGCGGCCATGGCGGGCGCATCCGCGCCGGTGAAAGGACGCAGAATCACCTTCTCGCCAACGAGGGTGGGCTTGACGGAGAAGGTTGTGGTCGGCTGCTGAGTCACCCGGGGATTGTCGGGACATGCCCCTGGAGGGAGCAACCGATTAAGAGAGGACCGCGATGACGGAAGCCGTGGATGGCGAAGTCCGAGGAGCTGGTGATGCTCCTCGGAGACCCGCGAACGGCCCGGGCCCCGCGCGCACGCGGCGCGGGGGCCCGGTGGCTCCGGATCTGCGGTTCTCGGTCCGTGGGCTCTCAGCCCTTTTGACGTTCAGTCCATGCGACCCCTGTTCCCGGGGCGATTGGCCACCCAGACGCGGATCGTGTCCGCGTGCCAGTAGGGCTTGCCGGCCTCCACATGGTCGGGCGGCGGGAGAAGGCCGTGCTTGCGGTACGAACGGACCGTGTCCGGCTGCACCTGGATGTGCGCGGCGATCTCCTTGTAGGACCAGAGTTTTCTGTCCGCCATGGTGGTGCCACCTCCCTGCGTGCGCGGCAGCCGCGGCGCGGGGGGCCGTCGGGTGAGCTGCGGCGCGGACGCTGGTGATCACTGAGCCTGTGCCCGTTGAACGACGCCGAGTGAGAGGCGGAATGGGCCTGTTGATCGCCTGTGACAGAAGCCCCGCGTAATGAAGACATGCGTGATGAGAAGTCGACAACCGTGACAGAAGTGGTGCGTGAGTGTCAGGCGCCGCAGGAGCGCAGGAAACCGCGCGTCCGCTCGGCGATCGGGAAGGGCTTGTCCGGCGGGCACGGATACATGTCCTGCTCGACGATGGCGAAGAGGTCGACATCGAGTGCCTGGGCCGCGGTCAGTACGGGCTCCAGCGCGGGCACACCGGACGGCGGTTCGCACATCACGCCCCGGCCGACGGCAGGTCCGAACGGCACCTCGTCCGTGACCACTTCGGCCAGGATCTCGGGGTCCACCTGCTTGAGGTGCAGATAGCCGATCCGCTCCCCGTAGGTCTCGATCAGCTTGACGCTGTCGCCGCCGCAGTAGGCGTAGTGCCCGGTGTCCAGGCAGAGCGAGACGAGGTCCGGGTCGGTGGCGTCGAGGAAACGGCTGACGTTCTTCTCGCTGTCGATATGAGTGTCCGCGTGCGGGTGGACGACGATCTTCAGCCCGTAGCGCTCGCGCACCTCGCGGCCCAACCGCTCTGTCTGGGTAGTGAGATCGCGCCACTGCTCCGGGGTGAGGGTGTGGTCCTCCAGTACCCGGCCGGTCTTGTCGTCGCGCCAGAAGGAGGGGATGACGACCAGATGGTCCGCGCCCATGGCCCGGGTGAGTGCCGCGATGTCCGAGACATGGGCCCAGGTCTTCTCCCAGACCGCCGGTCCGTGGTGCAGCCCGGTGAAGACCGTGCCGGCCGAGACCTTCAGCCCGCGCCGCGCGGTCTCCGCGGTGAGGCGGGCGGGATCGCTCGGGAGATAGCCGTACGGGCCGAGCTCGATCCACTCGTACCCGGCGTCGGAGACCTCGTCGAGGAAGCGCTGCCAGGGGACCTGCTGAGGATCGTCGGGGAACCACACCCCCCAGGAGTCGGGGGCCGAGCCGACCCGGATGCGGTTCAGGGCGGGGGCTGAGGAGGTCATGCGGGTCAGCTTTCCGGCCGTCGAAGAAAGGTGTCAAGGCTTCGTCCGAATGTAAGGACAAAATGTTGACAGGGTTCAGTAGGGAGCACTACACCTGGGGACAGCCGGCTCGAACCGAAGGGACGCGTATGCCTCAGCCGTACGACGTGATCACGATGGGCCGGATCGGCGTGGACCTCTATCCGCTGCGGACCGGGGTCCCGTTGGCGCAGGTCGACACGTTCGGGAAGTTTCTCGGCGGCTCGGCCACGAATGTCGCGGTGGGTGCCGCCCGGCTCGGCCGGCGGACGGCGGTGATCACCCGCACCGGGCAGGACGCCTTCGGTGACTATCTCCACCAGGCACTGGGGGAGTTCGGGGTCGACGACCGCTGGGTGACTCCGGTGGCCGCGTATCCGACCCCGGTCACCTTCTGCGAGATCTTCCCTCCGGACAACTTCCCGCTCTACTTCTACCGGCAGCCGAAAGCACCCGACCTCGAGATCCACCAGCACGAGCTGGACCTGGCGGCGATCCGCGATGCGAGGGTCTTCTGGATGACCGGCACGGGCCTGTGCGCGGAGCCGAGCCGCACCGCGACGCTGGCCGCGCTCGCCCACCGCGCCAAGTCCGGCACCACGGTCTTCGACCTGGACTGGCGGCCCATGTTCTGGGGAGATCCGGGCGAGGCGCGGCCGTACTACACGCAGGCTCTCGCACACGCCACTGTCGCCGTCGGCAATCTCGAGGAGTGCGAGATCGCCACCGGTGAGCGCGAGCCGTACGCCGCCGCGCGTGCGCTCCTTGCCGCCGGGGTCGAACTCGCCGTCGTCAAACAGGGCCCCAAGGGCGTCCTCGCCGTTCACCGCGACGGGACACAGACCGAGGTCCCACCCGTCCCCGTCGAGGTGGTCAACGGTCTGGGCGCGGGCGACGCGTTCGGCGGTGCGCTCTGCCACGGGCTGCTGTCGGGCTGGGGGTTGGAGCGCGTCATGCGGTACGCCAACGCGGCCGGAGCCATCGTTGCCGCCCGCCTCGCCTGCTCCACCGCGATGCCGTACGCCGCGGAGGTCGACCAGGTCCTCGCCGGCGCCCCGGTCCCGCCCGGACCATCGATCCCGCCAGGAGCCCCCGTTCCGCCCGGACCATCGATCCCGCCAGGAGCCCCCGTGCCGCCCGGACCATCGACCCCGTCCGGAGCCCCGCTCCCGCCCATCGGCGAGGCGCCCCCGCACTCCGGCACCCCTCTCGTCCCGCCCGGAGCCGCCTCGTGAGCCGCGTCGACATCGCCGAGCTCGTCGGGATCCGCACCCGGCACCCCGAGGCCGTCGCCGAGGCCGCCACCCGGCGGCGCAGGCGTCCCCGGCTCATCGGCGAGAGCGGCCGGCTGATGATCATCGCCGCCGATCACCCCGCCCGTGGGGCCCTCGCCGTCGGTGACCGGCACCTCGCCATGGCCAACCGCCTCGACCTGCTGGAGCGGCTCTGCCTCGCCCTCTCCCGCCCCGGTGTCGACGGCGTCCTCGCCACCGCCGACATCCTCGACGACCTGCTCCTCCTCGGCGCCCTCGAGGACAAGGTCGTGATGGGCTCGATGAACCGCGGAGGCCTCGCGGGCGCGGCCTTCGAGCTCGACGACCGGTTCACCGGCCACCGCGCCCAGGACCTGGACCGGCTCGGTTTCGACGCGGGCAAGCTCCTCCTCCGTATCGACTACGACGACCCGGCCTCGCTCGACACACTGCATGCCACCGCCCGCGCCGTCGACGAGATGGCCGAACGTCGGCTTCCCGTCTTCATCGAACCGTTCATATGTCACCGCATCGACGGCCGCCTCCACAACGATCTCGGCGCGGAAGCCGTCACCCGGTCGATCGCCATCGCCTCCGGTCTGGCCGGCACCTCCGCGTACACCTGGCTGAAGGTCCCCGTGACCGACGACCCCGAAGACATGGCGGCCGTGATGGAGACCTCGACCCTCCCGGCGGTCCTCCTCGGCGGCGAGATCGGGGACGACCAGCACGGGGCATACGAGAAATGGCGTGGAGCACTGCAACTGCCCACCGTCCAGGGACTGGTGGTGGGACGCTCGCTGCTCTATCCGGTCGACGGGGACGTCGCGGGGGCGGTCGATACTGCCGTCGGACTGCTGTAGGGGGTACGGAGAAGGCATGAGCGACGAAAAGCTGCAGGAGCTGTACGTACCGGCGGGGGCCGCGGCGCGTGGTCCCTACGCCCTGCGCATCGACCCCGAGCAGGCCGGCTGGGGGTACTCCAGCCTGCGTGTACTGGAACTGGCGCCCGGCGCCTCGCACACCCTCGCCGCCGGGGACAGCGAGTGGATCGTGCTGCCGCTCACCGGCGGTTGCACAGTGCACACGCAAGGCGAGACCTTTGAACTGCTGGGCAGGGAAAGCGTGTTCGGCGGAGTGACGGACTTCGCCTATGTGCCGCGCGATGCCCATGCACAGATCGCCTCCGGTGCGGGAGGCCGCTTCGCCCTGGCAGGAGCGAAGTGCGAGCGCCGACTCCCCGCTCGCTATGGCCCCGCGCCGGAGGTACCGGTTGAGCTGCGCGGCTCGGGCAGCTGCTCGCGCCAGGTGAACAACTTCGCCGCGGCAGACACCTTCCTTTGCGACAAGCTCATCGCGGTCGAGGTGCTCACACCCGGCGGCAACTGGTCCTCGTACCCGCCGCACAAGCACGACGAGCACCGCCCCGGCGTCGAGTCCGAGCTCGAGGAGATCTACTACTTCGAGATCGACCGCGGCGGTATGGGCTACCACCGGGTCTCCCCGTCGAGGCCCGGCGGTACGGACGTCCTCGCCGAGGTCCGTACGGGTGACGCCGTCCTCATCCCCGACGGCTGGCACGGCCCGTCCATCGCCGCGCCCGGCCGGGACATGTACTACCTCAATGTGATGGCGGGCCCCGGCAGTACACGGGAGTGGCTGATCCGCGACCACCCCGACCACGGCTGGATCCGCGACACCTGGCCGGAGCAGGCCGTCGACCCCCGGCTGCCGATGTACGAGGCCGAGGAGGGCCAGCAATGAGTTCGGGAACGAATACGCGCCGACTCACCGTCGCCCAGGCGCTCGTCGCCTTCCTCGCCCGCCAGTACACCGAGCGCGACGGCCGCCGCCACCGACTGATCAACGCCACCTGGGGCATCTTCGGGCACGGCAATGTGGCCGGCCTCGGCCAGGCGCTGCTCGAGTCCGGCACCACCGTGCTTCCCGGGGAGACACTCCCCGGACCCCCCATGCCGTACATCCAGGGCCGCAACGAACAAGCCATGGTGCACGCCGCCGTCGGCTACGCCCGTCAGTCCCGGCGTCTCTCCGCCCACGCCGTCACCACCTCCATCGGCCCCGGCGCGACCAACCTCGTCACCGGCGCCGCGCTCGCCACCGTGAACCGGCTTCCTGTCCTCCTGCTGCCCGGCGACGTGTTCGCGACCCGCCCCGCCGACCCGGTCCTCCAGCAGCTCGAAGTCCCGTACGCGGGCGATGTGTCGGTCAACGACGCCCTGCGCCCCGTCTCCCGCTACTTCGACCGTGTCACCCGTCCCGAGGCGTTGATTCCGGCGGCGCTGCAGGCGATGCGAGTGCTCTCCGACCCGGCCGAGACCGGCGCGGTCACGCTCGCGCTGCCGCAGGATGTGCAGGCCGAGGCGTACGACTGGCCGGAGGACTTCTTCGCCGAGCGCGTCTGGCAGGTGTGCCGCCCGAGGCCCGACCTGGACGCGCTGGACGCGGCGCGCCGCGCGGTGAGTGGCGCCCGCCGCCCCTTGATCGTCGCGGGCGGCGGCGTCCACCACAGCGAGGCCGAACAGGCCCTGCGGGCCTTCGCCGACGCGACCGGCATCCCGGTCGCCTCCACCCAGGCCGGCAAGGGCTCGCTCCCCTACGACCACTCCTGCGACGTCGGCGGCATCGGCCACACCGGCACCGCGACCGCCGACGAGCTGGCCCGTACCGCCGATCTGGTGATCGGTGTCGGCACCCGCTGGTCCGACTTCACCACCGCATCAGCGACCCTCTTCCAGAACCCTGGCGTCCGTTTCCTGAACATCAACATCACCTCCTTCGACGCCCACAAGATGGCCGGTCTCTCCCTGGTCGCGGACGCCCGGACCGCCCTGGACGAGCTCACCGGCGCGCTGGGCACGCGTATGCGCGTCGAGCCCGCGTACGAGACGGAGTACGCCGACGACAAGGAGCGCTGGGAGTACCGCGTCGGTGCCGCGTACGAGGCCGACGACCCGGATGTCCGCCCCACGCAGCCGCAGGTGCTCGGCGCACTGGACGCTCTTGTCACGGGAGACGACATCGTGATCAACGCCGCGGGTTCCCTCCCCGGCGACCTCCACAAGCTGTGGCGCGCCCGTTCGTCCGACCAGTACCACGTCGAGTACGGCTACTCCTGCATGGGCTACGAGATCCCGGCGGCCATCGGCGTCGCGATGGCCGCGCCGGGCCGGCCCGTCTGGGCGCTCGTCGGCGACGGTACGTATCTGATGAATCCCACTGAAATCGTTACTGCCGTGCAGGAGAACATCCCTATCAAGGTCGTCATCCTGCAGAACCACGGATACGCCTCGATCGGCGGTCTGTCCGAGTCGGTCGGCGCGGAGCGCTTCGGCACCGCCTACCGCTACCGGGCCCCCGACCGTACGTACACCGGGGCTCCGCTCCCGGTCGACCTGGCCGCGAACGCCGCCTCGCTCGGAATGCGTGTGATCCGGGCCAAGACGGTGCGTGACCTGCACGAAGCGCTCGCCGTGGCCCGCGAGGCGGACGTTCCCACATGTGTCTACGTCGAGACCGAAACGGCAGACACTGTGTCGGGCGCGCCTCCGGCGCAGGCGTGGTGGGATGTTCCGGTGGCCGAGACCGCGACCCGCCCGTCGGCGGTCGAGGCCCGGAAGGAGTACGACCGGCAGGTCACCGCCCGACGCCGCCATCTCTGAAGGAGCACGAAATGAAGACCGTCAACCACTGGATCGGTGGCAAGACCGTCGAGGGTGCGTCAGGCAACTGGGGCCCGGTCACCGACCCGGCGACCGGCGCCGTCACCACCCAGGTCGCCCTGGCCTCGGTGGAGGAGGTCGACGCGGCCGTCACGGCGGCGCGGTCGGCGTACGCGACCTGGGGCACGTCCTCGCTCGCGCAGCGCACCGGGATCCTTTTCCACTACCGCGCACTCCTCGACGCGCACCGCGACGAGATCGCCGCGCTGATCACCGCCGAGCACGGCAAGGTCCACTCCGACGCGCTCGGCGAGGTCGCCCGCGGCCTGGAGATCGTGGAACTCGCCTGCGGTATCACCACCCAGCTCAAGGGTGAGCTGTCCACCCAGGTATCCAGCCGGGTCGACGTCTCCTCGATCCGTCAGCCGCTCGGTGTCGTCGCCGGCATCACGCCGTTCAACTTCCCGGCGATGGTGCCGATGTGGATGTTCCCGCTGGCCATCGCCTGCGGAAACACCTTCGTACTGAAGCCGAGCGAGAAGGACCCGTCGGCCGCCAACCTCCTTGCCGAGCTGGCTTCGGAGGCCGGGCTGCCCGACGGCGTGCTCAATGTCGTCCACGGCGACAAGGTCGCGGTCGACGCGCTGCTGGCGCACCCGGATGTCAGCGCGGTCTCGTTCGTCGGCTCCACCCCGATCGCCCGCTACATCCATACCACCGCCTCCGCGAACCACAAGCGCGTCCAGGCGCTCGGCGGCGCGAAGAACCACATGCTGGTCCTCCCGGACGCGGACCTGGACGCGGCCGCCGACGCCGCGGTCTCGGCGGCGTACGGCTCGGCCGGTGAGCGCTGCATGGCCATCTCCGCGGTCGTCGCGGTCAGTTCCATCGCCGACGAGCTGGTGCAGAAGATCCGCGAGCGCGCCGAGAAGATCAAGATCGGCCCCGGCGACGACCCGGCGTCGGAGATGGGCCCGCTGATCACCAAGGCCCACCGCGACAAGGTCGCCTCGTACGTCAAGGGCGCGGCGGCGCAGGGTGCGGAGGTCGTCCTGGACGGCACGGGCCACACGGTCGACGGCTTCGAGGACGGCCACTGGATCGGCCTGTCGCTCCTCGACCACGTCTCCACCGACTCCGACGCCTACCGTGACGAGATCTTCGGCCCGGTGCTGTGCGTTCTGCGCGCGGAGACGTACGAGGAGGGCGTGGCGCTCATCAACGCCTCTCCCTTCGGGAACGGCACCGCGATCTTCACTCGCGACGGCGGCGCGGCCCGTCGCTTCCAGCTGGAGATCGAGGCGGGAATGGTCGGCGTGAACGTCCCGATCCCGGTGCCGGTGGGTTACCACTCCTTCGGCGGCTGGAAGGACTCGCTCTTCGGCGACCACCACATCTACGGCAACGACGGCGTGCACTTCTACACTCGCGGTAAGGTCGTCACCACCCGCTGGCCGGACCCTTCGGACGCTCCGGCCGGCGTGGACCTGGGCTTCCCGCGCAACCACTGACAGCAACAGCAGGCAGGCACCGGGCCCGTACGGAACTCTGTATCCGTACGGGCCGCGTCTGTCCGGTGCGGCGCGGCCGGCGCCCACGGCGGCTCGCTCGCATTTCACATGCGCCGGCGTTCCGGGGTCTCCGACACGCCGGGGGCTGCATATTTCACCTATTTACTATTTATTGGTTCATTCGTGTGGCCGATAGCGATGGGGGCGCGTTCGTCGTTGAGAGGGCTGTGACAACGCCAACTTCACAGCCCAAGTCGCTCAACCCACGTGCCGACGGACTGCCCCGGTGGCCCATGCGTACCAGTACGGAAGGTGCCGCCGTTCTGGTCCGGGCCCGGGAGTGCACCGCGGAACTGGCGGACTTCATGGCGGCCATGGACCTGATCGAGGCCGATTACACCCGCCGCTTCCCCGCGTGACCGCCGAGCATGGCGCCGCACACTTCCACCGCGGCCCACTGCCGGAGCCGCCATTGCCACCACCACTGGACATCGTCCACGGTAGGAACCACATGTATGACAGGCACGACCACTTCGGGGCGTACGGAATGCCTGCTGAGCAGTACGACGAGACGTACGCATCCGTCTCGGAACAGTGGGACGGTTACAGTTCCGCCGACCAATGGGACGGCTACAGCGCCTCGTTCGGGCAGGAACCATTCTCTGCTCCGGACCTTGACGTCCTGCAAGGGCGCTGGGAACCGGACGTCGAACTGACACAGCTGCTGCAGGAAAATCCCGACCCCGTGGAACTGCCGCCCCCGGTCCTGGACCTGCGGCCCCCGACGATGGGCCCGTCCTGCCACCGCCGGCGCCCGATGCACAAGGTGAAGCCGAGAGCGTGGAAGCTCAACCGCAACCAGTCCCTGAACTACGCCCTGGCAGGGGCGAGTGCGGTCATCATTGCCATCGTGAGCATCCTCGGGTGCCTGCTCACCCACGACATCATGCGGCACGCCGCCGCCCCTGGTGCCGCGTTCAGGCTTTCGCCCTGGTGGCCGGCGCTGGTGTACGGACCCTGGACGGTCGCATCGCTCTCGATCCTGCGAGCCACGCTGCACCGCCGCCGTGCTCCCCACGCCTGGGCCATCGCCCTGTTCTTCTGCGCGCTCGCCGCGCTCTCGTGCGTCGCCGCGGCGCCCAGGACCGTCAGCGGAGCGGGCGTCGCCGCTCTCCCCGCCATCGCGACCATGGCCTGCTTCCATCAGTTCGTACGCCACATCACTCTCACCCGGCCGCCACGCCGCGAGGTGGGTGGCTGGTGCAGAGCCGTACGCCGATGTTCGAGTCCTGATCATTCAGAGTCGCTGTAGGTGCGGGACAAGCCGGCAGAAAACGTCGCGAGCAGGCTGCTGCCCGAGGAGCGCCGTGCCCGGATGGGCAGGAACTCCTCGGGCAGCAGCTCGGTCGGACCAGAGACTCGGCCGGACCAGCCATTCGGCCGGACCGGTCGGTTGGACCGGTCACTCTTCTAGAAGAGTGAATACAGCAGCTTGTTCGGCGAACCCGTCCGCGGGTCCTGGACCTTGCCGCTCGTCGCGCCGTTCACCAGCGCGTCCCGGACCTGGACCGGGCTCGCCGTGGCGTGGGTCGCCAGGTAGAGCGCCGCGGCGCCCGCAGTGTGCGGGGTGGCCATCGAGGTGCCGGAGATCGTGTTCGTCGCCGTGTCGCTGTCCTTCCATGACGAGGTGATGTTCACTCCCGGCGCGAACAGGTCCAGGCAGGTGCCGTAGTTGGAGAACGACGCCCGCCGGTCCGTGTTGTCCGTCGCGCCGACCGTGATCGCCTCGGGCACGCGGGCCGGCGAGTAGTTGCACGCGTTCGCCGGCAGGCCGAGGAAGTTGCCATTGCCCGCGGCGATCGCGTAACTCACGCCCGAACCGATGGACTTCTTCACCGCGTTGTCCAGCGCCGCGTCCGCGCTGCCGCCCAGGCTCATGTTCGCCACGGCCGGCTTCTTCGCGTTCGCGGTCACCCAGTCGATGCCCGCGATGACCCCGGCCGTCGTACCGGAGCCCTGGCAGTCCAGGACACGTACGGCCACGAGCTTGACGCCCTTGGCGACGCCGTACGTCTTGCCGCCGACCGTACCGGCGACATGCGTGCCGTGGCCGTTGCAGTCCTGGCCGTTCTGGCCGCCGCCGACCGTGTCCGTGCCGACGCTCGCGCGGCCGCCGAACTCGCTGTGCGAGGTGCGGATCCCGGTGTCGATGATGTACGCGGTCACATTCGACGCGGTGGTGTTGTAGGTGTACGTCTTCGACAGCGGCAGGTTCCGCTGGTCGATGCGGTCGATGCCCCACGTGGCACTGGGCTGAGTCTCGTTGATGCGGACCGTGGCGTTCTGCTGGACGTACGCCACGCGCGGATCGGCGGAGAGTTTCGCGGCCTTCGCGCCGGACATCGACGCGGAGAAGCCCGTAAGGGCACTGCGGTAGGTGTGGTTCGGCGTGACTCCCAGATCGGCGGCGCGCGTGGTGCCGTCCTTCAGGACGACAATCCAGCTGTTCTGTACGGCAGTTGCAGTGGGAGCGAGACGGAGATCGCCGATTGACGCGCTGTGCGCGGTGGGGGAAACGGCGAACTGGAGACCGGCCGCAAGGGCGACTGCGGGTATCAGCGCCCCGACGCGTCGGGCAGTGGTTCTCATCTCGTGCACCTACCTTTCGTTGACCGTTTAAGGGACAAGTACGGGCGTGCATGCTGCCAGACAGTGCATATGCGCTGACCAGGGTCTCGTGACGTGACGTGCGACACAAGGTGCCGACACCATGTACGGCATGACGGCTCCCGGACGGTGAACACCCATCAGGTCGGCCTCGTCGACGAGGCCGTGGCTACCTGGCCGGGAACTCCCAGGTGAGCATCGCGAACACGCCGTCGTCCTTCGCCCCCGCCGATCGGTAGGTCGCCGTCGCCGGGCCGTTGTCGGTGTCCACGCCTACCCACATGCCGTAGCAACCCCGCTCCCGCGCCACCTCGGTCAGCGCCTCGGTCAGCGCCCGTCCGATGCCGCGCCTGCGGTACGTCTCGTCCACCGACAGCTCGTACAGGCACATCTCCGTGCCCTTGTCGGGATGGAGCATCTCGATGCCGGAGATCATCCCGGCCGGCGTCCCGTCGACGTACGCGATCAGCATCAGATGCCCGGCGGCGGCAAGGAACCGCTCGGCCCACTCCGCCCGCGCCGGTCCGTCGTAGAGGTGCTCGGCCGCCGTGAGCTCGGCCACGGTCGTCGCGCGCCGGATGTCCGTACGGAGGTCCATGCGGTCCCTTCCCCCAGGCTGCATACCGCGTCTGGTGTACGGCGACCGTACTCCGTACTACTTGGGGAGGCTCGTGAGTTCCCCCTGGCGGCAGCCGAGTCCGCACAGGGGACCGGCTTAGGGTTTCAAGCATGCAGATCCGACTTCCCCGGCCGCGCGGCCGATGGCTCGCAGGCGTCGCGGCCTTCGCCGTCCTCGCCGGCGCGGGCACCTGGACCGCGGTCGCTGACGACAGCGCACCGGCTGTGCACCGTGAGGACCGGGTGCAGCAGATGCCCGGGGCGGAGATCGACACCTCCTACTTCACGGCGGGCGGCACGGGCCGCCGGCCCGCTGTTCTCCTCGGGCACGGCTTCGGCGGCAGTAAGCAGGATGTACGCGCCCAGGCCGAGCAGCTGGCCCGCGACGGATACGCCGTGCTGACCTGGTCCGCCCGCGGTTTCGGTGAGTCCACCGGGAAAATCGGGCTCAACGACCCGGACTTCGAGGTCAAGGACGTCTCGCGGCTGATCGACTGGCTGGCGGCGCGGCCCGAGGTGCAGCTTGACGCGGACGGCGATCCGCGCGTGGGTGTCACCGGGGCCTCGTACGGCGGGGCGATCTCGCTCCTCGCGGCCGGCTACGACAAGCGGGTCGATGCGATCGCACCCCAGATCGCCTACTGGAACCTGGCCGACGCGCTCTTCCCGAACGGTGTTTTCAAGAAGCTCTGGGCCGGGATCTTCTTCTCGACCGGCTCGGCGGGTTCGGCGGCCGGTTCCGGCTCGCAACCCCCGGCCGACGAGGCCGCACCGGACGCGCCGGCGGGTCGGGCGGCCCCCGGCGACGCGGCGAAGACCGATGGGGCGAAGACCGATGGGGCGACGGCCAAGACGCCCGGCGGCGCGGCGAAGGCCAAGGAGGCGAAGGCCGAGGCGGCCCGGGCCGAAGCCGCCGCCGACCCGAGCGGCTGCGGGCGTTTCGAACCTGCGCTCTGCGCCATGTACGAGCGCGTCGCCGTTGCCGGAAAGCCCGACGCCGCCGCCCGTACGCTCCTCGAAGTCCGCAGCCCCTCCGCCGTCGGCGACCGCATCAAGGTGCCCGCGCTCATCGTGCAGGGCCAGGCGGACTCGCTCTTCCCGCTGATGCACGCCGATGCCATGGCCAAGAGGATCAGCGCCAACGGCGCGCCCGTCTCCGTCGACTGGATCGCGGGCGGCCACGACGGCGGCGACCGGGAGACCGGCCGCGTCCAGAGCCGTATCAGCGACTGGTTCGACCGGTATCTCAAGCAGGACAAGGGCGCGGACACCGGGCCCGCCTTCCGCGTCAGCCGCACCGGCGGCGTCGACTCCACCGACGGACAGGCCCTGCTGCGCGGCGCCACCGGCAACGCCTACCCGGGGCTCGGCAGCGGCGTGCGGCCGGTCGCGCTCAACGGCCGCGCGCAGACCTTCGCGAATCCTGCCGGCGCCACCCCGCCCGCCATCTCGGCCGTCCCCGGCCTCACCGGCGGGCTCACCCAGCTCTCCTCTCTCGGCCTCGGACTCTCCCTCGACTTCCCCGGCCAGTTCGCGCGCTTCGACTCCGCGCCGTTGGCCCAGTCGCTGCGGATCACCGGCTCGCCGGCCGTCAAGGTCAGGGTGACCTCGAGCAGCGGCGACGCTGTCCTGTTCGGGAAGGTGTACGACGTCGGGCCCAACGGCCGTGAGCAGGTGCTGCCTTCCCAACTCGTCGCGCCGGTCCGGGTCGAGGGCGCCGGGCAGGGCAGGGACGTCGAACTGACCCTGCCGGCCGTCGACCACGAGGTCGACGCCGGTCACCGGCTGCGGCTGGTCCTGTCCGCGACCGACCTCGGCTATGCGTCTCCGGCCGCCCCCGCCGCGTACACCGTCGAACTCCTCGGCAGTGGCGCACTGGCTGTGCCCACCGCGCCCGCCGTGAAGACGCAGGCCGCGGGACTGCCCTGGTGGACCTGGGTCCTCCCGGCCGCGGGCGCGCTGCTGGCGGCGGCCCTGCTGGTCACAGCCCGCCGCCGGGTGGTCGCTCCCGCACCCGACCCCGAGCTTGCCGAAGTGCCCCTGGAGATCACCGGGTTGACCAAGCGGTACTCCAAGTCCGCCGACCGGTACGCCGTACGGGAGCTCTCCTTCCGTGTCCAGAAGGGCCAGGTACTCGGCCTCCTCGGCCCCAACGGCGCGGGCAAGACCACCACCCTCCGCATGCTGATGGGCCTCATCCGGCCCGACGACGGCGAGATCCGCGTCTTCGGCCACGCCATCAGGCCCGGCGCACCTGTTCTCTCCCGGGTCGGCGCGTTCGTCGAAGGCGCGGGCTTCCTGCCGCATCTGTCGGGACGCGACAACCTGGAGCTGTACTGGCGGGCCACCGGCCGCCCTGCGAGCGACGCGCACTTGGAGGAGGCCCTGGAGATCGCCGGCCTCGGCGATGCCCTCGCCCGCGCCGTACGCACCTACTCGCAGGGCATGCGGCAGCGTCTCGCCATCGCCCAGGCCATGCTCGGCATGCCCGATCTGCTCATCCTCGACGAGCCGACGAACGGCCTCGACCCGCCCCAGATCCGTGAGATGCGGGACGTGATGATCCGGTACGCGGCCGCAGGCCGGACGGTCATCGTCTCCAGCCACCTCCTGTCGGAGGTCGAGCAGTCCTGCACGCATCTGGTGGTCATGGACCACGGGCGGCTGGTGCAGGCAGGACCGGTCGCGGAGATCACCGGCGAGAGCGACACCCTGCTGGTCACCACCGCGGAGGAGGTGCCGGAGCCATTGATCGAGAAGATCGCGGCGCTCCCGGGTATCGGTTCCGCCTCCCGTACGGACGAAGGACTGCTCGTACGCCTCGACGGAGCCACCGCCACCGGCATGATCACCGAACTCGTCCGGCTGGACGTGCCGTTGACGGGCGTCGGTCCGCACCGCCGCCTGGAGGATGCCTTCCTCAACCTGATCGGAGGTTCCGCATGAGCACGCTCGTCGAGTCGGCCCCGGGCTACCGGGCACGGCACACGCTGCCGCTGCGTGTCGAGGCCGTACGGCAGCTGAAGCGCAGGCGGACGCTGGTGATGGCGGGGATCCTTGCCGCGCTGCCGCTCATCCTGATCGCCGCCTTCGCGATCGGCGGCACACCGGACGGTGGGGACAGCAGCCGGGTGACCCTGATGGACACGGCCACCGCGTCCGGCGCGAACTTCGCCGCCACCTGTCTGTTCGTCTCGGCAGGCTTCCTGTTGGTGGTGCCGGTGGCGCTCTTCCACGGGGACACCGTGGCCTCGGAGGCGAGCTGGTCCTCTCTGCGCTATCTGCTGGCCGCCCCCGTCCCGCGCTCCCGGCTGCTGTGGTCCAAGCTGGCGGTGTCGCTCGGTTTCAGCGCGGCGGCGATGGTACTGCTGCCGCTGGTCGGTCTGGCGGCGGGGACCATCGCATACGGCTGGGGCCCGCTGAAGCTGCCCACGGGCGGCGGCTCCCTGGCCGCCGGCGACACCGTGGCGCGTCTTGCGCTGGTCGTGGCGTTCATCTTTGTCTCCCAACTGGTCACGGCAGGACTTGCGTTCTGGCTGTCCACCAAGACCGACGCCCCGCTGGGCGCGGTCGGCGGAGCGGTCGGACTGACGATCATCGGCAATGTGCTGGATGCGGTCACCGCGCTCGGTTCGTGGCGTGATGTGCTGCCCGCGCACTGGCAGTTCGCCTGGATCGACGCGCTGCAGCCGCAGCTGGAGTGGAACGGCATGGTGAAGGGCGCGGCGGTCTCGGTGACGTACGCCCTGGTGCTGTTCGCGCTCGCCTTCCGGAACTTCTCCCGCAAGGACATCGTGTCGTAGGAGATGTCGCAGGGCATGCCGTACGGGCTGTCGCAGGAGGTCTCGCGAGCGGTCCCGCCGGGCTCCTCCTAGACCCAGCCCCGGCGAGCCGCTTCCGCTCCCGCCCGGAAGCGGCTCGTCGTGCCGAGGGCGGTGAGCAGTTGACCGACGCGGCGGCTGTACGTACGCCCGGACATGCCGAGCCGGCTCGCGGCCGCCTCGTCCGTGAGCCCTGCCAGCAGGGCCTGCAGGACGGGCTGCAGATGGACGGGCAGGGTGCCGGGTACGGCCTGCCCGGTCAGATCGTCGCCGGTGTCCCACCAGGAGCGGTGCGCACGGACCAGGGCCTGGACGACGACGGGATCCCGGATCAGCAGCACGCCGTTGTAGTGCAGTTCGAGGTCGAGGGGGACGGCCGCGACCGTACGGTCCGCGACGAGCATCTTGAACGGGATCGAGTCGGTCACCCGGGCCGCGCCAGGACCGGTCCAGGGTGCCGTGAGATGAGTCAGCCCGTGCCGGGGTGCGATCCGTCGTACCGTCGCGGTCTGCGCCGTGGCCGTGCGCACGCATCTGCCGGCGAACTCCAGAAAGGGCTCCGGGATGCCGTGGCCCAGCGCGCCGGCCGGATCGTCGAAGCTGAGGAGCTCATGGCGAGCGGAGCGGACCAGGCCGGTCAGGGCCGCTCTCACCTGTGCCGCTCCATGAACCGGCCGCCCCGGCACCTCGCGCAGAACGGACCGTGAGACCTCCCGCGAAAAGTCCTGTGCAACCTCCCTGCCGAGCACGGAGCCCGGAACCATTCCCACGACCATGGCCGATCACCCCCGTCAATCCGCCTGCCAGGCCGTGTGTCGGACCGCCTGACGATCCGCGCGGTCCGTCCCCTCGGAGCCGCGCGCCACTCCATGTACGCATACGGATGCGCATGGTGACAAGGGCCTGCTCAGGGACTGGCGAGTCCTTGCCAGTCCCTTCAGTTCCGACGCCGGGCGGGTCACGATCGAGGCACGGGAGACGAGCGAATGAGAGCTGCGCGGGCCTGAGCCACTGAGGGGGTTGCCACCGGCCGAGGACAACCCCCGCCCGCCGTTGCCGCATTGAGATTCATCCGCAACTCCTTCGTCTGCTCCTTCTGGCCTCCTCGAACGTCACATTCACAAGTGCTGACGATCCAGGGGAGCCCAGATGAAGCTCTGCGCAAGGACGTACAGGGGAGTGCTGGCCGCGGTTCTGGTCGGCGGCATGCTGCTCACCGCCGGCTGCGGTGGAGGCGGCCAGAGCGACCGGGCCTCCCACGGAGGTGCCGAACGGCGGGCGAACGACGGCGCGAAGCCGGTGCCCCCGCCGAGAGCGCCGGACGGCGGTGGCGGAGGCGGAGGAGCGCCCGCGGCCGGGACCGACGCAAGGAAGGAGGGGGAGCGGAACGGCGATGAGCTCCAGGAGTCCAAGCCAGCGGCCGACTACCTGTCGACCTTCGCGCTCGACGTGGACACCGCCTCGTACGGCTACGCTCGCCGCACGCTCGCCGACGGGCAGCGGCCGAAGCGGGGCGACATCAGGCCCGAGGAGTTCATCAACAGCTTCCGCCAGGACTATCCGAGGCCGAAGGGCAACGGCTTCTCGGTGACGGTCGACGGTGCGCGTCCCCGGAGTGCCGAGGGCGAGGCGGGCGCCGAGGACTGGTCGCTCGTACGGGTCGGACTCTCCACCCGCCCCTCCGACCGCAAGGGCGAACGGCCGCCCGCCGCCCTCACCTTCGTGATCGACATCTCCGGCTCCATGGCCGAGCCCGGCCGGCTCGACCTGGTCAAGGAGTCGCTGGGCATCCTCACCGATGAGCTGCGTGACGACGACTCGATCGCCGTCGTCACCTTCAGCGACGAGGCCGAGACGCGGCTGCCGATGACCCGGATCGACGACAACCGCGACCGTATCCATTCGGTGATCGACGGCCTGGAGCCGACGGACTCCACCAATGTGGAGGCGGGCGTTCGGGCCGGTTACGACGAGGCCGTCGAGGGCCGCAGGCGCGGGGCCACCAACCGGGTCGTCCTGCTCTCCGACGCACTCGCCAACACCGGCGAGACCGACGCCGACGCGATCCTCGACCGGATCGACGATGCCCGCCGCGAGTACGGCATCACCCTCTTCGGCGTCGGTGTCGGCAGTGAGTACGGCGATGCGCTGATGGAGCGACTGGCCGACAAGGGCGACGGGCACACCACGTATGTCTCCACCGGCGAACAGGCCAGGAAGGTCTTCGTCGACCAGCTGCCCACCCATGTCGAGTTGCGCGCCCGGGACGCGAAGGCGCAGGTGGCCTTCGACCCGAGGACCGTCAAGCAGTTCCGGCTCATCGGGTACGAGAACCGCGCGGTCGCGGACGAGGACTTCCGTAACGACCGTGTGGACGGCGGTGAGATCGGCCCCGGCCACACGGTGACGGCGCTCTATGCCGTACGGCTCCGGGAAGGTGCGAGCGGACATCTCGCGACGGCTACGGTGCGCTGGCTCGACCCGAGGACGCGGGCGCCGCACGAGCAGACCGGCTCGGTCGAGACGGACGCGGTCGACGGCGCGCTGTGGGACGGGGCCTCGAAGAGGTTCCAGGTCACCGCGGTCGCGGCGTACTTCGCCGAGTCGCTCAGGGGCGGTTCGATGCCGGGCGCGCCGACGCTCGGTGAACTCGCCGAACGGGCCCGGAAGCTGGCGCGCTCGACGGAGGACAGCTCCGTGCGGCAACTCGCGGACGCGATCGGACAGGCGCAGCGGCTGAGGGATTGAGCGCGGGAGCCCCGGACCCGCTCCACTGTCCGGGGAGCGGGAGCCGTGGCGTCCCGCCCTGCGACGGGGGCCGGGGCCCGCCGCGGCCCGGGCCCTGTCGCAAGGTGGCTGCACCGCCCGCCCCACCGCGCCATGATGTGCGCCATGGCCACCCTTCTCCTCGCCCTCGCCGTCATCTCCACAGGTCTGTACGCGGGCATGATGCTGATCTTCCGGACCGGGATCATGCCCGCGCTCGCCCGCCTGACTGACGACCAGTTCGTGACGGTCATGGGCCGCATCAACGAGGCCGTGCCACGTGCTGTGTTCCTGCTGGTCTTCCTCGCGATCGTGGTGTTTCCGGCCGCGGCCCTGGCCGTCCCGGTCGACGGCCGCACGGACACCCAGCGGTGGCTGATCATCGCGGGCCTGGTGTGCGCGGTCCTCAACCACCTGATCACCATCGGCGGCAACATCCCGCTGAACAACGCACTCGCCTCGGCCGAGTCGGCTTCCCCGGCTGTCCCCGCCGGCCAGGCGCGCGCCACCTTCGAGTCCCGCTGGAACCTCTTCCATCTGATCCGCACCCTGTTCACGCTCGCGTCGTTCGCGCTGCTCGTCAGTGCGACGCTGTAGTCGATCGTCAGGCCCTGGGGCCGGACCGGGTCGAGCAGCGAGTAGCGGTCCATACAAGCTCCACGCCGCGCAACCTGAGGTCGGCAAGCAATGGACTGACACGGGCAAGGTCCATGAAGAACGCGGGTTGAAGGGGCGCGCGGCTGACGACACCCGGCCTGTGCCCTGCCGACCCGCCCCGTCGAAGATCTTGCGCGAGCACATCAAGGCGGAGAGGCTGCGGCCCGGCGATCTGCTGTCCCCGGGGGAGAAGGGCGAGATGCTGGCAGGCTCAGTTTTCCGCCGGGCCTGGCGCTCTGCCCGGCAGCAGGTGCTCACCCCGGATGAGTACGCGTCGCCGCTCGGCAAGAGGGTGTACGACCTGCGGCACACCTGCCTGACAACCTGGCTCAACAACGGGGTGCCGCCGGCGCAGGTGGCCGAGTGGGCAGGCAACAGCGTGCCCGTCCTGCTGGCCACGTACGCCCGCTGCATCTCGGAACAGCTCAAGGATCTCCAAAAGCGCATCGAGGCGACCGAGCTCCCAGTGGTGGACGACGACGCGTGATCGGCGACCCGGAAAACGCCACCGCGTATCCACAGTGGCCACCCGCAGAAACCCGGTGACAGCCGGACAGCGCCGGATCGATCCCCGACCGTCTCGGGGGCGGTCCGGCGCTTACGTGTCCGCTACCCTCCGCCCGCTATGGTGCCTTTGACCAGCAAAAAGACCCTCCGGGGTGGAGGGTCTGTCGGTTGTGCGGACTGTGCGCCCCCGGCAGGACTCGAACCTGCGGCCAAGCGCTTAGAAGGCGCCTGCTCTATCCACTGAGCTACGGGGGCCGAATGGTGGCCTCGGTGGCCTGGAGCCCCGGGTCTGGTGGTTCCGTGACCTTGCCGGACACAAGGATAGGGCTCCGATCCCCATGACCCGGTTGCTTCACCTGCGTGGCACGATGTGGAGGTTCGGTGAAGCGAACCGATAATCGCAGGCAGGTGCGATTCCCGCACCGCTTTTGACGTCTCAGGTCACGGGTGTTGTGCACTCGTTATGCCTGCGCCCCACTCATCCCGTCTGCCCCGTCTGTCCGATCGGCGCGCGCAGAGAGTTCCATACGCTTCAAAAAGCCGCCAAAATTGGGCATTCTTCGCATGTGGTGACCTTGGATGCACGGCCTCAGCTGATCGACGCACTATCCGCCCTCCGCGACCGTGTCGCCGCCGTGCGTCTCCCCCTCCCTCTGCCCGGCACTCCGCGTGCCCGGCAGACGCGCACCGAGCTGCTCGCACAGCTCGACGACTATCTCGTGCCCCGGCTCAAGGAGCCCGAAGCGCCGCTCCTCGCGGTCGTCGGCGGATCCACCGGGGCCGGGAAGTCGACCCTCGTCAACTCCCTTGTGGGGCGCCGGGTCAGCGAGGCCGGTGTGCTGCGGCCCACCACGCGTACGCCCGTGCTCGTGTGCCACCCCGACGATCACCACTGGTTCGCCGGGATGCGTGTGCTGCCCCAGCTCACCCGCGTATGGCTGCCGCAGCAGGACGAGACCGAAGGGCCCGACGACGGCGCGCGCGAGGCCGAGGAGGAGAACTCGCTGCGGATCGAGACCGCCGCGACGCTGCCCCGCGGGCTCGCGCTCCTCGACGCCCCCGACATCGACTCGCTCGTCGTGGAGAACCGTCTGCTGGCGGCCGAGTTGATCTGCGCCGCCGATATCTGGGTGATGGTGACCACCGCCTCGCGGTACGCCGACGCTGTGCCGTGGCATCTGCTGCGTACGGCGAAGCAGTACAACGCCACGCTGGTGACGGTCCTCGACCGGGTGCCGCACCAGGTCATCGCGGACGTGTCGCGGCAGTACGCGGCGCTGCTGACGAAGGCCGGCCTCGGCGATGTGCCGCGGTTCACCATCCCGGAGCTGCCCGAGTCGACGGGCGGCGGCAACGGTCTGCTGCCCACCACCGCGGTCAGCCCGCTCTTCAGCTGGCTCGCCCACCGGGCGCAGGACCCGGCGGCCAGACAGCAGGCCGCAGGGCGTACCGCGGCGGGCGTGATCGACTCGCTCAATACGCGGATGCCCGAGCTCGCGGGCGCGGTGGCCGCCCAGTACGCGGCGGCCGTACGCCTCACCGGCGCGGTGGAGGAGGCGTACGAGAGGGAGGGCGAGCGGGTGCGCCAGCGGCTCCGGGCCGGTGCCGTGCTCGCCGGGGACGCGCGGACCCGCTGGCGCGGCTTTCCGCGCGACAGCTCTGCGGGCGAGCTGCTGGACTCCCTCGTCGCCAGCCTCTCGTCGCTGCTCCAGTGCGCCGTCGCCGCCGCCGACGAGCATGTCCGGGCGGCCTGGCGGCGCGAGCCGGCCGCGGCAGCGCTGACCGTCCAGGGGCGCCGGGACCTGGAGTCGGTGGAGCGGATCGGGATCGCCGTTCGCCGCTGGCGACGGGTGCTGGAGGAGCTGGCCGAGGAAGAGGTGCGCCGGCTGGATCGGACCGCCGCTTCCGACCCCGAGACGGTGGCCGCGCTCCTCGGGGCCGCGCTGCTCGGCGGGCGCCGCGCCCGCAGCGCGGGGGAGCGGCTCGCCGAGCGGATCGGGGCCCAGGGAGCGCTGCGGCTGCGAGACAGGGGCGGCGAGCTGGTGACGGCGTACATCGAAGACGTACTGCATGGCGAACGCGACCGCTGTCTCGCCCCCATCGACGCACTCGAAGTGACCCCTGAACCGCAGGCCGAGCTGATCGCCGCGCTGTCCGTACTGCAGAAGGAGAGGTGACCGCGGTGACCGCCATCACTGACGACGAGAACGAGGCCGCCGGCCGCTGGGACGACGGGCTGATCGCCCGGCGGGCCGGCGGCCGGGAGGAGGACCCCGGGACGGAACCGGAGGAGGACCTCCTGGGCGAGGTGCATGTGCCGATCGGCGGTCCCTATATCGGGCCGCTGAGGGTCAGGCTGGACGCGCTGCGCGAGCTGATCGGGCTGTCACGTACCCGGCTGGACGGCAGGACCCTCGCGGAGGCGGGACGGGTACTGGACGAGGCGGCCGCCCGGCAGCGGCTCTCCTCGCGGCACACCGTCGTCGCCATCGCGGGCGCCACGGGGAGCGGGAAATCGACGTTGTTCAACGCGCTCGCCCAGGTGCCGATCTCGGAGACCGGGCTGCGCAGACCCACCACATCCGCGCCCATCGCCTGCACCTGGTCGGAGGGTTCGGCCGGTCTCCTCGACCGGCTCGCCATCCCGCCGCGGCTGCGGCGCAGACCGCTCGCAGGCGGCGACGAGGAGTTGTCCGGGCTCGTCCTCGTCGATCTGCCCGATCACGACTCGGCCATGGTCAGACACCGGGAGCAGGTGGACCGGGTGCTGGCACTGGTGGACGCGGTGATCTGGGTCGTCGACCCGGAGAAGTACGCGGACGCCGCGCTGCACGAGCGGTATCTGCGGCCGCTCGCCGGGCACGCGGAGATCACCTTCGTGGTGCTCAACCAGGTGGACCGGCTCTCGTGCGACGCTGCCGACCAGGTGCTCGACGATCTGCGCCGGCTCCTCGACGAGGACGGCATCGCGCTCGGTGAACACGGCGAGCCCGGCGCCACGGTGCTCCCGCTCTCGGCGCTCACCGGCAGCGGTGTCGGTGAACTGCGCGAGCTGCTCGGGAAGTTCGTTCAGGAGAAGAACGCCGCGGCGCGCCGGCTGTCCGCCGACGTGGACGCGGCCGCCGCGAAGCTCCTCACGGTGTACGTCGCCGAAGGCCGCACCGGTCTCGGCGAGCGCTCGCGCGAGGACTTCGCCGCACGGCTGGCGGAGGCGGTGGGCGCGAAGGCGGCGGGCGAGACCGCGGAGCGCGAGTGGCTCAGGAACGCGAGCCGGGCCTGCGGGACGCCGTGGCTGCGGCTGTGGCGCTGGTACGAGCGCACGCGTATGCGCGGGAGCGGGTTGAGGCCTGCGGCCCCGGCGGAGGACGAGCTCACGGCACGGCAGCGGGTCGAGCAGGCGGTGCGCGCGGTCGCGGACGAGGCGTCACACGGGCTGCCGGGGCCGTGGGGGCAGGCGGTGCGCGAGGCTGCGCTTCGCGGTGCCGAAGGACTGCCCGAGGCGCTGGACGAACTGGCGGTGCGCGAGGCGGGGGCGACGAGCGGCCGGCCGCCGCGTGCCGCGTGGTGGCCGGCCGGGGTGCTGGCGCAGGTGGCGATGACGCTGCTCCAAGTCTACGGAGGCCTGTGGCTGGTGGGCCAGATCATCGGTGTACTGGAGCCGGGCCTTGTGCCGCCGGCGCTGGTGATGCTCGCGGGGATCGTGGGCGGGCCGCTGGTGGAGTGGGCGTGCGCGGCGGCGGCCAGGGGGCCGGCGCGCCGGTACGGGCAGGACGCACAGCGGCGGCTGCAGGAGGCGGCCGCGGCGTGCGGGCGGGCGAAGGTGCTCGATCCGGTCGTGACCGAGCTCATGCGGTACCAGGAGGTACGGGAGCGTTACTCGACCGTCTCGGGGCCCGGGAGGCCGACTGCGGGGGTGACGAAGTTGTCCACAGTCGTGCGGTAGTCCACAGGCGTCGGCGGGATCCCCCCGTCCGGTCCAGCATGGAGACCGGTCGGAGAAGACCGGTCAGGGCAACAACCGGACGGGGAGGGTGGCCGCGATGAACGACACGATGGTGACGGTGGTGGGCAATGTCGCCACGAATGTGGAGTACCGGGAATCGGCGTCGGGAGGGGTGGCGCGATTCCGCTTCGCGGTGACGCCGAGACGGTACGAGCGGCAGAGCGGGAGCTGGTCGGACGGACACACCAGTTTCTACACGGTCTTCGCCTGGCGGACGCTCGCCGCGAATCTCGCCGGCTCCGTGTCCGTCGGTGAACCTCTCCTGGTCCATGGGCGGTTGAAGGTGCGGGAGGAGGAGCGGGACGGGAAGCGGAGGACGTTCGTGGACATCGAGGCGGTGGCGGTGGGACACGACCTGACGCGGGGAACGTCTGCGTTCCGCCGAGTGGTGAAGGCGGAACCGAATCTGACGGAACGTCCGCAGGGAGTGCCGGCTCCGGCGCCCGTGTCCTGACCTGGAGTTGTGAAGATTTGTCGATCGAGAAACGGTGAAACGGCGATGACGTGCGGCTCGGTGGAGGTCGGCGGGGGACGGAGGGCGGACGGCGATAACGATTCCGAGTCGGAATGGTTGTCTGACGGTATGACTGGGGACTGGGGTGCGCCTCCTCTCTAGGATTTCCGCATACTCACGGGGCACTTGAGTCTGCAGGCGAGGCACTCCCCCCACGCGTCACCCGCGAATAGGTCCTCGTCCGGAGGGGAATTCTGTGTTTGCTGTGTTCTCTGCGTCGTCTGTACGCAGGCGGGGCGCTGCTCGTCGTCTTACTGTCGCGGCTGTGGTGTCGGGCCTCATCGCGACGGGCTCCATGGCCGGCGCGGGTGCGGCCGCCGTCGACGACGACGGCGTCCAGCACCAGGGGGGCGCGGTCGCCACTCTTGACGGGCTGAAGACCTTCGACCGGGCCGTGCTCCACACGAACGGCAGGAATCACGAGATCCCCGCCGGGGTGTTCGAGATGACCGTCGACGGCGGCGGCCGGCTGAAGACGTACTGCATCGACATCCACAACCCGACCCAGGAGCAGGCGAAGTACCTGGAGACGCCGTGGAACCAGACGTCGCTCGGCACCAACAAGAACGCGGGCAGGATCCGCTGGATCCTGCAGCACTCCTACCCGCAGATCGACGACCTGGCGGCGCTGGCCAAGGAAGCGGGCACCGGGCCGCTCTCCGAGAGGACCGCTGCGGCAGGCACTCAGGTCGCCATCTGGCGCTACTCGGACGCGGCGGATGTCGACGCCCTGGACCCGCAGGCGGAGAAGCTCGCTGACTGGCTCGAGAAGGCGGCCAGGGACGTCGCGGAGCCCAAGGCCTCGTTCAGCCTGGAGCCGAACGCGGTCTCCGGTCCGGCCGGCGGCCGGCTCGGCCCCGTCACGGTCCGCACCGACGCCGACCGGGTCACCGTGAACCCGCCGGCCGACGCCGCCGCCAGCGGCATCAAGGTCACCGACGCGGCCGGCAAGCCCGTCACCTCCGCCGTCAACGGCGCCCAGCTGTACTTCGACGTCCCGGCCGGCGCCATTGACGGTTCGGCGACGCTGACCGCGCAGGCGACCACCTCCGTGCCGGTGGGCCGGGCGTTCGCCGGAGCGACCAAGAGCCAGACCCAGATCCTGGCCGGCTCCAGCGAGACGACGGTCTCCGCGGACGCCACCGCCACCTGGGCGAAGGCGGGCGCGATACCGGCGCTCTCCGCGAAGAAGAACTGCGTCAAGGGCGGCGTCGACATCACGGCCACCAACAAGGGCGACGCTCCGTTCACCTTCGAGCTGATGGGCTTCAAGCACTCCATCCCGGCCCGCGCATCCAGGACCGTCACCATTCCGGTCGGCGAGGACCAGGCGTACGACTTCACCATCACCGGGCCCGACGGCTTCGAGAAGACCTTCAAGGGCGTACTGGACTGCAGGACCGCCGGCACCTCGGGCCCGGAGACGGACACCCCCTCGTCCCAGCCCAGCCCGGCCTCGGCCGGCGGCACCTCCGCGGGCCTCGAGGGCGACCTCGCCGAGACCGGCAGCTCCAGCGCCACCCCGATGATCGCGGGCATCGCCATCGCGCTGGTCGTCATCGGCGGCGGCGCGGTCTTCTTCCTCCGCAGGAAGAAGTCGACGGCCACAGAGGAGTAAGCGCGCATACGCGCAACGTGACGCTGGCTGATGACGGCCCCGGTATGCCCGCCCGTACCGGGGCCGTTGGTCGAGCGTCGACTGTCGGCCGCGACTGCTTCGGTCGTGCGGCACCCTGCGCGGGCGCCTCATGAGGAACAATTTCTCGCACTCGCACTCTCACCCGTATTCGATTTGCGCGGGATGGGCTGTCGCCCGGCAGGGGATCCCACTCGGCAGTGTGAGGGGGCTCACATACGCAGAGGGGGCGGTGGGGCGGGGCGGCGTCTCCGTTGCCCGATCGCCTTCCCGTCGGCGCGTTGGCCAGCCAGAACGTGTTCGCCCGCGGGGCCGTCCGCGTGCCGCCGAGGGGGTCCGGCAACGACCGATGACGGCCGGACCGGCGTGTGCGCGCGTCCTGAGCGGCTCAGATCAGAGCCGCTGACCGTACTCATTTCCATCACGGGCTGGACCTACGGCAAGATGGGGTGTATCTGCCCATCCACTTCTTGCCGGACGGTTTCTCTTGGCTGAGTACATCTACACGATGCGCAAGACGCGCAAGGCGCACGGCGACAAGGTCATCCTCGATGACGTGACGCTGAGCTTCCTGCCCGGTGCGAAGATCGGTGTGGTCGGCCCCAACGGCGCCGGTAAGTCCACCGTGCTGAAGATCATGGCCGGCCTTGAGCAGCCGTCCAACGGTGACGCGTTCCTGTCGCCCGGCTACACGGTCGGCATGCTCCTCCAGGAGCCCCCGCTCGACGAGTCCAAGACCGTGCTGGAGAACGTCCAGGACGGCGCCGCCGAGATCATGGGCAAGCTCAGGCGCTTCAACGAGGTCGCCGAGCTGATGGCGACCGACTACTCCGACGCGCTGATGGAGGAGATGGGCAAGCTCCAGGAGGACCTGGACCACGCCAACGCCTGGGACCTCGACGCACAGCTCGAGCAGGCCATGGACGCGCTGGGCTGCCCGCCCGGCGACTGGGCGGTCACCAACCTCTCCGGTGGTGAGAAGCGCCGCGTGGCCCTGTGCAAGCTGCTTCTCGAAGCCCCCGACCTGCTGCTCCTCGACGAGCCCACCAACCACCTGGACGCCGAGTCCGTGCAGTGGCTGGAGCAGCACCTCGCCAAGTACTCCGGCACCGTCGTCGCCGTCACCCACGACCGGTACTTCCTCGACAATGTCGCGGGCTGGATCCTGGAGCTCGACCGCGGCCGTGCCATCGGCTACGAGGGCAACTACTCCACCTACCTCGAGAGCAAGCAGTCCCGCCTCAAGGTCGAGGGCCAGAAGGACGCCAAGCGCGCCAAGCGCCTCAAGGAAGAGCTCGAGTGGGTCCGCTCCAACGCGAAGGGGCGGCAGGCCAAGTCGAAGGCCCGCCTCGCCCGTTACGAGGAGATGGCCGCCGAGGCCGACAAGATGCGGAAGCTGGACTTCGAGGAGATCCAGATCCCGCCGGGCCCGCGTCTGGGCTCCGTCGTCGTCGAGGTCAACAAGCTCTCCAAGGCCTTCGGTGACAAGGTCCTCATCGACGACCTCAGCTTCACGCTGCCGCGTAACGGCATCGTCGGTGTCATCGGCCCGAACGGCGCCGGCAAGACCACGCTGTTCAAGATGATTCAGGGCCTCGAGGCCCCCGACTCCGGCGAGATCAAGGTCGGCGAGACCGTCAAGATCTCCTACGTCGACCAGAGCCGCGCCAACATCGACCCCAAGAAGTCCCTGTGGGCCGTTGTCTCGGACGAGCTCGACTACATCAACGTCGGCCAGGTCGAGATGCCGTCGCGCGCTTACGTCTCGGCGTTCGGCTTCAAGGGCCCGGACCAGCAGAAGGCGGCCGGCGTCCTCTCCGGTGGTGAGCGCAACCGCCTCAACCTGGCGCTGACCCTGAAGCAGGGCGGCAACCTGCTGCTCCTCGACGAGCCGACCAACGACCTCGACGTCGAGACGCTCTCCTCCCTGGAGAACGCCCTGCTCGAGTTCCCCGGTGCGGCCGTGGTCGTCTCCCACGACCGTTGGTTCCTCGACCGCGTCGCCACGCACATCCTGGCGTACGAGGGCGAGTCCAAGTGGTTCTGGTTCGAGGGCAACTTCGAGTCGTACGAGAAGAACAAGGTCGAGCGCCTCGGTGCGGACGCGGCCCGTCCGCACCGTGCCACCTACAAGAAGCTGACCCGGGGCTGAGTCGCTCATGGCCCGGTACATCTACCGCTGTCCCCTTCGCTGGTCGGACATGGACGCCTTCGGGCATGTCAACAACGCCGTCTTCCTGCGGTATCTGGAAGAGGCGCGGATCGACTTCATGTTCCGGCTGGCGCCGGGGGACGGTTCCCCGTCGTTCTCCGGCGGGTCCGTCGTGGCCCGGCACGAGATCGACTACAAGCGGCCGCTGGTCCACCGGCACGAGCCGGTGGTCGTCGAGCTGTGGGTGACGAAGATCAGCGCCGCGTCGCTGACCATCACGTACGAGGTCAAGGACGCCGAGGGCGCCTCCTCGCAGGTCTATGTGCGGGCCTCGACCATCGTCGTGCCCTACGACCTCAGCGCCGAGCGACCGCGCCGGATCAGCGCGGAGGAGAAGTCCTTCCTCCAGCAGTACCTCGACGACGCGGGCGAGGGTGCTCTCGCAGCATGACCGTGCCCGTGCAGAGTCTGCACTTCGCCGATGCGAGGGAGGCGGAGGATCTCGCCGCCTTCCTCGCCCGGCTGATCCACTACGACCGCGCCGCCGCCGTCAGGCTGCAGGCCGGGGCCGGCGCGCTTGCCGTTTTCGGGCGTCCACCGTCCTTCGAGGTGCTCGCGATCCGTACGGCACGGCTCGGCGACCCCGTCGAGCTGGATGTCACCGTCTCCGCGGGCGAATTGCTGGAGTGCATCGGAGCCGAGGGCGGCGCGGAGTTCACCGTGCCCGCTGCCGTCACCGGTCCGCCGTGGGCCGGTCTGCTGCCGCCGCGCGGCGGCTGGCGCGAGATCTCCGGACTTCCCCAAGCGAACGCGATGCAGGGCGCGGTCGCCGCCGCGGTTGCCGAATTCCGTACCCGCGACGCGCAGTTGCCCGCCGAGCGCCGCACCCGGGCAGAGCGTGACCGGATAGGGCGCGAGATCTGGTCGCGCACCGTCGCCGGCAGCAAGCTGCCGCTACGCGCCGTGCACGCCGCCCAGTCGCTCGGCTTTCTGCGGCCCGGCGCCCCGGTCGCGCTCTTGTCCGCGGGCGCCTGGCTCAGACTGCGTACGCCCTTCGGCTCGATCGTCGTACGCACGTCGGGTCTCGGCGGACTGACGATGACCCCCACCGGACGCGGTTGACCCACGCCCGACCGGGCAGGCACGGCGTGCAGCCCGCGGCGTTCAGTCTGCGGCGTTCACCATCGTCGCTGCGGCATAGGTGAGGTACTTCCACAGCTGCTGCTCGTGCTCCTGCGAGAGTCCGAGCTCGTCGACGGCCGTGCGCATGTGCTTCAGCCAGGCGTCGTGCGCGGCCCTGTCGACGGTGAACGGTGCGTGCCGCATCCGCAGCCGGGGATGGCCGCGGTGGTCGCTGTAGGTGCGCGGACCGCCCCAGTACTGGATCAGGAAGAGAACGAGCCGCTCCTCGGCCGGACCCAGATCCTCCTCCGGGTACATCGGCCGCAGCACCGGGTCCCCGGCAACGCCCTGGTAGAAGCGGTGGACGAGCCGCCGGAAAGTCTCCTCGCCGCCGACCTGCTCGTAGAAGGTCTGCTCCTGAACGGTGCCGCGCGGAATCTCGTTCACGTGAATAAGCCTCGCAATGTGTCTCTGGTCAGCCCCGATGGGGTGTCGGCCGGGGGTCCGGGGGTTGCCCCCGGGAAGTGCAGCACCCGTCCATCGTCTCAGACGCACCGGCCGAGGACTCCAGGCCTAGGACCATCCCCGACGGGGTGCTCGCCTACGGGGCGGCGGCGCAGGAGAGTGTAGGCATGGCTGTGCACCTGGACCGGTTCGCCGAGCCCGCCGCCGAGGCGCGGCGGTCGCTGGTGCGGGAGATCGTGGCGGCCGGCGGGCTGACCGACCCGGCCTGGCGGGCGGCGTTCGAAGAGGTGCCGCGGCATCTGTTCGTGCCGTACTACTACGGGATCCGGGCGGGTGCGTACGAACGCCTGTGGTGCGAGGACCCGGACCCCGTGCGGCGGGTGCGCTGGCTGCGAGGTGCGTACGCGGACGGGCCGCTGGCCACCCGGGTGCGCGACGGTGAGTTGGTCTCCTCCAGCAGCCAGCCCTCGCTGATGGCCCGGATGCTCGAGGAGCTCCATGTCGAGGACGGGAACGCCGTACTCGAGATCGGCGCGGGCACCGGCTACAACGCCGCGCTGCTGTCGCACCGGCTCGGCGACGACCTGGTGACCACGGTCGAGCTGGACCCTGAGATCACCGAATCGGCGCGGTCGCATCTTGCGGCCGCGGGCCGCCATCCCACCGTCGTCACCGGCGACGGTGCGCGCGGCTGCCCGGGGCGTGCCCCCTTCGACCGCATCATCGCGACCTGCACACTGCCGTCGGTGCCGTTCGACTGGCTGCCGCAGTGCAGCCCGGGGGCGCGGATTCTGGCTCCGCTCTCCACCGGGCTGATCGCGCTGCGGGTACGTGTCGACAGCCGCGGCAGAAGCGCGGAGGGCCGCTTTCTGCGCACGTCGGCGTATTTCGTGCCGCTGCGCGGTGGCGCGCTGCCGCGGGAGGGACATACCGGCGGGTTGCCGAGGCGCGTGGTCGAGAACGACCTCTTCCGCTTCCTGCTGACCTTGACCGCGGGCAGCCTCGACCCGCACGAGGCCCTCTCGCTGTGGGAGCGCGAGCGGCGCCCGGAGCGGGACCGGTTCGGGGTCACGGTCAGCGGGGACCACCAGTGGGCCTGGCTGGACGACCCCGAAGGGCCGTACGCGTGGCCGCTGGGACGCCCGACCGGCTGGGCCGCCTCGGCAGGTGGCTAGTCTTCCGACGGCATGGCCGGGAGCCCAGTCCTGAAACAGCCCTGAAAACAGTCCTAAAACATGCCTCAGCCGCGCCGGATGGTGATGGTCGTCCAGGCGCCGACATGGACCCGGTCGCCGTCGTTCAACGGGATGGGCACGTAGGGCTGGATCGGGTCCTCGGCGCCGTTGAGCGTGGTGCCGTTGGTGGAATTCTGGTCGACAACGGCCCAGGAGCCGTCGGGCTGCTGGACCAGCACCGCGTGCTGGTGCGAGACACCGGGGTCCTCCGGCGGTACGGACAGGTCGATGTCGGGGGACTCGCCCGTGGAGTGCCGGCGGCGGCCGATGGTGATCTGGTTGCCGTCGAGCGGCAGGTGCTGCTCGGGCGAGTACGCGGGCAGATTGAGGCTGGTGGCCTCGGGTCCGCTGCGCTGCATCATCGCCAGGAAGTACTCACGGTCGGGCGCGATGACGGCGGTCCAGCCGGCGGGGGTCTGGTACTGGGGCGGCTGCTGCTGACCGGGCTGCTGGCCCTGCTGCTGCCCTTGCTGCTGGGCGAACTGCTGCTGCATGGCCAGTTGTTGGAAGGGATCGCCCGGCTGCCGGAACGAATCCGGCTGCTGCGGCGCCTGGGGAGTCTGGGGTGCCTGGGTCTGCGAGGGCGGAGACAGCATCCAGTCGTCGCCGCCCGTCTGCGCGGGCTGCGACAGGTCGGGCGGAGCGGGCTGCTGGTACGCGGGCGGGGCCGGCGGACCCGGCTGCGACTGCGGGTTGGGGAACGGATTCTGCTGGGGGAACGACGGCGGGGCCGGCGGACCCTGCTGCTGGTACGCCTGCTGCTGGGCCGACGGATCGTTCATCAGGGGCTCGGCCGGCCGGTTCATCTGCGAGGGCCGCGAGCTCTGGTAGTCGTACGCATCAGGCTGCCGGTGCGGCGGCGGCTGCTGCTGGTACGGCGGTGGGGGCGGCGGCGGAGCCTGCGCGGGCTGGGACTGGAAGCCCGGCGGAAGGTTCAGCCCGGGGGGCTGCTGGGACGGAGCCACCGGGGTGTACGACGTCGCCGTGTGCGTGAGGAAGTTGTACCGGCACTCCTCGCAGAACGGGGCCATGGCCTCGCGCGGGGTGCGGCACTGGGGGCAGAGCTCCGCCTGGGCGGTGGCGTTCGGATCGCCGGGGCCCGGGTAGCCGTAGGCCGGCGGCGGGGGAGGCGGCGGCGGAACGGCACCCGCGGGAGCGCCAGGACCGGCCATGCGGTGGCCACAGACCTCGCACCAGTCGTCGGAACCCGACTGGTGTCCGTTCGGGCAGGTCGGCATGTCGGCGCTTCCCCCTCTCCTCGTTCGGCCCGAGGGCCGTTCGCCTAGGTATTTCTGCTGCTACTTCTTCACGCGAACCGTCTTGGTCGAGCGCGTTTCGAGGGTCATCTCGTCGGCTTCCGCGACCTTCGCCTTCAGTCGCACAGTACCGGTCGCCGCATCGACGACGTCCACCACCTTCGAAAGGAGTTTCGCAGTGTCCTCGTTCCCCGAGTTCGCCGCGAGTTGAACCGCGCGGCCCAGCTTGGCGGTCGCGCCGTCGAAGTCGCCCGACTTGCGTGCATCCAGCCCCTGCTGGATGACTTGCGCCAGTTCGGCCTGTCCTGTGTAGTGCGCGACCTGGGGGTTGATCGAGGTGGACGCCACCATGTCGTCCGTCCACACGGCCTTGACGAGCCCTTGCGACAGCACCTGGGGAGCGCCGCCGTCCGCCGCCGGAATGATCAGCGAGACCCGGGCCGCCAGCATCTCCTGGCCGATGCCTGCCTCCGGTACCTGGACGCACACGTGGTAGTCGCGGGACTCGTCGCCCCAGGAGCCGGTCGGATAGTCCCCGGCCCGCGGTCCCGCCTCCGTACGCCGCCCGGTCAGCTCCTCGACCGTCGGAGCCACCTGCTTGACGAACTTGATCTCCACGCCGACGGGCGTCCACAGCCGCAGCGCCACATCCGCGATCTCCTTGCCCATCGCGTTCTCCATCATGCTGGTGAAGTCCGCGGCCAGGCCGGCCGGGTCGGCGACGATATCGGCCGTGCCGAGCAGCGCCGATGCGATACCGGTGACCTCCTTGACCTCCCAGTCCGTGCCGACTCCGCGGGCGTCGCAGGTGAAGCGGCCCGCGCCGGCGTCCAGGGCGGCCCGCAGGTCCTCCGGGGACTCGTGCTCATTGCGCCCGTCGGTGAGCAGGATGCCGTGCCGGATGGGGACGTCGGAGGAGGCCAGCAGCCGGTCGGTCAGCCGCAGCCAGGTGCCGATCGCGGTGCCGCCGCCCGCGCTGAGCCGTCGCAGGGCTTCCTTGGCCTGGCCGCGGGTCTGCGCGTCGGCGACCGCGAGCCGGCCGCCTCCGGGAAAGACCTCGCTCGCCACATGCGTACCGGCGACCACCGCGAAGGCGACACCGTCGCGCAGGGTGTCGATGGCGGCGGCGGTGGCATCACGGGCATTGCGCATCTTGGTCGGCGGATAGTCCATCGAACCGGAACAGTCGACCATGATCACCACAGCGGCGCCCGGCGCCCGGCCCGGTATGTACGAGGGGGAGAGCGACGCTCCCGCCAGCGGCGCCCCGCCGCTGGTGCCGCCCCCGGTGGAGGTGACCGTGACGATCGCGTTGACCTCGCGGCCGCCCTCCGGCAGATATTCGTTCTGATAGACCTCGACGGAGAACTGCGGCACCTGGGACTTGGAGAAATTGGCCATCTCATCGGCTCCTTGAGGCTCCACTGGGCAGCGAGAAAAGAACACAGGGGTCCCGCGGGCGGCGGCTCGCCGGACATATCGGGGCTCAAGCCTTGTTGTAGGCCGATCCTGCCCCTTGGTGCGGCACGGCGAACGGCAGTACGGCCACTGTTACGTTGTCGTGGCCGCCGCCGTCGAGGGCATGACCGACCAGCACCTGAGCGCTGTGCAGCGGCCGGCCCGCGGCATCCACCGGGATGGCCCGGGCCATCTCCTCGGCGCCTTCCGCGTAGTTCCACAGGCCGTCCGTGCAGACCACGACCACACCTGGCCGGTCCGGCTTGAAGGACGCGGTGTGCGGCTCGAGTTCGTACGCATCGGCCCCCAGCCAGCCCGTGATGGCGTGGGCGCGCTCGTCGGCGTACGCCTCCGCCTCGCTCATCAGACCGGCCGACACCATCTGGGCGGCCCAGGAGTCGTCCTCGGTGAGCCGGGCGGGCGGGCCGCTGCGGTCGTCGGGCACCCAGTAGGCGCGGCTGTCGCCGACCCAGCCGATGACCAGCAGACCTGCGGCGGCCACCGCGCCGACGATCGTGCACGCCGGTGCGTTCTGATGGCGGTGCGGATCGTGCTCCATGGCCTCGCCCCGATCGGGCTCCGTGGCGAGGGAGTTGACCGCTTCGGAGGCGGCGATGATCGCCTCATGCATTGCCTGCTGGGGGTGCGTGCCGCGCGGCAGCGACTCCAGCAGCAGCTCGTTGGCAGCGCTCGCGGCGGCCTCCGATGCCTCGTCGGGGCGGGTCGCCGATGAGACCCCGTCGCAGACGATCGCGACGACGGCGGGTGAGCCGTCCGGCAGAGCCGTGGAGGAGACCGCGAACGAGTCCTCGTTGCGGTGGTGGCGCAGCCCGCGGTCGCTGACTGCGGCGACCGAGCCCAGCTCCTGCTCCATGTGGTCGCGCTCGCGGGGCTGGGCGTGGCCGCAGTTCTCGCAGTAGCCGTCGGTGTCGACATGGCCGGCGCGGCAGGCCACGCAGAGCTTGGTGCCCGGCGCGGAAGTGATGGCGGGGTCCGCGGCACGCGGGTCGGCGGCCACGGCGGTGCCCGCCTCGGGCGCGGGCAGCTCGAAGTCGCCGCTCGATGAGGCACTGGCGTCGGCGGACGCGCCATGGCTGGGCGGATGGTCGTACCGCACGGCCGATGCGGGCAGTTGACCGCCGCCCGAGTCCGTACCCGCCAGATCGCTCGGCAGATGCACCGGCGCGGGGGTGCCCGAGGTGTCCGTCCCGGTGGCCGCCGGCCACTCGACGGGAGTGCCGATGGCGATGGTGGGATGGTCGCTCCGGGGCGCCGGCACGGCCGACAGGTCGTACCCGCACGCACCGCAGAACAGGTCACCCGTCTCCAGCGGTTCCTCGCAGCTGGGGCATGTCGACCCGGTGGCCAGCTGATGTTTCTGCGACGACATCAATCACACCCACGTCCGGGGGCGGAAACGGTTCGCCCGTTCCACCAGGTCTATCCGCTCCTCGCCCCGCTGGGCGAGCCGGGCGAGCACCCGGTATGAGCGTTCCAGCCCGAAGCGCAGGCCGCGCTCGTCCAGTTCGCTGCCGAGCAGCACGGTCGGTGCGCTCTGGGCGCTCTGTGCGTTCGGCGCGGTCGGTACGGACGGCGGGGCTCCGGGACTACCGGAGAGTACCCAGTCGAGAGCCGTGCCGAGTACTTCTGTCGACAACTGCTCACGGCGTACCGCGTCCAGACCGAAGTCCTTCAGGGCCTCCACCTGCGCCGCGGCCGCCGACAGGTCGTCGATCAGAGGGTCGTGCGCGGCGCGTCGCCGCAGCCTCGCCCGTACGGCCGCGACCCGCGCCGCCGTGTAGTGGATCGACGCCTCGGGTACCGACTCCAATGTCCGTACGGCTCCGGTCCGGTCGCCCGCCGCGATCTGCACCCGGGCCAGGCCGAACGCGGCGCTGACATAGCTCGGGTCGGTCGTCCATACGAGGCGGTAGTACTCCGCGGCGTTGTCCAGCTGGCCGAGCACCTCGGCGCAGACGCCCAGCGCCAGCTTGGGCGCGGGCTCGCCGGGGAACGCGTCGTAGATCGCGTCGAAGGAGAGCGCCGCGACCTCGTTCTCACCGGTCACCAGCGAGGTGAGACCGCGGTACCAGACGACGCGCCAGTCGTCGGGATGCCGGTTCTCCAGGGTCGCCAGTGCCCCGGTGGCGGAGTCCAGTTCGCCCATCTCGAGCCGGGCGCGCAGCTCGCGCAGCCGGGTCTCCGGGGAGCCGGCGGCGGCGGAGTGCAGCGCGGCGATCAGCTCGGCGGGCGCGGAGGCCATGAGACCGGCGAGGAAGCCGGCGTTGGGGTCGTTCGGGTCGACGCGCGGCACCGGCAGCGCGAGCGAGGTCGCCCGGGCGTCGAGCACCGCGAGATGCGGTGCGAGGGACAGGCTCGCGGGCGGTGCGCCGAGGACCTCGCCACGTGGCGCGGGGATCGCGGCGGCCGGTGGCGCGTAGGGGTTGGCGGCGGCTCCCGGGGTTCCGCCGCCCGGGATTCCGGCGCCATTGCCGGTCTCGTATCCGGCGCCCCAGGGGTGGGCCGCCGAACCAGCGGCCACCGCGGCCGAGCCGGTCACCGCGGCCGAACCGTTCCCGGCGGCCGTCCGCTTGCGCCCGCGGCCCGAAGGCAGCACCACCCGCGCGCCCAGCTGCGACACATCCCCCGTGAGCTCCGCGAACAACTGCGTGTCCGTGACCCGCAGCTCCGGGCCGAAGAGCGTGGACAGCGAAGGCCGCGGGCGGCCCGTCTGGATCGCCACGACCTCCCGGAGCACGCCCGTCAGCTGCTCCGCCATCTCCTGCGCCGAGGCGAACCGCCGCACCGGATCCGGGTCCGTCGCGCGCACCAGCAGCCGGTAGAAGGACTCGTACGTCCTGAAGACCGGGATGTTCTCCGGGTCGGGCAGGGAGTCCACGAACACATTGGTGTAGCCCTGGAAGTCGAAGGTCAGCACGGCCAGCGTCCGCGCGACCGTGTACAGGTCGGAGGCCACCGACGGGCCGACCTCCGCGACCTCAGGGGCCTGGTAGCCGACCGTGCCGTAGATCGCGGACTCGTCGTCGTCCATCCTGCGGACGGCGCCCATGTCGATGAGCTTGAGCTGGTCCTGCTGCTGGATGGCGTTGTCGACCTTGAAATCGCAGTACAGCAGGTTTCTGCTGTGCAGGTGCCCGAGCGCCTCCAGCGCCTCGATGCCGTACGCGCACGCCTGCTCGACCGGCAGCGGGTCGCGCTTGCCGTCCGGGCCGCGCCGCTCGTTGGCGATCTCCTTCAGCGACTTTCCGCCGACGTACTCCATGACGATGTAGCCGTCGAGAGAGCCGGTCCGCTGGTCGAGGTGCTCGACGAAGTTGTAGATCCGGACGATGTTGGAGTGCTCGATCTCCGCGAGGAAGCGGCGCTCCGAGATCGCCGCCGCCATGGCGTCCTGGTCGCCCGTGTCCAGCAGGCCCTTCAGCACCACCCAGCGGTCGGACACCGCCCGGTCCACCGCGAGATAGACCCAGCCCAGGCCGCCGTGGGCGAGACAGCCCGCGACTTCGTACTGCCCGTGGACGATGTCGCCCTCGCTCAGCTTCGGCACGAAGGAATACGGGTGGCCGCACTTGGTGCAGAAGCCTTCCGTGCGGCCGGCGCGCTCACCGCGGGAACGTCCCACCGGCGCCCCGCAGTCGGAGCGCGAGCAGAACCGCTTCCGCTCCGGAACCTCGGGGTTCTCCATCACGGCCGAGCGCGGATCGGGGCGCGGCACCTCCGGTACGGAGACCAGGCCCGCCCCCAGGCGGTTGCGGCCGGAGGAGCCGGTGTTGGTGCCGGAGCTGCGCACCGAGACCGAATGGGACGAGGTGCTGCTGCCGGAGAGCGAACGCGACAGGCGGCCGGAGACGGAACGGCGCGAGGTCGATGAGCGCGACGAGGCCCGCGAGGAGCGTGAACTGCTCCGTGCGGAACTGCTGCCCCGGCCGCCGCCCGTGATCCCGGTGGGCTGCGAGGCGACCAAGCCGCTGGGGGAGACGACGGGCGCAAGACCGCAGGTGTCGCAGTACAGGTCACCGCTGCCCATGTCCTCGTAGGAGCCCTCACAACCGGGGCGCTGACACTGCTTGTTCTCGCTCACGAATCCCCCCTGCGGTCAGTGGGCCCGGACGGACCGGACTGTCTCGGCACCAGTACCTCCGCGGCGGCCTGCTGATAGCGCAGCACCGCCTGCTCGGCGACCCGCAGATCGCACGGTGCGCTCCACAGCATCCGGCGGGCCGCGTCGTACCGCTCGATCAGCAGCGGGTCCTCCGCCATGCCGTGCCTGGCCACCTTCGCCTTGTACGCGTCCAGCCGGCCGCGCAGCTCGGCACGGACGGCGAGCGGCGCGGTGACCGCGGTCAACGACTCGCGGGCGCGCAGCAGCTCGTCCTCGGCCTCACGTTCCAAGGACTCCAGCAGCGGCGAGAGCCGGTGCCACTGGGAGTACCGGCGGTACTCGGCTGCGGTGGCGAGCCGCTCCTGCAGTACGGTCGCCGGGCCGCTGACCGCCGGCACCTCGGATGCCGCGATCTTCGCCAGCACCTCGCCCCGCGCCGAACGCGCCTCGGTCAGCGTCCGGTCGGCGCGCGAGAGCACATCCCGCAGCCGGAGCAGCCGCTCCTCCGAGTCCTGCCGGACCTGGAGCACCGCCTCGATCTCCCGGCGGATGTCCTCCAGGACCCGTGCCGCCCGGTCGTAGCGTTCGGTGTCGGGCCGGCCGCCGCCCGGGGCCGAACTGC
The DNA here is from genome assembly GCF_053591755.1 of Streptomyces sp. NPDC002926. NCBI lineage: Bacteria > Bacillati > Actinomycetota > Actinomycetes > Kitasatosporales > Streptomycetaceae > Streptomyces > Streptomyces sp. NPDC002926. Next base: position 144,475 of record NZ_JBSFUK010000001.1, read on the forward strand.
CGGGCGCGGACCGCCAGAAGGCCAGCGGATCGGAGATCACCTGGGCGCGCAGCGTGGACAGCTCATGGGTGATCGACTCCAGCTCGTCGCCGGCCGGGTGCTCCCCGGGCCGTACGCCGACGGAGTGCGCGAGCGAGCGGGTGCGATGCAGCTCGGCGGAGAGCAGATCTATCCGGGCGGGCAGCGCGGACCACACCGAGTCGGCCGTCACCACCATGTCCAGCGAACTCGCGTACAGCTCGTTCATCCGGGAGACCAGCTCCTCGAGCGTGAACTGCTCGGAGAGTTTGGCGGGTCCGGTGATCGAGGGCGCCGGGTGAGCGGCGGTGCCGGCGATCGTGACACTGCGGCCGCGCAGCCGTTCGGTCAGCTCCACCAGGTCCTCGCGACCGGGCCAGCGCCGCCTTGCGCGCAGCTCACGCGTGTCGTCCAGGGCGGCGGTGTACGCGTCGAAGTACCCCCACAGCAGCGATATCGCCTGCTCGGTGGAGGCCCAGCGGTCCTTGGTGACGCCCGTCAGCCCGGCACCTTCGAGGAGCCTGCGGCCCGCGTGGTCCTGAAGGGCCAGGAGCGACGTCTCGATCGCCTCGTGCTCCGCGCCGAGCCGCGCCAGCGCACGGTCCACCTCGTCCCGGTCCATCACCGGTCCTGGGGGTCCCCCCGCGAAGCTGGGGGAGGGTCCGGCGACGCCCATCGATCACCTCTCCGCTCTTCCTGCAAGGACTAGTCGTTCGTAGGTCAGCCGGTGCGGTACTTGGGCGCGGGTGGCCCGGTTATCCCGGGCAGATCGGCGACCAGCCACTTGTTGTACGCCTCCGTCCAGGGGCCCTTGCGGTAGTCGTCGAGCACCTTGTTGACCCGGCGCACCAGGTCGTTGTTGCCGAGCTTGGTGGCGACGCCGTAGAACTCGGTGGTGAAGGGCTTGCCGCCCTTGAGCTCGACGGCAGGGTCCTGCGCCGCCTGGCCGGCCGCGAGGGCGGCGTCCGTCACGACCGCGTCGACGAGGCCCATCTGGAGCCGGACCAGGCAGTCGAGCTGGTTGGGCACGGTGAACCGGTCCTCGTCCTGCGGCTGCCCGTCGTGCGCGTCCTTGAACGTCGCTCCGAAGGAGTTCTTCTCCAGGGCCTCGTACGCCGTCGAGCCCTCCGCTGAGCAGATCCTCTTCCCGGCGAGTGACGTGTTGTACCCGGTGATGGACGAGCCCTTGGGCGCGAGCACCTGCTGGCCGGTCTGGAAGTACGCGGTGGAGAACGCGACCTGCTTGATCCTGGCGCAGTTGATCGTCATCGTACGGACGACGATGTCCACCGTGCCGTTGTTCAGAGCGGGTATGCGCTGGTTGGTCGGTATGGCGCGGAAGATGACGGCGTCCGGCCTGCCGAGGAGGTCCCGGGCGATGGCCCGGGCGAGATCGATGTCGAAACCCTCGAGGCCGCCGCTGGCGGGATTGCGATAACCCCAGCGGTAGCTGTTCTGGTCGACGCCGACAATCAGCTTGCCCCGCTGCACGATCCTGTCGATGTTCGGCCCGTCGGCGGCCGACGACGGCAGCGAGGCCTCGGGCGTCTCGCAGTCGTCGGCCTTGGCGGGCCGGGTCGAGGCCACGCCCTGACCGGCCGGCGACGCACCGGCGTTGGCCGCGGCGCCGTGGGACAGCGGCAGCAGTGTGGCTGCGGCGGTCAGGGCGCAGGCCGCGGCCATCCCCGCGACGCCGCCCCAGCCACGGAACCGGGTCCTCGTGTCCGTCATCGCGCCTCCTCTCACCGGTACTCCGAAAGCCTGCGGTTGATGCCGAGAATCGCTCCCGCCGCGCCCAGCACAGCCAGCGCCGCGGCGCCGATCGCCAGCCCGGACAGTGCCCCGCGCCCCGACTCCGCGGACGCCGTGAACTCGCTCTGCTCATGGTCGATCGCCTGGCGCAGCGCCGCGTCCACCGTGTCGAAGGACTGGCCCGTGGAGCCCTTCGCTCCAATGGTCTGCTCCAGGGCGCCCTCGAAGTCGCCGTCGTTGTCGACGTCGCGCGCCTTCTGGTGGCGGGTGCGCCACTCGGCGACGGCCGTGGTGGCGTCCGCGACGGGGTCGCGGCCCTCGGGGTCGTCGGCGAGGTCCTTGGCCCACTTGAGGGTGAGACTGACGGCGTCCATGCGGTTCTTGTAGGTGAACTCGTACTGGTCGTTCTTGCCGTCCGGGGTGAGGACCGCGCCTCGTGCCACCAGTGTCAGGTTCTCGTTGGCGCGGGCCTGCAGCGCGTGCACCCGGGAGGTGTTGAGGGTCTTCAGGGATTCCTGGCCGTGCTCCATGGCGTCCCGCAGCTCGGTGCGGGCCACGGTGTGCCCCACGATCAGCCAGAGGATGACGACCGTCGAGGCCGCCGTGGCGGCGAGCAGCCCGTGGTTGAACATACGGTTCGTCCGCCGGTAGTTGCGCCGCTGGGCCCAGACGAGCGCGGCCAGCGCCAGCACGCCGAGACCGAGCGAGGCGAACGGCCAGTCGCGCGCGTCGCCGGTGTCCTGGTCGAGCCGCGCCGTCTCCGCCTTGTAGAGCCTGTCGGCGGCGGGCAGCAGCTCGGTCGACATCTTCAGGTTCGCGTACCGCAGATAGGCGCCGCCGAGCGGCAGGCCCTGCCGGTTGTTGGCACGGGCGCGCTCGATCAGTCCTGTGTAGCGGGGCAGCTGCTCATTGAGGGTCGCGATCTGGCGGCCGGATTCACTCGAACTGCTGGTATTCGCCGCGGCGTTGACCAGCAGACGGGACGCGGCCGTGATGTCCCTTTCGTACCGCTCGTGGATGACGCGGGGTTCTTCGGCACCCGCCAGGAAGCCATTGGCCGCCGCGGCGTCGGCGTCGGCCAGCGAGCGGTGGATGGACGCGGCGTCCGCGCTCAGCGGCTGGCTGCGGCTCACCACGTCGTCGGCCGCGGACGCCCGGTCCGAGATCTCGAACGCGGTCACCACGCCGAACGCCACCACCAGCGCGGCCAGCACGGCCCCGATGATCTGCAGCCGGCCGGGCTCGGTCGTCGCGGCCGTACGCAGCCGCTCCTTGCCCTCGGCCCATGCGCCGCGGTGGGCGGGCGGCTGGGCCGGCGGCTGCGCGGGCGCATACGTCGGAGCCGCTTGGGGCGCGGTGCGCACAGTCGGCGGGTATGTCACGTGACCTCCCCCTCGGTCGCTGACGTCGGCCCGCCCCCCGGCGGGTTGGGGGACGACTCCCGGCAGCAGTATGGCCGCAGTGACTGACATTCACAGCACGATTGACTGGATCTTGTTTCTATCGCAGCGATTCAGGATCCCGCCAGGCCATTCTCCCCGCATCCTCCCCACCATGAATACGCTTCAGTGCCTTGATCGGTTCCCGTTGTACGGGCGGCGGAAGCCGCACCAGAGGTCTAGGCGGAGGCCGGATACAGCGGAGGCTGGGCCATGAACCGTGGCCGCGTACCGTGGTGCGGCTGCGCGGCGTGCACCAGGAAGGGATGGCAGAGATACACATCCCCGGGCCGGCCCGTCGCGCATACCGTCCCGCGGTGCGCGGACGCCGCGTCGATCGCCGGGCCGATCTCCATGATCGAGACGCCTTCCTCCCCGTACGGAGCGAGCAGCGCCGGCATGTCGTGGTGCGAGCCGATCCGGATCCGGGTCGGCGCGTCACGCTCGCCGACCTCGCTGAACAGGAACTGCATCAGCAACGCCCGGCCCTTGGAACGGTGGTTGGCGTAGTACGTGCTCGCGCCCTCCGGCTGATAGCTGCCCTCGATGTGCCAGCCGGCGTCGTCGGGCTCCTCCTCGTGCGGGAAGCGCAAGGGGAACGACCCCAGTGAGTACCGCGGCTCCCACCGCCCGGGACCGACCAGCCGGTCGAACGCGTCGAGCAGCACAGGGGTGTTGACGGCCTGTATGAACGGCTCCTGCGCCATGCCCCACACCCAGTGCACGGGCCGGGTCCAGGTCGCAGGATCGCCCGGATCACACCCCGTCTCGGCCCACAGCAGGTCGGCGCACTCCTGTGCCACGGACGCCGGGAAGGCCTCTTCGAGCTTGACGAACCCGTCGGTCTCGAACCGTTCACGCAATGCGTCGCCCATGCCCCGATCCTGGTACCGGGCACAGGGGCGGCGCATCCCATTTTCCTGCCGCTCTGCCGCCCCCCGCCGCCCCGCCCCGCTCTCGCTACGCGTAATGAGCGCGCAACCGGGCGCCCGCCTGTGGCGACGCCCCGATGTGGTCGAGTCCCAGCAGAGCGGCGCCCAGCACCGGCGGGGCCGTCACCACCCCGATGACCGCCTTCGGTGCCTTGGCCGCGAGCAGTTTGCCGATGTGCTCGTCCAGTTCCGGGTGCTGGGCCGCGAGGACGCTGCCGCCCAGCAGCACCGGAGCCTCCTCGTCGAGCAGATCGAGCCGGGCGAGCGCCACCGTGGACATGGCGACGACCTCCTCCGCGAGCCGGTGCACCAGCGAGCGGGCGACCGGATCCCCCTCGGCGGCGGTGGCGAAGAGGACCGGGGTCAGCTCATGTCTGCGCGCCGGGGCGATGTGCTCCAGATGCAGCGCCTCGATCAGCGCGTACATGGAGCCCAGGCCGAAGTGCGCGGGCAGCGTGCGGGCCAGGGCCGTCGGCTCGCCCCGGCCGTCCTCCGCCCGCGCCGCGAACCACAGCGCCTCCTCCGCGAGCCCCGAACCGCCGCCCCAGTCCCCGGAGATCCTGCCGATCGCGGGGAAGCGTGCGGTACGGCCGTCCGGCAGCATGCCGACACAGTTGATGCCCGCGCCGCACACCACCGCGACGCCCCGCGGCTGGTCGGCGCCCGCGCGCAGTATGGCGAAGGTGTCGTTGCGCACCTCGGTCGTACGGCCCCACTCGCGGGCGTGCAGGGCGGCCGTCAGCTCTCTTTCCTCCACCGGCAGATCGGCGTTGGCGAGACAGGCCGACACATGCTCGACGCCGTCGATGGCGGCGCCGTGGGCGTGTGCCTTCGCCAGTGCCTCGCCGACGGTCGTGCCGAGCACGTCGAGTGCCGCCTCGACGCCGACCTTCGGCGGCTGGAAGCCGGGCCCGCGGGACGACACAAGGACCGAGCCGTCGTGGCCGACGAAGGCGACATCGGTCTTGCTGTTGCCCGCGTCGATGGCGAGGACTGCGGCGTTCACGCCCACGCGAGATGCTCCTGGTTGTGTGCGATCAGCTTGTCGGTGAGCGCTTCGGCGTACTCGTACTGGCCGATCAGCGGATGCGACAGCATGGCCTTGAAGACACGGTCACGGCCGCCGCGCAGGGCGGCCTCCAGCGCCAGGTCCTCGTAGGCGGTCACCTGGGCGATCAACCCCGCGTACAAAGGGTCGACTTCGGGCACAGGCAGCGGTGTCACACCCTTCGAGCCGACGGCGGCCTGTACCTCGATCACGGCGTCGTCCGGCAGGAAGGACAGCGTGCCGTTGTTGACGGTGTTCACCACCTGGTACGGGCTGCCGCCCGCGCCCAGCAGCGAGGCCGCCAGGTCCACGGCGGCCTCCGAATAGAAGGCGCCGCCGCGCTTGGCGAGCAGCTCCGGCTTCTGATCGAGCGCCGGGTCGCCGTACATCTCGAGCAGCTGCTTCTCCATCTCCGCGACCTCGGCGGCCCGCGAAGGCTTCGTCCTCAGCTCGCGTACGACCTCGTCGTGCGCGTAGAAGTAACGCAGGTAGTACGAGGGGACGACACCGAGCCGGTCGAGCACCGCACGCGGCAGACGCAGATCGTCGGCGATCGCGTCACCGTGGCCGGCCAGCAGCTTCGGCAGCAGATCCGTGCCCTCGGGACCGCCGAGCCGCACACCCGTCTCCCACGTCAGGTGGTTGAGGCCCATATGGTTCAGGTGGATGTCGGCCGGGGCGACTTCCAGGAGCGCGGCGAACTTGCGCTGGAAGCCGATGGCGACATTGCACAGACCGACGGCCTTGTGGCCGGCCTGCAGCAGCGCCCTGGTCACGATGCCGACCGGGTTGGTGAAGTCGATGATCCAGGCGTTCGGATTGGTACGGCGTACCCGCTCGGCGATGTCGAGGACGACCGGGACGGTACGCAGCGCCTTGGCGAGGCCGCCCGCGCCCGTCGTCTCCTGGCCGATGCAGCCGCACTCCAGCGGCCAGGTCTCGTCCCGGTTCCGCGCCGCCTGCCCGCCGACGCGCAGCTGCAGCAGCACCGCGTCGGCGCCGGCCACGCCCGCGTCCAGGTCGGAGGTGGTGACGATCTTCCCGTCGTGTCCCTGCCTGGCGAAGATCCGCCGTGCCAGACCGCCGACCAGCTCGAGCCGGTCGGCCGCCGGGTCGATGAGAACCAGTTCACTGATCGGGAGGGTGTCCCTCAGCCGGGCGAAGCCGTCGATCAACTCAGGGGTATAGGTGGATCCGCCACCCACGACTGCGAGCTTCATCAGTTCTTAGCCCTTCACTCCGGTCAGTGTGACGCCCTCGACGAATGCCTTCTGGGCGAAGAAGAAGACGAGGATCACGGGGGCCATGACCAGTACGGTCGCGGCCATGGTCAGATTCCAGTCGGTGTGGTGCGCGCCCTTGAAGGACTCCAGGCCGTACGACAGGGTCCATGCGGCCGGGTTCTCCGAGGCGTAGATCTGCGGGCCGAAGTAGTCGTTCCAGGCGTAGAAGAACTGGAAGAGGGCGACGGCGGCGATACCCGGTCTGGCCATCGGCAGCACCACTTTGATCAGTGTGCGGAACTCACCGCAGCCGTCGACCTTCGCCGAGTCGAGATACTCGTTCGGGATGGTCAGCAGGAACTGGCGCAGCAGGAAGATGGAGAACGCGTCGCCGAACGCCATGGGGATGATCAGCGGCCAGAGCGTTCCGGAGAAGTCGAACTGCTTCGCCCAGAACAGGTACATCGGGATGATGGTCACCTGCTGCGGCAGCATCATCATCGAGATGACCAGCATCAGCGACAGCTGGCGGCCGCGGAAGCGGAACTTGGCCAGGGCGTACGCCACCGGGATCGAGGAGGCGACCGTGAGGACGGTGCCGAGACCCGCGTACAGCAGCGTGTTCTTCCACCAGGTCAGAAATCCCGGGGTGTTCCAGACGTCCGCGTAGTTGCTCCACTCCCAGTTCTGCGGCCAGAGATCGCGGGTGAGCGCCTGCTGGTCGCTCATCACCGATGTCAGGAAGAGGAAGAGGAACGGCAGGACGAAGAAGAGCGCGGCCGCGATCCCCAGCGAGTGCACCGCGACCCAGTGGAGCAGGGCCTTGCGGCGCGCGGTGCGGGCGGCGGGGGACCGGGAGATCTCCTCGGGGGCCGTGCGGGCGCTCAGGACTTGGGTCATGACGGTCAGTCACCTGCCTGGATCAGGCCGCCACGGCGGCGCATCAGCAGCGCGGTGAAGGCCATGGCGAGAGCGAACAGCACAAGCGCGATCACACAGGCGGAGCCGTAGTCGAAGCGCTGGAAGCCGAGGTCGTAGACGAGCTGGGGGAGGGTCAGCGTGGACTTGTCGGGGTAGCCGGGTTCGAACTGCTGGCCCGAGCCGCCGATGATGCCGGAGGCCACCTTTCCCGCGACGAGGGGCTGTGTGTAGTACTGCATCGTCTGGATCACGCCGGTGACCACGGCGAACATCACGATGGGCATGATGTTGGGCAGGGTCACGAAGCGGAACCGCTGCCGGGCCGAGGCACCGTCCAGCTCCGCCGCCTCGTACTGCTCCTTCGGTACGTTGAGCAGCGCGGCCATGAAGATCACCATCAGGTCGCCGATGCCCCACAGGGCGAGCGAGGTGAGAGCGGGCTTCGACCAGGTGGGGTCGGTGAACCAGCCGGGAGCCGGCAGCCCGATCGAGTCGAGGACCGAATTGACCGGTCCCGTACCCGGGTTGAGGAGGAAGACGAAGGCGAGCGTGGCCGCGACCGGCGGGGCCAGGTACGGCAGATAGAACAGCGTCCGGAAGACCCCGGCACCGGTCTTGATCCTGGTGATCAGCAGTCCGATGCCGAGACCGAACACCACCCGGCAGGTGACCATGACCACGACGAGCCAGAGGGTGTTCTGCATGGCCGGCCAGAACAGCCGGTAGTCGTTGAAGACGTAGGACCAGTTGTCCAGGCCGTTGAAGGCGGGCGGCCGGATGCCGTCGTACTTCGTAAAGGAGAAGTAGACGGTGGAGATCAGCGGGTAGGCGAAGAAGACGCTGAAACCGATCAGCCAGGGCGACATGAAGGCCGCCGTGCGAAGCGCCGACCGGCGGCGCTTCGCACGCAGGGTGTGCCGGCCGGTGCTCCCGCTCCTGCCCGTGCCCGTGCTAGTGCTCGCGCTCGTGCTCATGGAGGGCTACTTCGCCTTCGCGATGTCCGTGTCGATCTGCTGGGCGGTCTTCTCCAGACCGGCCTTGAGATCCTTCACGGAGCCCTTCTCGTACTGGTAGCCGAAGTCCTGGAACGTCACCTGGTACGCGCCGCCGTCGGCCTGCGCGGGGGTGGTGTTCGACTTCGGGTGCTGCGCGATCTCGATGAAGGTCTCGAACCCAGGCTCGATCTTCAGCTTCGGCGACTTGAGCGCCTCCAGCGTGGACGGCACGTTGTGGATAGCGTTGGCGAAGGCCACGACCGCGTCGGTGTCCGTGGTCATGTACTTCAGCAGCTCCCACGCCGCGTTCTGCTTCTGGCTGGTGGCTGCGATGCCCATGACGGTGCCGGAGAGGTAGCCCTTGCCGTAGTCGGCGACCTGGTCGTCGGCGACGGGCAGCGGAGCCGTGCCGATCTCGAACTTCGCACCCGCCTCCTTGGCCATACCGAGGCGCCACTCGCCGTCGAGCTGCATGGCGACCTGTCCGGTGTGGAAGGGGTGCTTGGCGCCCCACTCGTCACCGAAGGTGTTGCGGTACTTCTCCAGTTTCTGGAAGCCGCCGAGCTTGTCGATCAGGCCCTTCTGGAAGGTGAGCATTTTCGAGAAGGCCGGGTCCTTGACGACGTTGGACCTGCCGTCGGCGCCGAAGTACGTGGGGCCCCACTGGGAGACGTAGTGCATCGGGGTCGTCTCGTAGCCGTGGTAGGTCGGCATGAAGCCGACCTGCGAGTAGCTGTCGCCCTTGGGCCTGGTCAGCTTCTCGGCGGCCTTCTCGAACTCGCTCCACGTCTTCGGCGGGGCGGTGATCCCGGCGGCCTTGAAGGCGTCCTTGTTGTAGTAGAGCCCGTACGCGTCGTTGAGCAGCGGCAGCGTGCACTGATTGCCGTCGAACTGCGTGTAGTCGAGCAGCGTCTTCGGGAAGACCTTCGACGGGTCGATCTTCGACTTGTCCAGGAACGGCTTGAGGTCGACGAAGGAGCCGGAGGTGCAGAACTTGCCGACGCTGTCGGTGGTGAACGAGGACACCACGTCGGGAGCCTTGGAGCCGCCGGCCCGCAGCGCCTGCTGGGTCTTGGCGTCGGTGATATTGGCGGTGACCTTCACCTTGATGTTCGGGTGCGCCTTCTCGAACCGGGCGACGTTGTCCTGGATCGCCTTCACCTCGCCGGGCGCGCTCCAGCCGTGCCAGAAGTTGATCGTGACGTCTTTCTTGGGGTCGTCGTTCGCCGCGCTCTCGTTCGACCCCGTACAGGCCGGGGCCAACAGGGATATCGCGGCGGTCGCGGCGAGCGCGGCGGCAGTCCTCCGGGTGCGTGTGGGCATGGCTGTGTCTCCCTGTGGCGGGTAGAGGGGCCTGAGGTCGAACGGGTAGGTGTGCTGGTTTCAGCGGGAGGTGCGGCGGTTTCAGCGGGAGGTGTCGAAGACTTCGTCCCGCGTGGTGGCCAGGGCACTCTCCAGCGCTCCTCGCAGGACAGGGTGTTCCCGTACGGAACCGAGTACGAGACGGGGCCGGGAAGCGGCCAGTTCGGTGAGCTCTGCCTGCACGCGTTCGCGCAGAGGTTCTCCGCCGGCGGCGATCACCTCGCCGGACAGGACGACAAGTTCGGGGTCGAGCACGGCGACCATGGAGGCGAGACCGGTGGCGAGACCGGTCGCATAGGCGTCGAGGAGCTCGCGGTACGGCCCTGACCCGGCACCCGCGGCCCTGGCGACCAGCTCGGTGGCGGCCTCGGCGTGCGGACCGTGCGGGACGCCGTCCACACCGAGCTCGCGCGCCAGCCGGGGCAGCGCCTGCGCACCGGCCAACTCCTGGAAGCCGCCGCTGTTCGCCTTGGTCACCTGCCGCACCAGCGGGGTGCCGGGCACCGGCAGGAACCCGACCTCACCGGCACCACCGGTGAATCCGCGGTGCAGCCGGCCGCCGATGACGACGGCGGCGCCGAGGCCCTCCTCGTTCCACAGCAGCACAAAGTTCTGATGACCGTGCGCGGCGCCGAGGCGCTGCTCGGCGACCGCGACGAGGTTGACGTCGTTCTCGTACTCGACGGGCATCGGCAGCACCGCGGCCAGCTCGTCGAGGAGGGTGGGGGAGTGCCAGCCGGGCAGATGGGAGGCGTACCGCAGCCGCCCGGTGGACGGGTCGAAGGCGCCGGGTGTGCCGATGACCAGCCGGTGCACGTCGGAGCGGGTGACCCCGGCGGCCTTCACGGCCCCGTCGAGCGCCTCGGTGACCTGGCGTACGACGCTCTCGGCGCGCCGTCCCGGGGTCGGCAGCTCGAACTCGCCGACGGTGGCGCCGGTGATGTCGGCGACGGCGGCACGGATCCGGTGCGGGGTCACATCGAGCCCGCCGGCGTAGGCGGCCCGCGCGTTGACGGCGTACAGCTGAGCGTTGGGCCCGGGCCGCCCTTCGGTGGTCCCGGTGGCGACGACGAGCCCGGCGGCCTCGAGCCGCGCCAGGAGCTGGGAGGCGGTGGGCTTGGAGAGGCCGGTAAGTTTGCCTATCTTCGTACGTGACAGGGGCCCGTGCTCGAGCAGCAGGTCGAGTGCGGCCCGGTCGTTCATGGCGCGGAGTACGCGCGGCGTACCGGGGGTGGTTCCGGCCACGACGGATGCACCTGCCTTTCGACTGCCGACTTTCTCGGCTGCACTGTTAGGAAAGTTTCCTAACCAGTGAGAGGAAAGTAAGCCGCACGTCAGCCGGGCGTCAATGGCCGGCGCCTCCGAGGCAACCAAAGTGTTACCTGCCAAGCCGCCGAGTGTGTGCGGTTGTTCGATACTTTCTCCGCTGCCGACCGGCTGCCGACCGGTTGCCGGCCCGCAGCAGCGGACCTGCAGGTCCGCTGCCGCGCTGCGTCAGCGCCCGTCGGTGAGCAGCTGGGCGGTGGGTGCCCAGTACCCGTTCAGTCCGCCGGCGGTGATCCGGACCATGGGCCTGCCGTTCACGACGGCCCTGCGGTCGAAGGGGGCGTTGGACTCCTTGGCGAACTTCACCGTCCTGGTGGAGCCGGTCGTCCCGTCGGTGCCGAACTTGACGCAGGTGACTTCCACATTGGCGGGGAACGTCGCGGTGCGCTGCGGGAGGTAGGTGGTGGAGAGATACTCGCCGCGCAGGAAGGCCTTCGGGAACGCCTCGCCGATCCACCAGCCCGCGTACGCACCGGCGTTGATCCGGTAGTAGATGCCGCGGCCCATGATGCGGCGGCGTACGTTGACCGGCGCCTGGGTGGCCTTGGAGAAGGTCACCTTCTTCGTGGCCAGCTGCTTGTCGGCCTTCGGGGCGGACCAGCCGAAGCTGCGCTCCGCGCCGAGGGTGTCGAACATGTAGAGGGTGTGCGTGCCGGCGGCGATGGCCGTTACGGACCCCGAGCGCAGGCCGTACGCCGGGAAGTCGTCGATCAGCTGGTCGTGCCGGTTGGCGAATGCGGGACTGCCCGTCTGCCAGTGCAACTGCCGCAGAAGGTTGATGTGGTGCTGGTGATACGTCGGCGCCTCAATGCGGTGGGTGTCGCAGTAGTACGAGAACCAGCGGGCGTTGCGCAGCCGGGGGAAGTGATCGCGGATCGTGGTCAACGAACCGTCGTACAGCCGCTCCGCCAGCGGATTGCCGGTGGCCTGGAAGTAGTCCCAGAGCCCGAACATGGCGAAGACCATGCCGTTGTAGGTGTAGTCCGAGGTGCCCGGGGAGTCGATCGGATACTCCTGGATCCACAGGTACCCGTTCCTGTCCTTGTTCACCGCCCACGGCCTGGCGTCGTCGGCGCGCAGCAGCGAGGCGAAGGCACCGTCGGCGGCCGCCTTGTAGGTCGTGCGCTCCTGCTCGGCGATCCCGTCGAGCTGGGAGAGCTGGATGAAGAGACTGATCGCCTCACCCTGCGCCATGCCGGAATACCAGGGCGCCTTGTAGGTGATGCCGCTGTGTACCGCGTGCGTGAAGTCGAAGGGGTACGGGAAGTACCAGGCGCCGCGGGCCTCCACCCGCTTCTCGATCAGACGGTCCGCCTGCGCCTTGGCGCGCTGGAGGAAGAGCGACTTGCGGGCGGGGTCCTTCTCGGTGCGGTAGGCGGTGATGCAGCCCAGACCGAACTGGATCTGGGTGACGGGCTGGTCGTACCCGGCCGCGGTCCTGCTCGACCGGTACTGGATGGCGCCCCTGGAGTCGAGATAGATGTGGTCGTTGTCGGGCGTGATATTGGCCCAGGCCGTCGGACGGTCCCGCCACGGCCGCAGCGCCTCGGGCAGGGCGGTCACGCACGTGTAGCCGGCCTTGTTGAACTCGAACGGCAGGGTCGTCGGTACAAGGTCCCCGGCGTCCCTCGGTTTCACCGGCTCGTCGGTGTACGGAATCTTCACCCGGGGGCCGGGCTCGGAGAGAGTGCCCTCGGACATCTGATCCGGTAGCGGCGGCAGCGGCGCCTGATCGCCGCCGGGTGCCGCAGGCAGGCTCAGCGCGAGCGACCTCGGCATCCCGCCGAAGGGGTCCGGCTCGGGGGTGTTGAACACCCCGGTGGCCATGGCGCTGAAGGTGCCCCCACCCGCCACGGCTGCGCCGGCGACGGTGCCTCCGGCCACACGGATGAAGCGTCTGCGACCGATGTCGGCACGTCTCTGTCCTGGCATGACTGAAGAACGGGAGTCACGGGGGAGTCGTCATGCCGGTGTGCCCAGGAGTACACGAATGTGTGGTCCGATCCGACGCGGCGCCAGGCGTCGGTGCCCCTCTGCGTGTCATCGACCTCTGGCAGGGCACCGCCGGGGTTCCCCACCGATCCGGGACCCGGGGTGCCCGTTCCTGTGCGTAGTCCTACTTCGCCACGGCCGTCGGAGGCGTTATCGGCGTCGCCGCCACCGACTGCGGCGAGGTCGTCGACGCGTACGCCGAAGGCGCCGCCATGCCCGCCGTCGGGTCTGCCGCCGAGGCCTGGTCCGTCACTGGCGGCAGGCCGCCCACGATGCGGATGTCCGCAGCGTCGAAGGCCTTCTTGATCCGCAGGCGGAGCTCGCGCTCCACGCCGAGCGCCTTGCCCGGCATCGTCTTCGCCGAGACCCGCACCGTCATCGAGTCCAGCAGCACCTCGTTCAGGCCCAGCATCTCCACCGGGCCCCACAGCCGCTCATTCCACGGCTCGGCCTTCGCCAGGTCCTCCGCGACCTCGCCGATCACCGAGCTGACGCGGTTCAGGTTCTCCGAGGAGCGGACCACGACGTCGACCATGGCGGTGGCCCAGCCCTGGCTGAGGTTGCCGATGCGCTTGATCTCTCCGTTGCGGACGTACCAGATCTCACCGTTGTCGCCGCGCAGCTTGGTGACGCGCAGGCCCACCTCGATCACCTCGCCCGAGGCGACGCCCGCGTCGATGCTGTCCCCGACTCCGTACTGGTCCTCCATGATCATGAAGACACCCGAGAGGAAGTCGGTGACCAGGTTGCGCGCGCCGAAGCCGATCGCGACGCCCGCGACACCTGCCGATGCCAGCAGCGGGGCCAGGTCGATCTTGAAGGCGCCGAGGATCATCAGGCCCGCAGTGCCAAGAATCACAAAGGACGAGACCGAGCGAAGTACGGAACCTATGGCCTCCGAGCGCTGGCGGCGCCGCTCGGCGTTGACCAGCAGGCCGCCGAGCGCCGTGCCCTCCATGACCTGGGCGGAGCGGTTCATCCGCGAGATCAGCCTGGTGAGGGCGCGGCGCAGCACCATACGCAGTACCAGCGCGACCACCAGGATCAGCGCGATGCGCAGGCTGGTGTTCAGCCAGGTGGACCAGTTCTCCTCCACCCAGCCTGCGGCGTCTCCTGCCTGCTTGGCGGCCTCGTCGAGCGAGGCGGGCTCGGGTGACGGGTCGGCGGCCAGTAGGACGGACCAGGACACGAGCGGAACCTCCAGGCATTGCGGGTGGCAGAGAAACCACCCTAACGGGGCATCCGGTGTGCTCCCTCGCTGTGTTCGAGGGAGAGACGAGGCTCACCTGGGGATGAAGCGGGTGTGCCGCAAAACACTTCGAGCCCGTTACCCGCACGTGGTGGCGCTCGGACCTGGCATGAGGAGACACTGAAGTGCAGATCGTCCCGGCGCGAGCCACGCGCCGCCGGCGTACAAGGAGGCATCCCCGTGCCGCACGTTCTGGTCCTCAATGCGTCGTACGAGCCGCTCGGCGTCGTACCGCTTCGCCGCGCGCTCATCCTCGTACTGGAGAACAAGGCCCTCTGCCTCGAGGAATCCGGCGCCTTCATGCACAGCGCGACCCGTGTCATCGCCGCACCCAGCGTCGTACGGCTGAAGCGGTTCGTCCGGGTGCCCTACCGGGGACCCGTTCCCCTCACCCGCAAAGCACTCTTCGCCCGCGACGGCGGGCGCTGTATGTACTGCGGTGGCGTCGCAACCAGCGTCGACCATGTCATTCCGCGCAGCCGTGGCGGACAGCACGCCTGGGACAACGTGGTGGCGGCCTGCCGCCGCTGCAACCATGTCAAGGCCGACCGGCATCTGCGGGAGCTGGGGTGGCGGCTGCACCAGCATCCCGCCCCGCCGAGCGGGCTCGCGTGGCGCATCATCGGGACCGGGCATAGGGACCCGCGCTGGCTGCCATACCTGCAGCCGTACGGCGCGGACGACGCGATGGCCCGGATCGACGGCATTTCCGCCTGAGGACCGAGCCATTTTTCGTGGCTCGCCTCGCCTCCGGGGCGCCTGAGCGTCCGACGGCGGTCGACCGTGCTCGACCACGCGTCCCTCGCGGCCTCCGCGCGCCCCTCGGTTTCTCTCGCCAGGGCTGCGGTGCTGCGGGGCGGAGGCCGGGCCGCAGCTCACTCTGCGACGGCGTATGCCTCCACCGACCAGAGTGAGTACCCGTACCGGGTGGCGCGCGCGTCGCCCTGGACACGGATGAAGCGGGTGTCCCTGCTGTCCATACGGACGCTCTCGCGCCCGCCCCCGCCGTCGTTCACCGTCGCCGCCGTGCGCCAGGTACGGCCGTCGGCGGAGACCTGGATGCGGTACTTCGTCGCGTACGCGTCCTGCCAGTGCAGCACGACCTGGCCGACCCGGGCCGGCCGCGGCAGCTCCAGCTGCCACCAGGCGCCGTCCTCGGCGGGCGAGGACCAGCGGGTCTTCGGGTCACTGTCGATCGCCGCCGACGCCGGGAAGTCGGCCGTCTCGTCGCCGGACGAGGCGGCGGCAGCGCCCGCTGTGCGCGCGAGGTCGGGCCCGCCGGTGCGCGGATAGGCACGCACCGTCAGCGTGCGCTCCTGGCCCGCGAAGGACAGCGGCACCCGGTACTCACCCGCGGGTGTGCCCGCCGGGACGGTGACCTCGACCGGCACGGTCGTACGCTGCCCGCGGTGCACCGTCGTCTGCTTCGGCACCCGCACCTTGATGCCGGCCGGAGCCTTCGCGGTGAGTTCACCGCGCACCTCGGCGGGGCGCCGCCCGGTCAGCCGGACACCCGTGTGCTGCGGGCCGCCGCCGATCTCGGCGTCCGCCTCGCCGCGTACGAGATCGAGGCCGGCCGGCGGCTCGTCGGCGAACCACGGCACCACGGACCGTACGGCGACGGGATCGCCCCCGTCCGAAGCGACCCTCACCGCGTCCACCCGCAGGCCCTTGGCGTCGGTCTCGGTCCAGCCGCCGGCGGAGAGGGGGCCGAGCGTGCGCCAGCCCTGGCCGGGGACATGCGCCTCCACCCGGCCGCGGGAGCCCGCGGCACCGGAGGACGGTTCGGTCATCGTGTTCACCGCGGCGACGGGCCTGGGCCGGTCCAGCCGGACCGTGTCCTCGCCGGCCGAGTCCGCGAAGCGGTCCGCGCCCGTCCAGGTCGCCGACTCCTTCGCGGCCCGGTCCAGGAAGGGATTCAGCACGCCCTTGCCCACCGTTGCCCGGCTTGCCCTGATGGCCGTACGCAGCGGCTCCAGGGCCAGCGAGTCACGCCAGGCCGCCACGCCGTCCCCGCGCGCCTGCGCCTGCAGCATGTCGACCGAGAGCTCGCCGGCCCGGCCGTACCGCGCCAACTGCTGCAGCCACGGCCCCGCTTCGTCGTCAAGACGGCCGTCGGCAGGCCGCGTCAGCCGCTGCGGGGCCTCGCGCATCACGGTGAACGCGGCGCGCAGAGAGGCCGCCGCCCGGTCCCTGGCCGCCGCGTCCGTGGTCGTGCGCGACCGCCAGAATTCCTTCAGCAGCGGCTGCAGATAACCGGACTCGGTGGGGTTGAGTATCGAAGAGGCGTGATTGCCGGCCAGTGCGCGCAGCGCTTCGCGGGTCTTCGTATCGCCGCCGGCGAGATCGTTGATCGCGGCCTGCCAGGACTCGTCGGGGCGGTAGCCCTTGGGGTTCCAGGCGTAGTCGGCAGCGGTGAACAGCGGTATGCGGGACGCGGATGCCTGCTCCATGGCGTTGGCCAGCAGCGCGACGGAGCCGGTCGCCACTGCGGGCTCGCGGCCCGTGTACGGGCCGAGGAACATCCGGTCCTGCGCGTAGTCGTTGACCGGGTAGTTGTCCATGGTGACCAGCGGATGCTCGAACGCCTCCCGGGCACCCGCCAGTTCGCGGCCCGTGATGGTGCGCGGCACCACCCCGACGCCCGTCCACGCCACCTGCACCCGGCCGTCCAGCTCGCTCGCGAGCGCCCGCCGGTAGTCGGTGGCGCCGTCCTGGTAGAACTCCGTCGGCATCAGTGAGAGCGGCGCGGCGTCGGGGTACCGGCTGGCCAGATGCTGCGCCACCGCGCCCGCCACGCGCGCCTGGGCCCTGGCCGCCGCCTCGGGGCCCGAGCCGAAGGTGTCCGCGTCCTTGTCGCAGTGCCACTCGCTGTAGCTGACGTCCTGGAATTGCAGCTGGAAGGCGCGTACGCCCAGTGCCCACATCGCGTCGATCTTGCGCGTCAGCGCCTTGACGTCGCCTTCCTTGGCCAGACACATGGCCTGCGCGGGCGCGACGGCCCAGGCGAGCGTGACGTGGTTGCGGCGTGCGCGCTCGGCGAGTTCACGGAACTGTGCACGCTGGGCCGCCGGATACGGCTCGCGCCAGCGGGCCTGCCGGAAGGGGTCGTCGCCGGGCGCGTACAGATAGCGGTTCTGCTTGGTACGTCCCATGAAGTCGAGCTGCGCCAGCCGCTGTTGACGGCTCCACGGCTGTCCGTAAAAACCTTCTGTCATGCCGCGTACGGCCGTGCCCGGCCAGTCGCGCACAAGGACTCCGGCAATGGTCTGCCGGGCGGCTCCCGCGACGGTCTGCCGGACGATCAGCTGCCGCAGCGTCTGGACGCCGTGGTAGAGACCGTCCTCGCCGACGCCGTCGAGCGCGACGGTGTCCCGGCCCTGGACCTGGCCGACCGCGAGCCGGTAGCCCCCGGAGGGGAGATCGGTGCGTTCGGGTGCGCGCAGGGCGCGCAGCGCGTCCTGCGCGCCGGTGCCGCCGATGCGCAGGACGGGGCCGCGGCCGGGCAGCGCGGTGTGCACGGTCCGTACGCCGGACGCGTGCAGCAGCTCCTTCAGCCGCTCGACGGCGTACGGATCGGCGCCGGGGTCCGCGACGACGGTCGCTTCCTCGCCCAGCGCGACGGCCGATCCGGCCGCCCGCATTGTCTGCGGCCGCGGCCAGACGGAGGGCACTGCGGCCGCACCCTCGGGGTCCTGAGCGGTGGCCGGGGAGCCCGGAGTGTCCGGAGCGGCGACCGCGCTGTGCGCGCCGCCGAGCAGGCTGCCGATGACAGCGACCGCGACGGCTGTCGCAGTACGCCTCCCGCGCGCGAGCCGCACGCTCGTCTCCCCTCGGTCTCCCCAGTCGCTCCGGTCGGCTTTGAGCCCACCACCACACGGTGAGGGTGTCAATGCGAGTGGCCGTTGTGCACCTTTTGACTGGTGCGATGGGGCGGTTTGATTGATTTGATTCAACCGCCGCGCCGGGAACGGAATGTGACACGGACCACGTTGCCTGATCGTGTACGTCTGCGGCCGCGCCCACTGGGTAGGGCTGCTGTGTCCCACTACCGACCGCTTGGAGTGACCACCGTGGCCGCATCCGCACACCTTCTGCTGTCCGCCCTGTCCAAACAGGTCCCGGGGCCCGGCCCGCTGACCAGCGAACCCCCGCTCGCCGATGCCCGTCCGCTGACCAGCGAGCCCCCGCTCGCCGATGCCCGTCCGCTGACCAGCGAGCCCCCGCTCGCCGACATCGCACCTCTCACCAGTGAGCCGACGGCCCACGGCACTGCCGGGGGCATGGAGTCCTCAGGAGTCTGAATGGGCCTTGCCCGGCTCGCCGCACTGCACGGAGTCGCCACTTCCTACGCACCTTCCGAGGGCGTCACCGTCCCGGTACCCGACGCGACGGTCGTCGCGGTCCTCGCCGCGCTCGGCGTCGACGCGTCCACCGCGTCGGGGGTGCGTGATGCCCTGAGCCGCGCCGAGTCCGC
The DNA here is from genome assembly GCF_053591755.1 of Streptomyces sp. NPDC002926. Classification (NCBI taxonomy): domain Bacteria; kingdom Bacillati; phylum Actinomycetota; class Actinomycetes; order Kitasatosporales; family Streptomycetaceae; genus Streptomyces; species Streptomyces sp. NPDC002926. The sequence goes on from NZ_JBSFUK010000001.1 coordinate 163,209, forward strand.
CGCCGCGGACCGGCTGCTGCCGCCGACGGTCGTGCTCTGGAGCGCGAGCGGCGAGGTCCCGGCGGCGCTGACGGAGCTCCCCGCGGGCACCACCCTGCGGGTCGAGACGGAACAGGGCGCGGCGCTGCAGTGGCTGATCCCCGGGCCAGAGGCCGCCGCGACGCCCGGCGACGCGGAACAGGCCGCGCCGCGGGGCGAGGTGGAAGCGGCCGTCTTACGCGACGACGACAATGAGGCGGCCTTACGCGGCCACACGGAGCGGTCCCACACGCCCTCAGTGGCGCGCGGCGAACCCGCCGTACCCTCAGCGCCGGCCGCTTCCGGCGGTGCCGGGGCCGCGCCCGAGGACCCCCGCCCCTGGCGCCGGCTTCCGTATGGCGTCCACCAGTTGTCGGCCGAGGCTCCGGACGGGCGGGTCGCCCGGTCCAGCCTTGTGGTCGCGCCCGCCCGGGTGCCGCAGCCCGACGGCCGCTCGCACGGCCTTCTCGTACAGCTCTACTCCCTGCTCTCCGCCCGCTCCTGGGGCATGGGTGACCTCGGCGACCTGGCCGAGCTGGCTACCTGGTCCGGACGGTCGCTCGGGGCCTCCTTCGTACAGGTGAACCCGCTCCACGCCGCCGTACCCGGCGCCCCCACCGACCCCTCCCCGTACCGGCCTTCCTCGCGCCGTTTCCCCGACCCCGTCCATCTGCGCATCGAGGACATCCCCGAGTACGCGTACACGGACGCCAGGGAGAGACAGCGGCTGGACGAGCTCCGTGACAAGGGCGCCGGGCTGCGCGAATCCGTTCTGCGCAAGGGCGCGTTGATCGACCGGGACGCGGTCTGGGAGCTGAAGCGCGAGGCACTGGAGATCGTGCACCGTATCCCGCTCGGGCCCGGACGCCGTGCCGCGTACTGTGACTTCCTCGCCGAGCAGGGCCAGGCCCTGGAGGACCACGCCACCTGGTGCGCCCTCGCCGAGGTGTACGGCCCGCAGTGGCGCACCTGGCCGGCGGGACTGCAGGACCCGCGCTCGGCCGAGACCGCCCGCGCCGGGCACGAGCTGATGGACCGGGTCGACTTCCACAGCAGGCTCGCCTGGCTGACCGACCGGCAGCTGGCCGCCGCCGGGCAGGCGGCGCGCGAGGCCGGCATGGGTGTCGGTATCGTCCACGACCTGGCCGTCGGGGTGCATCCGGCCGGCGCGGATGCCTGGGCGCAGCGGGAGGTCTTCGCCGCCGGGATGTCGGTCGGCGCCCCGCCGGACGCCTTCAACGCCCGCGGCCAGGACTGGGGCCTGCCCCCGTGGCGCCCGGACGTGCTGGCCGCGTCCGGATACGCCCCGTACCGAGGACTGCTGCGCTCACTCCTGCGCAATGCGGGCGCGCTCCGTATCGACCATGTGATGGGCCTGTTCCGTCTCTGGTGGGTCCCGGAGGGCTGCCCGCCCACCGACGGCACGTACGTCCGCTACGACGCCGAAGCCATGCTCGCGGTCCTCGTCCTGGAGGCCCACCGCGCCGGCACCTTCGTGATAGGGGAGGACCTCGGCACGGTCGAGCCAGGTGTGCGCGAGGAGCTGACGCGCCGGGGCGTACTGGGCACCTCCGTGCTCTGGTTCGAGCGCGACTGGGCCGGCACCGGCCGTCCGCTGCCGCCCGAGGAGTGGCGCGTGGGCTGTGTGGCCACCGCGACCACGCACGATCTGCCGTCCACGGCGGCGCGGCTGACCGGCGAGCATGTGGCGCTGCGCCACCGCCTCGGTCTGCTGACCCGTTCCCTGGAGCAGGAGCGCACGGAGGACGCCGGGGATATCGCCGAGTGGCTCGGCCTGCTCGGCGACCTCGGCCTGCTGCCCGAAGGCAGCGGTGACGAGGAGGGCCGGATCCGCGCGGTCTACCGCTTTCTGCTGCGTACGCCCGCCCGGATGGTCGGCGTCTGGCTGCCGGACGCGGTGGGTGACCGGCGCCCGCAAAATCTGCCGGGCACCTGGGACGAGTATCCGAACTGGCGGCTGCCCGTCGCGGACGCCGAAGGCCATCCCCTCACGCTGGAGGAACTGGCCGCCTCGCCGCGGCTGCATGCGCTGATGGGTGTCTTCGCGGATGTCCTGCGCCCCGGGGGCGGACCGGGAGCCGGCGCGGGGCCCGGTCGCGGGCCCGGTGCCCGTACGGCACCCCCGGACGCGCGCCCGGGATAGCCGTTCGCTACGTTGGCACCGTGGACAAGAAGAACGCTTTGCGCGCCGGCGCCGTCGCGGCCGGTACGACGCTGATGATGCTGCTCCTGTCGTCGCCGGCGCTCGCGCTGACCCAGGACGACGGCGACGACCCGGGCCCCGGCCTGAGCGTGATCCAGACGGTCGGCCTCTTTGTCGTGACACCTCTCGCTCTCTTCGCGTTGATCGCGGGCCTGGTGATGGTCCTCGACAAGTCCAAAAAGGCGAGCTGACCGGCTCCCAGCAGTCCGAACCGATCTTCCAGGGCGCCCTGGGGTGTGTACGCACCCCAGGGCGCCTTTGTCGTGTCGCGGCCGCCCACGGCGTTGGTGTGGCGACCGGCCGGACGTAGGCCCTGGGCACGGTGCCGCTCCTCGATGGAGTGATGCCGGGGCGTCGGGCGGTGGGGCGGGCGGGAGCGAGTGGGACCGTGGGGAGGGTCGCCTTGCGCTAACCAATACAAGTGAAGTACTATGACTGTCGTGGTTAACGGGATGCTCAACAGCCTCGACGCATCTCCCGTGGATTCCGACCCGGCACTCATCGACGAAGAGGACCAGCTTGCGAAAGCTCGTGTACTACATCGCCTGCTCCATCGACGGCTTCATCGCATCCCCGGAAGGTGACGGCAACGTCTATCCGATCAGCGAGGAGTTCACGTCGTACACATCGGCGGAGTACCCGGAGACCCTGCCTTCGCACATCCGCCCGCTGCTCGGGATCGAGGACGCGGAGAATGTGCACTTCGACACCGTGGTGATGGGGCGCGGGACATACGATTCCGCGCTGGAGATCGACATCACCAGCCCGTACGCGCACATGCGGCAGTACGTCGTCTCCCGCAGCATCAAGCAGCAGCTCGACCCGGCGGTGAAGATCGTCTCCGGTGATGCCGTCGCCAAGGTCCGCGAGCTGAAGCAGGAGGACGGCCTCGGCATCTACCTCTGCGGCGGCGGAAACCTCGCGGGACAGCTGCGTGACGAGATCGACGAGCTGCTCGTGAAGACCTACCCGGTGGTACTCGGTTCCGGCACCCCGATGTTCTCCGCGGACTTCTCCGTCACGGACTTCGAGTTCCGCTCCAACCGGGTCTTCGACAACGGTCTGGTCTTCACCACGTACGACCGGAAGCGGTAGTCGCCGTCTCTGCGGCGAGGCCTACGCACAGGGACGGTCCCGCCGGGCGTCGTGGAGCACCGAGCCCCACCACAGCAGCTGGTCGAGCAGCACCTTCGCCGCGCCGTTGGGGCCCTCGGGGTTCCTCAGGGTGCCGTCCGGGCCGAAGAGTTCGTAGTACCGGGGGAACGAGACGACGTCCCGGACCGTATGGGCTTGCAACTCGCCGAACACCTGGCGCAGTTGTTCCACCGCCAGTAGCCCGCCGCTTCCACCGCTGTAGCCGATGAAGCCGACCGGCTTCGCGTGCCACTCGGTGTAGTGCCAGTCGATTGCCGCCTTCAGCGAGGCCGGAAAACTCCGGTTGTACTCCGGTGTCACCACGACGATCGCGTCCGCCGCCCCGATCCGCCGGGTGAGCCCCGCCATCTCCGCCGGCCGCGTCATCTCGGGCTCGAGCGCGGGCGGTACGGGCGGCAGCTCGAGCGGGAGTGGCGTGTCCGCCAGGTCGATGACGTCCACCGCGAACCGGCCGTGCTGCTCGGCCCGTTCGGCGAACCAGTTCGCGACCACGGGGCCGAACCGGCCCTCCCTGACGCTGCCGATGATCACTGCGAGATTGAGGGGCGCACTGTTGAGGGGCTCACTGGTCATGGCTGTGCTCCGTCCGAAGGCATGCGGAGAGGTGTGCGGAGAGATGTGCAAAAGGATGTGCAGGAGAGATGTGGGTGACCGGGGCGGTCACCCGACCCAACCTGCCCGCCGCCGACCCTGCGAGGAAGGCCGCCCCAAGGCTGGTAGCAGCAGGGCCACCATCCCGCCCGTCCCGCACTGTTACGTTCACCATGTGAGCGACAACGAGCCGGGGATTTTCCTGCGTACGCGCCGGGAAACGCTCACCCCCGGGCCGGGCTGCGCGCCGTCTCCGGCCGAGCGCCGAGCAGCCGGCCGGGCCGGACCGACACGTCAGGCCGGAGAGCAGGCCGCGCCGGACCGAGCACCCTCGTCAGGCGTCTCCGGCCGACACCGCAGAATCCTTTGCTCTATGAGGTTCGCTGAACCGGCCGGTACCGGTCCGCCGCAGTGGTGCCGCACGGGAGAAGGTCCCACCACCAGGCGATCGCCGGGATGGCCAGCGGCTCGCGGCTGTCGTCGGTGGGCGTATCGCGGAACACCGTGGGGATGCTGGCCGGGTCGTCCGGCGTGGTGTACCGCACGGAGCTGACGCCCCAGTCCTGGGCGCCCCGTATGAAGGAGGCCAGGCTCTTCAGATACTGGCGCAGCTGCGGGCTGCCCTGCTCCGCCACATAGTCGCTCAGGCGTATGAAGAGGCACATCACCCGGTCCCGCTGGGCGATCGCCGTGGTCAGTGCCTGGTCGGTGCCGAGCCCGCTCTCCTGCTCCAGCACCCGCAGGACGTTGAGGAAGTAGCCCGGCCCGCTCCGCTCCTTGTGGTACGAGAAGATGTCGTTGTCCCAGGTGATGACGAACGACGCCATTTCGGCCGCGGCGCGCACCGTTGTGCGGTCCCGCTCGTGCGGCTGGAGCTCGTAGCCGTGCCCCATCTCCAGCAGGGGCAGCACCACCGACGTCGCGCCGTCGTACAGCCGCATCAGGGTGTAGTCGTTCAGGTCGGGCACTGTGCCCGCGCTGCGGTGGGACGCCTCCCACACCACCGAGAAGAAGTACTCCCGCAGCGCGTCCACCCAGCGGGCCGTCTGCCCAGCTGTGCCGTACCGGCTGACTCTGAGCCGCAGGTCCCGCAGCCCGGCCGCCAGCGGGTCGTCCAGCAGCATGGGGGCTTCCGGGTTCTGCGCGATACGCAGCAGCCGGTGCAGCAGTCCCGCCAGATCGCCCGGCCGCCGGCCGAGTTCACCCTCCTCGCAGTGCCCGTCGTCCACACCGAAGAGCCAGAGCACGAAGTCGGCCAGAAGGGAGACGACTTCCTCGCGGCCCTCCGGCAGGATCCGGGCGGAGAAGGTGCCGATGTCCTGCATGACGAGTTTGCCGCGCAGTTCGTCGGACCCGATGCGAAACGTTTCCGCCCAGGCCGCTGTCTGTACGTCTATGTCCGCATGGCGCGGATGGATCGCCGGTGGGAAGGGAGAGAAGATCGGCGGAACCGCCAGCTCAGGCTCCACTTCGGCCTACCTCTCCATGCCGGGTGCGACGCGTTGTCACTGACGCAACACGCGACACGCACATCCCATAGTGATCAACTATCACGCATCGTACTGAGCCGTGATGGCTGATCCAATAGGACAATCCCTCAGCTATCCGACACGCGCCGGCGTTTATCAGCCGGAACGGAACAACGACCTCCGTCAGCAGCCGGGGTGAGTCCGGTCGTGGGCGTGGTTACGACGCCTCCGGCTTCGCGGCGAGGGACTGCAGATAGCGCATCAGCGTCAGCAGCACGTCGCGGCTGGAGGCGCGCCCGCGTGCGTCACAGGAGACGACCGGGACCTCCGCCGGCAGATCGAGGGCGCCGCGCACCTCCTCGAGGGAGTAATCGGGCGCATCGGGGAAGGAGTTGACGGCGACCACGAAGGGCACACCGCGTTCCTCGAGCCGCCCGATGACATCGAAGCTGACCTCGAGCCTTCGGGTGTCGACCAGCACCACCGCGCCCAGCGCGCCCTCGAACAGGCCGCGCCACAGGAACCAGAAGCGCTCCTGGCCCGGGGTGCCGAAGAGATACAGCACCAGCTCCTCGTTGATGCTGATGCGGCCGAAGTCCATGGCGACGGTCGTCGAGGTCTTGCGCTCCACGCCCTGGACGTCGTCGACCCCGACCCCGGCCTGGGTCATGGTCTCCTCGGTCGTCAGTGGCCTGATCTCGCTCACCGAGCCGACCAGGGTCGTCTTGCCGACGCCGAAGCCGCCCACGATGACCACCTTGACGGCCGCGGCGGCCGTCTCGGGCAGTACGTCCTCGCTCCGCGGCCCGACGGCCTGCTCAGAGCTTTTGAAGTCCATCGATCACTGCCTCAATCAAAGCTCGGTCGGGGAGTTGGGCGGCCTGGACAGGCGCGCGGGCAAGCACCTGGTTGTCGGCCAGTAGATCGCTGAGCAGTACGGTGACGACACTCACCGGAAGGCTCAGATACGCGGAGAGCTCGGCCACCGAGAGCGGCGCCTGGCAGAGCCGGATGATCGCGGCGTGCTCGGGCTGAATACCGGGCCGGGGGCCCGACCTGGCGACGATCAGCGTGACCAGGTCGAGAGTGGTGGGTGCGGAGGAGCCGCTGCGGCCGCCGGTGATGACGTAAAGCCGCTCGGGACTGCTCTCTTCCCAGTTCCCGCCCGGGTTGCTCACGCGGTCTGTCCCTCGTGCCGCGGCGGCGTGCTCAGGTGCTCTCCGATCCGCAGCACCAGATCGCGCATCCGGTGGCCCATCAGCCCGGCGTCGACGCCCTCGTCGGCCAGCACGGCGAGATAGGCACCCGCGCCCGCCGCCATCAGATAGAAGAAGCCGCCGTTCATCTCGATGACGACGAGACGCATCTGCCCGTCGCTGTGCGGGAGTTCGCTCGCGACGGCGCCGGCCAGACTCTGCAGTCCGGCGCACGCGGCCGCCAGCCGGTCGGCGGTGTCGGTGTCCGCGCCGTACTGGGCCATGCGCAGCCCGTCCGCGGACAGCACGACCACGTTCCTGGTCTGCGGGACACCCTCGGCCAGGTCCTTGAGCATCCAGTCCATGTTGGTCTGGTTGGACTGCTGCTGAATCATGGCTGCGTGTTCCCCTTGCTCGTCTGGGTGGGCTCACCGGACAGCCCGCTCTGGAAGGCGGAAAGCCACATGCCCGGCTGAACCGGGGGTGAGTGCTCCGGCTCGGGCGCGGCGGCGGAATCGGCGGCGGCCGGTGCGGTGACACGGGCCTTGCGGCGCCGCTGCGGGAGACCTGTCATGGTCCGCTCGGTCACGATCGGGACCTCGTCGTCTCCCGGCATGGGGCCGGTGACCGGCCTGGGCAGCGGCTCCTCGGTGAGCCGGTCGGCCGGGCGGGGACCGGAGGCGGTGCCGATGCCGTGCGCGAGGCCGGTCGCCGAAGCGGCCGTGGTGATCAGTTCCTGCGGTACGACGAGGACGGCACGCACACCGCCGTACGCCGAGGAACGCAGCGAGACCTGGAAGCCGTACACCTGCGCCAGCCGGCCGACCACGGCGAGGCCGAGGCGGGGCGTCTCGCCCAGGTCGTTGACGTCGATGCCCTGCTGGGCCTGGCGGAGCATGCGCTCGGCCCGCTTGCGGGCCTCCTCGCTCATGCTCACGCCGCCGTCCTCGATCTCGATGGCGATGCCCGACTGCACATCCACGGCGGTCAGATGGACCCTGGTCTGTGGCGGCGAGTAGCGGGTGGCGTTGTCGAGCAGCTCGGCGAGCGCGTGGATCAGCGGCTCGACGGCGGTGCCGACGACGGCGACCTCGGAAACCGAATGCAGCTCCACCCGCTGGTAGTCGATGATCCGCGACATCGCGCCACGCATCACGCTGTAGAGCGGTACGGCCTTGCTCCACTGGCGGCCGGGCCGCGCGCCGCCGAGTACGGCGATGGAGTCGGCGAGTCGGCCGATCAGCGCGGTGCCGTGGTCGATGCGGAGCAGATCACCGAAGACGTCCGGAGCCTTGCCGTGCCGGTCCTCCATCTCACGGAGTTCCTGGGCCTGTTGGTGCACGATGGCCTGAACTCGACGGGCGATGTTCACGAAGGCGCGCTGCGCGGACTCGCGCAGGTCCTCCTCGGCGACGACGGCTTCGAGCACCGAGCGCAGCACCGCCTGGTGCTCGGCCGGTGCGTCGAGCGAGTCCAGTACGTCCTCGGGGAACTCGCCCTTGCGCAGCTGTTCCACCACCTGGGGCAGCAGCTCGCCGGCGAGGCGTGCGGTCTCGGCCTGCTGCCGCGACAGCGCCGCCTCCCGCTCCACGAGCCTGCCGTGGAGCTCTGCGATCACCCTGCCGCGTCGTGCGGCCTCGGCGCAGGCGACGGCGACCGCGGCGACCGCCGCGACACCGATCCAGAGCACGGGGGTGCGGGCCGACGCGGAGACCAGGGACGCGGCTGAGGCCACGGCCGCAACGGTCACGGCAACGGGCAGCAGCCACCCGTAGTTGGCCGGGGGCCGCGGATTTCCGGTCGACGTTCCCTGTCGAACCATCAGCATCCTCAGAATCGAACGAGAAAGATCATATGACGACGGGCACGGAGCATATCCGGCTCAGTGAACGGAGATTGACGAGGGGTCACAAAATTGGCGGGAAGTTCGTGCCCGCGAAACGCAAGGGCGCCCCGGGCCGTACGGCCCGGGGCGCCCCTTCTCTGCGGACAGGGCTACGGTTGCGCAGCCGCGGCGTCCGCCGCCTGCGCCTTCAGCGCCCGTTCGACGCCCGCGCGCGACTCCGAAATCAGCCGCCGCAGCGCTGCGTTCGGCTCCGCCGAGTCCAGCCAGGCATCCGTGGCGTCCAGCGTGGCCTGCGAGACCTGGAGCGAGGGGTAGAGCCCCACCGCGATCTGCTGGGCGATCTCATGGCTGCGGGACTCCCACACGCCCTTGACCGCGGCGAAGTACCTCTCCGCGTACGGGGCGAGCAGCTCGCGCTGATCGGTCTGGACGAAGCCCGCGATGACCGACTCCTGTACGGCGTTCGGCAGCTTGTCGGACTCGACGACCGAGGCCCAGGCCTCCGCCTTCGCCTCCGCCGTGGGCCGGGCCGCTCGTGCCGTGGTCGCGTGGCGCTCGCCCGCCGCCGTCTTGTCGCGCTCGTACTCCGCCGCGATGTCGTCCTCGTCGAGCATTCCGACCGCCGCGAGACGCTCCACGAACTCCCACCGCAGCTCGGTGTCCACGACCAGGCCCTCGATGGACTCCGTGTCGTCCAGCAGCGCCTGGAGCAGGTCGAGCTGCTGCGGCGTCCGCGCGGTCGCGGCGAAGGCACGGGCCCAGGCCAGCTGGTGGTCGCTGCCCGGCTCGGCCGCGCGCAGATGCGCCAGCGTCGCCTCGGTCCACTGCGTCAGACCCGTCTCGCGCCACTGCGGTGCCGAGTACAGGTCGATCGCCAGCTTCACCTGGCGGTGCAGCGACTGCACGACGCCGATGTCCGACTCCTTGCCGATGCCGGAGAGGACCAGGGACAGATAGTCCCGCGCCGCCAGCTCGCCGTCGCGCGTCATGTCCCAGGCGGAGGCCCAGCACAGCGCGCGCGGCAGCGACTCGGTGAAGTCGCCGAGGTGTTCGGTGACGACCCGCAGGGACTCCTCGTCGAGCCGGACCTTCGCGTAGGTGAGGTCGTCCTCGTTGAGCAGGATCACCGCGGGACGGCGGGTGTTCTGCGGGAACGGCACATCCGTGCGCTCGCCGTCCACGTCCAGCTCGATCCGGCTCGTACGGACGAGCTTGCCGTTCTCGTCGAGGTCGTAGCAGCCGATCGCGATCCGGTGCGGGCGCAGGGTCGGCTCGCCCTTCGCGCCGGTGGGGAGGGGCGGCGCCTCCTGGCGTACGGCGAAGGACGTGACGTACCCCTCCTCGGAGATCTCGATCTCCGGGCGCAGGATGTTGATGCCCGCCGTCTGCAGCCACTTCTGCGACCAGGTCTGCAGATCACGGCCGGAGGTCTCCTCCAGCGCGCCCAGCAGGTCGGACAGCCGGGTGTTGCCGTACGCGTGCGCCTTGAAGTACGCCTGCACGCCCTGGAAGAACTCGTCCATGCCGACGTACGCGACGAGCTGCTTCAGCACCGACGCGCCCTTGGCGTACGTGATGCCGTCGAAGTTCACGAGAACGTCATCGAGGTCGCGGATTTCGGCCATGATCGGGTGCGTCGACGGCAGCTGGTCCTGCCGGTACGCCCAGGTCTTCATGGAGTTCGCGAACGTGGTCCAGGCGTGGGGCCACTTCGAGCCCGGCGCGTACGCCTGGCAGGCGATCGAGGTGTACGTGGCGAACGACTCGTTCAGCCACAGGTCGTTCCACCACTCCATGGTGACCAGGTCGCCGAACCACATGTGGGCCAGCTCGTGCAGGATGGTCTCCGCGCGCACCTCGTACGCCGCGTCCGTCACCTTCGAGCGGAAGACGTACTGGTCACGGATGGTCACCGCGCCCGCGTTCTCCATCGCGCCCGCGTTGAACTCCGGCACGAAGAGCTGGTCGTACTTCGCGAAGGGGTAGGCGTAGTCGAACTTCTCCTGGAACCACTCGAAGCCCTGCCGCGTGACCTCGAAGATCGCGTCGGAGTCCAGGAACTCGGCGAGCGAGGGCCGGCAGTAGATGCCGAGCGGGACGGACTGGCCGTCCTTCTCGTAGCTGCTGTGGACCGAGTGGTACGGACCGACGATCAGCGCCGTGATGTACGTGGAGATACGGGGCGTCGGCTCGAAGTGCCAGACGCTGTCCTTGGGCTCCGGGGTCGGGGAGTTCGAGATGACCGTCCAGCCCTCAGGGGCCTTCACGGTGAACTGGAACGTCGCCTTCAGGTCCGGCTGCTCGAAGGAGGCGAAGACGCGGCGCGCGTCCGGCACCTCGAACTGCGTGTAGAGATACGCCTGCTGGTCCACCGGGTCGACGAAGCGGTGGAGTCCCTCGCCGGTGTTGGTGTACGAGCAGTCCGCGACCACCGTCAGCTCGTTCGGGCCCGCGTGCAGATGCGGCAGCGCGATCCGCGAGTCCCGGAAGACGGCGGCGACGTCCAGCTCCTTGCCGTTCAGCACGACCTGGTGGACGGCCGGGGCGACGAGGTCGATGAAGGTCTCCGCACCGTCCTCGGCCGACTCGAAGCGCACGGTGGTCACGGACCGGTAGGTGCCTTCCCCTCCCTCCGCCGGGGCGTCCCCGCTCCCCTGCGCGGCGTTGCTCAGGTCGAGGTCGATCTCGTACGAGTCGACGGTCAGCAGGCGGGCCCGCTGCTGTGCCTCTTCGCGGGTCAGATTCGTGCCAGGCACGCTGTCATCTCCTCGGTTCGTGACGTTTGGGGCCATCCTTCCATGGGCTGTGGGTCGGCCGCCTGCACTAATCGGGCCGGGCGACGGCACCGGGTTCAGCGGGGGGTTGCCGGGGTCCACCCGTGCCGCCACCGTCGCCGCGCCGGGCGGAAAGCGCATGCGGCAAGGGGGAGCGCGCATGACTCCCCACCGGCGGCCGCACATCCGGACCGGCCGGTGCGAGCCGAACTCCATGTCCATTTCCCGCCGGAAGCAGGACCCCGTCGGCGTCACGCTGAACCCATGACCGGAACACTCTGGACCGCGCGTCCCATCGAACCCGCCACCCTCGAGCAGCTCCGCGACACGGACGACGCGGGCCGCGCCTGCGCCCCGTACACCGATACCGAGGGCGGCGCCCCGCTGCGCTGCTGTCTGCGCCTGAGCGGGACCGGCGAGCGCATCGCCCTGGTCTCGTACGCCCCGCTGCGCCGCTGGGCCACCGAGACCTGGGCGAAGCCCGGCGCGTACGACGAACAGGGCCCCGTCTTCATCCACGCCGAGGAGTGCGGAGGGCCGGCCGGGCAGGAGGGCTACCCCTTCGCCCGCCCCGGGGCGCTGCGCACACTGCGCCGCTACGACGCGGAGGGCCATATCGCGGGAGGCCGCCTCCTGGAGATCCCGGAGGCGGCCACCGAGGCATTCGACGCGGCGTTCGCGGAGGCCTTCGCCGACCCCGGCGTGGCCCTGGTCCACGTCAGGGCCGTGGAGTACGGCTGCTTCCAGTTCGAGGTACGGAGGGCGTAGGAAGCGGTGGCGCTCCGCCCGGGCCACCCGCTCCTGAGCAGCCGGAGGGGCCGGAGGTCAGCCCTTCAGCTCCTGCGCGACCAGCTCCGCGATCTGGACCGCGTTCAGCGCCGCGCCCTTGCGGAGGTTGTCGTTGGAGAGGAAGAGCGCGAGGCCGTTCTCCACCGTCTCGTCCTTGCGGATCCGGCCGACGTACGAGGCGTCCTTGCCGGCCGCCTGCAGCGGGGTCGGGATCTCGGAGAGCTCGACGCCGGGGGCGTCCTTCAGCAGCTCCTGCGCGCGCTCCACGCTGATCGGGCGCTCGAAGCGGGCGTTGACCTGCAGGGAGTGGCCGGAGAAGACCGGGACGCGCACACAGGTGCCGGAGACCTTGAGCTCAGGGATCTCCAGAATCTTGCGGGACTCGTTGCGGAGCTTCTGCTCCTCGTCGGTCTCGAAGGAGCCGTCGTCGACGAGATTGCCCGCCAGCGGCAGGACGTTGAAGGCGATGGGGCGCTTGTAGACGCCGGGCTCGGGGAAGTCGACCGCGCCGCCGTCGAAGGTCAGCTGGTCGGCGGCTTCGGTGACCTGGCGGGCCTGCGCGTGCAGCTCGGCGACACCGGCCAGGCCCGAGCCGGACACGGCCTGGTAGGTGGTGGCGACCATCGCGCTGAGTCCGGCCTCTTCGTGCAGCGGGCGCAGCACCGGCATCGCGGCCATGGTCGTGCAGTTCGGGTTGGCGATGATGCCCTTGGGGCGGTTCTTGATCGCGTGCGCGTTGACCTCGGAGACGACCAGCGGGACCTCGGGGTCACGGCGCCAGGCGGAGGAGTTGTCGATCACGACGGCGCCCTGAGCGGCGACCTTCTCGGCGAGCGCCTTGGAGGTCGCGCCGCCGGCCGAGAAGAGCACGATGTCCAGACCGGAGTAGTCGGCGGCGGTCGCGTCCTCGACGGTGATCTCCTGGCCCTCCCACTCGAGGGTGGATCCGGCAGACCGGGCGGAGGCGAACAGACGAAGCTCGTCGATCGGGAACTTTCGCTCGGCGAGGATCTTGCGCATGACTCCGCCGACCTGACCGGTGGCTCCGACGATTCCGACCCTCACGGTGACTCCTTCTTTCTGTGCGTACGACGCGGGCAGCCTGCCCATCATGCGTATGACCTGGGTCCGCTTGTCCAATCCATTGTCCGGGCTTCGGGACGTGTGAGTCAGGACATGCCGACGGGGCGGGTGCTCCGAAGAGCGCCCGCCCCGCCGTCGTACGGCTCACTCCGTCACGTCACACCGCTACGGAGTGACCTTCTCGATCACGACGCTGCCGGCGCCCGCGGCTGTGCCGCGACCGTTCAGCAGCTGCACCTCGCCGAAGAACTGCCGTCCCTCGGGAGCCGGGCCGCCCACCAGAACCTCGGCGCTGACCTGCGCCGACGCCCCATTGGCGAGCTTGACGGGCTTGGTCGAGTCGACCTTGACCGAGCCGAGTGAGGCCGCGAAGAACACATCGCGGTAGTTGTACTCGGTGGTCCCGGCCGGGACGGAGTAACCGTCGACCACGACGGTGTACGTGCCCGCGGCCGGCTTGAGCAGGCTCACAGCCTCCTCGGAGTCGCCGTCCGCGGACTGGCCCACCCGGACGCCGTTCAGGAAGACCGACAGGTCCAGGTCGGCCGCGGTGTCGGAGACGCCGCCGATGGCGACGTCGAGACGCTCGACGCCCTCACCGATGGTGACCGTCGACTCCTGCGACTCACCGTTCTTGATCGACGGACGCGAGACCTTGGCCGAGCCCAGCGAGCCGCCCGCGAGCTTGCCGTCGATGGCGGCGAAGCCGTTGGTGACCTTCCACTCGACGGGGGTCGGCGTGCCGACCTTCGCCTCGGGGAGGGTCTTGACGGCCGGGTCGAAGGAGGCACCCAGCAGGGTCACGTCCAGCTTGTACGGGTTGTCGAGCAGCGGAGAGGTGCGCCGCGACTCGATCTCGATCTCCCAGACGCCCGGGGTCGGCTCGGCGTACGAGCGCAAGTCCGGACGGCAGGTGTTCGCCGGATTGTTGTAATTGGGGTAGCAGAAAATCGTGGAGCTGTCCTCGACCGGCACACCGTAGGGGTGGATGCCGATGAAGCGGGTCTGGCTGTCCTTGGCCAGGCCGCCGAGGGCGACCTCCAGGTTCTTCGCGCCCTCCGGCACGGTGATGAAGTACGACTTGCTGCTGTTGCGCTGTACCGAGGCGGTGTCGGAGAAGCTGTACACGGGCTTCGCCAGCGGCTTGGAGACGACCACGGTGGCGAGGATCTGCTTGTCGACGCCCTCGGTGCGCTCGTCGTCCAATTCGAGGATCGCGCTGTGCACGCCTGCCGTGCGGGGCTTGGCCTCGACCTTGACGGTGACCGGCTGGTTCAGCGGCAGCGTGACCGCGCCCGATCCGGGCAGGTCGAAGGTGCCGTCGTTGTACTTCCAGTCCAGCTCGTGCCGCACGGGACGGTCCGGTCCGGTCGTACGCGTGATGGTGACGTCGTACGACTTCTTCTGGCCGGCCTTCAGACCGCCCTCGCGGTCGTAGAGGCCGGTGCCGAAGCCCGGGGTCTTCAGCGCGAAGTCGATCGCGGTGTCGACCGGAGCCTTGACGCCGTACTCGTGGGCGGTGGCGCCGTCCTCGATGGCGTCCCAGGCATCCACGATGTTGATCAGGCCGGAGCCCTGCTCATGCGCCTGCACTCCGGGGATACGGTGCGCGGTGCTGGTCAGCGCCGTGCGCAGCTTCGCCGGGGTCAGCTCGATGTGCCGCTGCTTGGCGGCCGAGAGCAGCAGCGCGCTCGCGCCCGCGGCCTGCGGCGAGGACATCGAGGTGCCCTGCAGCATGGAGTAGCCGGCCGGGAGCTGGTAGCCCGCCTCCTTGACCGGGCTGCCGGGCAGCCAGGTCTGGGTGGTGTTGATGGAGGCACCGGGCGCGGTGATGATGGGCGCGAAGCCGCCGTCCTCGCGCGGGCCGCGCGAGGAGAAGGGGAGCATGGCGTACTTCTTGGTCACCCCGGAGCCGTAGTTGGCGGCCCAGGTTGCCTTGGAGATGCCGGCGCCGACGGAGATGACCTTGTCGGCCAGGCCCGGGTCGCCGATGGTGTTGGTGCCCGGACCCTCGTTGCCTGCCGAGATCACCAGTTGGACGCCGTAGGTGTCGATGAGCCGGGTGTAGAGCTCGGCGCGGGCGTTGTTGCCGTCGTTCAGCGCGGGCAGACCGCCGATGGACATGTTGACGATGTCCACGCCGCGGTTGATGACCAGATCGGCCATGCCCTCGGTGAGCGCGATGTTGGTGCAGCCGCCGCTCCAGGTGCAGGCGCGCGAGGAGACCAGCTTGGCGCCGGGCGCCTCACCGTTCATCTTGCCGCCGAAGAGGCTGTTGGCGGCGGTGATGCCGGCGACGTGGGTGCCGTGCTCGCTCTCGATGACGCCGATGTTGACGTAGTCGGCCTTGGCGCCCGCGGCGTTGTATACGACGTCCTTGCGGACCTCGATGACGAACGGGATCCGCTCGACGACCTCGGTGGCCGGGTTGTCCTTGCCGAAGTAGCCGATCTGGAAGCCGTTCTTGTACGGCTTCATCACGGTGTCGTTCGAGAAGTTCCCGTCGTTGTCGAGGTCGACGGTGGCGGTCCGGGTGCCCGGGTCGTACAGCACGCCCCAGACGTCCGTGGTGTCGCCGTCCCGGTTGAGGTCACCGGCCATGTCGCCGCCCTTGGTGGCGGACTCGGCGAAGAGGTTGAACTTGTACGCGCCCGCCGGGGCGGAGTACGTACGGCCGTTGACGGCGAACGTCGGTCCGCTGACGTCGAGCGACATCCGGCGCCAGGTGCCGTCGCCGTCCGCCACCGGGTCGGTCGCGGTGACCCAGTCGACGATCTTGCGCTCACCGGTGGTGGTCTTCTGCAGCGCGGGGTGGCCGAGGTCGACGCCGGAGTCCAGGATGCCGATCGTCACGCCGCGGCCGTCGGCCTTGGGGTGCTCCTTGACGAAGTCCACCGCGCCGGTCTCGAAGGACGGGTTGTACGGGTTCTTCGCCGGGGTGTTCTTTCCGGGCGCCGGGTACGTCGTGGCCCGCGTACCCGCGGTGCCCGCGGCTTTGGTGGTGTCTCCCGCGGGGGTCGGGTCGTCCAGCTTGACCTCGTGCTTGAGGTCGATGCCGTGGACGCTGGAGAGCTTGGCCGCCGCCTTCAGCGCGGCCTCCGCCTTGGCGGTGGGAAGGGTGGCCCTTACATAACCGAGCTGGTCGAACGTCCTGCCCACGACGGCGCCCTGGACGGCGTCCAGCTGCCCGGCGACCTGCTCGGTCGCGCCGGGTGCGGTGGCGACCATCACGGTGACGCTCTTCTCGCCCTTGGCCTCGGCCTGGGCGAGCAGATCGGCGTCGGCCGAACCGAGCTTGTCGGAGGAGGACTTGGCCTTGACACCGGAGGTGCCGGCCGGATCGTCGGCGGGCGAGGCCGAGAAGGCCGGCGCAGCGCCCGCGGCGATCAGTGCGGTCACGAGCGACGCGGCGGCCGCTATACGGGCCACGCGTCTGTGACCTGGTACGGAGCGCCCTGGAATGGAGCTCTGGGATTCGGGGGTCATCAGCATCCCTGTTTGTGAAAGGTAAGGGTCCGGAATTCGGTGCCGGATGACCGCTCAGCCTTTCGTAAGTGACAGGGGTTTGTGGAGAGTTGGCCGAGACGTGAACCCATCATGGCGTAGATCCGCCACTGCGGCAGATACGCCATGCGGGACAATTGGGTACTTTTCGGGACAAGCCGCGGTCGCCTTTCCCCGTCCTCGTGGGTGCGGGCGTAGTGCCGCGATGCCGTCGCGCGGTCGCCGCACACCGCCATGGAGCACCAGCGGCGCGTGCCGTTCCCTGACCTGTCGAAGAAGTGCAGGGCGCACGCCTCACGCGCGCAGGCGCGGATCCGGTCCGGCGCGGGTGCGCAGCGGACCGGGGGTGTCGACGAGGGCGGCGAGCGCGTCCCGGGCGTCCGCGTCCGCTTCAGGGTGGCCGAGTCCGCGGTGAACCGCTTCGCGAGGCCGTCGGCCGGGTCGGCAGCCCGTGGGCCCCGGTCGGCGGGTCCTGGCGCGCGCCGTGCTGCGCCCACCTGGTGTTGAGCAGGACGAGGGCCTGTCCGAAGTCCGCCCGTTCGAAGTCCGCCGGCGTTCGTACCTCTACCCTCACCGCATGAACAGGCAGTTGCGCAACAGGGAGTTGAGGGTCGCGGCTTACGCCGTGTGCGTACGGGAGGATCAGATCCTGCTCGCCCGCTGGGTGGCCCGTGACGGCGTCAAGAAGTGGACGCTGCCGGGCGGCGGCATGGACCACGGGGAGGACCCGCTCGATACGGTCGTCCGCGAGGTCGAGGAGGAGACGGGATACGCGTCCGAAATGACCGCGCTGCTCGGCCTCGACACCATCCGTCGCCAGTACCCGCGCAAGCTCGGCGCGTTCGCCGACTTCCAGGGGCTGCGCATCGTGTACGAGGGCCGGATCGCCGGCGGCGAGCTGCGCCATGAGACGGACGGGTCGACGGACCTCGCCGCCTGGCACTCGCTGGACGCGGTGACAGATCTGGAGCGGGTCGAACTCGTCGACATAGGACTGGAGTTGTGGCGGTCCCGGCCCCCCGTGGGCCGGATCGCCAGGAACGGCTGATAGCCGCTCAACCCTTCCGCCACAGGCAACGCCGCACGCGCCGCCCGAGTCCCTACGGCCGACCGCAGCCGCAGATCAGCGGCCGCGGAGCAGTGGAAGACAATCGACAGGGGACTGGTATGTCGTTATGTACGGTACGTACGTTCCGGGCGGCGTTGACGGGAGTGGTGGCGGTGGCAGCCTTGGCCACCGCCGCCCTGGTGAGCCCGGCCGCCGCGGACAGCGGCACGGGTGAGACCCACCGCGGCACCCAGCGGGCGATCGAGGCCGCCGTCCGCGACGGAGTGCCCGGAGTCGTCGCCCAGGCGCACGACCGCGACGGCACCTGGAGCGGCACGGCCGGCGTGGCGAATCTGCGGACCGGACGCGAGCGCCTGCCGCAGGACCGCTTCCGCGTCGGGTCCATCACCAAGACCTTCGTCGCCACGGTGGTGCTCCAGCTGGAGGCCGAGGGCAGACTGAGCCTGGACGACACCGTGGAGCAGTGGCTCCCCGGCGTGGTGCGCGGCCACGGCCACGACGGACGCCGGATCACCCTGAGGCAACTCCTGAACCACACCAGCGGGATCTACAACTACACCGGCGACCCGGGCTTCCTGGCGAAGGTCTTCGGCGACGGCTTTTTCCAGCACCGCTACGACACGTGGACGCCGCGGCAGCTGGTGGGGCTCGCGATGGGGCACAGCCCCGAGTTCGCCCCCGGCACGGCCTGGAAGTACTCCAACACCAACTTCGTCCTCGCCGGAATGGTCGTCGAACGGGTGACAGGGCATCCCTACGGATCCGAGATCGAGCGCCGGATCCTGCGCCCGCTCCATCTGCGCGCGACCTCCCTGCCCGGGACCGAGGCACGGATGCCGCGCCCCAGCGGCCGGGCCTACTCGAAGCTGTCCGAGGACCCGAAGGCGAAGATCCATGACGTGACCGAACTGAACCCGTCGGCCGCCGGGGCGGCCGGCGAGATGGTCTCCGACTCCGCCGATCTGCAACGCTTCTACCGGGCGCTGCTGAAGGGCGATGTGCTGCCGCGGCGGCAACTGCGGGAGATGACCACCACCGTCCCGACGGACCCGGAGGAGCCGTACAACCGCTACGGTCTCGGCCTGATGCGGCACACGACGAGCTGTGGCACCGAGGTCTGGGGTCACGGCGGTGGAATTCACGGTTCCGCGTCCGAGGCGCTCACCACGCGGGACGGGAGCCACTCGCTGGCGCTGAACTTCAACGGCGACTGGGCGGGGGACAGCGAGGCAGTCGTCGAGGCGGAGTTCTGCGGCTGACGCGGCTTGCGGCTCAGCGCGGGAGCACGACGACGTAGGCGGCCGGGTCGCGCTCCGCCGCTGCCCTCAGCGCCGTACGGACCACGGTCGCCTGCTGCTCCGGTGACTCCCGCAGCTTCTTCGGCGTGATGTGTACGACGGTGATGCCGAGCCGCTCGAGGTGCTCGCGCTTGCGGGCGTACTCCGACCACAGCGCCTCGTCGTGGCGGGGCGCGCGGGTGTCGAGTTCCACGGCGACGGCCGGCCCGGGCCAGTAGGCGTCCACACCGCCGAGATGCGGGCCGCCGGGCAGCCGCAGATCCACGTTCCAGACGGGTTCGGGCAGTCCGGCGCTCCGCACCAGCTGGTACAGCCGGGACTCGGCGAGTGCCCGCCCCTCGGCGAGCAGCGAGCCGACGGCGTCCACCACATGGGGCCGGTTCAGCAGCCGCGCGCGGTTCAACTCCGCGACGACGGCGGCTGGTTCGCAGTGTCCGCCGCGTACCGCCTCGGTGAGCAGCCGCCGTACGGCATTCGCGTCGGAAAGCTGCGCGACGGCGTCCGCGAGGGCGCGCGGCACGGGCGCGACGGGCAGGCCGCTGATCACTTCCGCTCTCGGCAGGGCGTGTGCCCTCACCAGCCGGGCGCATCCGATCGACCGCAGCCGCCGGGTGCGGGGCACGAGGACGTCGATCCGGTCGAGGGAGAGCAGCGGAGGGGCGGAGGGGAACCGACGCAGGGCGAGCGCGGCGAGCCCGGTGATCATGGCCTCGCCGTACCGGAGCGCGTCGGTCTTCCGCACCCCGGACTGTGCGGGCAGCGCCGGCCGCCCGGCGTACAGCAGCGTGGCGTGCAGCCGTTCCTCGCTGGTCGGCGGCCCGGGGTGCAGGAGGAACACACCGGGCAGCATCAGCTGCCAGGGCCCACCGGGGCGGCACTGCGCGGTGGCCCTGGCGGCCGAGACGCCATGGGCGTGCAGTTGCGCGACCGACAGCACGCGCAACTGCACGGTGGAGAGGTGACTCAGGGGGAGGGGGGAGAGTGGGGTGTTGTTCATGTCCGGGGGATGCCCGCGGTCGGACGGCCCGCTAACCGCTGTTACAAGCCCGTCGACAATTCAGGACAACCCCGTCCTAAAGTACGGACGTTCGACTGCCGAAAAGAGCCACTTCGCGCCGTGCGCGGCCCCGGCGGTCGCCTGCCCCCGGGGGAAGGGGCGGGGGGAGGGAAGAAGACCTCGGGCACCCGCCCCCGCACCCCCTCAGGCGCCCGCCCCCGCGCCTCCGTCGCATGCCTGTCCCCGCAGCGCCCTCGCCAGGTCGTCCCGTGCCTCCAGCACCAGACGCCGCAGCGCCGGCGGCGCACCCGCGTGGCCGTCCAGCCACGCGTCGGTCGCCGACAGCGTCCCCTCGTCGTCCTGCAGGCTCGGGAACAGGCCCTTCACCACGTCCATGCCGATCTGGATGGACCGGTCCGCCCACACCCGCTCGATCGCCTCGAAGTACTTCGACGCGTACGGAGCCAGCAACTCCCGCTGCCCCGCCTGCACAAAGCCCGAAATCGTCGCCTCCACCAGCGCGTTGGAGAGCGCGTCGGACTCGACGACCTGAGCCCACGCCTGGTCCTTCACCGCCGCCGAGGGCCGTGCCGCCAGGCACCGCATCTGGTGGCGCTTGCCCGAGGCCGTGTCGTCGCGGGCCAGTTCGTCCGCGATGGCCGACGCGTCCGCCACCCCGTGCGAGGCCAGCGGCTCCAGGAACGCCCAGCGCAGCTCCTGGTCCACCTCCAGGCCGTCGATCTTCGCCGTACCTTCCAACAGGCCCTGCAGCAGTTGCAGATCGGCCGCCGATGTCGCCGTCGTCGCGAGGAACCGCGCCCATGTCAGCTGGTGCTGGCTGCCCGGCTCGGCCAGCCGCAGCTCGCGCACCGCCCCTTCCGCCAGCAGCCGCCCACCTTGCTCGCGCCATTCGGGCGCGGCGTAGTGCTGGAGCGCCGAGCGCGCCCACGCGTGCACCATCTGCAGTACGCCGATGTCCGATTCGCGGCCGGCGAACCGCAGCACCAGATCGATGAAGTCCCGCGCCGGCATCAGCGCGTCCCGGGTCAGATTCCACAGCGCCGACCAGCACAGCGCCCGCGCCAGCGGGTCCGTGATGTCGCCCAGATGTGCCCGCAGTGTCGCCAGCGAGCCCTCGTCGAAGCGGATCTTGCAGTACGTCAGGTCCTCGTCGTTGACCAGGATCAGATCGGGCCGTTCAGCGCCCGCCAGGCCGTCCACGACCGTCCGCACACCGGTGACGTCCACCTCGGCGCGGGCGTACCGCACCAGCGCACCCACCTCGTTGCGGTACAGACCGACCGCCACCCGGTGCGGCCGCAGCTCGTCGCCGTCCTGGAGCACGGCGAGCTGGGTGATCCGGTCGCCGGTGTCGTAAGTGGCCACGGGCGTCAGCGAGTTGACGCCCGCCGTCTCCAGCCAGGACCGGGACCAGGACGTCAAGTCCCGCCCGGACGTCTCTTCCAGAACGGACAGCAGATCACCCAGGCGTGTGTTGCCGTACGCATGCCGCTTGAAGTAGCGCCTGGCGCCCTCCAGGAAGGCATCGCGCCCCACGTAGGCGACCAGCTGCTTCAGTACGGACGCGCCCTTCGCGTACGTGATCCCGTCGAAGTTGAGCTTCGCGGCCTCCAGGTCATGGATGTCGGCCGTGATCGGATGGGTGGACGGCAGTTGGTCGGCCCGGTACGCCCACGACTTGCGGTTGTTGGCGAAGGTCACCCAGCCGTTGCTGAACCGGGTCGCCTCCACCAGCGAGAACGAGCCCATGAAGTCCGCGAACGACTCCTTCAGCCACAGGTCGTCCCACCACTGCATGGTGACCAGATCGCCGAACCACATGTGCGCCATCTCGTGCAGGATGACGTTGGCCCGGCGCTCGTACGACGCCTGTGTCACCTTCCCGCGGAAGACGAACTCCTCGCGGAAGGTCACACACCCGGGGTTCTCCATCGCGCCGATGTTGTACTCGGGCACGAACGCCTGGTCGTACTTCCCGAAGGGGTACGGGTAGTCGAAGTGGTCGTGGAAGAAGTCCAGGCCCTGCTTCGTCACCAGGAAGATGTCGTCGGCGTCGAAGTGCCGGGCGAGACCCTTGCGGCACATCGCGCCGAGCGGGATCTCCAGCGTCGTGTTGTCGTCGAGGGTCCGGGTGTAGAGGTCGGTCTCGTAGTGGTACGGACCGGCGACGACCGCCGTGATGTACGTCGAGATGGGCTTCGTCTCCGCGAACCGCCACACCCCGTCCTCATCGAGCGCGCCCGTTCCGTTGCTCCAGACCGTCCAGCCGTCGGGCGCGGTCACCTCCAGGCGGAACGGCGCCTTCAGGTCGGGCTGTTCGAATGTGGCGAAGACACGGCGCGCGTCGGCCGGCTCGTACTGGGTGTAGAGGTAGACCTCACCGTCCTCCGGGTCGACGAAGCGGTGCAGCCCCTCGCCCGTACGGCTGTAGGCACACTGCGCGTCCACGATCAGCACGTTCTCCGCGGCGAGGCCGTCCAGCGCGATCCGCGAGCCGTCGAAGACGGCGGCCGGGTCCAGCTTCTCGCCGTTCAGCGTCACGGCCGTCACGGCGGGCGCCAGCAGATCGGCGAAGGTCGGGGCGCCCGGCTGTGCGCAGCGGAAGCGGATCGTCGTCACCGACCGGAAGGTGCGCGGCCCGGAGCCGTCCGCGGCCTCCCCGACCGCCGAACGCACGTCGAGCGCGACCTCGTACCCGTCGACGGACAGCAGCTCGGCCCGCTGACGGGCCTCGTCGCGGGACAGATTCTCACCGGGCACGGGCACTCCTTCGTGTCTCGTTCGAACAGCACCGATCCTCCCATGTGCACCTGGCACGCGGTATCCGGGAATCCCCGGGCGAGCGGTGGCGTTGCCCGTTCGAGGCGCACGCGACGTGCTAACGAGGAGAGACATGTCAGAGAACGGCAAGCCCGGCAAGATCACGGCCGACTTCTGGTTCGACCCCCTGTGCCCCTGGGCCTGGATGACGTCCCGCTGGATGCTCGAGGTGGAGAAGGTCCGCGATGTCGAGGTCCGCTGGCATGTGATGAGTCTCGCCGTCCTCAACGAGCCCAAGCTCGACGAGCTCCCGGAGAAGTACCGCGAGGGAATGAAGCAGGCGTGGGGCCCGGTCCGCGTTGTCATCGCCGCGCAGCAGAAGTACGGCGACGAGGTCCTCGGCAGGCTCTACACCGCGCTCGGCACCCGCTTCCACAACCGCGGCGAGGGCGCCACCCGTGAGGCGATAGCGGCCGCGCTGGAGGAGGCCGGCCTGCCGGCGGAGCTGATCGAGTACGCCGACTCCGACGCATACGACACCGAGTTGCGCGCCTCGCACAAGGAAGGCATCGACAAGGTGGGCCAGGAGGTCGGCACGCCGGTCATCGCGGTGCCCGGCACCGACGGCGAGCAGATCGCCTTCTTCGGCCCGGTCGTCACGCCCGCCCCGAAGGGCGAGGAGGCGGCGAAGCTGTGGGACGGCACGCTGATGGTCGCGTCCATCCCGGGCTTCTACGAGATCAAGCGCACGCGCACGCAAGGCCCCGTCTTCGACTGACCCGGCGAGTACCCCGCGCCGCTCATGGAAGGACCCCCGCGAGTCAGGTTTCTCGCGAGGGTCCTTCGTCATTCCGCCTGCAGGTGAAGGTTGAGAAGACGATCACGAGCAGGACGACCATGCGGTGCTGCGGCGCCGGTGCTACGGAGCGAGCAGGAGGTTGTACGCGCGCTGCTTGGCGGAGGCGTAACGCTTGGCCACGTCCTGCCAGTTGACGACCTTCCACATCGCCTCGATGAAGTCCACCTTCTGGTTCTTGTACTGAAGGTAGAAGGCGTGCTCCCAGGCGTCGAAGACCAGGATCGGGACCGAGCCCTGGCCGACATTGCCCTGGTGGTCGTAGATCTGCTCGACGATCAGACGGCCGCTGACCGGCTCGTACGCGAGGACGCCCCAGCCCGAGCCCTGGGTGGTCGCGGAGGCCTTGGTCAGCTGGGACTTGAAGCCGGCGAAGGAGCCGAAGGACTCGGCGATCGCGTCCGCGAGCTCGCCGACGCCGTCCTTCTCCAGTGGCTCACCGCCGCCGTCGCCGGTCATGTTGTGCCAGTAGATCGAGTGCAGGATGTGGCCGGAGAGATGGAACGCGAGGTTCTTCTCCAGGCCGTTGATCGCGCCCCAGGTCTCCTTGTCACGCGCCTCGGCGAGCTGGTCGAGGGTGTCGTTGGCGCCCTTGACGTAGGCGGCGTGGTGCTTGTCGTGGTGGAGCTCGATGATCTGCGGGTTGATGACAGGTTCGAGCGCCGCGTAGTCATAAGGAAGTTCAGGAAGCGTGTACATGGCCATGGCCGGTCCCTCCGACTGCTTATTGCACATCTTATGCAGATGCACGCTAGCAGCAGGAGGGTCGGGGGGTGATCAGGCTCGAAGGCGCCCGGCGGCCGTGCCGTGACCCCGCCGCTGAACTCTCCGGCGATGTACTGGCGTTCGAACTCGTCCAGGTCGCGGTGGGCAGTCATCCGGGCTGACACCGATCCGCTCGCGCGCCTCGTTCGCGGGGAGGCGGAGGCGCGGCGAGCGGAGCGGGGAGGCGAGATTGTCATATGCCGCGCGGTGTGGATAGAGGGCGCGCAAGGCGAAAAACGAGGCGACGCCAGCGGTGTGCGCGCGTGTCGTCCCGCATTCCCCCCACACGTCCGTGGAACGCGAAGGACCCCCGGGCCGTGGCGGCCCGGGGGTCCCATACGTATCGCGCGCCTCCGGCGGAATCCCAAGCCGGTCCTGGCGGAATCCCAAGCCGGTCCGGGCGGAATCTCAACCCGTCCGGGCGGAAACTCAAGCCCGTCCGGCGATTGAGGACGACCCGCGGCCCGGGGCGCCGTATCCGATCGCCGGTCCTGGCGGAACCCCGGCCGGTTCTGGCGGAATCCCAAGCCCGTCCGGCGATTGAGGACGGCCCGGCCACCGGACGGCCCGGCCCCTACTCACTCCTCGCGCGTCGCCCCGCCCCGCCGCGCCGTCACCTGGCGCACGTACCCCACAACAGCCAGCGCCAGCGTCAGCCCGCCCGTGTAGTACAGCTGCGTACGCGTGTCCGCCTCGCGTGCCATCAGGACGAAGATCGTCGCCATACCCGCCAGCGCGACCCACGTCAGCGTCGGGTACAGCCACATCCGCACCACCAGCTTCTCCGGCGCCTCGCGCTCGATCCGGCGACGGAGCACCAGTTGGGAGACGGCGATGAAGGTCCACACGACCAGGATGATCGCGCCGATCATGTTGAGCAGCCACATGAAGACATCGTTGGGCCGCCAGTAGCTGAGCAGCACACACGCGAAGCCGACGACCGAGGAGACCAGTACGGCGATGCGCGGCACGCCGCCGAAGACCTTGCCGAGCGCCCTCGGCCCCTGGCCGCGGGCCACCAGCGAGCAGGCCATGCGGGAGGCGCCGTAGACATTGGCGTTCATCGCCGAGAGCAGCGCGACCAGCACGACCACGTTCATGATCTGGCCGGCGCCAGGGATGCCCAGGTGGTCGAGGGTCGCGACGTACGGGCCCTTCTCGACGACCTTCGGGTCGCCCCAGGGGACCAGCGTGACGATGACCGCCATCGAGCCGATGTAGAAGACCGCGATGCGCCACATCGCCGTACGCACGGCCTTGGCGACGCCCTGGACCGGGTGTTCGGACTCGGCCGCGGCGATCGTGACCGTCTCCAGGCCGCCGTACGCGAAGACCGAGGCGAGCAGACCCACGACGAGACCCTCGGAGCCGTTCGGCATGAAGCCGCCGTCGCCCGTGAGGTTGGCGGTGCCCGGCGCGTCGGTGCCCGGCAGGATGCCGAGGATCGCCAGCACACCGATGACGAGGAAGAGCGCGATCGCGCCGACCTTGAGCGCCGCGAACCAGAACTCGAACTCGCCGAAGTTCTTCACCGCCGCCAGGTTCGTACCGCAGAACACGAGCATGAAGAGGGCGACCCACGCCCATTCCGGCGTGCCCGGCAGCCAGCCGGTCATGATCTTCGCGGCGCCGATGCCCTCGAGGCCGACGGCCACACAGAGCAGGAACCAGAACGCCCAGCCCGCGGTGAAGCCCGCCCAGGGCCCGATCGCCCGCTCGGCGTGCACGGAGAAGGAGCCGGAGGCCGGGTTCGCCGCCGACATCTCGCCGAGCATGCGCATCACGAGCATGACGAGCAGGCCGGAGATCGCATAGGCGATGACGATGGACGGGCCGGCCGCGGCGATGCCCGCGCCGGAGCCGACGAAGAGTCCGGCGCCGATCACACCGCCGAGGGCGATCATCGACAGATGGCGTTGCTTGAGTCCGTGCGAGAGCGAAGCGTCGGCCTGCTGGTCGACGGGCGCGGGCGCGGAGGTCCGAGACATGGGCGTGCCCTGTTCAGTTGCTGAGACGGGGGAGCGGACCAGTCTGGGCACGGGACCCGCTTACGAGGAACGTATGTCCGCTATACGGGCACGATGCTCACACAAGGTGAACACTTGCGTACCGCGCCCAACGTCACGAACGCCCCTCGCGCCCCGCCACTACCAGGAGCGCTGCGGCAGCCGGATTGGCGGGATCCCACAGTCTCCCGGAGTCCGCCCCTCCGCGCAAAACGGACCCACTCGGCCCCGACCTCAGTGACGAGCGTCACGCCAACTCGCGTGTGATCGACGCCTTTTGTTTGATCCTCACCAAACCGCTCCATCGTCCTTTGTCGGCGGCTGATGGTGATCGAGCGAATCACCGCGGGATAGCGTCACCGTGTCCCTACCTGCCTCACCTCCGCGGAGTCCCGATGAGTACTGCTTCCGTCACCTCCCGTCCCGGAGCGGTCCTCGCCGACCTGCTGCCCGCCTCCCGTACCCGGGACATCGCGCTCGTCATCGGCGGCGCCGCGCTCACCGGCATAGCGGCCCAGCTCACCGTCCCGGTCCCGGGCTCACCGGTTCCGGTCTCCGGCCAGACCTTCGCCGCGCTCCTCGTCGGCACGGCGCTCGGCGCCCGCCGCGGCTTCCTTTCCCTCGCGCTCTACGCGCTGGTCGGCATGGCGGGCATGCCGTGGTTCGCGGAGGGCGCTTCCGGCTACGCGATGCCGTCCTTCGGCTACATCCTCGGCATGCTGCTCGCCGCCACGGTCGTCGGCGCCCTCGCGCGCCGCGGCGCCGACCGTTCCGTGCTGCGCACCGCGGGCGCGATGGTGGTCGGCTCCGTGATCATCTACGCGGTCGGGGTCCCGTACCTGGCCCTCGCCACCGGGATGACGATGGGTCAGGCAGTGGCCGCGGGTCTGGTGCCGTTCCTCATCGGAGACGCTCTGAAGGCCGCCCTGGCGATGGGCGCGCTGCCCACGGCATGGAAGCTCGTCGGCCGCCGGGGCTGATGCCGTAGTGCTGCCGGAAGAGGTTCGCCCGGTCGTACGGCGGGGTCGTACGGCGGGATCGTACGGCGACACACGAAGCGGAGGGCCCGCAGCCACCGACGGCTGCGGGCCCTCTTGCATGCTGCGTCCCTGGGTTCAGGGCCGCCCGGCCTTGCGCGTCGTCCACCAGATACCCGTACCGCCGACCGCGAGGAGCGCGAGGGCGGCCAGACCGAGCGGCAGTGTGCTGTCGGCCGGACCGGTGCGCGGCAGATCGCCGGCGGCCGGTGGATTCTCGGGCCCGAAGGGCACATTGGTCGTGCCCAGCAGCAGGGGAGTGTCCGGTGCGTTCGGCGTGGGCTGGGAGGTGCCGAAGGGGACGGGGCCCTGCTGCCAGATCAGCTTCTCACCGGTGCCCATGGTGACGGGCAGACAGATCTTGCCGGTCTTCTGCAGATCGAAGGTGGCGGCCACCTGGTACGAACGGCCCTTGCCGGCCGCGAGGTTGTCGATGGCGCAGGCGTAACCGCTGTTGGAGCCTTGCGGAAGCCGGCCGGCCGGAATCGGGACACACCCTTCGACCGCGGTGATCCGCATACCGTCGAAGCCTACGACGGAGAGGGTGACGGGACCGCTGTCCTTGGTCCCGCCGTTGGCGACCTTCGCTGTGACGGTTGTCTTCTCGGACTTGTTGTCGACCGTGATCTTTCCCGGAAGCTCGGTCGTGATCTTCACATCGGCGGGTGCGGCGGGCCCGGGCGTGCCCCCCTTGCTGCTCCCGGGCACCGGATCGTCTGCGTAGGCGCTGAACGGCAGAATCAGTACGCCGGCGGCAATAGCCGCGACTATTGAGCCCGAGATTGATCCCGGTACTGGACCTGAGTGCTTTCCGTGCATTTCCCAGCCCCCTTGGTGCGCGTCGTGCAGTGCGTACCAGAAGGGTTCCACAAGATTGCGGGCAACTATGCTCTCATGGTGGAAAGTTCATGCTTCTGACCTGGTCGCAGTAGGTGCGGAAGGTGCTGAGGGGGGCGGAAGGGAATGCCGGGAATTCCAGGTCTATTGGTGGTGGGACGTTACCGGCTGGACGAAAGTATTGGGCAGGGGGGAATGGGGCGGGTGTGGCGGGCGGCGGACGAAATGCTCGACCGCCCCGTCGCGGTCAAAGAGATGCGGATGGACGACACGGACGCGGAGGACAGCCGCATCCGCCGTGAACGCACTCTGCGCGAGGCGCGCGCGACCGCGCGGATCGACCACCCCAATGTGGTGCGGGTCTATGACGTGGTCGAGGAGAGCGACCGGCTGTGGATCGTGATGGAGCTCGTCGACTCCCGCTCCCTGGAACAACTCCTCGTACAGAACGGGCCCTTGCCGCCGGAGGAGGCGGCGCGGATCGGGATGGGCCTGGTCGCCGCGCTGCGTGAGGTCCACGCCAGGGGAGTCCTCCACCGTGACATCAAACCGGGCAATGTGCTGATCGGGGCGGGCGGGAGAGTCGTCCTGACTGACTTCGGCATCGCGGCGATCCAGGACGCGGCGCAGCTGACGGTGGCGGGGATGCTGGTCGGCTCGCCCGACTACATGGCGCCCGAGCGCGTCGGCGGGCGTCCTCAGGGCCCGCCGTCCGATCTCTGGTCGCTGGGCGCGACGTTGTGCGCCGCGGTCGCGGGCCGGTCTCCGTTCGCCCGCCCGACAACTCTGGCGACGCTGCACGCTGTGCTCTACGAAGAGCCCGAACTTCCGGCGGAGGCGGGCCCGTTGTCCCCGCTCCTGTCGTCCCTTCTCCTCAAGGACCCGGACGGGCGCCCGACGCTCGACGAGCTGTATGCCGGCTTGGAACGGGTGGCGTCCCCGCAGCCGGACCGAGTCGCTACGGAGCCGAGGGACGAGCCCCCCGCACCGGTGCCGTACGTTCCGACGCTCCCGGCCTCGATCACGCCCCCGAAACCGCAGCCGCAGCCGGAGCCGAGCCGCCCGGCGAAGCCCGATCCGGAGGCCGTCGAGCCCGAGTCCCAGTCGGAGCCCGAGGCTCAGCCCGAGCCCGAGCCCGAGCCCGAGTTCCAGTCCCAGCCGGAGGCCGTCGAGCCCGAGCCGGACGCCGCGAATCCGCCCCCGCCGCGGCCGGAGCCTCCCGCACCCGTGCCGTACGTCCCGACGCTCCCGACCCCGATCGCCTGCCCGCGCCCGCAGCCCGGCCCCGCGGTCGAGCCCGCCGAGCCCGGGCCGGTCGCCGTCCCGCGCCCGCAGCCTTACGCGCCCGTCGAGCCGACACGGCCGGCCGCCACCACCGCGGCAGACGCGAGCCGGGGGTCCGGGGTGCTGCCCCCGGTGACGCCGAAGCGACCCCGCACCCGCGTTCTCGTCGCCGCCGCACCCCTCGCGGCCCTCGCCATCGGCACCGCGATCGTCCTCGTCCTCATCACCCGGCACCCGGACGACGCCACATCCGGCACTTCGAACAGCAATGTCCCCACCGTCGCGGGCACCTCCCACCCGCGACCGTCGAGCGCCCCGCCCACCCCGGCCCCCAGCGCCCCGGCCCCCGGCTCCCTCAGCGAGACCGGATTCGCCTGGGCGCCGCCCAGCGGCTGGACCCGCAGCGCCAAGAGCCCGTCCAACGTGCATTACCACTCGCCCGACGGACAGCAAGAGATCGCCGCCTCGTACGCACTCGCACGAGGCGGCGATCTCCTCACCCAATGGCAGCAGTTCGAACGCGAGAGCGGTGACGCTCCCGGCTACGGCAAGCTCCGCCTGGAGCGCACCACCTTCCGCGGCCGTCCGGCGATCATCTGGGAGTACGTCTTCACCCAGGCGGGCGCCCCATGGCGCGCCCGCCAGGTCGGCTTCACTGCGGGCGGCAAGTCGTACCAGCTCAACGTCTGGTACGCCGCCGCCTCACAGCGTGCCGCGCTGACCGTTTACGACCGGGTGACCGCGTCCTTCACACCACTCTGATCGTCGTCGGCATCGACATCGTCGGCCGAAGCCGCCGACTCGGCCGTAACCGCCGACACGCTTGGCTTGAACATCTGGCGCGCGACCGCGATGCCGATCACCACCGCCGCCACCAGCAGCGACAGCAGCACCTGGTCACGCGCGTCGCCGCCGTCGTAGACCATGTAGCCCAGCACGAACAGGATCATCGCGATGGTCAGCCACGTCAGATACGGGAAGAGCCACATCCGCACGACAAGCCGGTCCGGCATCTCGCGCTCGATGATCCCGCGCATCCTCAGCTGGGTGACACAGATGACCAGCCACACGAACAGCGCGACCGCGCCGGAGGAGTTCAGCAGGAACGCGAAGACGGTGTCCGGCCACTTGTAGTTGAAGAAGACGGCGAGGAAGCCGAAGACCACGGAGCCGAGGATGGCCACCTGCGGCACACCCCTGGAGTTCGTCCGCGCGAAGGCCTTCGGCGCGTCGCCGCGCCGCCCGAGCGAGAACGCCATCCGCGAGGCGGTGTACAGCCCCGAGTTGAGGCACGAAAGCACGGCCGTCAGCACGATCACGTTCATGATCTGGCCGGCGTGCGCGATGCCGATCGAGTCGAGCGCGGCGACGTACGAGCCCTTGTCGATGATCGACT
Organism: Streptomyces sp. NPDC002926; assembly: GCF_053591755.1. NCBI lineage: Bacteria > Bacillati > Actinomycetota > Actinomycetes > Kitasatosporales > Streptomycetaceae > Streptomyces > Streptomyces sp. NPDC002926. The sequence goes on from NZ_JBSFUK010000001.1 coordinate 194,184, forward strand.
TGTCGTTCCACGGCAGCAGCGTCAGCACCACGAGGATCGAGCCCAGGTAGAACACGCCGATCCGCCAGATCACGCTGTTCGTCGCCTTGGTGACGGCACGCTGCGGGTCCTCGGACTCGCCCGCCGCCAGCGTCACGATCTCGCTGCCCATGAAGGAGAAGACGACCATCAGCACACCGGTCAGAATCGCGCCCGCACCGTTCGGCATGAATCCGCCGGCATCGGTGAGGTGTGCGAAGCCCGCACCGGGGTTGTCCGAGCCCGGCAGCACGCCGAAGACGGCGAGCAGGCCGATCACCACGAACGCGCCGATCGCGACGACCTTGATGCCCGCGAACCAGAACTCGAACTCACCGTACGAGGACACGGACGCCAGGTTGGTGGCTGTCAGCACGACCATCACGATCAGTGCCCACGCCCACTGCGGTACCCCGGGTACCCAGCTTTCGAGGATCTTCGCGCCGGCCGTTGCCTCGACCGCGAGCACGACGACCCAGAAGAACCAGTACAGCCAGCCGATCGAGAACCCGGCCCAGCGGCCGAGCGCCCGGTCCGCGTAGGCGGAGAAGGAGCCGGAGGTCGGGTTGGCAGCGGCCATCTCACCGAGCATCCGCATGACGAAGACGACCAGTGCGCCCACGAGTGCGTACGACAGAAGGATGGCCGGGCCCGCCGCGGCGATACCGGAACTGGATCCGACGAACAGGCCGGCGCCGATCACACCGCCGATGGCGATCATGGACAGATGCCGGTTCTTGAGTCCGGCCTGGAGACCGTCTGAGGGCTGCGGCTTACCGGGTGTACCGGCCTGTCCGCCTTCCTTCGTAAGGGTCTGCTGCGAGGTCATGGACGAATTCCTTTGATCGAGAGCACTCGGGTCACGAGCCCCCGCATTCAAACGTGTGACTCCCCGGTACGGAAGACCCGAATCCGGATCGTTAGGTGAGGCTCCCTCGGCAGGGGCTCGGGGTCCGGTGAGTCCTGACCCCGCTGACCGCTACCCGGTCGCGCGCGTGCCACACTCGGAACATGCGCGTGTACCTCGGCTCCGACCATGCCGGCTTCGAACTCAAGAACCACCTCGTCGAGTGGCTCACGGCCCATGGCTACGAGCCCGTCGACTGCGGTCCCCACATCTATGACGCCCAGGACGACTACCCGCCGTTCTGCCTGCGTGCCGCCGAGAAGACGGCCGCGGACCCGGACAGCCTCGGCATCGTGATCGGCGGCTCCGGCAACGGCGAGCAGATCGCCGCGAACAAGGTGAAGGGGGTGCGCGCGGCCCTCGCCTGGAGCGAGCAGACCGCCGCCCTCGGACGCGAGCACAACAACGCGAACGTCATCGCCATCGGCGGCCGGATGCACACGGTGGAGGAGTCGACCAAGTTCGTCGAGATCTTCCTCACCACGCCGTACTCCGGTGAGGAGCGTCACACCCGCCGTATCGACATGCTCTCGGAGTACGAGAACACCCGGGTGCTCCCCCCGATCCCGGCACACCACCCGCAGCAGGGCTGATGCCCGAGGGGCACACGATCCACCGACTGGCCGCCGACCACTTCGAGAGGTTCGGCGGCCGGTCTGTGCGCGCGTCCAGCCCGCAGGGCAAGTTCTCCGGCAGCGCGGCGCTGGTCGACGGGCAGGTCCTGGAGACCACCGAGGCGCACGGCAAGCACCTCTTCCTCGGCTTCGGCCCGCTCGGCTCGGTCCATGTCCACCTCGGGCTGTTCGGCAAGGTCAACTTCGGCGACGCCCCCGCGCCGCCGCCCACCGACACGGTCAGGCTGCGCCTGGCAGGCCCCACCGCGTACGTCGATCTGCGCGGTCCCACCACCTGCGCACTCATCACCGACGGCGAGAAGCAGGCGATACACGACCGCCTCGGCCCCGACCCGCTGCGCCCCGACGCGGATCCGGACCGGTCCTGGGCCCGTATCTCCCGCTCCCGCACCAGCGTCGCCGCGCTGCTCATGGACCAGAAGGTCATCGCGGGCGTCGGCAATGTGTACCGCGCCGAAGTGCTCTTCCGGCACGGCATCGGCCCCTACCGGGCCGGCCGGGACCTCCGCCGAGCCGAGTGGACCGCGATCTGGACGGACCTCGTCGAGCTGATGGGCGAAGGTGTCCGGAACAACCGCATCGACACCGTCCGCCCCGAGCACACCCCGGAGGCGATGGGCCGCCCGCCCCGCGTCGACGACCACGGCGGCGAGGTCTACGTCTACCGCCGGGCACAGCTGCCCTGCCATGTCTGCGGCGGCGCGATCCGTACCGCCTCTCTCGCCGCACGCAATCTCTTCTGGTGCGAGGCCTGCCAGCCGCATTGAGCCCCGTGGGGGTCCCCCGGGGACGAAGTCTGGGGGAGACTTGAGGCGCGGCGGCCCGGGCGGAGCCCCGGTCCGGGAACTAGAAGCCGTGCGGCAACCAGGGCGCCAGGTCGTTGCCGAACGCGGTCGACGCCTCGGTCAGCGCCCCCTGCCGCAGCTCCCGCACCCGCCCCGCCCCCGCCAGCGCCGTCAGCGAGACCCCGCCCAGATACGCCGCCCCCAACTCCCTTACGGTCAGTGCAAGATCCGCCTCGTCGTCCGTCCGCTTGCACGACGCGCCCTTGCGGTCGCCGGTCAGCCGCCAGCGCCCCGTGTTCCACGGACAGAAGGCGTCCTCGACATCGAAGACCACATCCAGCGGCGTCTGGTACGTCCGCGCCTCCAGCGCGGCCCCCAGATCCACCAGCCGTACGAACAGCCCGTCCCGCACCCTGACTTCGCACCGACGCACATCGTTGACCAGGTGCAGCAGCGGATCGTCCACGGGCCGGTTGCGCGCCACCACCTGCACGGTCAGGTCGATGCCGAAGAGGAAGCGCCACAACTCGGCGTACGTCACGGGGTCGAGCGCCTCGATGTGCCGCAGCACAATGGTGCCCTTCGGGCCGCGCGGCTCCCACTCCGCCTTGTTGTGGAAGCGGACGAAGCCGACAATCTCCCCTTCCCGCTCGGCGACGACGCACTGCATCGCCGAGCCGCCGTCACGATCGCCGGGCGGGTCGAGCAGCGGCAGTCGCTCCCAGCCCGGCTTGCGGGCGAGCATGCCCGGCCGTGAACCGATGCTGCGGACGTACACCGCCTCGCACTCCTGCGCTACATCCTCGACCTTCGCGAACCGCAGCCGAACCGCGTCGGCGCCCTCCGGAACGTTGATCCGCGCCTGGACCGTGTCGATCTGCGCGGACATCTGCTGGGTCGCGATCCCGTAGCCGAACCGTCCGTAGATCTCCGGCTCGGAGGCCGTCAGCACGGCGAGCGGCTCGCCCCAGCCGCGTACGTCGTCGAGCTGGCGGCGCATCATCGAGGTGAGCACACCTCGCCGCCGGTGCGTCGCCGCCACGCTCACCATCGTCACGCCCGCGGCCGGCACCATCGCGCCGCCCGGGACCGAGACCCCGAACGAGAACGCTCCGGCCGTCCCCACGCAGTAGTCGCCGTCCCAGGCCCCGATCGAGCGCTCGTGCTCGGTGAGCGAATCCCACAGATCGCGTTCCTCCGGAGCCTCCCCGGCTCCGCCGAAGGCGAGCATCAACTTCCCGTACCAGTCATCCCATTCGGACGGACGCAGCACCCGCAGCTCTGTCGTCATATGCCATGCCTATCAGGGCTACGTCGTCTGGGCGACCCGATTTCGAACGCATTGTCATAGGGGTCCCCCTGCACGGGAGGCGACTGGGTGGATAGGGTCCACGGCAATGGCCCGTGCCTCTGCAGCAGACTCGTACACGGCCCGGTTGCGGCAAGCGGTGCACCGGGCACGTATCGCGCTGCGCAAATCCGGAGTCGACTACTTCCGCGGCGACGGCTCCGACTGGATCGCGCTGGCCGGGCTGCTGCTGACCATCCCGGCGTTCACCTGGGGCACGATAGTGATGCCCGTCTGGGTCTCCCCGGCGGCGCTGGTGCTGCCGATCGTGGCCGGCGGCCTCCTCCTCCGCCCGGCGAGCCTGCTCGGTCTGTACGCCGCGGCGGCAGCGGCCCTGATCATCGAAGCGGTCGTGCTCGGCCCGTACGCCGAAGGCCCGGCGAGAGTGACACCGGGCACCGTCCTGACAGTCGCGGCCTGTGGTTTCTTCGGCCTGTTGATCGCGCAGTTCCGGGCGAGAGTCGGCGTGCCCTGGCGGCGCGGCGGCACCATGCTCTTCGACCTGCGCGAACGCATCCGGGTGCAGAGCGCGCTGCCGCAGCTGCCGAAGGGCTGGCACCGCGAGATGGCGCTGCGCCCGGCGGGCGGCCAGTCCTTCTCCGGCGACTTCGTGGTCGCGGCCCGTACGAACGGCGGCCGCACCCTGGAGGTCGTCCTCACCGACGTCTCGGGCAAGGGCATGGACGCCGGCTCGCGCGCGCTGCTCCTGTCCGGTGCGTTCGGCGGCCTGCTCGGCTCGTTGCCGCCGCACGGCTTCCTGCCCGCGGCCAACGGCTATCTGCTCCGCCAGGACTGGGACGAGGGCTTCGCGACCTCCATCCATCTCGTCCTGGACCTGGACTCCGGCGACTACGAGCTGCTGTCGGCGGGACATCTCCCCGCGCTCCAGCTGCACGCGGGCAGCGGCCGCTGGGAGGAGAAGGACACCGATGGCCCGCTGCTCGGTGTCTACGACGGTGCGCAGTTCGACCCGGTCAAGGGCTCCCTGCGCCCCGGCGACGTACTGATGCTCTTCACCGACGGCCTGGTGGAGGCGTCAGGACGCGACATCAGCGAGGGCATCGACCGCCTCACCGGTGAGGCCGACCGGTATGTGTCCTCCGGCTTCGAGGGCGCGGCCTGGCATCTGATCGAGGCGGTCGCCAAGGACGTCAACGACGACCGGGCGCTGCTGCTTCTGTGCCGCGAGGCGTAAGTGTTTTGTCCTCAATCGCCGGACGGGCTGTTTTCTCCAGCCCGTCCGGCGACCCGGGATGCCCGGTCGTGAGGGCCGGGTCCTGGGGTGTGGCCTTCCAGCCTGTCCGGTGATTAGGGGACACGGCCGTGGGCTGTGCTGCCGTCTGCGACGGACAGGTCCGGGATGCCCGGGCGGCAGGGCTGGGTCCTGGGGTGTGGCCTCCAGCCTGTCCGGCGTTTGAGGACACGGCCGTAGGCTGTGCCGCCGTCCGCGATGGGCAGGTCCGGGAGATGCTGGGCGCCACGGCCGCGTCCCGAGGAGCACAGATGGCCACGACAGACACCGCGGTCTGGCGCGAGCACGGCACCCCCCTGGTCAGCGGTGCAGACCGCGGTCCGCTGCAGGGCGTACGGCTCGCGGTCAAGGACGTCCACGCCGTCGCCGGCCACCGGCTGGGCGCCGGAAATCCGGCTTGGCTCGCAGAGGCGGAACCACAGCCCTCGCACTCCTGGGCAGTGGACGCCCTGCTGCACGCCGGCGCCGACATCACCGGCATCGCGCAGACCGACGAATTCGCCTACAGCCTCAACGGGACGAACGCGCACTACGGCACCCCGCCCAATCCGGCGGCACCCGGCCGCGTCCCCGGTGGCTCCTCCAGCGGCCCGGCCGCCGCGGTCGCCCTCGGCGAGGCCGACGCCGGTCTTGGCAGCGACACCGCCGGATCGATCCGGGTCCCCTCGTCGTACTGCGGGCTGTACGGCCTGCGGCCCACCCACGGCCTGGTCCCCACCGCCGGGATGCTGCCGCTGGCTCCCTCCTTCGACACCGTCGCCTGGCTCGCACGCGACGCGGGCACGCTGGCGCGGTTGGGTGAGGTACTCCTGCCTGCCGGGGGCGAAGGACGTCAACACCCGTTCCGTACGGCTCTGGTCGCGGCGGACCTCGTCGCGCTCGCCGACGAGGGGGTACGCGAGGCCTTCGGCCCGGCAGCGGCGGACCTGGCCGAACGGCTGGGCCTGCGGGTCGGGGAAGTCCCGTCCCTCGGAGGCGATCCGGGGGAGAGGGCGGCGGCCTTCGCCACGGCGCAGGGCGCGGAGGTATGGGAGTGCGACGGGGCGTGGGTGAGCGCGCACCCAGGGGCGCTGGGTCCAGGCGTCGAGGCCCGGTTCGCCCGCGCGGCCGCGGTGACTCCCGGGGAGCGGGCCGCGGCGGAGGCGGTGGTCCACCGCACCGCGCGCGACCTGCGGGCAGCCCTTCCCGAGGACGCGGTGCTGCTGCTCCCCGCGGCGGGCGGCCCCGCGCCCCTGATCGACGAGGACCCCGAACGGAAGGCCGCCACCCGGCAGGCCACGTTTCGCCTCACCTGCCTGGCGAGCGGCGCGGGGCTGCCGTGTCTGGTGCTTCCCCGGATGTCGGTGGACGGACTGCCGGTGGGGCTGGCCGTGATCGCAGGCCGGGGGAGTGACCGGGTGCTTCTCGAACTGGCGGGCGCTGCTTAGCTGTTGAACCCGCCGTCGGCGGCGGCCGCGACGAAGGCCGCGAAGGCGGCGGCCGGGACGGCGAAGGCGGGGCCGTCGGGGTTCTTAGAGTCGCGCACGGCCACGGCGGCGGTGCAGGCGGCGACCTCGACGCAATCGCCGCCGGTGTCGGAGCTGTACGAGGACTTGCGCCAGGCGGTGTCGCCGAGGGTGGTGCACTCCACGCACTCGCCTCCGGTGTCGCCGCTGTAGCTCGACTTACGCCACAGCACGCCCGTCAGCTTCTGGTTGGTCTCCATAACGCTCCTCCATTACGCGGGCGATCAGTGCCGCCGAATCATCCACGGAGAGCGCGGCGGCCTGCAAATGATCGTAACGGAGTGAACCCTCCCTGACGGCTTGCGGGTTGGCGGTCATATGGCCCTGGATGAAGTCCTCGGTGTAGACGAGGTCCGGGTCGCCCTCGAACCGCAGGACAGTGAACGCACCCATCAGCCCGGCATGCTGCCCCGCCGCGAAGGGCAGGATCTGCACCTTCACCCACTCCCGCCTGCGCAGCTCCAACAGCCGGGCAAGTTGGTCGCGCATGACCTCCGGTCCGCCGATCTCTTGGTGCAGTACGGCCTCGCTCAGCACCACCCACATCAGCGGCGGATTGTCCCGCTCCAGGATCCGCTGGCGCTCGATACGGGCCGCCACCCGTGCGTCGAGGTTCTCCTCGGTCCGTACGCCAAGTACTGCCCGCGCGTAAGCCTGCGTCTGCAAGAGGCCGTAGACCAACTGCGCCTGGTAGGTGGAGAGGTATGTGGCGCGGGCCTCAAGCTCGGCGTACTGGCGAAACCACGACGGCAGTTGGCTCCTCAGCACCAGCCCCACCAGCCGCGACATCGCCCCCTCCGTCCCCAGCGCCGCGTCCACGCGCTCCGAGAACTCCCTGGTCGGGACCTTGCGCGCGGTCTCGATCTGGCCGACCAGCGAGCCGGTGCAGTAGATGATCGATCCCAGCTGCTTCTGGTTGAGGTCGGCCGCCTCCCGTAGCCGCCGCAGTTCCGCGCCGTAGTAGTCGAGCGGGGACGCGCTCGGGTCGAGGTCTCGGATATGCGTCACGACTTCCCCCAACGGTACGCAGGGTTGCTCACAGGTCGTAGCCGAGCGTAACCGGGCGACCGCAGGCTTGGTGGCAGAACAAACCAACTTGTCCTGCCCCACCGGGAGTTATCGTGCACCAGATCGATGCCGCGCCATCCGCGACGTACCGAATGAACTTCACCGTGGGTGAGCATTCCGCGCGTCATCTCCGTCGGATCGTCCGCTCGTACCTCCACCTCTGGCGGCTGGAGGAGCTGGGCGACGCGGTCGGGCTGGCCGTCACCGAGCTGCTCGCGAATGTGGTGCGGCATGTGCCGGACAGGCGGTGCGCGCTGCTGGTCCTGCGCCAGGCCTCCGGCGTACGGATCGAGGTCACCGATGGAGCGCCGGGGCTTCCACGGGCGTCTGCCTCCGGCGGCGACCCGGACGGGCTCGCCGAGGGCGGGCGGGGGCTGCTGCTGGTCGAGGCGGTAGCCGATCGGTGGGGCGTTGTACCGCTCGCGCGGGGCGGCAAGACGGTGTGGTTCGAGTGTGAGTCGAAGGAGCCGGACGGTGACCGGGCCCGACCGGTAGGCGATTCGTCCTCGATCTCCCCATGCGCGGGGAATTCATGCCCGTCCGGCGATTGAGGGCGCCAGGTACGTCCCCGACGGCCCCGCCAGGGTCTGGGCGGCCCCGCGACAGGCACCCGTACAGTCGTCGCCATGCCGTATCTCACGCTGTCCGAGGTCGAGGCGATCGCCCGCGAGGCTCACGCCGCCCAGACGGACAAGGCGGGACGCCCGTACACGGAGCATCTCGCCGCCGTCGCGGAAGGCGTTCGTGCCCGGGGCGGGAGTGACGAGCAGATCGCGGCCGGCTGGCTGCACGACTCCGTCGAGGACGACGCGCTGTCCCGGGAGTGGCTGGAGGCCGCCGCGCTGCCGCAGTCGGTCAAGGACATGGTCCTCGCACTCACCAAGCGCAAGGGTGAGGAAGTGGAGGACTACACGAGGCGCATTCTGGCCACTCCCGGCGCCCTCCTGGTCAAGGAGGCCGATCTGGCGCACAATGCCGACCCGGCGCGGCTCGCGGTCCTCGACGAGGCGACGCGGACCCGGCTCACCGCGAAGTACGCGAAGGTGCGCGGTATGCTGGGCCTGTCCCGGTGAAGACAGCCCGAAATCAGGACAGGCCCAGCAGAACAGGCCGACTCAGCGTTGCGGTCCGAGCTTCGCCGCGTCCCGCCGGAACGCCCACGCCATCTCCGGCTCGGTGACCCACCGCACCGCACGCCGCACCGGCGGTGTGCACAGCAGCGTCACCACGGTCGCAGCGATGAACGTAAGCAGGATCTCGCCGCCCGGGTCGCTCAGCCAGGTGTACGTCTCGAAGACATGCCCGTAGTCCGCGGCCTTGATCAGCAGCCCGTGCAGCAGATAGCCGCAGATGGTGCCGGCCCCCAGCACCGTGAACCAGGTGCTGCGGCGCGGCACCCAGGCCAGGAACCCGGCCGTCAGCAGCACCGCGCACCCGAAGAACGCGAGAGTCATCACGATCCCCGTCCACCAGGGCACACCCAGTTCCTGGGCGCTGCTGGAGCGGTAGAGCCAGGTGAAGTTCATCCGGGGAGATGCCCAGTACGCGAAGATGCCCGCGCCCGCGAACAGCGGCAGCGCGAGCAGCCGCACCTCCCGCCGCCGCACCAGCTGGAAGTGCTCGGGCTTCAGACACAGCCCCAGCACGAAGAACGGCAGGAACTGCAGCACGCGCTGGAGGTTGAGGTCGGCTCCGATGTTCGGCGTCATCGTGGCGAGCGAGGCGATCGCGAGCGCCACCGGCAGCGGCCACCGGATCACCCGCCAGAGCGGCGTGGTCAGCCGCCAGATGAACAGAGCGGCCAGGAACCAGGTCAGATAGAAGGGGTCGAGCAGACTGATCGGCTGGTCGGGGGCGTGCTGAGCCCACCGTCTGAAGAGGGAGTACACCACTTCGAAGACGACGTACGGCACGGCGATCCCGGTCAGCAGGCGTCTGACCTGGTCGGGCCGGCCGATGTAACTTCTGGAGAAGTAGCCGGAGATCAGGATGAAGGCCGGCATGTGGAAGGTGTAGACGAGCAGGTACAGCGCCCGGGAGGCGCGGCTGCCGTCCATCACCGGCTCCCATGCGTGCGCCATTGCCACGAGCACGATGGCCAGATACTTCGCGTTGTCGAAGTATGCGTCTCGCCTGGTGGACTTCTCGGCGGCCTTCTCGGCAGGCGCGTCAGGAACCTGTGTGCGGGCCTGTTGCGTCGTAGGGGCGGGCTCCGACTCCCGGCCCGTGGGGAGCGGGGCCCTCTGATATCCATGCGGAGCGTGGAACATCTGAGGCACCCTAGCGCCGTCTATTCGATTTAGTAAAACCCTCTGCGACTGTCTCCCATTCGTATCTGATACAGGCGCCAACCGCGCCGTATGCCCCAATTAATCCCCGTTAAACAGGGCATATCGGCACGGTCTTGCGATGAAGTGAATTTCCTCACCACCTGCCTCTGAATTTCCTGTGACCGACATGTGCGGGCATGGAAACGATCAGGCCGAATTCCGTCCCGTATTTCACCCCTCCGGCCGAGTCGTCCCTTCGCCGGAGGCGTGCGCAGGCGCACAGTTGGCGTGATCCCGTCGTCGATGATTCGTCAGCGGGACGCATGTATGGGGCTGTTGGTGGCAACATGGTCATGGCGGGGGTGTGCTGGGCTGCATGCTCCCAGGCCGGCAAGGCGGACCGACCGAGGGTGTGATCAGTTGTGGCCATTTCACTGTCTGTGGTGCTGCTGTTGGCGATCATCCTCGTGGTGCTGATCCGCGGCGGCTCCATCAAGGCCGGACCCGCCATCGTCGCGGTGCTGTTCGGGTTCTTTCTCGCCTCGACGGGCATGGCGCCGTCGATCAATAGATTCCTCGACTCGATAGCCGACACGATCAACCAGATCAACTTCTGAACTTGGGCAGCCGGCTGGTCCCGCGCTGACAACGTCTCAGGGAAGTCCGTGAAACGCCTCAGGCCCGGCTCGGACTGTGCTCGACCGCTCGATCCGGCGCGGATCCGGCCCGTCGGCCGAGCCCTTCCATGCCGGGCGCGAGCCGGGAAGCAGTCCTCACCCGCGATGGGTAATTTCGGCAGGCGCACTCAGTGCTTCAGGGCGACTTTGAGGACCACGATGAGGAGGCCGAGGGCCAGGTTGACCGCCCCGGCGACCAGTACCAGACGGCCGGTCGCGCCCGCGCGGAGCGCCGCCATCGCCGCCCAGCCGACCTGCCCGGCGATCGCGACGCCGAGGCCCAGCCACACGGTCCCTTCCGGTCCGAGCCCCAGCAGCGGACTGACGGCGACCGCGGCGGCCGGTGGGACCGCTGCCTTGACGATCGGCCACTCGGCTACACACACCCGCCGGATCTCCCGGCCGCTCATTGGCACGTACGCGATCCTCTCCCCGAAGAGGCGGGCGAAGACATGCGCGGCCCAAAACACCACACCGGTGCAGAGCAGCAACAGAACAAGTTCCAAGCGCGGGAACGAGCCGAGCGATCCGGCGCCGACCACCACCGAGGCGGCAAGCAATGAGCCGTACACGGCTCCCGTGTAGTCGACCCGTTTCGCGGTTGCAGTCCGCGGCGGTGGACCTTCCGATGAAGTCCGGCCTCTCATGCTTCCAGTGTCGCCACGACCGGCGTCCCGCTTCCACCTGAGGCCGGCTCCGGAATGCGCTGCGCTGCAGAGGGGCGCACGCTATGAGCGTGGGTGGCGACACCGACCCGGGTGCCTTCCGGCTCGCGGCGGCCCTTGGCCGGTTCGAGCGGACCGGAGGGGCGCACGACCTTTGGTGCGGGACGGCGGGTGGGGCGGACGCGGTGGGGGCGGACGGTCAGCGAGGTGGTCCGATGATGCGGTTGCCGCGCAGGGCGGCGGCTTCGGCGAGCTTGTCCTTGGTGATCTCGAACCCGTCGGGACGGGGGGTCGTGACGTCGTGTCCGGCGTGCCGGAACATTTCCTCTATGCCCGCGGGGGTGGCGATGAGGAGGAGGTCTGCGCGGTCGGACGTGATGCGGTAGCCATGGGGGATGTTGCGGGGCAGGTAGACGACGCCGCCTTCGGACAGTTCGTGGCGTTCGTCTCCGACCCACACGAGTGCCTCGCCCTTGAGGAGGAGGAACACCTCGTCCTCGCGGGTGTGGAGGTGGAAGGGCGGGGCCTCGCCCTTGGCGATGTCGAAGCGTCCGACAGTGAGCTGTCCTTCGGTGGCCTGACTGTCGAGCAGGATCGTGAACAGCCCGCCGTCGAGCCATTCAAGGGTCTGCTGCTGGCTGGGCTGGGCGAGGTAGGCCATGGTCATGGCGGTCTCCAGGGTGGGTGCGGTGGCGCGTGGGCGAGTCGGACGCGGGGGCCGTGCGCTTCCCGGCTGCTCGGGCAGGCTTGTCCCCTGCCCGGCCGGCAGGATCCCGGAGGGCCGTGCGGACCTCCGGGGGGCGGTCAGTGCCGCCCATGCCTGCAATGCCGGTGTGGTCGCGGAAGGTGCGCCGCGGGAACTGCGCGCCCTCGGCGACCTGGCCCCGTACCCGCACCTTCCATGGTGTGGACGCGCTCACTCCGACCGAACGCAGGGTCGCCGATCTCGCTGCGGCGGAATGACCGACCGGGAAATCGCCCGGCATCTCTTCGTCGGCCTGCGGCGGACCATGGAGATCCATCTCACCCGTGTCTACGGCAGACCGGGCATCAAGGGCCGTCAGGGACTGGCGGAGGCACCGCGCTGAACGACCTCGGCCTTCGAGCGATGTGATCGCCGGAGAGTGGTGAGCCAGTGGACGATCGCCCACGTCGCCGCGAGGACGACGGTCGCGGCGACAAATGCCGGACCACCGCCGACGGTGCAGAGGGCCCAGATGATGACTCCGGTCACGGCCGTCAGAACTCCGGCGGAGACCAGGAGAAGGCCGCGAACCAGCTTTCCTGCCAACGAGTTGGGCGTGCCGCTGGTGTTCACTCGCGGGTGCCGAGTCGGGTGCGGCGGAGAACGGCCGGGTCCCAGGAGCCGGATTCCCGGGCGGGCGCTCTCCCCGGTCATCGACACCTTCCCGGTGGACCAGGGCCGGGAGGCGATCCACTCGGTGGTGTCGTGGAAGTCGCGCTGCTCGGCGGGCCCGAACGGCTCGAACTCCCCCTCGGACCGGCCGGTGCCGCGCTGGTCGCCGATCACGACCGCGTAGCCGTGGCCGGTCCAGTGGTCGATCGGGCCGGGCTCGATGTACCGGAGCATCGGCACCGCGGGCAGGTACAGCAGGTCCTTCTGGTAGGGCACTACCGCGTACAACGCCGGGAACGGGCCGTCCCCGTCGGGCAGGTACACATCGACGCAGATCCGGATGCCGTCGGACGCCGTGATCCACTCATCCTTGAACGCGCGCATGATCAACTCCTAATTTCCGCACGTGCGGGAACTAATTTCAGCGTATGCTGAAACTGTCGCGGGCGGGAAGTCCCTTCGCTGACCTGTTACGGACGGTGATGCGGTGTGACTGGGCGAGGTCCGCGGAGCTTGCCGACGGGCGTCCCGAGCTGCCGGACCACACCCGGCGTCTGATCGAGCCCTGTTGGGACCTGGACGCGGCCTACCCGGAACGGCCGCCGGCGCACTGGTCCCACATGCCCGGCTTCCGGGGCCACTTCTCGACCAGGACGCCTCGCTACTCGACCACTCTCAGAGCTCTGCGCGGCGCAGGGGCCGAGATCCCGTCATGTTGCCGCCGCGATCCCGATCTCGACGCGGGCGCCCCGCGCGTGCGCTGGAACGTGGCCGAACTCCACAGCGGCAGGCGGCCGGTGAAGGAATCCAAGAGCGCGGCGGGCAGGCGCACCGTGGAGATGTCTTCCGTGATCGTGACCGATCCGGCTACGCACCCTGCCGTATTCGCCGAGCCGGGCCCGGATCCACCAGCACGCAACCGCCGAACGGGAGCGGCTGATCGGCCGGGTCGTGAGCGCTGTTGTCGAGCAGGCAAGGAAGCACGATCCCGAGCCGGACGGGCGCGCAGCGGGCACACCGGCCGAATCGAAGTCCGGAAACGCATCAGGGCCAGGCTGGAGGATGAACCTCCGACCTGGCCCTGAACGTTCAAGAGCGGGCGACGGGAATCGAACCCGCGTAGCTAGTTTGGAAGACTAGGGCTCTACCATTGAGCTACGCCCGCAAGCATCGCACCGCAGGTCACGAGGGCCGCGGTACGAAGAGCATCGTAGCGGGTCCGGGGCCGATGCCGCACATCCCATTGCGTGCCGCAATCCCTGCCGGGAAATGCGGCAGCCGCACTGCCTGCGGGCATGTACCCTACGTGTCGCACCGACGGGGTGTGGCGCAGCTTGGTAGCGCGTCCGCTTTGGGAGCGGAAGGTCGTCGGTTCGAATCCGGCCACCCCGACCATCAACACGATGACCCTTCAAGATCACTCTTCAAGATCGCATTGTGGGGCTCATCCTGCTTGCGGCTACTATGCAAGCTGCGTGCCCGTGTATCTGACGAGTCCGGCGAAGAGCCGGCGAGTCTGACGAGAAGCCGGGCCGATCCGCTGAGCCGCCTCAAGTGCGGCGGACGCAGCAGAACCCCAGAATCCACCAAGGAGACCGAACCGTGAAGAGCGCCGTGGAGACCCTGAACCCGACTCGGGTTCGGCTCACTGTCGAGGTGCCCTTCGAGGAGCTCAAGGACAGCCTCGACGCGGCGTACAAGAAGATCAACCAGCAGGTCACGGTCAAGGGCTTCCGTAAGGGCAAGATCCCGGCCCGAGTGATCGACCAGCGGTTCGGCCGTGGTGCGGTGCTGGAGGAGGCTGTCAACGACGCCCTCCCGAAGTTCTACACCGAGGCGGTCAACGAGGCCTCGCTGAACCCGCTCGGCCAGCCCGAGGTCGACATCACGGAGCTGAAGGACGGCGAGACGCTGGCCTTCACCGCCGAGGTCGACATCCGCCCGGTCATCGAGATCCCGGACTACTCCGGCATCGAGGTCACCGTCGACGCGGTCGAGGTCAGCGACGAGGACGTCGACAAGGCCGTCGAGGAGCTGCGCGACCGTTTCGCCTCCACCAACCCGGTCGAGCGCGCCGCCGCCGAGGGTGACGTCGTGACGATCGACCTCGAGGCCAAGGTCGACGGCGAGGTCCTCGAGGACGGCGTCGCCAGCGGAGTCCAGTACACGATCGGCTCCGGCGAACTGCTCGACGGCATCGACGAGGCCGTCACCGGCCTCGAGGCCGACGGCGAAGCCACCTTCACCTCCGAGCTCAAGGGCGGCAGCGCCGAGGGCAAGGAGGCCGAGGTCACCGTCAAGGTCACCGCCGTCACCGCCCGCGAGCTCCCCGAGCTCGACGACGACTTCGCGCAGCTGGCCAGCGAGTTCGACACCCTCGAGGAGCTGCGTGCGGACAGCCGCAAGCGCCTCGAGAACATGAAGCAGTACGACCAGGCCACCCAGGCCCAGGAGCGCGTCCTGGACGAGCTGCTGAAGCTGGCCGAGGTGCCGATCCCCGAGAAGCTTCTCGAGGACGAGGTCAAGACCCGCAAGCACAACCTCGAGCACCACCAGCTCGGTCAGATGGGAATCGACCTCGCCAAGTACCTGGAGATCCAGGGCAAGACCGAGGAAGAGTTCGATGCAGAGACCAGTGAGCAGGCGGTCAAGGGCATCAAGACCCAGTTCATCCTCGACGAGCTGGTCAACAAGGAGAAGCTGAACGTCAACCAGGAGGAGCTCACCGAGCACCTCATGCGGCGTGCTGCCTCCTCCGGCATGAGCCCCGACCAGTTCGCCCAGGCCGTCGTCGAAGGCGGCCAGGTGCCGATGCTCGTCGGCGAGGTCGCCCGCGGCAAGGCGCTCGCCGTGGTCGTCGAGGCCGCCAAGGTCGTCGACACCAACGGTGAGGTCGTCGACCTCGAGGACGACGAGGACGAGACCGAGACCGCCGCCGAGACCGTCGAGGCCGTCGTCGACGGTGACGACGAAGGCGACGCGGCCCCGGAGAAGACCGAGGCCTGAGCCTCGCTCAGAGCCCTACGCCGGGCCCCGGACGCAGCATGCGCCCGGGGCCCGCTGTCGTACACACGGACCCCAAGTACCTTGCGCTCCGAGCGAACAGTTCGGGAAGCGGGATGGCGCCCGCCTACCAGCGCGTTAGGGTCCATGAATACGAGGGCAGGGGAGTCCCCGCCCCCAGTACGAAGACGCTGAGACGGCCGGAGCCGTCAGAGACGAGCAGGTGGATACGTGACGAATCTGATGCCTAACGCCGCGGGTGAGCCGTCCATCGGTGGTGGCCTCGGCGACCATGTCTACAACCGGCTGCTCGGTGAGCGCATCATCTTCCTCGGCCAGCAGGTCGACGACGACATCGCCAACAAGATCACGGCGCAGATGCTGCTCCTTGCCGCCGAACCGGACAAGGACATCTACCTCTACATCAACAGCCCCGGCGGCTCGGTGACGGCAGGCATGGCGATCTACGACACCATGCAGTACATCCCGAACGACGTCGTCACGATCGGTATGGGCATGGCGGCCTCGATGGGCCAGTTCCTGCTGACCGGCGGCACCGCGGGCAAGCGCTTCGCGCTCCCCAACACCGACATCCTCATGCACCAGGGATCGGCCGGCCTCGGCGGCACCGCCTCCGACATCAAGATCCAGGCCGAGTACCTGCTCCGCACGAAGAAGCGCATGGCGGAGATCACCGCACTCCACTCCGGTCAGTCCGTCGAGACGATCATCCGCGACGGTGACCGCGACCGCTGGTACACCGCTGAAGAGGCCAAGGAGTACGGCCTCATCGACGAGATCATGGCCTCCGCATCGGGCGTTCCGGGTGGCGGCGGCACCGGCGCCTGAGCCCTCGCGCCAGGCAGCCGGCCCCCCAGTCTCCCGAGCCCCCAGAACGCCACCAGGATGGTGAACACCGACATGACCAACTTCTCCGCCGCCTCCGCCAGCGGCCTCTACACCGGCCCGCAGGTGGACAACCGCTACGTCGTCCCGCGCTTCGTGGAGCGCACCTCGCAGGGCGTGCGTGAGTACGACCCGTATGCCAAGCTCTTCGAGGAGCGCGTGATCTTCCTCGGCGTGCAGATCGACGACGCCTCCGCCAACGACGTCATGGCGCAGCTGCTGTGCCTGGAGTCGATGGACCCGGACCGCGACATCTCGATCTACATCAACAGCCCCGGTGGCTCCTTCACCGCGCTGACCGCCATCTACGACACGATGCAGTTCGTCAAGCCGGACATCCAGACGGTCTGCATGGGCCAGGCGGCATCCGCCGCGGCCGTGCTGCTCGCCGCCGGTACCCCCGGCAAGCGGATGGCCCTGCCGAACGCGCGCGTGCTGATCCACCAGCCGTCCTCGCAGACCGGCCGCGAGCAGCTCTCCGACCTGGAGATCGCGGCCAACGAGATCCTGCGGATGCGGACGCAGCTCGAGGAGATGCTGGCCAAGCACTCGACGACGCCGATCGAGAAGATCCGCGACGACATCGAGCGCGACAAGATCCTGACCGCCGAGGACGCGCTTGCGTACGGTCTCGTCGACCAGATCGTCTCGACCCGTAAGAGCACGGCCGCAGCGGCCGCCTGACCGCTCCGGCGCCCTTGGCGCGGTGCACGAGAATGTGAACCGCGCCAAGGGGGGCCCGAACGGGGGGCCAGGCAAGGTACCGTCGGATATGAGGCACCAGGAGCCGGCTGAACCAAGCTGCTCCCAGGCGAAGGGGAAGCACCTCGTGGCACGCATCGGTGATGGCGGCGACCTGCTCAAGTGCTCGTTCTGCGGAAAGAGCCAGAAGCAGGTGAAGAAGCTCATCGCAGGCCCCGGTGTGTACATCTGCGACGAGTGCATCGATCTCTGCAACGAGATCATCGAGGAGGAACTCGCAGAGACCTCCGAGGTGCGGTGGGAGGAACTTCCCAAGCCGCGCGAGATCTACGAGTTCCTCGAGGGGTACGTCGTCGGGCAGGAGCCCGCGAAGAAGGCCCTCTCGGTAGCGGTCTACAACCACTACAAGCGCGTTCAGGCCGGCGAGAACGGCGGTGGCGCGAGCCGCGACGACGCGATCGAACTGGCCAAGTCCAACATCCTCCTGCTGGGCCCCACGGGCTCCGGCAAGACGCTGCTGGCCCAGACGCTCGCCCGCATGCTGAACGTCCCGTTCGCCATCGCCGACGCGACGGCGCTGACGGAAGCCGGCTATGTCGGCGAGGACGTCGAGAACATCCTGCTGAAGCTGATCCAGGCGGCCGACTACGACGTCAAGAAGGCCGAGACCGGGATCATCTACATCGATGAGATCGACAAGGTCGCCCGCAAGAGCGAAAACCCTTCCATCACCCGGGATGTGTCGGGCGAAGGCGTCCAGCAGGCACTGCTGAAGATCCTGGAAGGCACGACTGCCTCCGTCCCGCCGCAGGGCGGCCGGAAGCATCCGCACCAGGAGTTCATCCAGATCGACACGACGAACGTGCTCTTCATCGTGGGCGGCGCCTTCGCCGGCCTGGAGAAGATCATCGAGTCGCGTGCGGGCGCGAAGGGCATCGGCTTCGGCGCGACGATCCGCTCGAAGCGCGAGATCGAGGCGAGCGACCAGTTCCAGGAGGTCATGCCGGAGGACCTGGTGAAGTTCGGGATGATCCCGGAGTTCATCGGCCGCCTTCCGGTACTGACCTCGGTGCACAACCTGGACCGCGAGGCGCTGCTCCAGATCCTGGTGGAGCCGCGGAACGCGCTGGTGAAGCAGTACCAGCGGCTCTTCGAACTGGACGGCGTGGAGCTGGACTTCGAGCGCGGGGCACTCGAGGCCATCGCGGACCAGGCGATCCTGCGCCAGACGGGCGCGCGTGGTCTGCGGGCCATCATGGAAGAGGTCCTGATGTCGGTGATGTACGAGGTGCCGTCCCGCAAGGACGTGGCCCGGGTCGTCATCACGTCGGACGTGGTGCACAACAACGTGAACCCGACGCTGGTGCCGCGGATCGTGAAGAACGACGGCCGCCACGAGAAGTCCGCGTAGCGGTCGGGTACTTACGCCGAAGGGGCGCCCGGCCGGCTGAACCGGCCGGGCGCCCCTTCGTGTTGAGCCGAAAGATCAGACCTTGGTGCGCGAGGTCTTGTACAGCTTGGCCGCGAGTTCGGCGACCTGGTCCTGCGGGACGGGCTTGCCACCGGTGCCCAGCATCTGCGCCGCGTCGAGGGCGTTCACAGCGGCGACGGTGCTGTAGTCGGCCCAGACGCAGATCGGGATCTCGAACTCCTTCGGGCCCTTGGCCGACGAGGAGGCCGCGTCACCCACCGCCTTGAGCTTGGCGTTCTGGCACTTCATCAGAGCGCCCTCGAAACCGGAAGGCGTGACCGAGGTGGGGCTGCCGACGAGTTCGACCGAGACGTCCCCGTCCTTCTCGTCGCCCTCCTTGATGCTCGCGAAGTAGCCGTCGACCGCCTTCTCCGGGTCGGCGATCTCGCCCCACAGCCCGGTGAGGTTGACGATTTTCCCCTCCAGCGGAGAGCTGGCGCCGGCCGACTTGTACTGCGCGCCGGCCTGCGCCGGGTTCTTGACCCCGAGCGCTTCCGCCTTCTTCTTCTCCTTGTCGGAGAGAGAGCTGGGGGTGTCCTTGTCCTTCTTGTAGTCGTCGACCGACGCCGCCGGGGTGAGCTTGTACCCCTTGGTGCTGTCGGCGACATCGCTGTTGCCGCCGGCACCGCCGAGCAGCAGATACGCGCCGCCGCCGATCACCGCGATCGCCACCACCGACGCCACCACGATCAGGCCCGTCTTCTTCTTCGGCGCGGCCGGCGGAGGCGGCACCTGGCCGCCGCCGTACGGCTGCTGGCCGTACGGGCCCGGCTGCTGGGGCTGGCCCCACTGGCCCTGCTGGCCCTGCTGCGGCGGAACGCCCTGCGGAGCCTGCTGCGGGTAGCCGTAACCGGGCTGCGGGGCCTGCTGCGGGTAGCCGTAGCCGGGCTGCGGGGCCTGCGGCGGCTGCTGACCGTAGCCGGGCTGCGGGGCCTGCGGCGGCTGCTGGCCGTAGGGACCCGGCTGACCGTACGGTCCGGGCTGCTGAGGCTGGCCGCCGTACGGGCCCGGCTGGTTGTAGCTCATTACTGGGTTCCCCTCCACATACTTATGTCGTTCGAACATCCTCGCCCAACCACCAACGCCGTGGGGCGGCAGGGGTCACACCGTTACCGAACATTCCAGTTTCAGTACGGCCCTGTGACACCTCTAAACTGAACCCGTGACCGAGAACGCTCAGCAGCAGCCAGCCAGTAACCCCGAACTGCCGACCCAGTACGCGCCGGCCGAGGTGGAGGGGAAGCTGTACGAGCGCTGGGTAGAGCGCGGTTACTTCGCGGCGGACCCCAAGAGTGAGAAGCCGCCGTACACCATCGTCATTCCGCCGCCGAACGTCACGGGCTCCCTGCACCTGGGCCACGCCTTCGAGCACACGCTGATCGACGCCCTCACCCGCCGCAAGCGGATGCAGGGGTACGAGACGCTGTGGCAGCCCGGCATGGACCACGCCGGTATCGCCACCCAGAACGTCGTCGAGCGCGAGTTGGCGAAGGAAGGCAAGTCCCGCCACGACCTGGGCCGAGAGGCGTTCGTCGAGCGCGTCTGGCAGTGGAAGGCGGAATCCGGCGGGCAGATCTCCGGCCAGATGCGCCGCCTCGGCGACGGCGTGGACTGGAGCCGCGAGCGCTTCACCATGGACGAGGGCCTCTCCCAGGCTGTCCAGACGATCTTCAAGAAGCTCTACGACGACGAGCTGATCTACCGCGCCGAGCGGATCATCAACTGGTGCCCGCGCTGTCTGACGGCCATTTCGGACATCGAGGTGGAGTACCAGGACGACGAGGGCGAGCTGGTCTCGATCCGCTACGGGGAGGGCGACGCATCCATCGTCGTCGCCACGACCCGCGCCGAGACGATGCTCGGTGACACCGCGGTCGCGGTCCACCCCGAGGACGAGCGCTACGCCCACCTCGTCGGCACGGAGATCGAGCTGCCGCTCACCGGCCGCCGGATCCCCGTCGTGGCCGACACGCACGTCGACCCCGAATTCGGCACGGGCGCCGTCAAGGTGACGCCCGCCCACGACCCGAACGACTTCGAGATCGGCCAGCGGCACAGCCTGCCGAACCTCGCGATCATGGACGAGCACGCGGTCATCACCGTGCACGGCCCGTTCCAGGGGCTGGACCGGCTCGAGGCCCGTTCCGCGATCGTCGGTGCGCTGCGCGCAGAGGGCCGGATCGTGGCCGAGAAGCGCCCGTACACCCACTCCGTCGGCCACTGCTCGCGCTGCAAGACGACGATCGAGCCGCGGCTGTCCATGCAGTGGTGGGTCAAGGTCGGCCCGCTCGCCAAGGCCGCGGGCGACGCGGTCCGCGACGGCCGGGTCACCATCCACCCGAAGGAGATGGAGTCCCGGTACTTCGGCTGGGTCGACAACCTGCACGACTGGTGCATCTCGCGCCAGCTGTGGTGGGGCCACCGCATCCCCGTCTGGTACGGGCCGAACGGTGAGGTCGTCTGCGTCGGACCGGACGAGCAGCCGCCGACGGGCGAGGGCTGGACCCAGGACACCGACGTCCTGGACACCTGGTTCTCCTCCGGCCTGTGGCCCTTCTCCACCCTCGGCTGGCCCGAACAGACCGAGAGCCTCGAGAAGTTCTATCCGAACTCCGTCATGGTCACCGGGTACGACATCCTCTTCTTCTGGGTCGCCCGGATGATGATGTTCGGCCTGTACGCGATGGACGGCACCCCGCCGTTCCACACCATCGCCCTGCACGGCATGGTCCGCGACCAGTTCGGCAAGAAGATGTCGAAGTCCTTCGGCAACGCGGTCAACCCGCTGGACTGGATGGACACTTACGGCTCCGACGCCGTGCGGTTCACGCTGGCCCGCGGTGCCAACCCGGGGGTGGACGTCCCGATCGGCGAGGACTGGGTCCAGGCCTCCCGCAACTTCGCCAACAAGATCTGGAACGCGACCCGTTTCGCCCTGATGAACGGTGCGACGGTGGAAGGCGAACTGCCGCCCACCGAGCAGCTGTCGGCCGCCGACCGGTGGATCCTCTCCCGGCTCAACGCGACCGTGGCCGAGGTCGACGCGTACTACGAGGACTACCAGTTCTCCAAACTGTCCGACGCCCTCTACCACTTCGCGTGGGACGAGGTCTTCGACTGGTACGTCGAGCTGTCCAAGACCACGTACTTCGCGGGCGGCGAGCAGGCCCGTGTCTCCGGCCGCGTGCTCGGCGAGGTCCTCGATGTCACGCTGCGGCTGCTGCACCCGGTCGTCCCCTTCGTCACCGAGACGCTGTGGACCACGCTCACCGGCAAGGAGTCCGTCGTCATCGCCGACTGGCCCGGCGACAGCGGCTTCCGCGACGAGGCGGCCGAGCGGGAGATCGAGCTGGTCCAGCGGGTCGTCACCGAGGTCCGCCGGTTCCGTTCCGACCAGGGCCTGCAGCCCGGTCAGAAGGTCCCGGCGCGGCTCACCCTCGACGGCACGGCGCTGGCGCCGCACGAGGCCGCGATCCGGCAGCTGCTGCGGCTGCAGCCGGAGGGCGAGGGTTTCAGCGCCACGGCGACCCTTCCGGTCGCGGGGGCCACGGTCGCGCTGGACCTGTCCGGCACGATCGACGTGGGCGCGGAGCGCAAGCGGCTGGCGAAGGACCTGGCCGCGGCCGAGAAGGAGAAGGCACAGGCACAGGCGAAGCTCGGCAACGAGGCGTTCCTCGCCAAGGCACCGGACAACGTGGTCGACAAGATCCGTACGCGCCTGGCCAAGGCCGAGGAGGACATCGCCCGGATCACCGCGCAGCTGAACAGCCTGCCGCAGGCGTAGCGGCACGCGGGATACGTACGAGAGGCCCCGGGATTTCCCCGGGGCCTCTCGCGTTGCCCAGGTCCCCGGGCGTAACAGCGGCGTGACCGGCGGTGTGGGGAACAGGGCGGGAACGTCCTGTCACTCCTCCTCCGTAGACTGGTCCTGTGAGTGAGCAGCCGGACCCATTCGAAGAGATCGTCGACGCCGAGACCAACCGTGACCCCGACCTGGCGGTGATCGAGGCCGGCAGCCGTACCCTGCGCGCGCAGGCCGGCTCGCCCCAGGGTGACCCCGTGCCCGCCCGGCCCGCAGACCCGGAGGTGGACAAGGCGCTGCGCGCGGTGGAGCAGGAGCTCGCCGGGCGCTGGGGCGAGACCAAGCTGGAGCCCTCGGTCACCAGGATCGCGGCGCTGATGGATGTGCTGGGAGACCCCCAGCACGCGTACCCCTCGATCCACATCACCGGTACGAACGGCAAGACCTCAACGGCCCGCATGATCGAGGCCCTGCTTGCCGCTTTCGACCTGCGCACCGGCCGCTACACCTCGCCGCACGTCCAGTCGATCACCGAGCGGATCAGCCTGGACGGCGCCCCGATCGAGGCCGAGCGCTTCATCGAGACGTACAACGACATCAAGCCGTACATCGAGATGGTCGACTCCGCGCAGGAGTACCGGCTCTCCTTCTTCGAGGTGCTGACCGGCATGGCGTACGCCGCCTTCGCCGACGCGCCCGTTGACGTCGCGGTCGTCGAGGTCGGCATGGGCGGCAGCTGGGACGCGACGAACGTCATCGACGGGTCCGTCGCCGTCGTCACCCCCATAGACCTGGACCACACCGACCGGCTCGGCAACACGCACGCCGAGATCGCCGCCGAGAAGGCCGGTGTCATCAAGCAGGGCGCGACCGTGATCCTGGCGCAGCAGCCGGTCGACGCCGCGCAGGTGATGCTGAAGAAGGCCGTCGAGGTCGACGCCACGGTTGCCCGCGAGGGCATGGAGTTCGGTGTGGTCGCCCGCGAAGTCGCGGTCGGCGGCCAGCAGGTGACGCTGCGCGGGCTCGGCGGTGAGTACGAGGAGATCTTCCTCCCGCTGTACGGGGCGCACCAGGCGCACAACGCCGCGGTGGCGCTCGCCGCGGTCGAGGCGTTCTTCGGCGTCGGTGCCGAGCAGTCCCGCACGCTGGACATGGACACCATTCGCAAGGCGTTCGCCTCGGTGGCCTCGCCCGGCCGCCTCGAGGTCGTGCGCCGCAGCCCGACGGTCGTCCTGGATGCCGCGCACAACCCGTCCGGTGCCCGGGCGAGCGCCGAGGGCATCAGCGAGTCCTTCGGCTTCTCGCGTCTGATCGGTGTGGTCGGCGCGAGCGGGGACAAGGACGTCCGGGGACTTCTCGAGGCCTTCGAGCCGATCTTCGCCGAGGTCGTCGTCACACAGAACTCGAGCCATCGGTCGATGGACGTCGACGAGTTGGCGGCGCTCGCCGTGGAGGTCTTCGGCGACGAGCGGGTGGTCGTCGAGGCTCGTCTCGACGACGCGCTGGAGGCGGCGATCACGCTTGCCGAGGAGGAGTCCGAGTTCGCGGGCGCGGGCGTCCTGGTGACCGGCTCCGTGATCACGGTCGGCGAGGCCCGGCTGCTCCTGGGAAGGGCCTGACAACCCATGCGTACGCTCTGTGCATCCACCCTGATCGGTGAATTCTTCGTGATCGGCTTCGCCGGTCTGGTCGCCATGAAGTCCGACGACCTGTCGATGGCGACGGTCTGGACGGTCTGCGGTATCGGGATGCTGCTCTCGGTGCTGCTCTGCGGGATGATCAGCCGCCCGGGCGGAGTGCAGCTCGGCTGGGCGCTGCAGATCGCGCTGATCGCGAGCGGCTTCGTGGTGCCGACGATGTTCTTCCTGGGCGCGGTCTTCGCGGCCCTGTGGTGGGCCTCGGTCCACTACGGCCGCAAGATCGACGAGGCCAAGGCCTCCTGGGCCTAGTGTCCGGTCCTGGTGGGCGTGTCGGGGCGTTGTCGGCTGCTGTCGGGTGGGGGTTGCCGGGGCCCGCGGCGCACGGTCCTGGCGTCGGCCCCCGGACCTGACGCTGCGTAATCGGTAACCCCTTTGGCCCTGTAGCCTCTGAACTCTTGAATCCGCATATGAAGGAGCCCGTACCGTGAGCCAGCGCACGCTCGTCCTGCTCAAGCCCGACGCCGTACGCCGCGGCCTGATCGGCGAGATCATCGGCCGTATCGAGGCCAAGGCCGGCTGGACCATCGGCGCGCTGGAGCTGCGCTCCCTCGACCGGGAAATCCTTGAGCAGCACTACGGCGAGCACAAGGGCAAGCCGTTCTACGAGCCGCTGGTCGAGTTCATGTCCTCCGGTCCGGTCGTCGCGCTGGTCGTCGACGGCGAGCGCGTCATCGAAGGGCTGCGCCAGCTGTCGGGCCCGACCGACCCCATCGCCGCCGCGCCCGGCTCCATTCGCGGTGACTTCGGTACGATCGTCCGGGAAAACCTGATCCACGCCTCGGACTCCGAGGAGTCCGCCATTCGGGAACTCAAGATTTTCTTCCCCGGCCTCGCGGACCACCAGAAGTAGGCCTCGCCACTCCCGGCAGCCCAGGCGCCCCGGGCCACGCAGCCATGAGGGCAGCGAGTTCCTGATTGGGCGTCAGCCATACAGCGCTCATGACCTGGGGCGACCGAAGTAATTTCGGTCGCCCCCAGGCATATGGACGAGCATTGCGGGAACGCATCGGTCCGACACCTCGTCACCTAATAGAGAGGTGGACCACCGCGCGGTGTCCGTGCAGGCGGCACTACGATGGAAACCTCCACGCCACAGCGCACCCACCTCGCCATCCTGAAAAGCCATCAACGCTCGATTTGGGAAGGCCAGACGCATCCTCATGGGGAACAACATGTCGTTCATCGGCCGTGACATGGCTGTCGACCTCGGGACCGCCAACACGCTGGTGTACGTCAGGGGCCGGGGGATCGTCCTCAACGAGCCGTCCGTCGTCGCCATCAACACCAACACGGGCGGCATCCTGGCGGTCGGCGCCGAGGCGAAGAAGATGATCGGCCGGACACCGGGCAACATCGTTGCCGTCCGGCCGCTGAAGGACGGCGTCATCGCCGACTTCGAAATCACCGAACGGATGCTCCGCTACTTCATCCTGAAGATCCACAAGCGCCGGTACCTCGCCCGTCCGCGCGTCGTCGTCTGTGTGCCCTCCGGCATCACGGGTGTTGAGCGCCGCGCGGTCATCGAGGCATCGACGCAGGCGGGCGCCCGGCAGGTGCACATCATCGAGGAGCCCATGGCCGCGGCCATCGGCTCCGGACTCCCGGTTCATGAAGCCACCGGCAACATGGTCGTCGACATCGGTGGCGGGACCACCGAGGTCGCCGTCATCTCACTCGGCGGAATCGTCACAGCACAGTCCATCCGCGTCGCCGGCGACGAGCTGGACAACGCGATCATCCAGCACATCAAGAAGGAGTACTCGCTCCTGCTCGGCGAGCGGACCGCCGAGAACATCAAGATCACCATCGGCTCGGCGTTCGACATGGGCAAGGACGAGCACACCGAGATCCGCGGTCGTGACCTCGTCTCCGGTCTGCCGAAGACCGTGGTGATCTCCGATGCCGAGGTCCGCAAGGCGATCGAGGAACCGGTCAACGCGATCGTCGACGCCGTGAAGACCACCCTCGACAAGTGCCCGCCCGAGCTCTCCGGCGATGTCATGGACCGGGGCATCGTCCTCACCGGCGGCGGCGCGCTGCTGCGCGGCCTCGACGAGCGGCTGCGCCGCGAGACCGGGATGCCGATCCATATCGCCGAGGATCCGCTGGACTCCGTGGCACTCGGAGCCGGCAAGTGTGTCGAGGAGTTCGAGGCGCTCCAGCAGGTGCTGGACGCCCAGCCCCGCCGCTAGGTCGTATCTCGCCGCGGAGACTCACGAATCCGCCGTCCGGGGGCCTGCCAACCCGTACGGCGGATCGTTGATATACAGACATCCACATTCCTACGAGGAAGGCACGGCCGCCGCACGTGAGGGACACACGAGAGAGCCGGCTGCTCCTGGTGCTGCTGATCGCCATCGCGTTCGCTTTGATCACGGTGGATATCCGCGGAGGCGAGGAGTCACCGGTCGACGGCGCCCGGCAGGCCGCCGCCACGGTCTTCGGACCCGTCGAGAAGGGCGTCGCGAGTGCGGTCGACCCGATCGGCAACGTCATCGGGGCCGTTCGCGACTCCGGCGAACGTCATGACCGCATCGGCAAGCTGGAGCAGGAGAACGCCGCGCTGAAGCAGAGGCTCGGCAGCGACGACCGCAACCGCAGCCGGGTGCGCGAACTCGACACCATGCTCAAGAAGGCAGGCGCCGGCCAGTACGGCATCAAGGGCGCGGAGGTCATCGCCATAGGAGCGGCCCAGGGCTTCTCCTGGACGGTGACCATCGATGTCGGCTCGGGCGACGGCATCAGGCGCGATATGACCGTCCTCAACGGCGACGGACTCGTCGGCCGGGTCACCACCGTCGGGCCGAACACCTCGACCGTACTGCTCGCCAACGACCCGGACTTCACGGTCGGTACCCGGATGGAGAAGACGAACGAACTCGGCTTCGCCACCGGCCAGGGCGACCGGCCGCTCTCCGTCCAGCTGCTCAACGGCAAGGCCAAGGTGAAGAACGGCGACCGGCTCGTCACCTTCGGCTCGCAGGGCGACAAGCCCTTCGTGCCCGGTGTCCCGGTCGGCGAGGTCGTCCGCGTCGACCCCTCCGGCGGCGACCTCACCAGGAACATCTACGTCCGCCCCTTCGTCGGCTTCACCCAGCTCGACATCGTCGGCGTCGTCGTCCAGGCGCCAAGATCCGATCCGCGTGACACGGTCCTGCCGCCCAAGCCCGCCGCGCCCAAGCCCACCCCGACCGTCACGGTGACCGTCACCCCGTCGCCGAACGGCGAGGGTGAAGGTCAGCAGGCCCAGGGCGACGCCGGCGCCAGAGCCGACGGCAAGGGGCAGGACCCGGCGAACGCCGACGGCCAGAACGATGTCGAGTAGTAGGAGCTGATCCGTCATGCGTTTCAACCGGATGCTGCTCTCCACGACACTCGTCGTGGTCGCCCTCGTCATCCAGGTCTCCATCCTCGCCCGCCTCCAGCTCCCCGGCGCCGTCCCCGATCTGCTGCTGCTCGTCGTTCTCGGACTCGCCTTCGTGTACGGGCACGTGGCGGGCGCGTTCATCGGCTTCGGCGCCGGACTGCTCGCCGACCTCGTCCCGCCCGCAGACCACGCCGCCGGACGCTACGCGCTCGTGCTCTGCGTGATCGGCTATCTCGCGGGCCTGGTGCGCCCCGACAACGGCCAGCTCAGGTCCGCCACCGCACCGATGATCGCGGTCGTCGCCGCCGCCATCGGTTCGACACTGCTGTACGCGGGCGTGGGCGCCCTCGTCGGCGACACCGCGGCCCGCCATGTGGGCCTCGGCAGCCTGCTGTTCACCGCCGCCGTCTACGACCTGCTGCTCGCGCCGTTCACCGTGCCGCTGATCATGGCCCTGGCCAGACGCTCGGAGAACGATCCGCTCGGTGAGAGCAAGAGCGGCGGCGGGGGCGGCGATATCGCCGCGCGCTGGACCAGCTCCGGCACCGGTCTGCGCATCGGCAAACAGCGCGGCGGACTGCGGGTGAAGGCCACCCGGGCCAAGGTGGCACGGGCCGGCCGTATCAAGGGAGTCAAGCGACTGTGATCGAGGGGGCAGCGTGAGCAACATTCCGGAGACCGGGCGGACCCCCCGGGTCCAGATCCGGCTCATCGTCATTCAGGTGCTTGTCTTCTCCCTCCTGCTCACCCTCGGCGGACGGCTCTGGTACCTCCAGATCCGCAACGGCCAGGAATACACCAATGAGGCGAAGAACAACCACGTCCAGCAGGTCGTCCAGCCCGCCGTCCGCGGCTCGATCCTCGACTCCCGCGGTATCCCGCTCGCCGACAACGAGACCCGTCTTGTCGTCTCCGCGTCGCGCACCGAGCTGATGAAGATGAAGGACGACGGCAAAGGCGTCCTCACCCGGCTCGCCGGTGTCCTCGGCATGAAGCCGAAGGACGTCATGGACAAGGTCCGGCTCTGCGACGCCAAGACCCCGCAGCCTTGCTGGAACGGCTCGCCCTACCAGCCGATCCCGGTCACCGACGAGGCCAACACCCAACAGGCCCTCCAGATCCGCGAGCGCGCCGAGGACTTCCCGGGCATCACCGCCGAGCCCACCGCCGTACGCCGGTACATCGGGCCGGGAAAGACCAACACCGCGCAGGTTCTCGGCTATCTCTCGCCCGTCACCGACGAGGAGATCACCAAGGCCAAGGACACCGACTCGCCGTTCCTCCGCTCCGACCAGGTCGGCCGCTCGGGCCTCGAGCGCACCTACGACAAGGAGCTGCGCGGCAAGGCCGGCGTCACCCGCTACGAGGTCGACAACCTCGGCCGGGTCATCGGCGAGGCGGCCAGGGACGAGGCCCAGCCCGGCGCCAACCTCGTCACCTCCATCGACGCACGCGTACAGGCGGTCGCCGAGTACGAGCTCAACAACGCGATGAAGGCCGCCCGTCTGGAGTTCGACAAGAACACCGACAAGAACTACAAGGCCGACGCCGGTGCCGTCGTGGTGATGGAGAACAAGACCGGCCGGATCGTCTCGATGGCCTCCCAGCCGACGTACGACCCCAACTCCTGGGTCGGCGGCATCTCCGGCAAGGACTACGCCAAGCTCACCGGCAAGGCCTCCAACTACCCACTGCTGAACCGCGCGATCCAGGGCCAGGCCGCCCCCGGCTCGATCTTCAAGGTGATCTCGTCGACCGCCGCGGTCAACGCCGGTTACCCCTTCGACGGCGGCTACCCCTGCCCCAGCTCGTACTCCGTGGGCGGCCAGGTCTTCAAGAACTTCGAGTCCAAGGGCTACGGCAGCATCTCCCTCGGCAGGGCCCTGGAGGTCTCCTGCGACACCGTCTTCTACGGCATCGCACACCGGGAGTGGCAGAAGGACGGCGGCACCAAGCCCAAGAAGCGCACCAACGACTGGTTCTATCGGACCGCCCACCAGTTCGGCCTCGGCAAGGAGACCGGCATCGACCTCCCCAACGAGGTCAAGGGCCGCGTCCCGGACCGCCAGTGGAAGCAGAACTTCTGGGAGGCCAACAAGGACGGCTGGTGCAAGCAGGGCAAGAAGAACGGCGACTACGTCGAGAAGATCGCGTACGAGAACTGCCTCGAAGGCAACCGGATGCGAGCGGGTGACTCCGTCAACTACTCGATCGGCCAGGGCGACACGCTGGTCACCCCGATCCAGATGGCCACGATCTACTCCGCCATCGCCAACGGCGGCACCCTGCACAACCCCACCATCGGCAAGGCCGTCATCAGCGCCGACGGCAAGAACGTGCAGGAGATCAAGCCCACGTCGCACGGCAAGCTGCCGATGAACGCCCGGACCCGGGACCAGATCGACAAGGCCCTCGCGGGAGTCACGACCCGCGGTTCCGCCGCCTGGCGGTTCGGCGGCTGGCCGCAGGACAAGATCCCGATGCACGCCAAGACGGGTACCGCCGAGGTCTACGGCAAGCAGACGACCTCATGGTTCGTCTCGTACACCAAGGACTACACGATCATCATGACGATCGCCCAGGGTGGTACGGGATCCGGCGCCTCGGGTCCCGCCGTCCGCAACATCTACGAGGCGATGTACGGACTCGACAAGGACGGCGGCCAGGACCTGAAGAAGGCACTCCTGCCCGTACCGCAGACGGCGCTCCCGAAGATGGAGCCGGACGGTTCCATCGAGGCCCCGAAGATCGAGCCGTACGAGCCGGAGAAGAAGGAGCCCCCGGCCGAGGACCAACAGCTCGCGGGCCCGCCCGCGCGGAGGGACTGAGACATGGCCGGCTCGAATGGTTTCTCCGTCTCCGGCTACGGGCCCGAGCGCGGAGGTCTGTGGTCCCAGCTCTCCGCCCGCGACTCCGTGGTGCGCAGGCTCGACTGGCCGATGCTCTTCTCGGCGCTCGCGCTCTCCTTCGTGGGCTCGCTGCTGGTGTGGTCCGCGACGCGCGGCCGCACCGAGCTCAACCAGGGCGACCCGTACTACTTCTTCCTCCGGCACGCCCTCAACACCGGTATCGGCTTCGCGCTGATGATCGGCACGATCTGGCTCGGGCACCGCACCCTGCGCGGCGCGGTCCCGGTCCTGTACGGGCTGTCCGTCCTGCTCGTCCTGCTCGTCCTGACACCGCTCGGCGCGACCATCAACGGCGCGCACGCGTGGATCGTGATCGGCGGCGGCTTCTCCCTCCAGCCCTCGGAGTTCGTGAAGATCACGATCATTCTGGGGATGGCGATGATGCTGGCCGCGCGCGTCGACGCCGGCGACCTGCTGCACCCGGACCACCGCACGGTCGCCAAGTCGCTGGGCCTGGCGGCCCTGCCGATGGCGATCGTCATGCTGATGCCGGACCTCGGCTCGGTCATGGTGATGGCGGTGATCGTGCTCGGAGTGCTGCTCGCCTCCGGCGCCTCCAACCGCTGGATCCTCGGTCTGATCGCCGCCGGAGCCATCGGCGCCGTACTGGTCACCGCGCTCGGACTGCTCGACGAGTACCAGATCAACCGCTTCGCGGCGTTCGCCAACCCGGAGCTCGACCCGGCCGGTGTCGGCTACAACACCAACCAGGCGCGGATCGCCATCGGATCCGGCGGACTGACCGGCACGGGTCTGTTCAAGGGCTCCCAGACCACCGGCCAGTTCGTCCCCGAACAGCAGACCGACTTCGTCTTCACGGTCGCGGGCGAGGAGCTCGGCTTCCTCGGTGCCGGACTGATCCTGCTGCTCCTCGGCGTCGTCCTGTGGCGTGCCTGCCGTATCGCACGCGGGACGACCGAGCTGTACGGCACGATCGTCGCCGCGGGCATCATCGCCTGGTTCGCCTTCCAGGCCTTCGAGAACATCGGGATGACGCTCGGCATCATGCCGGTGGCGGGTCTGCCGCTGCCGTTCGTGTCGTACGGAGGCACCTCGATGTTCGCGGTCTGGATCGCGATCGGACTACTCCAGTCGATCCGGGTGCAGCGGCCGATAACCGCGTAGCCCGGGCAGGCCCGACCGGCCTGCCCGGCGCTTCAGGGCACAGCACAGCAAGCCCAACCGGCGCTGGAGGACGGTGCCGTCACGAGAGTGGGTCTGCCACAAACGAGCTTCGGCGACTAAGTTCGGTTCATGGCGGACACAAAGCGCGAGATCGAGCGGAAGTACGAGGCCACCCCCGACACCAAGCTGCCGGACCTCACCCGGGTGGCCGGCGTCCCGGCCGTCATCGACAAAGGCGTCGCCGAACTCGACGCCGTCTACTACGACACGGCAGACCTGAGACTGGCCGCCTCCTCCATCACCCTGCGCCGCAGGACGGGCGGGACCGACGAGGGCTGGCACCTCAAGCTCCCCGTGGCACCGGGTGTGCGGGACGAGATCACCGTGCCGCTGTCCGAGCCGCTCCCACATGCTCTGGAGAGTCTGGTCCGCGCCCGCACCCGGGGCGCCGAACTCGTCCCCGTGGTCCGCCTGCGGTCCTCACGGCACATCCACCATCTTCTCGACGCGGACGATGCCCTGCTGGCCGAGCTCAGCAGGGACGGCGTGCGCGCGGAACGCCTCACGGACGGCGGCCGCACGGCGCAGTGGGACGAGATCGAGGTCGAGCTCGCCGACGACGCGGACCCGGCGTTCCTCGACGCGGTCGACAAGAAGCTCCGCAAGGCGGGCGTGCGCCCGGCCAAATGGCCGTCCAAGCTGGCCAGGGCCCTGGCGGAGACAGCCCCCGAGGATGGCAGGCACGTGAAAGCGGCCGCGGAGCCGGCGGCCCCCGCCCTGGTGGAGGAACCCGCGAACGCGGGCGATCACATCCTCGCCTACCTGCGGGAACAGCTCGACGCCATCCTCGCGTACGACCCCGCCGTGCGCCGCGACCTGCCCGACTCCGTCCATCAGATGCGGGTCGCCACCAGGCGGATGCGCAGCGCGTTCAAGTCGTACCGCAAGATCATCGATCGCGCCGTCACCGACCCGATCGGCGAGGAGCTGCGATGGCTGGCCGGTGAGCTGGGCGTCGCCCGGGACCAGGAAGTGCTCACCGAACGGCTGCGCTCCCGGATCGACGCCCTGCCGAGGACCCTGCTGCTCGGCCCGGTACGCGGGAGGTTGCGCATCTGGTCCGTTGCCCATGGCTCGGGCGCGCGCCGCAAGGCCATCGCCGTACTGGACAGCAAGCGGTACTTCGCGCTGCTCGACTCGCTGGACACGCTGCTCGCCGATCCTCCGCTGCTGAAGGCGGCGTTCGGCGCGGCCGCAAGGGTCGTCCCCAAGGCCGTCCTCAAGGACTACGACCGGCTGGCCGGCCGGATCGACCATGCCCTCGAGCTCCCCCCGGGACACGAACGCGATCTGGCGATGCACGACGCCCGCAAGGCCGCCAAGCGCGCGAGGTACGCGGCCGAGGCGGCGATCCCCGTGCTCGGCAAGCCCGCCAAGCGCTTCGCCAAGCGGATGAAGGCCGTGCAGACGGTGCTCGGCGACCACCAGGACAGCGTCGTCGCCCGCGAGGCGCTGCGGAATCTCGGGATCCAGGCGCACGCGGCCGGCGAGTCGGCCTTCACCTGGGGACTGCTCCACGGCCAGGAGGAGGCGCAGGCCGCCGAGCGCGAGCGGGAACTGCCCGAGGTGTGGCGGGAGGCTTCGGACGAAGATCTTCGGGCGGCGCTCAGCGGCTGAGCCCCGGGGTACGCTTGATGGTCACCCTGCCCGCTCACGAGAGACACCACAATGCCTGTCGAGTCGGTCTTCCCACGCCTGGAAGCGCTTCTCCCGCACGTCCAGAAGCCGATCCAGTACGTCGGTGGAGAGCTCAACTCCACCGTCAAGGACTGGGACGCCTGCGACGTCCGCTGGGCGCTCATGTACCCGGACGCGTACGAGGTCGGGCTGCCCAATCAGGGCGTCATGATCCTCTACGAGGTACTCAACGAGCGCGCCGGAGTGCTGGCCGAACGCACCTACAGCGTCTGGCCGGACCTCGAAGCGCTCATGCGCGAGCACAAGCTCCCGCAGTTCACCGTGGACTCGCACCGTCCCGTGAAGGCCTTCGACGTCTTCGGGCTGAGTTTCTCCACCGAGCTCGGCTACACCAACATGCTCACCGCCCTGGACCTCGCGGGCATCCCGCTCGAGTCGAAGGACCGTACTGTCGACGACCCGATCGTGCTCGCGGGGGGCCACGCCGCCTTCAACCCCGAGCCGATCGCGGACTTCATCGACTGCGCGGTCATCGGCGACGGCGAGCAGGCCGTCCTCGACATGACCGGGATCATCCGCGCCTGGAAGGCCGAAGGCCGGCCGGGCGGGCGCGAGGAAGTCCTCTTCCGCCTCGCGAAGACGGGCAATGTCTACGTCCCGCGCTTCTACGACGTCGAGTACCTTCCCGACGGCCGGATCGGCCGCGTCGTCCCGAACAGGTCGGGCGTCCCGTGGCGAGTCTCCAAGCACACGGTCATGGACCTCGACGAATGGCCGTACCCCAAGCAGCCTCTTGTGCCGCTCGCCGAGACCGTCCATGAGCGGATGTCGGTCGAGATCTTCCGCGGCTGCACCCGCGGCTGCCGCTTCTGCCAGGCCGGCATGATCACGCGCCCTGTGCGGGAGCGAAGCATCACCGGCATCGGCGACATCGTCGAGAAGGGTCTGAAGGCGACCGGCTTCGAGGAGGTCGGCCTGCTCTCGCTCTCCTCCGCGGACCACAGCGAGATCGGCGACATCGCCAAGGGCCTGGCCGACCGGTACGAGGAGGACAAGATCGGCCTGTCCCTCCCGTCCACCCGTGTCGACGCGTTCAACGTGGATCTCGCCAACGAGCTGACCAGGAACGGCCGTCGGTCGGGTCTGACCTTCGCCCCCGAGGGCGGCTCCGAGCGCTTGCGCAAGGTCATCAACAAGATGGTCTCGGAAGAGGACCTGATCCGCACGGTCTCAACGGCGTACGGCAACGGCTGGCGCCAGGTGAAGCTGTACTTCATGTGCGGCCTGCCCACCGAGACCGACGAGGACGTGCTGCAGATCGGCGACATGGCGGTCAAGGTCATCGCCGAGGGCCGCAAGGTCTCCGGCCAGAACGACATCCGCTGCACGGTCTCGATCGGCGGCTTCGTGCCCAAGCCGCACACGCCCTTCCAGTGGGCCCCGCAGCTGTCGGCGGAGGAGACGGACGCGCGCCTGGAGAAGCTGCGCGACAAGATCCGCGGCGACAAGAAGTACGGCCGCTCGATCGGCTTCCGCTATCACGACGGCAAGCCCGGCATCGTCGAGGGCCTGCTCTCGCGCGGTGACCGCCGTATCGGCTCCGTCATCCGCGCCGTCTACGAGGACGGCGGCCGCTTCGACGGCTGGCGCGAGTACTTCTCGTACGACCGGTGGATGGCGTGCGCCGCCAAGACGCTGCCCGAATTCGGTGTGGACGTCGACTGGTACACCACCCGTGAGCGTACGTACGAGGAGGTCCTGCCCTGGGACCACCTGGATTCCGGTCTCGACAAGGACTGGCTCTGGGAGGACTGGCAGGACTCGCTGGACGAGACCGAGGTCGAGGACTGCCGCTGGACGCCGTGCTTCGACTGCGGTGTCTGTCCTCAGATGGACACGCAGATTCAGATCGGCCCGACCGGCAAGAAGCTGCTGCCGCTGACGGTCGTCAAGTAACAACTGCGCGAAGGCCCGGCCGTGTGGGGACACCCCGTGGCCGGGCCTTCGTACGTCCCGACGGCGGACGAGCGCGGCGAAAAGCGCAGGTAGTGGATCCGGACGGGGCTGTAGTGCGTCATCTCTGACATGGAGTTCGAGAAGTCGCCTCAGACCTACGGGAGTCACCAGGCTCCCGCGCACCACCAGCCCGGCGCGGGCTGTCTGACCACGGTCATCCGGATTCCCGTGCGGATCGTGGTGCTGCTTGTCGTCCTTCCCGTGCGGATGGTCTGGGACGTCCTCGTCGTCTGCGCGCTCGCCGTCGACCGCGTGCTGCTGCGACCGCTGCGCCGGGCGTTGGCCTGGGTGTACGAGTACGTCCTCACCCCGATCGGGCACGGTCTGGCCCGGCTCGCTTCTTTCGTCGGCAGGGCGCTCTTCGTCTGGCCGTGGGTCGCGCTGTGGCGCTATGTGCTGGTGCCGGTGGTGATGTACGGGCTGGTGGTGCCGCTGGTGTGGATCCACCGGCAACTGCTGACCCCGCTCGGCCACGGCATCGCCCGGCTCGTGGAGCATCTGCTGCTCGCTCCCGCGCGCTGGACCTACCGCCGGCTGCTCACACCCGCCGGCCACGGCATCGCCGCGGTCCTCGGATGGCTGGGCAGGGCGCTCTTCGTCTGGCCGTGGGTCGCGCTGTGGCGCTATGTGCTGGTGCCGGTGGTGATGTACGGGCTGGTGGTGCCGCTGGTGTGGATCCACCGGCAGTTGCTGACGCCGCTCGGCCACGGCATCGTCCGGCTCGTAAGCGCCGTGTGCCGCGCTGCGTGGACGGCGGTCGTCCGGCTCGTGGCGACGCTGCTCGTCACGCCCGTTGCCTGGGTCTACCGCCATGTCCTCGCTCCGGTCGGCCGGGAGATCGCCGACGCGATCGGCGTCGCCTGGAGCATCGCCGGACATATCTCGCGCGCCGTCGGCCGGGCCCTCAAGTGGCTGGCCTGGAACTTCGTCGGGCGGCCGGTGCGCTGGTTCTACCAGTACGTCTGCACTCCCGTGGGGCACGTGCTGCGCGACGGCGTCTGGAGTCCGGCCAGGAAAGCCGCTGTCGAGGCGGGCCGGGCGGCGCGGGCCGCGCTGCGCTCGGCCGGCGAAACGGTACGGCAGGCGCGGCGAGACGCCTGGCGGGCGCTCGTCGGCGAGCCACGGGCCTCAAAGCCCGTGGAACCGGCAGTGCGGCAGGCGCGTACGCTGGGTAGTACAACGACTGTTCCCGGCGCGGCGGCCGAACCCGAGATCTCCCTGCACAAGCAGGGGTGAGCCGGGCGGCCCCCGAGGAACACCACGTACGTCCGAGGGCGGGCGCGCCACCCGCGCTCGCTCCGCACCGAGGAGAAGAACCACTGGGCAAGCGACAGCCCGAAGGCCCGCCGCCCGCACCGGCGGTGCAGCGCATCCGACTGCGCTACACCAAGCGCGGCCGCCTCCGGTTCACCAGCCACCGTGACTTCCAGCGCGCCTTCGAGCGTGCACTGCGCCGTGCAGAGGTGCCCATGGCGTACTCGGCGGGCTTCACCCCGCACCCCAAGGTCTCGTACGCCAATGCCGCACCCACCGGCACGGGCAGTGAGGCCGAATATCTGGAGATCGCCCTCACCGAGCACCGTGACCCGGACAAGCTGCGTGAGCTGCTCGACGAGTCGCTGCCCGGGGGGCTCGACATCACCGACGCCGTCGAGGCCCGCACCTCGGGTCTCGCCGACCGGCTCACCGCATCCGTGTGGGAGCTGCGGCTCGACGGCGTGCCCGTCGAGGACGCGGAGAAGGCCGTTTCCGGCTTCCTCGCCGCCGAGACCGTCGAGGTCGAGCGGAAGACGAAAAACGGCATGCGGACCTTCGACGCACGAGGTGCCGTAGCGGAGCTGCAGGCGCTCCGTCCGGCGTCCGAAGCCGGCGCCGGCACCACCGGAGCGGCTGCCACCGCGCTCATCAATAGGCCGGGGGACGGGCCCTGTGCGATACTGCGCCTGGTTGTTCGGCACGTGACACCTGCCGTGCGACCCGACGACGTCCTGTCCGGTCTCCGAGCTGTGGCCGACCTGGCGCCGCCGGTCCCCGCAGCGGTGACCAGGCTGGCGCAGGGGCTCTTCGACGAGGAGTCCGGCACGGTGACCGACCCGCTCGCGCCCGACCGCGAGGCAGTTCCGGCCGCTCCACCCACGGCCGCCGGAACAGCCGCCGCGACGGCGCCGGAAGGTCCCGCCGCGTAAGGGCAGTCGTTGTAGCGCAGCCCTGGTACTCGGGAGCCACCTGGGTCGGGCCGCGTACTGACAGGAGACTTTCGCCAGGCCGTACGTACATCGCGTAGGGAACCGGCGAGCCATACATCAGCTCCCGTGCGGCGCCCGCGCCCCGGACGGCGGCACCGCGCACATCACGCGGGCCGTGGCCGGACCGGAATCAGGCGCGGCGCCCGGGAGCGTGACGGGAGAACCGCCCGCATGCTCGAACCGATCGAATCCGGCACCGCCGGAGACACTGAGAACAACTCCCCCAGCGACACGTTGCCGCCGCGCCGCAGGCGCCGCGCCGCGTCGCGTCCCGCAGGGCCGCCGACGGCGGCCGCGGGCGCCAAGGACGTCTTGGAAGCCACGGACGTCACCGAGACGGCCGCTCCGGCTGTCGAGAGTGCTGAGAGCGCCGAGGCGGAGGCCGCCGCGCCGCGTTCGCGCCGCCGTGCGACCCGTAAGGCGACGGCGCCCGCCGGTGCGCCTCAGTCCAGCGAGGCCGCTGAGGCCGACGAGACTGTTGCCGCCGAGGCCGCCGAGGCCGCCGAGGCCGCCGAGCCCGAGGCCGAGGTGGCCGCGCCCCGTACACGCCGCCGCGCGACCCGTAAGGTCACCGCGCCCGAGCCGGTCGCCGAGGCCGTGAGTGGCGCCGAGGCCGTGTCCGCCGAGGCCGTGTCCGCCGAGGCCGTGTCCGCCGAGGACGAGGAAGAGACCCCTGCCGAGGCCCCCGCGCCGCGCGGCCGTGCCCGCCGCCGGGCCTCCGCGCCCGCCGGGGCGCCGCAGGCCGCCGAGGCCGCGGAGGCAGCCGAGCCCGAGGCGCCCGCGGAGGAGGCGGCCCCCGCAGGCCGTACCCGCCGCCGTGCCACCCGCAAGGCCACCGCGCCCGCCGACGCCCCGCAGGCCGCCGAGGCCGACGAGAACGGCGTCGCCGACGGGGGCGAGAGCCTGCCGCAGGACGTGGTGGCACAGATCACAGCGGACGAGGCCGAGGTCGAGGCCGCCGCAAAGGCGGCGAGCCGCGGTCGTACGCGCCGTCGTGCCGTCTCGCCCGAGTTCACCGCCCAGCCGGAGAAGGCCAAGGCCGAGCAGGGTGAGAAGGCCGAGAAGAGCGAGAAGGCCGCCAAGGCCGAGAAGAGCGAGGCGCCCGCGCGCGGCCGCCGGGCCACCCGGCCCGCCGTCGCCGTCTTCCAGGCCCCGGTCTTCACCGAGCCGATGTTCCAGACCCCGGAGACGGCAGCCGCGGCCGCCGCCGCTGCCGTCGAGACGGAGCCGGAGGAGGACGAGGAGTTCGCCGAGCCGGTCGCCGAGCCCGTCGCTGCCGAGCCCGCCGGACGTCGCCGTCGCCGCCGCCGTGGTGAGCCCGCCGAGGCCCCGGCGCCCGTTGCCCACGAGGCCGAGCCCGAGGCGGAGACCGAGTCCGAGCAGGCCGCCGAGGGCGAGGAGTCGGACGAGTTCGAGGACCGCCCGTCGCGTCGCCGCCGCCGTGGTGGCCGTCGCCGTCGCCGTGGCGAGCCCGCCGACGCCGACGAGACCTCGGAGGAGCAGGCGGACGAGGCTGCCGCCGAGGACATCCAGGACGAAGAGGAAGGCGAGGAGGACGACGAGCAGGGCGACACCGAGACCCCCTCGGCCGCCGGCACCAGCAGTAGCCGTCGCCGGCGCCGCCGTCGTCGTCGCAGCGGTGATTCCGGCCCCGAGGAGGAGACGGCTTCGGGCGACCCGGAGCGTACGGTCGTCAAGGTCCGCGAGCCGCGCGCCCCGCGTGCGAAGAGCGACGAGCCGTCCGACGAGGTGCAGTCCATCAAGGGCTCGACCCGTCTGGAGGCGAAGAAGCAGCGCCGCCGTGAGGGCCGCGAGCAGGGCCGCCGCCGGGTGCCGATCATCACCGAGGCCGAGTTCCTGGCCCGCCGTGAGGCCGTCGAGCGTGTGATGGTCGTCCGGCAGAACGGCGAGCGCACCCAGATCGGCGTCCTCGAGGACAACGTGCTCGTCGAGCACTACGTCAACAAGGAGCAGGCCACCTCGTACGTCGGCAATGTCTACCTGGGCAAGGTGCAGAACGTACTGCCGTCCATGGAGGCCGCGTTCGTCGACATCGGCAAGGGGCGCAACGCCGTCCTGTACGCCGGCGAGGTCAACTTCGAGGCGCTGGGCATGGCCAACGGCCCGCGCCGTATCGAGGCCGCGCTCAAGTCCGGCCAGTCGGTCCTCGTCCAGGTGACCAAGGACCCGATCGGCCACAAGGGCGCCCGCCTCACCAGCCAGGTCTCGCTGCCCGGCCGCTACCTGGTCTACGTGCCCGAGGGCTCGATGACCGGTATCAGCCGCAAGCTGCCCGACACCGAGCGCTCACGCCTGAAGACCATCCTCAAGAAGATCGTCCCCGAGGACGCGGGCGTCATCGTGCGTACCGCGGCCGAGGGAGCCAGCGAGGACGAACTGCGCCGCGACGTCGAGCGGCTGCAGGCGCAGTGGGAGGACATCCAGAAGAAGGCCAAGAGCGGCAACGCCCCGACGCTGCTCTACGGCGAGCCGGACATGACCGTCCGCGTCGTCCGCGACATCTTCAACGAGGACTTCACCAAGGTCATCGTCAGCGGCGACGAGGCGTGGGACACCATCCACGGCTATGTCTCGCACGTCGCGCCGGACCTGGTCGACCGCCTGCAGCGGTGGACCAGCGAGGTGGACGTCTTCGCGTCGAACCGCATCGACGAGCAGCTGATGAAGGCGCTGGACCGCAAGGTCTGGCTGCCGAGCGGTGGCTCGCTGGTGATCGACAAGACAGAAGCCATGGTCGTGGTGGACGTCAACACCGGGAAGTTCACCGGCCAGGGCGGCAACCTTGAGGAGACCGTCACCAGGAACAACCTGGAGGCGGCTGAGGAGATCGTGCGCCAGCTGCGGCTGCGCGACCTGGGCGGCATCGTCGTCGTCGACTTCATCGACATGGTGCTGGAGTCCAACCGGGACCTGGTCATGCGGCGGCTGCTCGAGTGTCTGGGCCGTGACCGTACGAAGCACCAGGTGGCCGAGGTCACCTCGCTGGGCCTGGTCCAGATGACCCGCAAGCGGGTGGGCCAGGGTCTTCTGGAGTCCTTCTCCGAGACCTGTGTCCACTGCAACGGCCGCGGTGTGATCGTGCACATGGAGCAGCCGACCACCGCCGGTGGCGGCGGCAAGCGCTCCAAGAAGCGCGGCCGCGGCGGCGCCGATCAGGTGCACGAGCACGAGGCCGTCCTCGAGACCGAGGACGAGACCGAGGCGGAGATCGCCGCCGAGGTGGCTGCCCCGGTCGCGCTGGCCGAGCCCGAGTTCGTCCCGGACGAGGAGCTCTACAGCAGTGCCGCGGAGGCCGAGGCTGCCGTGTCGCGCGGTCGTGGCCGCCGCAGGGCGACCCGTAAGGCGACGGCTCCGGCCGGTGCGCCGAAGGCCGCGGAGGTCACGGTGGCCGAGCCCAGGGCCGAGGAGCCGACGGCCGTCGAGGTCACGCCCGAGGCCCCGGTCACCGTGGCCCCGGTCGCCGAGGCGGCGGCTCCCGCGGAGGAGGCGGCCCCGAGGGGTCGTGGCCGCCGCAGGGCGACCCGTAAGGCGACGGCT
The DNA here is from genome assembly GCF_053591755.1 of Streptomyces sp. NPDC002926. Taxonomy (NCBI): domain Bacteria; kingdom Bacillati; phylum Actinomycetota; class Actinomycetes; order Kitasatosporales; family Streptomycetaceae; genus Streptomyces; species Streptomyces sp. NPDC002926. Next base: position 235,174 of record NZ_JBSFUK010000001.1, read on the forward strand.
CCGGCCGGTGCGCCGAAGGCCGCGGAGCCGGAGATCGTCATCGAGGCGAAGGCCGAGGCTCCCGCCGAGGCTCCTGCGGTCGAGGCCGCGGCAGTCGAGACCGCCGGGTCCGAGGAGGCTCCCGTCGCGGCCCCGCCGCGTGCGCGCCGCCGGGCGACCCGCAAGGTCACCGCTCCCGCCGGTTCGCCCTCGGGCACGGAGGAGGCCGGCATCGTCGTGGTCCCCGCCGCGGCCGAGCCGGACGCCGGGTCTTCGGAGGCTGCGGAGAGCGCGGAGAGCGAGGACCAGGCTCCGGCCAAGAAGGCGGCTCGCAAGACCGCCAAGAAGGTCACCGCGACGAAGGCCGCCACCAAGAAGACGGCGGCCAAGAAGACCGCGGCGAAGAAGACGACCGCCAAGAAGGCCACCGCGAAGAAGACCGCGGCCGCCGAGCAGCAGACGCCGTCGTCGGTGTCGGCATCGACCGACAGCTGAACAGCTGAACAGTTGATGAGCCTTCAGTGAACAGGCCGTGTCCCATCCCGCAGCCCGCGGGGTGGGACACGGTTTTTGTCGCCGAATCGATGCCGTGCTCCGTTAACAGCCCCGAAATTCGCTAGGAAATCCCTGATAATGTGACGGCGGTCGCTGCCGGGTGCGGTCTCGTTCCAGACACTACGGTGGGTGACCGGCCCGGTTCGGGACAAGACCGGTCCCAGAATCCTCGGTAGGGCGTCGGCTTCGCGCCGGAGGGGTTTGCGCGGCCTCGTGAGACGTCCGCACGGCCCCTGATCCTCTGCCATAAAGAGTTCAGCGGTGTTCAAGGAGGACGTCCATGACGAGCAGCAACCAGCAGCCCATTCCCGCTGCCCGCCCGGTCATCGGTGAGGAAGAGATCGAGGCGGCGGTACGCGTACTGCGTTCCGGCAGGGTCGTACAGGGCCCGGAAGTAGCGGCATTCGAGGAGGGCTTCTCGGAGCTGGTCGAGGGGCGCCATTGCGTGGCCGTCAACTCGGGTACCTCCGCACTGCACCTCCTTCTGCTTGCACTTGGCATCGGCCCGGGTGACGAAGTGATCGTTCCTTCGTTCTCGTTCGCCGCCTCGGCGAACGCGGTCCGCCTGGTCGGCGCCGACGTCGTCTTCGCCGACATCGAGCCGGGCAGCTACGGCCTGGACCCGGCAGCGGTCGAGGCGGCCATCACGCCGCGCACCGCCGCGATCATGCCGGTGCACCTCTACGGCCACCCGGCCGCGATGGACAAGATCATGCCCATCGCCGCCAAGCACAAGCTGGCCGTGGTCGAGGACGCCTGCCAGGCGCACGCCGCGGCGCTGAACGGCACCCCGGTGGGCGCCTTCGGCTCCGGCGGTACGTTCAGCTTCTACCCGACCAAGAACATGCACTCCCTCGAGGGCGGCATGATCTCCACCGGTGACGCCGAGGTCGCCCGCACTCTGCGCCTGCTGCGCAACCAGGGCATGGAGCAGCGGTACGCCAACGAGATCGTCGGCGCCAACATGCGGATGACCGACGTCGCCGCCGCCGTCGGCCGCGTACAGCTGTCGAAGCTGGGCGGCTGGACCGAGCAGCGCATCGCCAACGCCGCGTACCTCACCGAGAACATCACGGCGCCGAACGTGCAGACGCCGACGGTCGCCGAAGGCGCGCGTCACATCTACCACCAGTACACGATCCGGATCACGGGGGACCGCGACGCCGCGATGGCGAAGCTCACCGAGGCGGGTGTCGGCAACGCCGTCTACTACCCGACCCCGATCCACCGGCTGAAGCCGTACTGGGAGCCGGACCAGAAGGCCGGCCGTAACTGGGACCTGCCCGAGACCGAGCGTGCGGCCTCCGAGGTCGTCTCGCTGCCGGTGCATCCTTCGCTGACCGCGGAGGACCTCGAGCGTATCGTCGCTGCCGTGAACGATCTTGGAGAGACTCTGTGACCACCCGGGGACTGCGAGCCGGCCTGATCGGCCTCGGCTCGATGGGCCGCCACCACGCCCGCGTACTCGCCGGTCTCGACGGCGTCGAGCTTGTCGCCGTCGTCGACCCGATGGGTGACAAGAACGGCTGGGGGCAGGGTGCCCCTGTGCTGTCGACCGTCGAGGAGCTCATCGCGCTCGGCATCGACTACGCCGTCGTGGCCTGCCCCACCGCCCTGCACGAGGAAGTCGGCCTCAAGCTCGCCGGGGCCGGTGTCAGCGCGCTGGTCGAGAAGCCGGTCGCGGACACCGTGGAAGGCGCCCGCCGCCTCGTGGAGGCCTTCGAGTCGCGCGGCCTGGTCGCCGGTGTCGGCCACATCGAGCGCTGCAACCCCGCGCTGCGCTCCCTGCGCCAGCGCCTGGAGGCCGGCGAGCTCGGCGACGTCTACCAGGTCGTCACCCGCCGCCAGGGCCCCTTCCCGCACCGCATCGCCGATGTCGGCGTGGTCAAGGACCTCGCCACCCACGACATCGACCTCACCGGGTGGGTGACGGGCCAGACGTACACCTCGATCTCCGCGCGTACGGTCTCCAAGTCCGGCCGTCCGCACGAGGACATGGTCTCCGCGGTCGGTCAGCTGTCCGACGGCACCATGGTCAACCACCTGGTCAACTGGCTGAGCCCGCTCAAGGAGCGGTTCACCTCGGTCACCGGTGAGAAGGGCTGCTTCATCGCGGACACCCTCACCGCCGACCTGACCTTCTACTCCAACGCCGCCCAGGCCACCGAGTGGGAGGCCCTGCAGGCCTTCCGCGGTGTCGCCGAGGGCGACATGATCCGCTACGCCATCCCGAAGCGTGAGCCGCTGCTGGTCGAGCACGAGCTCTTCCGTGACGCGGTCCTCGGCAAGTCCCAGGACATCTGCACGCTCCGCCAGGGCCTTCGTACGGTCGAGGTGGCAGCCGCGGTGCTGGAATCCGCTTCCCACGGCATCACCGTCGATCTCTCCGCGCACGCCGCGGCCCAGTAGGGCGAGGAGCCTTGACCAGTCCTGATGTCACCGTCGTCGTCGCCGTGTACAACACGATGCCGTACCTGACGGAATGCCTTAACTCCCTTGTCGGGCAGAGCATTGGCCTGGACAGGCTCGAGATCGTGGCCGTCGACGACGGTTCCACGGACGACAGCGGAGCGGAGCTCGACCGCTTCGCCAAGAAGTACCCGGACACCGTCAAGGTGATCCACCAGGCGAACTCCGGTGGCCCGGCCGCGCCCAGCAACAGGGCGCTGGACGTGGCCACCGGGCGCTACGTGTATTTCATCGGCTCCGACGACTACCTCGGCAAAGAGGCGCTCGAGCGGATGGTGGCCTGCGCCGAGAAGCACGGCTCCGATGTCGTGGTCGGCAAGATGGTCGGCACCAACGGCCGCTACGTCCACCAGGCGCTCTTCAAGAAGAGCGACCCGGACATCAGCCTGTACGACTCGGCGCTGCCGTTCACGCTGGCCAACACCAAGCTCTTCCGCCGTGAGCTGGTGGAGAAGTACAACCTGCGCTTCCCCGAGGACCTGCCGGTCGGCAGTGATCAGCCGTTCACCATCGAGGCGTGTGTCCGGGCCGGGAAGATCTCGGTGCTCGCGGACTACACGTACTACTACGCGGTGAAGCGCGGGGACGCGAGCAACATCACCTACCGGGCCGATCACCTGGCGCGGCTGGGCTGCACGGCGAAGATCATGAAACATGCGGCCGCGCTGATCGAGCCCGGCCCGCAGCGGGACACCGTCTTCAAGCGCCACTTCACCTGGGAGCTGTCAAAGCTCATCCAGGGCGACTTCCCGGCGCTCGACCCCCAGACCAGGCGCGAGGTGTGCGCCGGTATCGCCGATCTGGCCGACGAGTACCTCACGGACGGTCTGAGCGACTCGCTGCCGGTCATGAGGCGGGTCAGGCTCACCCTGGCCCGGCGCGGCGCGGTGGACGAGCTCGTCGCGGCGATCACGGCGGAGGAGGAGAACGGCGCACCGCCGTTCCACCTGGAGGACGGCAGGGCCTTCGCGCTCTACCCGGGCTTCAGGGACCCCGTGATGGATGTTCCCGACCGAGTCTTCGAGGTGGTCGGGGAATCGGTGCCCGGAAGGCTCTCGGCCAGGACCGAGCTTGTCTCGGCCGAATGGGAGCAGAACGGCGACGATCTGGCCCTGGCCGTGGCGGTACGGACCGGGCTCACCGGTGACACCGACTCGGCCGTCGTCCGGCTCGTCCAGGGCGCGATGCCCAAGAGCGCGGACAAGGCCGGCGCCCGCAGGCTGCCCGCCGGCCATGAACTCCCCGAGCCCGTGGGGGAGTTCACCCAGGAAGTCACTGCCGACGGCCTCGGCACGGTCGTCCGTGCGCGGATTCCGATCCAGCCCCGCCAGGCCTCGCTCGGCGTGCGCGTCTATGTGGACGTCGCGGGCTGGACGTACGAGATCCCGGTGCGCGGCAAGGATCTGCCGATGCCGCTCGCCAGGCGCTGGCGCAGTGGCACCCCGTATCGAGTGGCGGCGCGCGTGAACCCCAAGGGCCGGATGGTCATCCAGACCGGCCTGCTGTTCCCGCCCGCGCAAAGATGGTGGTCGCGCGTGCGACCCCTGCTGGTTCGGTTGAAGAGGAAAGTAACCCGATGAATATCTGTGTAGTCGCGCTCGGCAAGATCGGGCTTCCGCTCGCCGTGCAGTTCGCCGCCAAGGGCCACCGGGTGATCGGCGCCGACGTCAACGAGAAGGTCGTCGAGCTGGTCAACGCCGGCACCGAGCCCTTCCCCGGCGAGCACGACCTCGACCGTCTGCTCAAGGAGACCGTCGGCGCCGGGCTGCTGACCGCCACCACCGACACCGCGGCCGCCGTCGCCGAGTCCGACGCCGTCGTGGTCGTCGTCCCGCTCTTCGTGGACGCCGAGGGCGTGCCGGACTTCGGCTGGATGGACTCCGCGACCAAGGCGATCGCCGCCGGCCTCAAGCCCGGCACCCTCGTCTCGTACGAGACCACCCTGCCGGTCGGCACCACCCGCACCCGCTGGGCCCCGATGCTGGAGCAGGGCTCCGGCCTCACCGCGGGCAAGGACTTCCACCTGGTCTTCTCCCCGGAGCGGGTGCTCACCGGCCGCGTCTTCGCCGACCTGCGCCGCTACCCCAAGCTCGTCGGCGGTATCGACGAGGTCTCCACGCAGCACGGTGTGGAGTTCTACGAGCAGGTCCTCGACTTCGACGAGCGCGCGGACCTCGCGCAGCCGAACGGCGTCTGGAACCTGGTCACCGCCGAGGCCTCGGAGCTGGCGAAGCTCGCCGAGACCACGTACCGCGACGTCAACATCGGCCTGGCGAACCAGTTCGCCCGCTTCGCCGACAAGAACGACATCGACGTCAAGAAGGTCATCGAGGCCTGCAACTCCCAGCCGTACAGCCACATCCACCAGCCCGGTATCGCGGTCGGCGGCCACTGCATCCCGATCTACCCGCGGATGTACCTGTGGAACGACCCGGAGGCCACCGTCGTGCGCTCGGCGCGCGAGGCGAACGCCGCCATGCCGGAGTACGCCGTCGACCTGCTGGCCGCCGCCTACGGCGACCTCGACGGCGTGGGCGTGCTGGTGCTCGGCGCCGCCTACCGCGGCGGCGTGAAGGAGACGGCCTTCTCCGGCGTCTTCCCGACCGTCGAGGCGCTCAAGGCGCGCGGGGCCGTCCCCTTCGTGTCAGACCCGATGTACACCTCCGAGGAGCTGGCCGCGCACGGTCTCACTCCGCACGAGAGCCAGGTCGTCACGGCCGCGATCCTGCAGGCCGACCACGCCGAGTACCGCGAGCTGGCCGCCACCGACCTGCCGGACGTCCGCGTCCTGGTCGACGGCCGGCGCACCACGGACCCGGCGCGCTGGGAAGGCGTCCGCCGCGTCGTCATCGGCGGCTGACGCTGCCCCTGCGCCTGAACCGGCGCCGCTCCCGCGGAGACGTTGCTCTCCGCGGGGGTTGCTCAACTGATGGCTGATCTACGAGACGAAGGCCCTGCCCCGCGTACTTGTGGGGCAGGGCCGACCTGCAGAGGGTTTCCCCATGACCTGGTTGATCACTGGCGGAGCCGGATACATCGGCTCGCACGTGGTGAAGGCGATGACCGACGGCGGCGAGCGTGTCGTCGTCCTCGACGACCTCAGCACGGGCAGCACCGAGCGGCTGTCCGCCGGAGTCCCGTTGGAAGTGGGCTCGGTACTCGACCGTGAGCTGGTCGGCCGCGTCCTGCGCGAGCACTCCGTCACCGGCATCGTGCACCTCGCGGGCAAGAAGCAGGTCGGCGAGTCCGTCGCGCTGCCGCTGCACTACTACTACGAGAACGTCGAAGGGCTCCGGACCGTCCTGGCGGCGGCCGCGGACGCCGGTGTGCGCCGGTTCCTGTTCTCCTCCTCCGCCTCGGTCTACGGCATGCCCGATGTCGACTTGGTCACCGAGCAGACACCGTGCCTGCCGATGAGCCCGTACGGCGAGACCAAGCTTGCCGGCGAGTGGCTGGTCACAGCAGTCGGCAAGGCACACGGTATGGCCACGGCCTCGCTGCGCTACTTCAACGTCGCGGGCGCCGCCTCGCCCGAACTCGGTGACGACGGCATCTTCAACCTGGTGCCGATGGTCTTCGAGCGACTCACGGCCGGCGAGTCGCCGCGTATCTTCGGCGACGACTACCGGACGCCCGACGGCACGTGCATCCGCGACTACATCCACGTCGAGGACATCGCCTCCGCCCATGTCGCGGCGGCGCGGCGGCTCGCCGATGACGCCGGGGCCTCGCTGATCCTCAACATCGGCCGCGGGGAAGGCGTTTCGGTCGCCGAGATGGTCACCACCATCCAGGATGTCACCGGACGGGTCGACCTCAAGCCGGTGGTCACCGAGCGCCGTCCCGGCGACCCCGCACGGGTCGTGGCTGCGGCCGACCGGATCCGCGAGGAGCTGGGCTGGCAGGCGCGCCACGACGTCCGCGCGATGGTCACATCGGCCTGGGCGGGCTGGTGCCTGCGCCACCCGGAGGCACGCGGCTGAGCGGGATCCACCGCGCAGATCCCCCGCACGTACGGAACGAGGAAGGGCCCCGGGAATCCCGGGGCCCTTCCTGCGTACAGGCTCCGTGCTACTCGCCGAGCAGCAACTCGTCGAAGCGACGGCTCACCACGGGCCAGTCCCACGCGGAGAGCGCGTGCTCGGAGGCGAGCTTGCCCGCATTCCGCCAGCTCTCCTCGGTCGCCGTGGTTTCCAGGATGCGCTTCGCGGCCTCCTCGGGAGAGCCGACGACCCAGCCCTCGGGGTAGAGCGTACGAGCGCTGTGCTCGCGCCCGGCGTAGAACGGCCAGTCGCGGACGACGGGGACGGCGGCGCTCGCCGCGCCCTCCATCAGCCCGACATGGCAGCCCTCACGCACCGAGGAGCTGAGGATCGTGCCGATCTCGGTGAGCGCGGACGGCACATCGTCGGTCGGTCCGAGACGTACCACCGCACCGGACTCCTCCAGGGGAGCCAGCTGCTTCTCGAACTCCGCGAGGTAGTCCTTGGTGGCACGGCTGGTCTTGCGGTCCATGTCGCCGCCGACCAGCAGCAGCCGGTAGCGCTCGTCCTTCCTGCGCACCCGCTGCAGTACGTCGATGGCCCACAGCGGGTCCTTCGCGACCTGCGAGATACCGATGAGCCCGAGGTTGAAGCGGGCGTCGGCCGGCTTCGCGCGGTTGAAGGCGCTCAGGTCCATGGCGTTGTCGAGCATGTGCGTACGCGGCGCCTGCGGACCACGCAGCTGCGGAACCAGCGAGGTCGTCAGATCCTGCACATGGTCCGCGACATACACGAGGTCGTCCACACGCGAGAAGTCGACCAGGTGCGGCCAGCGGGTGAAGGCCTCGTAGCTGTGCAGCCGGACGACGATCCGGGTGTCGCCCGGGTCGATCGTCGTGAGCATCACGGCCGGTGCCACACACCAGTCCAGGAACACCGTGTCGGCCCAGTCCAGATGGGGCCGCATGAGCTGCTCGACCTGATCCGCGTAGAGGGCGTCGCCCCCGAGACGGTTCTCTATCATCCGCCGTCCGGCCCACGAGATCCGCTTGAGGGCCGGAGTGGCCGCGAGGTCCAGGTAGCGGACCTCGACGCCCTGGTGGGCCTCGTAGTGGGACAGGATCAGCTTCAGGAAGTTGTCGTTGGCGCTCGTCGTGACCAGGAGTCGCAGCGGCCGGTCGGACGGCGGCGTGGCGGCGGGAGTCTTCCTGCCGCGCGGTTCCCCCAGTTTCTTCATGACCGCCGAGCGGTGCACCGGCGCGGAGAACGCCTCGGGGTCGGCGGCCAGCGGAGAGCTCAACTGGTCGATGTGCACGACCCGGTGGAAACCGAGAACGAGCGCCCGGTCCAGCGTGGACGCCGCCGCAGCCGGGTCACCGGCCTTGTAGTACTCGTCCGCGGAGGCCAGCAGCTCGTGGACCGTCTGGTCCAGAGCACGCGGTGCGATGCCCTTGTTGAGCTCGGTCTTGACCGCCTCGTCCAGCAGCCCGGTCCTGATCTTCCGGTCCGAGATGCGCGCCGCGGCGGTGGTCAGCGCGAGCGTCGCGCCACCGGGCCGGCCGGCCCAGCGCATGCCCTCCGCCACCTGGCGGGACAGCGCGGCCCGCACCTTGGCGGGCACGCCGGGCGCGCCGAGGGCGGTGCGCCACAGCCGGGCGCCGACGGAGCTGCGCATCACGGGGCGCGCGGTGGCCGTACGCAGCACGGTCTGGGGCAGCGACCTGGCCTGGCGGCGTACGTCGCTGGCGAGCAGTGCCGGCGGCGGCACGAGTGCCTTGCGCTTGGCCGGAGCCCCGGACGGGCGGCCCGGGACACGCGGGTTCTCCATGGCCCTCAGAGCCGGCGCGATACCGAAGGAGGCACCGGCGCCGGGGTTGTACTGGGCCAGCCGCCAGACCGTGTACACGGCGTTCGCGTCGAGCGCGACGAGGTGCTGCGCGCCCAGACCGTGCCGGCGCAGCCAGACGTTGCGACGGCTCTGGACCCACAGCCGACGGCTGTGCGGCACCTTCTTCAGCTTGCGCCGCGTGGAGGTGCTCAGATGCCCTATTCCGTACGGCAGTTGGTGGTACCCGTCCAGCTCGAGCCGGTCGAGTTCCTCCTGGCAGCCCTTGGTGTCGAAGGCACAGGCCAGGTAGACGCTGGCGCCGAGAGCGCGGAACTTCTGCACCGCACCGGCCAGCACGCCGAGCTGCGGCTGGGTGGCGGCGACGAACAGCACATCGGTCACGGGGTGGGACCTCCGGCGACGATCGACTTCGGGGAGCGGTTGTCCACATCCGCCGTTCCCGCAGACTGGGAGATGGTGGCCCCGGGAAGCACGGCCGGCCCGTCGTGGTCCGCGGCGAGCCGGTTCACCAGGTTCTTCACGGCGACGGACATCAGCGCCTCGCGGGTGAACTGATCGGCGTGCGCCATCGCTTCCGCGTGCACCTCGTCGCTCGTCTCGACGGCCATGTGCGCCGCCCTGACGAACGACTCCGCCAGGCCTTCCTCGTCGATCCCCACGGCGCCGGTCCACAGGGGGTGACCCTGCAGGACGTTCGAGGCGTCGTGCTCGACGACGTGCGCCGAGACGATCGGCAGGCCGGTGGCCATGTACTCGTAGACCTTTCCGGAGGTCACGAAGCGACCGCCGATCAGGATGAGCACCATCGCGTCCCAGCGGGCGTAGATGGAGGAGACCTCGGCCTTGGCGGCGGGCCCGCCGAACGAGACGCCGTCGGCCTCGGCCTGCTTGAGCATCTCGGAGTGCTTGTTGGCCTCGCGGCCCGCTCCGTTGCCGATGTGGCCGCGTACCTCGAAGCGCGCGTTGGCGAGCAGCGGCTCCCGCTCACGGGCCGCACGCCAGGCGTTGAGCACCGTCTCCAGGTGCGCGGGGGTGAAGTTGACCGTGCCCAGGTAGCCGAAGACCAGACCGGCCTCGGGGTCCGGGCGGTGCGCCCGGCCGGGCGAGCTGTCGGCGTCATAGCCGTTGCGTACGACCTCGACGCGGGAGGCGACCTCGGGGTAGCGGGCGCGGTAGTGGTCGGCGATCGGGTCGTTCACGACCCACAGCGAGACCGCGTGGTCGAGGACCTTCTGCTCCCAGTGGCCCAGCTCGGAGTCCTTGGTGAAGGCCTCGATGCCGGTGATCACGTCGATGGACCAGCCGTCGCGGAAGTCCACCGCGTACGGAACCCGGGCCTCTTCCCAGAGCTTCCAGGCGGCCGCGAGGTTCACATACGGAACGCAGCTGGCCACGAGCAGGTCCGCCGGGTGCTCCCGGTGAATGTCGAGGACGGCCTTCTCGAGCGCGCCGCGCCACTCGCCGAAGTTCGGCTCGGGGAACGGCTTCTGCTGCCGCTTGCGCAGCTGCGTGACCCACTTGTTGGGGTTGAGCGCGCGCTCCTCCGCGTAGAGGCGGATGTCCGTTTCCAGGTCCTCGCGGGAAAGCGGCAGCTCGATGATCTTCACCCGCGGGTCGACCTGCTCGAGGAGCGTGAGGTCGACGCCCGAGTCCCGCTCCCAGGACTCCTGGGCGATATTGACGACAGTGACATCCCAGCCCGCCTTGCAGAACTGGTTCGCCGTCTCGCGCATGCGGTACGCGCTGCTCTTCGCAGCCGGCGGGAAGCCGATGGCGAGATAGATGACATGAGGCCGAGCGCCTTCTGAGGGCAGCCCGGACCTGGGAGACGCTGACATAAACGGTGACGCTAGCACGGTGACATGTACGGATTCGGGCCCCTGTGAAGCCCTGTGTCCGTCACGCGCGCCGGCTGCCCCCCTTCCACTGTTCCATGATCCGGACAACATTCTGCGCGGCTCGTCCGTCGCCGTACGGCGTGCCCGGGTCGGTCGTCGGGACCGCTCGGGTGACAGTGGCGGCCCACTCGTCGGCGGAGAGCTCGTGCGGGTCGGGAACCAAGACGTTCCAACCGGTGTCGACGGTTTCCACCCACTCGGTCTCGGGACGGATCGTGGTGGTGATCCGCTCCAGGAGGAAGGCCTCCTTCTGGAGACCGCCGGAGTCGGTGACGACACCGGTCGAGGCCAGGACCGCGGCGACCAGACCGGCGTACGGCAGCGGGCGGCTGACGTGCACCGAGCCCTGCGCGAGGTCGATGCCGTGCTGCTCGGCGCGCGCGACCAGGCGCGGGTGCGCGAGCAGCGCCACCGGCACCGGCAGCTTGGCCAGCGAGCCGATGATCGCGGCGAGGCGCTCGGGGTCGTCGGTGTTGTCCGGCCGGTGCAGGGTCGCCAGCAGGAACGGCTTCGAGGGGTCGATGCCCTCGGGCAGCTCGGGCGCCGCGTGCTCGCCGGCGAGGACGGCGTCGCGGATGCGCAGGCAGATGTCGACCATGACGTCACCGGCGAGCACGGCGCGGTCCTTGAGGCCCTCGTCGGCGAGGTGGCGCATGGCCTCCTCGGTCGGGGCCAGCAGGACGTCGGCGCAGTGGTCGGTCAGTACGCGGTTGTGCTCCTCCGGCATACGCCGGTTGAAGGAGCGCAGGCCCGCTTCGAGGTGCGCGACCGGCAGGTGCATCTTCACGGCCGACAGCGCACCGGCGATCGTGGAGTTGGTGTCGCCGTAGACGAGGACCCAGTCCGGCTGCTCGCGCTCGAGGACCGGGTCGAGCGCCGTGAGTACCGAACCGGTCTGGACGCCGTGGCTGCCGGAGCCGACACCGAGGTGGACATCCGGGTCCGGGATGCCGAGACCGTCGAAGAAGACGTCGGAGAGGTCGGCGTCGTAGTGCTGCCCGGTGTGCACGATGAAGTGCTCGTGCTCCGTCTCGGAGAACGCGGCCGCGATGGGGGCGAGCTTCACCAATTGAGGACGGGCACCGACGATGCTGATGACTTTCACTGAACACTCTTCTTCTGGGTCAGGTCACTGGCAGGGGCGTGTCACGGTCTCATACTGCTGGCAGGCACCCCGCGCGATCGCGCCGCCGCCGGTGCGGCCGGTCAGCCCGGTGCGGCACACGCGCCCAGGGGTGTTCTACGCAATGGTAGGCAATCGCCGAGGTGAGCAGGCTCACGGCCCGGCCGTCGCACGGAAGTCGGTGCCTTCCCGTCCATGGTCAGGACGTCCCACCTGTGCGACGAGTGATCGGATAACGATTCTGTGAACGGGCCGTGTGGCGGCTGAGCGGTCCTCCGGCCTGCCCCTGCGGGCCGCCTGTCGTACTATCGTCGCGCAAGTTTCGCGGGGCGGTCACGGGAAAGTCGACGGTGTGCCATGGCGGTCTGGTCCGGACGGAAATCTGCGCGTCGTACGGATGCGCCGCCGAGCGGCAAGGCCGGCAGAACGCCTCCCGTGGACACCTCCCTCGCCGCCACCACCGGCTGGCTGCTGCGTGGCAAGGACGGCAGGCTCACGGCGTACGCCCCGGCCGCCGAAGGTGTCCTGCGCTGGACCGAGACCCGTCCGGGCGGCCCGGAGTGGTCCGCACCCGATCTGATCCCCGCCCCGGGCATACTGCCGTATCTCTGCCTGGCGCAGGGCGCCGACGGCTACGTCCACATGGTGGGCCTGCGGCGCAAGCGTCTCGCGGACGGCCGGACCGGCACGGATGTGGTGTACGCCCTCCAGTACCAGTCGGGCCTGGCGATACGGGACTGGTATCCGCTCGGCAGCCCGTACCCGAACGACCCCGCCCTTGCCGAGAAGATCGGCCTGCCGTCGGCGGTGGTGGACGCGGAAGGTTCGCTGCACGTCTTCGTGCGTAACGCGGGCGGCGGCGTCTGCGGGCGCAGCCAGGTGCCTTCGGGCAAGTGGAACAAGTGGGCCGACTTCAAGGGCAGCGGAGCGTCCGGCACGGTCTCCGCCTCGGTCACCGCGGACGGCCTGATGGAACTCCTCGCGCCCGCGGCGGACCACATCATGCGCTGGGAGCAGCGGGAGGCGGGCGTGAAGTTCGAGCGCGCCGACGACATCCCGGCATCGGCCGCTCCGGACTCGCTCACGGCCGAGCGCACCGGCGGCAACCGGCTCACCCACTTCTGGCACGACGCCGGCGACCGCACGGTCCGCGCCTGGCGCGAGTCCGACGACACGCCGTCCGAACTCGGCAATGGTGCGGGCACCGGCCCGGTCGCCCTGCTGCGTACCCCGGTCGACGGCTACGACTGCACTATCCTCGCCCACCGTGACGCCGAGACCGGCCGCCCGGCCCTCGCCGCTTATCCGTCGGAGGACGAGTCCAGCGGCGTCAGCTGGACCCTGACGGGCGAGCCGTGCGTGGGTGCGCCCGCGCTGGCGATCGACGCCAGGGGCCGGGTGGTGATGGCGGCGTTCGGCACGGACGGCACGCTGCGGGTGACCCGCCAGAAGGACGAGTCGGGGCTGGCCCTGGAGGCCTGGACCCGGGCGTAGGCGGACCGACCGGGGGCGGTTCCGGGTGCCGTCGGCGGGACCGGCGGCCGGACCGCTGTCGGGACGGGTGGCCGGACCGCTGTCGGGACGGGTGCCCGGACCCTTGTCGGGACGGGTGCCAGACCCGCTGTCACTGTCAGGACCGGCCCGCCGAACCTGGTGTCAGACCGCCTGCTCGGCGAGGACGCCGTCCTTCTCGACGTACACCGCGCCGGTCTGCGGGCACTCCCACACACCGGACTCGTCCGCCCGCTCCACCAGGCGGACACCGGAGCGGCCGACCCAGCCGATCTGCCGGGCGGGCACACCGACGACCAGCGCGAAGTCCGGAACGTCCTTGGTGACGACGGCGCCCGCGGCGACCATGGACCAGCGTCCGATACGGACCGGGGCGACGCACACCGAACGCGCGCCGATCGAGGCACCGTCGGCGATCTTCACGCCGACCGCCTCCCAGTCGCCGCCGCGCTTCTGCTTGCCGTCGGGGTCGACGGAGCGCGGGTTGTGGTCGTTGGTGAGCACCACGGCGGGGCCGATGAAGACACCGTCGCCGAGCTCGGCCGGCTCATAGACCAGCGCGTAGTTCTGCAGCTTGCAGTTGTCGCCCATCGTGACGCCGGTGCCGACATAGGCGCCGCGCCCGATGACACAGCCCTCACCGAGCTTCGCGCCCTCGCGGATCTGGGCGAGCTCCCAGACACTGCTCCCGGCGCCGATCTCGGCGGTCTCGTCGACCTGGGCGGTGGGCTGGACCCTGTAGTTCACTTCTCTGCCTTCCGGTGCGCGGCTTCGCCCGGCGAGCATACGGCCCAGGGCGCGCTCACCGGCTGTGGACCCGGGCCTTCCGCAGCTGGACCGCGAGGTAGAGCGCGGCGGCCGTCGGGGCGATGGTGCGGTACCAGCCCACGTCCGGGGACCACCAGGCGTACGCCGCCGCCGAGGTGAGGAGCAGCAGGCCCAGAATCCGCAGGATCCACCAGCGTGCAGGGTGGCGGACCGGGAGGGCGGGGGAGCCCAGGTCCGTCGACAGGGTGTCCCTGATTCCCTTGAACACCCCGCGGCGGGGGAGGAGTTGGGCTCCCGGCAGGCTCTTGAGGATCTCGTCCCGCTCGCCGAAGCCGTCCGGGACGGGCGGCAGCCCGAGCACGGCCACCAGCCCGGACTGGCGCCGGGCCGGGCTGTCCGAGCCGCGCAGCAGTGTGACCAGCGGGCGCGGGTCGGGCAGGGGGAAGACGGTGGCGATGGCCCGGGCGGTGGCGGCGGCCTCGGCGTGGTCGGTGACCGGTGCGGCCGGGTCCCACAGATGCGACGCGAGTGCCCTGCCCTTGTGGAACAGAGTGAAGCCGTAGCGGTCGGCGGTGCGGCGCAGGACGAGGGCGGGCCATTTCTCGCCGGTGGTGAAGTTGTCCGCGGCCGCCGTCAGCATCTCTCCGCCGGTCGCGAGGGTGGCGCGTCTGCCGGGGGAGGGGTCGGGGACGAGTTCGACGTAACTCATACGGGCCGGCGCCGCGGACGGGGCCGGGGCGATACGGAGCGAGACACCGCACATCAGTGCCGCGTCGGCGACCTCGTGGGGCGGGGCCGCGGCTATCGCGAGCGAGCGTGGCGTGGGCACGGGGACGCCGGGGCCTGCGGAGAGTGGAGCCGCCGGTATGGCGGGCTTCGGCGGGTGACCGAAGAACGGGGTCTGCGACGCGACCTGCATCCGTACACCCAGACGGAATTCCAGGAACTCCTTGCGGCTGTCGCCGACGTACGCCCACGGGTACTCGCGCGCGTGCACGCCGATCGCGCGGAAGACGTCGAGCGCCTCGGCCCAGCGCTCGCCGAAGATCAGCATGAGGGCGAGGTGATTGCGGAACCCGGCGGCCTCCGGGTCGCCGGGCGCGTACCAGCCGGAGAGGTCCAGGGCGCGGTCGATCGCCGCGTCGATCCGGGCGCGGTCGATCGGGCCGTTCTCGGTGGAGTCGTCGGACACCACCTCGTACTCCACGGCGGCGAGCAGCGGCAGCGCGTGCAGCTTCGAGCCGGGCAGCGCACCTTCGGCGGCCTGCTCGGCGAAGGCGAACATCTCCTCGTGCGAGCCGTACCACTTGTCGCACAGATACTGCAGGGCGGTGGAATGGCAGCCGTAGTGGTGCGGGGCGCGGGCGACGGCCTCCGCCCAGTACGCGTCGAACACATCGCGCGGTGCCTGGGTGCCGCGTGCGTGTGTGAGCGCGACCTCCCAGGGCACCGGGTCGCCGGGGTTCAGCCCGGCCGCGGCGGCGATCACCTCAGTTGCATCGTCGAGGAGTGTGAAGAAGGCCCGGAACCGGTCCTCGGACACATGCCTGGCGCGGTAGCCGGTACGTATCTCCCAGGCCTGCTGGATGCAGAGTTCCGCCTTCACGAGCATCGCGTCGGGATCCTCGGGGCACTCCGCCAGCCACGCCTCCAGCCAGCCGGGGCTCCGCAGCGCGTACTCGGCCAGCTCCGAGACGCAGACGCTGCGCCGCTCCCACTGCGCGTCGAGGCGGGTCCCGGCGAGCAGTTCGCGGGCGGGACCGGCGTCGCCCGCCGCGGCCGCCGCCAGCGCCGCCCGCAGCGCGGGCTCGGCGACCCCATCGACGCTCACGGCCTCGTCCGGCGGCAGATCCGCTCCCACGGACGAGCCGTGACGGAGCATGCGAGGCAGGGTGATGAGTGAACGAAAGGACACGAGCGCTCATTGAACAGGCCGGAGCCGCCGCGTACCAAGGGGTGACGCAGGGCCAATGGGAGCGCCGACCCCGGTTTGACCCCTTGCCCGGGCGCCCGTAACCTTGACCCTCGGCGTGTTTCCATACACAGCCACCCCTGAGCAACTCCCTCCCGCTGGTTCTGCCGGCCGGGAGAGGCCGCTCATCCTTCCGGATCGCCGCAGGCTCAGGCCTGTGCGAGCGGCTGGCATCAGGGGATCCGTTCCGAGCGAAAGAGAGTCCGCGTGTACGCCATCGTGCGCAGCGGTGGTCGCCAGCACAAGGTTGCTGTCGACGACATCGTTGAGGTTGACAAGATTCCCACCGCCAAGGTTGGCGACACGGTCGAGCTCTCGACCCTGCTCGTTGTCGACGGCGACGCTGTGACCAGCGACCCGTGGGTGCTGGCCGGCATCAAGGTCACGGCCGAGGTCGTGGATCACCACAAGGGCGCGAAGATCGACATCCTTCGCTACAAGAACAAGACCGGCTACCGCCGTCGCCAGGGTCACCGTCAGCAGTACACGGCGATCAAGGTCACCGGTATCCCCGCGGCTGCGAAGTAAGGGACTGAGGAGACATGGCACACAAGAAGGGCGCATCGTCCACTCGGAACGGGCGCGATTCCAATGCTCAGCGGCTCGGCGTGAAGCGCTTCGGCGGTCAGGTCGTGCTCGCCGGTGAGATCCTGGTCCGCCAGCGCGGCACCCACTTCCACCCGGGTGCGGGCGTCGGTCGCGGTGGCGACGACACCCTGTTCGCGCTGAACGCCGGTGCGGTGCAGTTCGGCACCCACCGCGGCCGCAAGGTCGTGAACATCGTTCCGGTCGCCGAGTAATTCGGTCGCTGTAGAGCGGTTTTCTTCGTGAGGCGGACCTCGCTTCCCGGCATCGGGAAGCGGGTCCGCCTTTCGCTTGTTACTAGATAGACATTCGGTATGTAACTGGAGGAACACCCATGACCACCTTCGTGGACCGCGTCGAGCTGCATGTCGCCGCGGGTAACGGAGGCCACGGCTGCGCCTCCGTTCACCGGGAGAAGTTCAAGCCGCTCGGCGGCCCCGACGGCGGCAACGGCGGCCGTGGCGGTGACGTCATCCTGGTCGTCGACCAGTCGGTGACCACGCTGCTCGACTACCACCACAGCCCGCACCGCAAGGCCACCAACGGCCAGCCCGGCGCCGGTGACAACCGCTCCGGCAAGGACGGCCAGGACCTGGTCCTGCCCGTTCCGGACGGCACCGTTGTCATGGACAAGCAGGGCAATGTCCTCGCCGACCTGGTCGGTCAGGGCACCACCTTCATCGCTGGCCAGGGCGGCCGCGGCGGCCTCGGCAACGCCGCGCTGGCTTCCGCCCGCCGCAAGGCCCCCGGTTTCGCGCTGCTCGGTGAGCCGGGTGAAGCCCGTGACGTCGTCATGGAGCTCAAGACCGTCGCCGATGTGGCGCTGGTCGGCTACCCGAGCGCCGGCAAGTCGTCGCTGATCTCCGTGCTCAGCGCCGCCAAGCCGAAGATCGCGGACTACCCGTTCACGACGCTCGTACCGAACCTGGGCGTCGTCACCGCCGGCTCGACCGTCTACACCATCGCCGATGTCCCCGGCCTGATCCCGGGCGCCAGCCAGGGCAAGGGGCTCGGTCTGGAGTTCCTGCGCCATGTCGAGCGCTGCTCGGTGCTGGTGCACGTCCTGGACACCGCGACGCTCGAGTCCGACCGGGACCCGGTCTCCGACCTCGATGTGATCGAGGCCGAGCTCACGCAGTACGGCGGACTCGACAACCGGCCGCGGCTCGTCGTCCTCAACAAGATCGACATTCCGGACGGCCAGGACCTCGCGGACATGATCCGCCCGGAGCTCGAGGAGCGCGGCTACCAGGTCTTCGAGATCTCGGCGATCGCCCGCACCGGCCTCAAGGAACTCTCCTTCGCGCTCGCCGGCATCATCGCCGAGGCGCGTGCGGCCAAGCCGGCGGAGGAGGCGACCCGGATCGTCATCCGCCCGAAGGCCGTCGACGACACGGGCTTCACCGTCACCCAGGAGGAGGACGGCATCTTCCGGGTGCGCGGCGAGAAGCCCGAGCGCTGGGTGCGGCAGACCGACTTCAGCAACGACGAGGCCGTCGGTTACCTCGCGGACCGCCTCAACCGCCTCGGTGTGGAGAGCGAGTTGATGAAGGCCGGTGCCCGCAGCGGCGACGGCGTGGCCATCGGCCCCGAGGAGAACGCTGTCGTCTTCGACTGGGAGCCGACGATGATGGCGGGTGCGGAGATGCTCGGCCGTCGCGGCGAGGACCACCGTCTTGAGGCTCCGCGGCCTGCGGCGCAGCGTCGCCGGGACCGGGATGCGGAGCGGGACGAGTCCCAGCGTGAGTACGACGAGTTCGACCCCTTCTAGGAGCACCAGCACGGGGCGGCGCGGCGGGAGGCCGGGTCGCCCCGATGAGTCCGATCCGTATCCATGCGTGCGGCGGCGCAACCTCCTGCCCCCAATGACCGTCTTGTACGCGGGGGCGGGGCGAAGTGCCCCGGTACACGGAACGGAGCGTTGATGAAGATTTCCTTCCTCATCCACACCATTTACGGCATCGGCGGCACCATCCGCACCACGCTGAACCTTGCGGAGGAGCTTGCCGACCGGCATGAGGTAGAGATCGTCTCGGTCTTCCGGCACCGCGACAACCCGCTGTTCGCCATAGACCCCTGCGTCAGCGTCGTACCGCTCGTGGACACCCGTCCGTCCTCCCCGACGAACGAGATCAAGCACCCGCTCCAGCTGGAGCCCGCCGAGCGGTACCCGAGGACCGACGCCCGCTACAAGGAGTACAGCAAGCTCAGCGACGAGCGGGTGCGGGCCCACTACGCCGGGTCGGACGCGGATGTGATCATCGGGACCCGGCCCGGACTGGTCGCGTACGTCGCGCAGTTCGCGCCGGAGGGCGCCGTGCTCATCGGCCAGGAGCACATGACGCACAATCATCACAAGCCCGAGCTGCGCGCCGAGATGTACGACCACCTCGCCGGGCTCGACGCCTTCGTGACGGTCTCCGAGGGCGACGCGGCCTCCTACCGGGAGCAGATGCCGCTGCCCGGCACCCGCGTGCTCGCCATTCCGAACAGCGTGCCCGAGCCGATGGTCGCGCCTTCCGACACCTCGGGCACCACGGTGGTGGCGGCGGGACGGCTGGCTTCGGAGAAGCAGTACCAGGTACTCATCGAGGCCTTCGGCAAGGTCGCCGCCGTCCGGCCGGAGTGGACGCTGCGGATCTGCGGCTGGGGCAACCAGAAGGACCGGCTCCGCAGACGCATCGACGAACTGGGTCTGTACAACAGAGTCCATCTCATGGGCCCCCGCTCGCCCATCGAGCCGGAGTGGGTCAAGGGCGCGATCGCCGTATCCACCTCCCGCCACGAGTCGTTCGGCATGACGCTCGTGGAGGCCATGCGCTGTGGTCTGCCGGTGGTCAGCACCGACTGCGACTACGGACCGCGGGAGATCATCGACGACGGCGTGGACGGGCTGCTGGTCCCCGTCGGTGACGTCGACGCCATCGCCGAGGCCCTGCTGAGGCTCATCGACGACGAGGATCTGCGCCGGCGGATGGGTGCGGCCGCGCTGCGCAACGCACGGCGCTTCGACCCGGGCCCGGTCGCCAAGCAGTACGAGGAGCTGTTCGCCGAGCTCGGCGCGGCCACCGCCTCGCGCGGGGCTGCCCCGCGCACCGCCTCCGCGGCCGGGGGCGGCGGGGAGTTCGCTCCGGTCGCCGACTGCGTGGTGGGCCGGGACGGCGGGCTGGCCGTCACCCTGCTTCCCCGGAGCCCGCAGGGACAGAACGGCCCGTATCTGAGCCGGGGCACCGGACTGCGACTGGTCTGTACACATCAGGATGACTCGGTCGAGGAGCGGACCTTCGCGTTCGACGCCGGCGGCCGGGCGACCGTCCCGGCCGGTGCCGACTTCCCCGAGGGCGTCTGGACCTGCCATGTGGAGCGGCCCGGGGGCGAGCGGGTGGCGCTCGCGACCCGTGCCGTCGACCAGCGCGGCGCCATGCGGGCCGCGGACCGCGCGGTGGCCGGCGCGGCCGTCGGCCAGCTCGTCCCGTATGTGAGGCAGTCAGTGCTCTCTCTGCGCTCCTGGGCCAGACCGGTCCACGCGGAGGTCGGCGACATCCTGCTCGCCGACCGGAAGATCACCTTTTCCGGCCGGTTGCTGGGCAAGGGCGCCCTGGCCGACGACCCGGTGCTGCTGCTGCGCCGACGCGGCAAGGACCCGGTCGAGCTGACGTTCCCCGTCGGCCGGGAGGGAAGCGACGGCTTCCGGGTCACCGTTCCGTGCGCGGCGCCGGCAGCTCGCCGGTCTGCCCCGCACGATGTCTGGGACCTGTGGCTGCGGTACGCGTCCGACGCCGGTCCGGTCAGGCCGGGCCGGGTGCTCGACGATGTCGTGGAGAAGGGGTCGCTCGTCCCGTATCCCGGCATCGAGCTGTTGAAGAAGAGACCGTTCGCCGTGGTGCGTGCGGTGGCCCGCAAACTGCGGGGCAGGCCCCAGGAGCGGGTCACGGTCAAGGTCTTCTACAGTGCTGCCAACGATCTTGTACTGAGCGTTGTCGACAAGCCGATCAAGTAGCTGAGCGCATCATTGGCACATGTGGTGTCAGTCACCCCGCGGGTGGCGCGGGTCGCCGCCATCTCCCTGGCCACAGGGTGAACTTCCCCTTTCGCGGAGGTGTGGAGCTCTCGACGTCCGCCTTGCGGGACGGTCACGGAGAGTGCGACCATCGCCCCGTCCCCCACTCATCGCAAGGTAGGTCGTCTGTGTCTGTGCCGCACGAAGCCAAGCCCCGCACCACAGCAGTCGTGCTCGCCGGTGGTACCGGCCAGCGCGTCGGACTGGCAATTCCGAAGCAGCTGCTGAAGATCGCCGGCAAGGCCGTCATCGAGCACACGCTGTCGATCTTCGAGCAGGCCGAGTCGGTCGACGACGTGATTGTGCTGATGGCGCCGGGATTTGTGCCCGATGTGGAGAAGATCATCGCGAAGGCCGGGCTGACCAAGGTCAGCAAGGTCATCGAAGGCGGCGCGACCCGTAACGAGACCACCGAGCGCGCCATCGAGGCTCTCGGTGAGGGGCTCGCGGAGGGCGAGGACCGCAACGTCCTCTTCCATGACGCAGTGCGTCCGCTTTTGTCGCAGCGTGTGATCAAGGCCTGCGTCGACGCCCTCGACCGCTACCAGGCCGTCGATGTCGCCATCCCCTCCGCCGACACGATCATCGTGACCCGCACCCACGGCGGGGACGGCGAGTTCATCACCGACGTCCCGGACCGCTCCCGGCTGCGCCGTGGGCAGACGCCGCAGGGCTTCAAGCTCTCCACGATCCGCCGGGCGTACGAGATCGCCGCCGGCGACCCCAACTTCCAGGCCACCGACGACTGTTCAGTGGTGCTGAGGTATCTGCCGGACGTGCCGATCTATGTCGTCGCGGGCGACGAGTACAACATGAAGGTGACCCAGCCGGTCGACGTCTTCATCACGGACAAGCTCTTCCAGCTGGCTTCCACCGCGGCCCCGCGCCAGGCCGACGAGGCCGCCTACCGCGCGCTGCTGTCCGGCAAGACGCTGGTGGTCTTCGGCGGTTCGTACGGCATCGGCGCCGACATCGCGACGCTGGCCGGACAGTACGGCGCCAAGGTGTACGCGCTGGGCCGCTCCACCACGGGCACCCACGTCGAGAACCCGGAGCATGTGGACGACGCGCTCTCCAAGGCGTACTCCGAGACGGGCCGTATCGACTACGTCATCAACACCGCCGGCGTGCTGCGCATCGGCAAGCTGGCCGAGACGGACAACACCACCATCCAGGAGGCGTTGAACGTCAATTACCTGGCGCCGGTGCAGATTGCGCGAGCCTCGTACAAATACCTGGCGGAGACCAAGGGTCAACTGCTGCTCTACACCTCCTCCAGTTACACCCGCGGCCGCGCCGAATACAGCCTTTACTCCTCCACCAAGGCGGCCATGGTGAATCTCACCCAGGCCCTCTCGGACGAATGGGCGAGCGAGGGAATCCGGGTGAATTGCGTCAATCCGGAGCGCACGGCCACCCCGATGCGGACCAAGGCATTCGGCACGGAGCCGGAGGGCTCGCTGCTCTCCTCCGACGCTGTGGCGCGGTCCTCTCTGGACGTGCTGCTCTCCGAGCTGACCGGTCATGTCATCGATGTGCGGCAGCAGGATCCGACCCGCGAGGCGAGTGAGGCCTCGGACTTCGAGCAGGCCCTCGCCGCGGCCCTGGACCGCGAGGAAGATGTGTAATAATCCTCCATTAAATTACTTTTCGGGCCTCTGTTATCGCCTTGAGGCGAAAGCAGGGGCCCGAGTTCGTGAAGCCCCACCTTCACAATTCCCGCCAAATGTGAAACAACCGGCACCCTTGGAGCAGGTTCTTCGTGATTTCGACCGCCATTCGTCTGGCACGCGTAGGCAGCCTGTCGGAGCTGGCCGCGGCAGCTCTGATGGGACTCGGCTATCCGTGCGTCATGATCGCCGCGCTGATCCCGAACATCTGGTTCTTCGCGGCTGCCGGTGCCGTGACCTATGCGGCGGACTGGTATCTGCACCAGAAGGGCAGCTACCTGGTCAACCGCCTCAACAAGGTCCGGATCGGGCTGCCGATCCGCTTCCTGCTGCGTGAGCTGCTGCTTGTCCTGCTGCTCGCCCGGGAGAACATGGCGGAGACACCGCTCTTCTATGCCGCTGTCGCCTGCTTCCTGGTCTTCTACGGTCTGCAGGCGCCGCAGGGAGCCCTGGCGACCCTGATCCGGCTGCGCCGCACCATGCCGGTCGTCACCCGCAACGTCGACCTCCACGCCATACGCATCCCGGACGCCCCGCCGAAGGCGCTGCTGCGCCGCTCCGGCGAGAAGATGCTCCACCTCGACATCCCCGCCATGGCCGGTGTGGTGATCGCCGCCGGGACCGGCAAGGACGTCATCGGCTACGCGGGCATCGCCACGACCCTCGCTCTCGGACTGATCTACACGGCCGTCCTCGTGCCGTATCTGCGCCGCAAGCGCAGGGTGCCGGGCGCGCCCACCGTGCTCAAGGCCGTGAGCACCTGGCTGCGCGAGTACCGGCCGACCGTCGTGCTCTACTTCTCCGGCTCCGACGAGTCCGCGTACCAGGTCAACATGTGGCTGGAGACGATGGAGCGGGCCGAGGGCCGGCCGCTGATCCTCATGCGTGAGCGCAGCCTGGTGCCGAAGCTCGCCCCGACCTCCGTGCCGGTGATCTGCGTTCCCGGCGGCACGCATCTGATGAACCTCGACCTCTCCATGGTCCGCGTGACGCTGTACCCGGCCAACGTCGGCAAGAACATCCACATGCTGCGTGTCCCGACCATGAAGCACGTCTTCATCGGCCACGGCGACAGCGACAAGCTCGCCAGCGTCAACCCCTTCTCCAAGGTGTACGACGAGGTGTGGACCGCGGGCCGGGCGGGCCGCGACCGCTACGCGCTGGCCGACGTCGGCGTGCGCGACGACGACATCGTCGAGGTCGGACGCCCGCAGCTGGCCCCGATAGAGACCTGGACCGGCGCCCCGAAGAACGACATCCCGACCATCCTGTACGCCCCCACCTGGGAGGGCTGGGACGACAGCCCCGGCAACACCTCCCTGCTGCTGGCCGGCGAGAACATCGTCCGGCGGCTGCTGGAGGCGGAGAAGCCGGTCCGCGTCATCTACAAGCCGCACCCGTTCACCGGTATCCGCAACAAGAACGCCAAGGCCGTCCACGAGCGGATCACCGCGCTGGTGCAGGCCGCCGGCGCCGAGCGCGCCGCCGACCCGCGCTGGGCGAAGGAAGCAGCCGCCGCGCAGTCCGCCCAGGCCGCCGCACGGGCCGAGCTGACCCGTATCGAAGCCGCACTGGCCGTGGTGACCGCGCCGGGGCGCGCGGGCGGGGACGAGTCCGAGCAGTCGCGGGTCTCGCTCGCCGACCCGGTGCGCCTTGCCGAGATCAAGAAGCTGCGTGCCGAGTGGAACAACGCCTACTGGCGCTCCTTCGGCTGGTGGGAGCACAAGGTCGTCACCGGCGCCGAGCCGAAGCTGTACGACTGCTTCAACGAGGCCGACGGCATGGTCTCCGACATCTCCAGCGTGGTCTCGGACTTCATCGCGAGCGGCAAGCCGTATGCCGTCACCGACTCCGCCGAGCTGGGCATCGAGGAGTTCCAGCGGCAGAACACCGCCGTGCGGGCCGCGGTCATCCTCTCCAACGGCGCCGAGGAGCTCGGCGAGCTGCTGGACGCGGTGGCGGACCCGGCCGCCGACCGGCAGGCGGACGCCCGGCGTGAGCTCAAGGATTATCTGCTCGGCCCCGACGAGCCGACCTCGAGCGAGCGGTTCAACGCGGCGGTACGGGTGCTGACGGACAAGGCCGAGGAGCGCAACGTGGCTGTGGAGCAGCGCATCGGCGGACAGTTCCTGGGCGAGCTCGACCGGGAGTCCGACGCCGGCGGCGAGCAGCTGGTCGGCGGCGAGGCCAATGGTGTCGAGCCCAACGGAGCCGAGGCCCCGGTAGCGCGCTGACACTGCCGCATCTCTTTTCACGGCCCGGAAAACCGCCCGCGAAGGCGAGTTTCCGGGCCGTGTCGCGTCCGACACGCGTGTGACACATGAGACGGGCACCCTGGCGCGACGTTCCACCGCGTAAGACTGTCGGAGTGTCCATGTGCGATGTCAGCGTGATCATCGGGGCCTATGAGGCCATGCCGTATCTGGTGCGCTGTCTGGAGTCGGTGGAGACGCAGACCATCGGCGCCGACCGGATCGAGATCGTGGCTGTCGACGACGGCTCCACCGACGGTACGGGGGAGTATCTGGAGGAGTTCGCGGCCGCGAGCAAGATCCGGACGCGGGTATTGCGGCAGGCCAACTCCGGTGGCCCCGGCGGACCGCGCAATGTCGGCCTTTCGCTGGCCCGTGGGCGCTATGTGTTCTTCCTCGACGCGGACGACTACCTCGGCGAAGAGGCACTGGAGCGACTGGTGGCGATGGCCGACCGCGCCGGAACGGATGTGGTGCTCGGCAGGGTCGAGGGAGTCAACCGCAACGCCGCCAAGTCGATGTGGGACCAGAACCTCGAGCACGCCGACATCCATACCTCCAACGTGAAGTTCACACTGAGCGCGCAGAAGCTGTTCCGGCGCGAGCTGCTCGCACGACTGGACATGCGCTTCGACGAGACCATGCGGACCGGCGAGGACGCGCTGTTCACGATGGAGGCGTACCTGCGGGGCGACGGCGTCTCCGTCGTCGCCGACTACACCTGCTACTACCTGGTGGGCCGGGACGACGGCAAACATGTGACCAAGAGCGGGAGTTACACACTGCGCTTCGACTCGGCGCGACGGCTGATGGAGCTCATCGCCGCCCACGAACCGCCGGGCGCACGGCGCGACCAGCTGATGATCAGGCCGTTCGCGGTGACGCTGCTGCCGCAGTTCGGCCCCGTCGTGCTGAGGCAGAGCGAGGAGATCCTGCACCACAAGATGGAGCTGGCCGCGCCCTTGATGGAGGCGTACTGGACGCCGGGAGTGGCGCGGCGGCTGGGCGCCAGGGACCGGCAGCGGCTCACGTGTGTCGGCGAGGGGCGGCCGGATCTGCTGAAGGAGGCGCTGCTCGCGCCCGGCGCGCCGCGGAAGGTGTCCTTCGCCAGGCGGGTGGTGCGGCGGCTGCGCCGGGAGGTACGACGACGACGGCCCGGGACCCGCACGGCGGCGTAGCGCCGTACTCCTCCGCCTCAGCGCTGGTGGCGTGGTCGGCGGCCGGCCACTCTGCCCCTCGGCCCTCGGCCGTGCTGTCCAGCGAATGAAATGACCGAGCACCCACCACCTGCCCTGACATAGGTTCGGGCCTGTGACAGTGGCAAGACAGCAGGTAACACAGGCCCGCAGGATCGTCGTCAAGGTCGGCTCGTCCTCCCTGACCACAGCCGCGGGCGGACTCGACGCCGACCGCGTCGACGCGCTCGTCGACGTGCTCGCCAAGGTCCGCAGCGGCGGCGAGAGGGAGATAGTGCTGGTCTCCTCCGGTGCCATCGCCGCGGGCCTCGCACCGCTGGGCCTGGCCCGCCGGCCCAAGGACCTCGCCCGCCAGCAGGCGGCCGCCAGCGTCGGCCAGGGCCTGCTGGTCGCCCGCTACACCGCCTCCTTCGCGCGCTACGGCGTACGCGTCGGCCAGGTGCTCCTCACCACCGACGACACCAGCCGCCGCGCCCACTACCGCAACGCCTACCGCACCCTGGACCAGCTGCTCGCCATGGGCGCCGTCCCCGTCGTCAACGAGAACGACACCGTCGCGACGGACGAGATCCGCTTCGGCGACAACGACCGTCTCGCCGCGCTCGTCGCCCACCTCGTACGCGCCGATCTGCTGGTCCTCCTCTCGGACGTCGACGGGCTGTATGACGGGGACCCCTCCCGGCCCGGCACCTCGCGGATCGAGGAGGTACGCGGCCCGGCCGACATCGCACACGTGCAGATCGGCAGCACGGGCAAGGCCGGCGTCGGCACCGGCGGCATGGTCACCAAGGTCGAGGCCGCCAGGATCGCGGCGGCCGCCGGGGTCCCCGTCGTCCTCACCTCCGCCAGCCGCGCCGCCGACGCCCTCGCGGGTCGTGCCACCGGCACGTACTTCCACAGCACCGGACGCCGCTCCGCCGACCGGCTCCTCTGGCTCGCGCATGCATCCACCCCGCAGGGCGCGCTGATTCTGGACGACGGTGCGGTACGGGCCGTGGTGCACGGCAAGAAGTCGCTCCTGGCGGCCGGGATCGCCGCGGTCGAGGGCGAATTCAGCGCAGGCGATCCGGTCGAGCTGCGCGACACCGCGGGCCACGCCGTGGCCCGCGGGCTCGTCAACTTCGACGCGAAGGAGATCCCGCAGCTGCTCGGCCGCTCCACCCGGGAGCTGGCGCAGGAACTGGGCCCGGCGTACGAGCGTGAGGTCGTACACAGAGACGATCTGGTCGTCCTCCACCCCTGAAACGGCTGAAAGACCGGCCATCTCGCAGAGACCTTTACCAAAACCGCCCCGCGTTCCGCCCGGGACTGGTCAACTTTGTTGCGGGGGTATGGCGGGGTACAGCAGGACGACACATGCAACAGGAGGCCGCCGGTGAGACGAGCGCGCCCAGGGGATGTGCCCCGCGGGACGGGGGGCATCCCTCATGCCCGTAGGGCCGTGGGCGAGGAACGAGCCCTGACCAGCGTCGGAGCGGGCGCCGACTTCGGCGACGCCGAGGAGGATCAGAAGACGGGGGCGGGAACGGACACGTACGGCGAGGGGCATGTGCTGTCCAAGCTGTGGCACATCACGCTCAGCGTCTCCGGCTCCGAAGCCCCGCTGCAGGAGGTCAGGCGCGGCCTTGAGCAGCTCGCGCACGACCATCCCTTCCTGCTGACCAGCCGGTACGCCAACGACCACGCGGAGATCCGCTACTGGGAAGAGGCGCGTGACCTGCACGACGCCGCGGCGGTGGCGCTGCGGCTGTGGGGCGAGCACCGATCGAGCGCCCGGCTGCCGCCGTGGGAGATCGTGGGCCTGGAGGTCATCGACCGCCAGACGTACCACCAGCGCATCGCGGAGGGCTACGGCCCGCCGCCCGCCGCCCCGGTGGGCGTGCACCCCTTCTGAGGCTTCTGTCTCGCAGGGCGGGATACGTGAGGGACGCCCGCGGGGCGCGCACTACCCTGCGGGTATGACGACGTTCTCGCCGCTTTCGCCGTACGACAACCTCTCCCCGGTCGCACGGGCCGCCTACCGGGCCCGGGGCGCTGCCGCCGACATCGCGCCGCTGCCGCGGTCGGCCAAGGACGACGCCCTGCTGGCGATCGCGGACGCGCTCGAGGTCCGTACCAGCGAGATCGTCGCGGCCAATGCCGAGGACATCGCGCGCGCCAGGGAGGCGGGCACCAGCGAGTCGATCATCGACCGCCTCACCCTGACCCCGGAGCGGGTACGGGCCATCGCCGCCGACGTACGGGACGTGGCCGCGCTGCCGGACCCGGTCGGCGAGGTGGTGCGCGGCTCGACCCTGCCCAACGGCATCGATCTGCGCCAGGTGCGCGTGCCTCTCGGCGTCGTCGGGATCATCTACGAGGCCCGTCCGAACGTCACCGTGGACGCCGCCGCGCTCTGTCTGAAGTCCGGCAACGCGGTCCTGCTGCGCGGCTCCTCCTCCGCGTACTCCTCCAACACCGCCCTGGTGAAGGTCCTGCGGGACGCGGTCGGCGGCTCCGGTCTGCCAGCCGACGCCGTACAGCTCGTGCCCGGTGAAAGCCGGGAATCCGTACGGGAGTTGATGCGCGCCCGCGGTCTGGTCGACGTACTGATCCCGCGCGGCGGAGCCGCCCTGATCCGTACGGTCGTCGAGGAGTCGATCGTCCCGGTCATCGAGACCGGCACCGGCAACTGCCATGTGTACGTGGACGCCGAAACCGACCTCGACATGGCCGTCGACATCCTGATCAACTCCAAGGCGAGCCGGCCGAGCGTCTGCAACTCGGCCGAGACGCTCCTGGTCCACCAGGACATCGCCGCCGACTTCCTGCCGCGCGCCCTGGACGCGCTCGCCGAGGCCGGAGTGACCGTGCACGGCGACGAGCGCGTGCTGGAGTACGCCGACGCCACCAAGGCCACGGTCGTGGCGGCCACGGCCGAGGACTGGGAGACGGAGTACCTCTCGTACGACATCGCCGCCGCCGTCGTGGACTCGCTGGACGCGGCCGTCGCCCACATCCGGCTCTGGTCCTCCGGGCACACCGAGGCGATCGTGACCACGTCGCAGGCCGCCGCCCGCCGTTTCACCCAATTGGTGGATTCCGCGACGGTCGCGGTGAACGCGTCCACGCGCTTCACGGACGGGGGCCAGTTCGGATTCGGCGCCGAGATCGGAATCTCCACGCAGAAGCTGCACGCCCGCGGGCCCATGGGCCTGCCGGAGCTGACCTCGACGAAGTACATCGTGACAGGAGACGGTCACACTCGGTAGCCGGTAGCCGGTAGCCGGTAGCCGGTAGCCGGTAGCCGGTAGCCGGTAGCCGGTAGCCGGTAGCCGGTAGCCGGTAGCCGGACGTGGGCCGGGGGCGTGGTGGACCCCGGGGTTTCACCGGTACCTCGCGGCACGCACGGTTTCAGACGGGTGAAGGTCATCGGGGCAGGCAGACTTCGGACTCTGTCTGCCGAAACCGACCGGCCAGGTCTACTCTGAATACGTGCCGGACGACGTGGGGGGCAAGCCGTTCCCGGACGGCTGGGAGCCCGACGACGACCGCGGGGGCGCGGACGAGGACTTCGCCACCGTGGTGTTCGACGAGGACTTCGTACGGGCCGCCGAGATTCATGAACCGACCGCCGTCGAGCGACTCCTGGCCGCCGCGCAGGCGCGTGCCGAGGCCGAGGCCGCACGCGGCGGATACGGCGGTGGAGCGGCCGACGACGAGTTCTACGACGACGGCTACGGCCCAGGCGGCGAATACGGCCGCGAACGGGCGTACGACGACGATGACGAGGCCGCCGACGGCGAGCACGGGCCCTACGGACGGCACGGCGGCGCCCTGCGCCCCTACCGCGGCAGCGCCCGCTGGCACCGCCCGGTGGCCTGGATCCTGGCCCTGCTGATGGGTATCGGGATGGTCGCCCTCGCCTTCACCGCGGTGTACCGAGGGGCTGCCGGCAACCGCCAGGACCGGGTGCCGGCGCCCGCCACGACCGGCGTCGACTCCACACCGTCGAGCAGCTCCGCCACCGGCCGGGTCACAGGGCCCTCCGCCTCCGCGGAGTACACGGCGCCGCCTGTTTCCGCCGATCCACGCACCCCCTGAACAGCCACTGAACGACTGCGTGGGAACTCGTCAGAGTTTGTCGCGCACCAGCGCGTTTATCGTGGCCCTGCCAGACCTACCCTGAAAGTATGGCTGGGCGCGGAGACCCGCCTGAGGGGACACCCGAGGGACTCCCCGGCGGTGGTGAGGACGAGTACCGATCCGTCGTCTTCGACGAATCGTTCGTCCGGGCTGCCCGGCTGCAGGAATTCTCCGCGCAGGAGCGGATGGGCGAGCACGCGCGGGCCGTACGCAGCCTCCCCGCCTGGGGCCGCAGACGCGGCGCGAGGCAGGTCCTGATGCTCATCCTGCTGGTCGCGATGGCCTTCGGAACCGCGATCTACCTCGGCGTCCGTCACCCCTACCAGGTTCCGCAGGCCAAAGACGCGGCGCCGCTGCGCATCACGATGATCCCGCTCTCGCCGCAGGGCCCGGTCCCGGGCGGCACCCCCGCCGATCTCTATGCGCACAGCCCCGCCGCGCAGTTCCGCGTCGGCGCGTCGGGCATCACGCTTCCCGGCGCCCGGCGCACCAAGAACTTCTCGGAGGACCAGGTACTGACCGCGCTGACCACGGCCAAGGACTACCTCGTCGAGTCCTCGCTCGACCCCGATGTGCTCACCGGCGGTGCAGTGCGGCCCGTGCGGCTGCTGCTCGACCCGGCCCAGCTTGAGCAGTTCGACCAGAGCATCTCCTCCCCGGCCGGCGACGGCCGCCATGCCGCCACCGGCTGGCTGGTGCGCTACGACCCCGCGAAGGTCGCGCTGGCCGACCCCCATGTGCGGGTGCAGGGCACGCTGACCGTCGCCGAGGCGGGGCCCGACGCCCTGGAGGTGACGTCGGACCACACCTTCGCCTATGCCCTGCGGCCGGTCGGCGTGAGCGGCCCACGGGCCAACGAGGCCTCGTTGTTCACCGTCCGCCGTGAACTGCACTTCCGCTTCGACCGCGAGGACCTGCGCCAGCACCGGGTCGAGCTGCTGGTCAGCTATGTCCAGGCCGGACCGCAGGCCTGCTCCGCCGACGCGTCCGGCACCCTGCGCCCGCTGCTCGCCGGCCAGCGGGCGAGCGCGGACGGTCCGGCGGGCACCGATCCGTATGCGACGGGCCAGGCCACCGCGGCGCTCTGCGGGGCGCTGGCGCCCCGGGCTCAGCCCTTGCCCTGACCGCTCTCATCGCTGTCGTCGTCGTTCGCAGGACCGCTGCCGCTGCCCTTGCCGCCGTCGCTCCCGCCCGAGCTCCCACCACTGGCGCTGCCGCCTCCGCCCGTGAACTTGCCCCGTAGCTTGCCGCCCAGGTCGCCCGCGCCGCCGGCTATGTCACCGACCAGCTTCAGCAGGGGATCCTTGCTGGTGCGGACCGTGTCGGCGTAGTGCGAGGCGGACTGGCGGAAGGAGTCCGACACCGAGGTGTCACCGTCCTCCGTGCGCCGCGGGTAGTGACCGTCCATGATCCGCTGGTAGTCGCGGCTCGCGGCCCACTTCTTCAGCTCGGCGGCGCGCACCGTGGTGAACGGGTGCGAGCGGGGGAGCAGATTCAGAATCTTCAGCACGGAGTCGCGCAGATCGCCGCCCGCCTCGTACTCCTCGGCCTGCTGCAGAAACGCGTCGACATTCATCTCGTGCAGATGATTGCCCCCGGCGATCTTCATCAGGCCGCGCATCGACGCCTGAAGGTCCTGGCCGACCAGCAGCCCGGCGCGGTCCGCCGAGAGCTCCGACTTGCGGAACCACTCGCGCAGCGCGGTGACGATCGCCATGATCGCGACGTTGCCGAGCGGGATCCAGGCGATCTTCAGCGCCAGGCCGGTGAGGAACAGCAGGATCGTGCGGTAGACGGAGTGGCCGGAGAGGGCGTGGCCCACCTCGTGTCCGACGACGGCCCGCATCTCCTCCTCGTCGAGCAGCTCCACCAGGCCGGTGGTGACCACGATGATCGGCTCGTCCAGGCCGATGCACATGGCATTGGGCCGTGGGTCCTGCGTGACGTACATCGCCGGGACCTTCTCCAGATCCAGGATGTAACAGGCGTCCCGCAGCATGCTGTTGAGGTGCATGAACTGCGCGTCGCTCACTCGCACCGAGTCGGAGAGGAAGAGCAGTCGCAGGCTGCGCTCGGGCAGCAGTCCGCTGAGCGCCTTGAAGACGGTGTCGAAGCCGCTGAGCTTGCGCAGGGCGACCAACGCCGAGCGGTCCGCGGGATGTTCGTACGCTCGTGAGGAGATGCCCGGGAAGCGCTTGCGCTGCCTGCTCGGAACACTCTCGTGATTGCTTTCGGCCATCAATGCCCCCTGTTTGCGCGAGTCCCTGCTCGTCCCCCTGACGGCCCCCAGCGTAGGTGCTGGGGCTACGGTGTGGCGGGGGCTGTGGATAACTGAGGAGTACATCAGACATGCCGGAGACCGCCGCACTGCTCGCCGCCGTAACCGAGCAGCAGGGACTGGGCAGCACACTGCGCATCCTGCTGATCTCCTCGATCGCCGGAGCGGCTCTGCTCGCCTGGTTCCTGCTGCGCGGCTACCGAGGAAACGGCAGCGACGAAAACCACAACGACTGAGTCGGCGTGAGCGTGCCCGGGCAGCCCGCATACGATGTGCGCGAAGTCTCTCCGCTCCGATTCCCGAGCTCCGGCTCCCGGACTCCCGATCGATAGGTTCCGCTGACGATGAGCCTCACCAGCACCGCCGCCAACCTGGTCACTCTTGCCGAGGGCGCCGAGCACGGTGGCAACCACCCAAGCCTCAGCCCCTACCTCACCGGTGGCGGCGCGCTCTTCGCGCTGCTCCTGCTGCTGTGGATCACCACGCGCTTCAACCGCGACCGCTGAGTCGGGGCCGGACCGTCGTGCCAGTAGGCTCTGCACGCATGGGAGAGCAGGAAGTGCCTACCGGTTCCGGTTCCGGGAAGCGCCGAATCGGCGTGATGGGCGGGACGTTCGACCCGATCCACCATGGACACCTGGTGGCCGCCAGC
This sequence comes from Streptomyces sp. NPDC002926, assembly GCF_053591755.1. Taxonomy (NCBI): domain Bacteria; kingdom Bacillati; phylum Actinomycetota; class Actinomycetes; order Kitasatosporales; family Streptomycetaceae; genus Streptomyces; species Streptomyces sp. NPDC002926. The sequence continues at coordinate 268,100 of NZ_JBSFUK010000001.1, forward strand.
GAGGTGGCCGCCCTGTTCCACCTCGACGAGGTGGTGTTCGTACCGACCGGGCAGCCGTGGCAGAAGAGCCACAAGGTGGTGTCCCCGGCCGAGGACCGCTATCTGATGACGGTCATCGCCACGGCGTCCAACCCGCAGTTCTCGGTGAGCCGCATCGACATCGACCGCGGCGGGCCGACTTACACGAACGACACGCTGCGGGAGTTGCGGGCCCTCAACAGCAACGCGGATCTTTTCTTCATCACGGGAGCCGACGCGCTCTCCCAGATCCTCGGCTGGCGGGACGCGAAAGAACTGTTCTCACTCGCCCATTTCATCGGTGTGACCAGGCCGGGGCACGACCTGACGGACGACGGGCTGCCCGAGGGCGGTGTCTCTCTGGTGGAGGTTCCGGCGCTGGCCATCTCGTCGACCGACTGCCGGGCTAGGGTCGCCAACGGGGACCCGGTCTGGTACCTGGTGCCGGACGGTGTGGTGCGCTACATCGACAAGCGCCAGTTGTACCGCGGCGAGTGAGCCACGGAGAGGGGCACCGGTGAACGACCAGCAGAATCCGTACGACCCGTACTACCAGCAGCCGCAGATCATCGGCTACGACGAGTACGGACAGCCGGTGTATCAGCAGCCCCAGCAGTACGACCCCTACGCGCAGCAGCAGCCCCAGCACCCTCAGCAACCGCAGGCTCCCGAGCAGGGCCAGGGGCAGGGGTACGGCTACGACCCGTACGCGCAGCAGCAACCGCAGGCCGGGCAGTCCCGGCAGTACGACTCGTACTACCAGCAGCCGCAGTCCCCCGGGCAGGGCCAGGACCAGGGATACGGCTACGACGGGTACGGCTACGACACGGGCACGCAGCCCGCGGCCGTCGACACCACCCAGCAGTGGAACATCCCGCAGCAGCAGGGCCCGGCCGAGCCGCGGACGCAGCCGCAGGCGCCCGAACCGGCCGCCGTGCCGGAGCAGCGCCGCCCCGCCGCCGACCGCGACTACCGGACCGAGCAGTTCTCCTTCATCGAGGAGCCCGACGAGGACTCCGAAGACGTCATCGACTGGCTGAAGTTCACCGAGAGCCGCTCCGAGCGGCGCGAGGAGGCCAAGCGCCGCGGCCGCAACCGCGTCGTCGCGCTCGTCGTCGCGCTGGCGCTGGTCGCGGTGGGCGGCGTCGGCTACCTCTGGTACGCGGGCAAGCTGCCCGGCCTGTCGGACGCGGACAAGAAGAGCAGCACGGCGACCGGACCGCAGAAGCGGGACGTGGTCGTGGTGCATCTGCACAACACCAAGAAGAAGGGCACCTCCACCGCCCTCCTCGTCGACAACGCCACCACCAAGCAGGGCACCACCGTCCTGCTTCCCAACTCGCTCGCCGTCGCCAATGACGACGGCACCGCCACCACGCTCGGCAAGTCCGTCGAGGACGACGGCTCGACGGGTACCCGTGAGGCGGTCGGCACCCTCCTCGGCGCCAAGATCACCGGCACCTGGCGGCTCGACACCCCGTTTCTGGAGAATCTGGTCGAGCTGGTCGGGACCATCGACCTGACCACGGACACCGCGGTGCCCGGTGCGAAGAAGGGCGAGGCGCCACTGGTGAAGAAGGGCGAGAACCAGACCCTGAACGGGCGGATGGCCGTCGCGTACGCCACCTACCTCGGGCCCGGCGAGGCCGAGGCGAAGCAGCTGCAGCGCTTCGGCCAGGTCATGCAGGGCGTCCTGCGGAAGTTCCCCGACGACCCGAAGGCGGCGACCGTCACCGTCGAGACACTGGCGCAGATCCTCGACCCGTCACTGCGCGAGAGCGACCTGGGTGCCTCGCTGGCGAAGCTCGCCGAGCACGCCAAGGGCGGCGACTACAAGACGGCAGTGCTTCCGGTCCAGCAGGACGGCACGCTCACCGAACAGACCGCCAACAGTGTCGTCAAGGACGTCCTGGGCGGCACGGTCACCGCACCGGAGAAGGGCGCGGCCATCCGCGTGGGTGTCAAGAACGCCACCGGGACCACGGCGGCCACCGAATTCGCCCGGATCGCCCTGGTCAACGGCGGCTACGCCGTCCTCGACGGCGGCAAGGACGACACCGTCACGTCGTCGCAGGTCACCTACGGAGACGCGGCGCAGAAGGCAAAGGCGGTCGAGGTCGCCAAGACCCTGGGTCTGCCGGTGAGCGCGGTCCAGAAGGGCAAAGCCGTCACCAACGCCGATGTCTCGGTCGTCCTCGGCAAGGACTTCGAGCTCCAATGACGGGCGACCCATCAGGTCCGAAATAAACGCGTCATGGGCCGTCGGCGGTCCGTGAGACCCTTGAAGGGTTCCCGACCGCCGACGAAAGCCTGCTTGTGACCGCCACGGATCGCTCCATCGAGCTCGTCAACGCTGCCGCCCAGGCAGCCGCCGACCGACTCGCGCACGACATCATCGCGTACGACGTCAGCGATGTGCTGTCCATCACCGACGCCTTCCTGCTCGCCTCCGCGCCCAACGACCGCCAGGTCAAGTCGATCGTCGACGAGATCGAGGAGCGGCTGAACAAGGAGCTCGGCGCCAAGCCGGTGCGCCGCGAGGGCGACCGCGACGCCCGCTGGATCCTCCTCGACTACGTCGACATCGTCGTGCACGTCCAGCACAGCGAGGAGCGCGTCTTCTACGCCCTGGAGCGGCTGTGGAAGGACTGCCCCGAGCTGCCTCTCCCCGAGGACGCCCTGAAGACCCGCGGCAAGGCCGAGGAGCACGCGAAGCTCACCGGCGACCCGGACGGTGAGCTGAGCTGAGCGGAAAAGACACCAGCGAGCGCGCCACGGGACGCCGCGTCGTCCTGTGGCGGCACGGCCAGACCGCCTGGAACCTGGAGCGCCGGTTCCAGGGCTCCACGGACATCGCGCTGACCGAGACCGGCGTGGCCCAGGCACGCCGCTCCGCGCGGCTCCTCGCCTCGCTGAGGCCCGACGTGATCATCGCCTCCGACCTCAAGCGGGCGGCGGCCACGGCCGGCGAGCTGGCCGAGCTCACCGGGCTCGACATCTCGTACGACGCCGCCCTGCGCGAGACCTACGCCGGAGCCTGGCAGGGGCTGACGCACGAGGAGATCGTCGCGCGGTACGGCGAGCAGTACGCCGCATGGAAGCGCGGCGAGCCCGTGCGCCGCGGTGGCGGTGAGCTCGAGACCGAGGTCGCCGACCGGGCCGCTCCCGTGGTGCTGCACCACGCCGAGAAGCTCCCCGAGGACGGCACGCTCGTCGTGGTCAGCCACGGCGGCACGATCCGCACCACGATCGGTCGGCTGCTGGGCATGGAGTCCCATCACTGGGAGAGTCTCGGCGGACTCTCCAACTGCTGCTGGTCGGTGCTCGGCGAGGGCGCGCGCGGCTGGCGGCTCCTCGAGCACAACGCCGGCACGCTGCCGGAACCGGTCCTCGGCGACGACGACTGAGCCCGGCCGGACCGGGCGTCCGGCCCCGCACCCCCGGATTTCACTTTCCGGCAGGTCGCAGGCTAAAGTTCTTCTTGTTCGCAGCGCGGAGCGCGAAGAACACGCGGGGCTATAGCTCAGTTGGTAGAGCGCCTGCATGGCATGCAGGAGGTCAGGAGTTCAATTCTCCTTAGCTCCACAATCCGGATCCCGCCTTCGTCAGAAGGCGGGATTTCGCATTTCCCGACGCCGGCTTTCCGGGCGGCCTCCGGCCGCCCGTCCCCATCCCGGTCCTGGTCCAGGTCCTGGTCACGACCGTGCCTCAGTCGCGCAGCTCACGCAGCGCTCCTATCCGGCGGCTGCTCTCCTCGTCGTTCGGGCTGTAGGCGACGATCCGGCACTCCGGCATTCCGTTGATCGACAGCGATACCGAGGTCATCCGCACCTCGCCGACGGCGGCATGCCGGAAGACCTTCACCCGCGGCCCCGGCGGGACTACATTCCCGCTCTCCCACAGCTCGGCGAAGTACTCACTCGCCGACGAGAGCCGGTGGACGAACAACTCCCAGGCCGGCTCACCCACATGACGCCCGTACGCACCGCGCAGCTGCGCCACCATCAGCGGCAGCTCCGCCTCCCGGAAGACCAGTGGGCAGGACGGCTCGGGCACCGTGAAGAGCGTCCACAGCACATTGCCTATGCCGAAGTGCTCCGGGCGCGAGAGGGCGAACAGCTCGCGGTAGGCGCGGTTGGTGGCCAGGACGTCGTACCGCGCGTTGTAGACCACGGCGGGACGCGGGTCGAGGGCGTCGATGATGCCCTGGATCTCCGGGGCGACGTGCTCCGCGGCCGCCTGCCGGTGGTCGGTCGCGTAGGGCACCTCCGCCAGGTGGTAGAGATGCTCCCGCTCGGGCTGGTCGAGCCGGAGCGTACGCGCCACGGCGTCCAGGACCTGTGCCGAGGCATTGATCGGGCGGCCCTGCTCCAGCCACGTGTACCACGTGACACCCACGCCGGAGAGCTGGGCGACCTCCTCGCGGCGCAGCCCCGGCGTACGACGGCGCAGGCCGGGCGGCATACCCACATCGGCGGGCGTCACCCGCGCCCGGCGGCTGCGCAGAAACGCGGCCAGTTCGGGTCTGCGGCGATGATGGTTCGCGTGGTTCGCCGCCGCGCCTGCGGTGTTCGTCGTCGCGGTCATCGTGGTCACACCCCCATGGTCGAGTCAGTGGCCCGTCCTTGCCAGGTGCTGTCAGTACCAGCATCGGCGGGCTCTCGTTACCCGTACCGGAACGCCGTCAGGCTCGAAGCCATGACGACGACCTCTGCGGAAACTCCACTGCTCAGTAAAGCCCCCGGCACTGACAACGGACCACGACTGCTGCTCGCGATCGTGCTCGCCGCGCAGTTCATGGCGCTCCTCGACACCTTCATCGTCAATGTCGCGGCCCCCACCATCCGCAGCGAACTCGGCGCGTCCGGCGCCGGGTTGCAGCTGGTCATCGCCGGTTACACCATTTCGTACGCCGTCCTGCTGATCACCGGCGCCCGGCTCGGCGATCTGCTCGGACACCGACGGGCCTACCTGGGCGGTCTGTTGCTCTTCACCGCCGCCTCGCTCGCCTGCGGACTCGCCGCGGGCACCGGCCAGTTGATCGCCTTCCGGCTGGTCCAGGGTGCGGGCGCGGCGCTTCTGATACCGCAGGTACTCAGCCTGATCCAGCGGCACTTCACCGGCGAGGGGCGGGTGCGGGCGCTCGGCGCCTACTCCGCGGTCCTCGCCACCGGGGCCGCCGCCGGGCAGGTCGTGGGCGGTGTGCTGGTCAGCGCGGACCTCTTCGGTGCGAGCTGGCGCCCGGTCTTCCTGGTGAACGTCCCGATCGGCCTCGCTCTGCTGGTGCTGGGTGCGCGAGTGCTGCCGAAGGACCGGCGCGAGGAGCCCGAGCGCGGTCGCGGACTCGATCTGCCCGGTCTGGTGCTGCTCGCCGCCGCGGTGTCGCTGTTCACCGTGCCGCTGGTGCTCGGGCAGGAGCAGGACTGGCCCGTCTGGTCCTGGCTCTCGATCGCGGCGTCGGCGGTGTTCTTCGGCCTTTTTCTGGCGTACGAGTCGGGGCTGGCCCGACGCGGCGGCGCCCCGCTGATCGCGCCGCGTGTGCTGGGTATCCCGGGTATGGGCCGCGCGGTGTTGCGGATCACTCTGGTGATGGCGGTGAACGCGGGCTTCCTCTTCACGCTCACCCTTCATGTCCAGGGTGGTCTCGGCCACAGTGCGCTGCGCGCCGGGCTGATGTTCGCGCCGACCGCCGTGGTCTTCGGAGCGGTCGGGCTGACCTGGCGGCGCTGGCCCGCCGGCCTGCAAAAGGTGCTGGTCCCTGGCGGGTTCGTACTGACCGGTCTGGCGTCCGCCGCGGTAGGCGTGGTGCTGCGCGACGGTGGCGACGGCGGCCCGTGGCTGTATCTCGCATTCGTGGCCGTGGGCGCCGGTCTCGCGCTCGCCTACAGCCCCACGCTGACCGGCGCGCTGGCGACCGTACGCCAGGAGGACGCGGCCGATGCCAGCGGTCTGCTCGTGACCGTCACCCAGCTCGGCCAGGTGATCGGCGTCGCCGCATTCGGCACACTCTTCCTGAATCGGCAGACAGTTCCCGGGGCGCAGGGGTCCGCCCATGCGCTGTGGGTGAGTGCGCTGGCGCTCGCAGCCGCGTCGATCTTTGGCGCGGTGGCCGGTCTCGTACCCAAACGCCGCTGACCCTCTTGCGTGGTCATGGCAGAATCGGACGGCCGGAGGGGACACCGGCCAGGACGGGAGGGAGAGCACGATGTCCGCCAGCGCGAGCGAGGAGGCCGATGACCTGCTTGCCGCGGCGGAGGTACGTGCTCGTCTCAGCTGCCCGTCCTGCGGATCAGCGCATGTCGCCCAAGTCCTCGGCGACAATGGCGGGGTTTCCTACGTGTGCACGGCCTGCGGCCACAGCTGGAGCTGAGTGATGGGTGCACACAGGCGGAAATGCGACTGGTGCGGCGGTGGTACGCCGATCGTTCGGGACATGGATCCGGTCAATCCCGAGTACCAGTACTGGTGCGAGGAGTGCGCGCGGGCGCTGATCATAAAAGGCGACCCCATCGAGACCTACCGAGAGCTCGAGGGGGAGCCGATCTACGGCCGTCTCCTCGACGAGCACTGCACGTTGAAGCGGTTCTATTCGTTCGCCACAGCATGAGCGGCACGGCTGCGGCTGTGAGTTTCGTCGCAGTCGTAGTCGCGGCCGCAGCCGCGGACCACCGGCCTTGTCCGCACAGACCGGAAACGATTTGGCGATGCACCGGGGAGACCGTTAATGTTGTCGACGTCGCCGCGGGGGAAACCTTGATCAAGGCGGCACATCGCAAGGGGCTATAGCTCAGTTGGTAGAGCGCCTGCATGGCATGCAGGAGGTCAGGAGTTCAATTCTCCTTAGCTCCACAGAAGCAGTGGACACACAGAAGCGGGCCACCCGGATCGGGTGGCCCGCTTCTGCGTGTGTCCGTCAACCCCGGCCGCTGCCAAGGGCCTTGCGGTTGCTGCTGGGCAGCTCCCGACGGCCCGAGGGCGCGGGGCCGCCCCGCTCGGACGGCATCTGTTCGATACGCATCGCCAGTGCGGGACAGCGGCGCACGGCGCGCTGTGTGGCTCCCTTGAGGTGCATGGGAACGACCGCGTCGGCCACCGACGGGAAGCCGTCGGGGTTCAGCCTGATCAGCTCCGGGATGATGTCGGCGCAGAGCCCGTGGCCCTGGCAGAGCGTCCAGTCGATGAAGACCTTCTCACCGCTCGGAATCGACTCTTCCGCCTCCTCATAACCGGGCAGCGGCAGCGGCAGCACGCCGGTCGTCTCGCGTCCGCAGCCGCCGTGGAGCACATGGGCGGCGAGGTCGTCCGTGAAGGCGGACAGGGTCGAGGCGAAGAAGCGCGCCGAGCCGTCGGGGTGCTTGCACGCGCCCCGGCCCTTCACGGCCTGGGTCACCTCGCGCAGCGCCTCCAGGGCGGCCGGGCCGCCGCCGTTCATGACGTCGGACAGGCCGCCGGCCGCCGCGGGCAGGCCGAGCTTGCAGGGACCGCACTGGCCGGCCGTCTCGGCGGCGAGCCAGTTGGCCACCCGCAGGGCCTCGCCCAGCGGGCAGGTCTCGGGGCCGATCGGCAGGATCGCGCCGGCCCCCAGCGCGCCGCCCAGGGAGGCCAGCGATTCGCGCGAGACGAGCGCTTCGTTGACGGCCATCGCGTCGATCCAGTTGCCGTGGTAGCCGCCGGTGAGCACGCCCTGGGGGAGCGGCGGGGCGCCCGCGAGCTGCAGTACGTACCGCAGCGGCACGCCCGTGGGGACCTCGACGACCATCGGGCGCGCGACCGCCCCGGAGATCGTCAGCATGACGGTGCCGGGCTCGGTCTCCAGGCCGGTGTGGCTGTAGCGGCGGGCGCCGATACGGGCGCCGACGGCGAGCTGCGCGAACGTCTCGGCGTTGGACAGCAGGGTCGGAGCACCGCCGACGCCGGTGTCGGAGGCGCGCTCACGGCGGCCGGGCGGCAGCGCGGGGCCGCCGTTCACGGCCCGGATGACGGAGGAGGCCTCGCCGGAGACCATGCGCTCGGGGGTGCGTACGACCCGCGCGCGCAGCTGCTGCCCGCGCCGGTCGGAGAGTCCGCGCTCGGCCAGGGCGGCGCGGATGGAGACCTCGGTCGAGTTGCGGGTGACCGCGATGACCAGCGTGCGCGCACCGAGCGCTTCGGCGGCGATCAGGGCGCCGTCCAGGATCAGATGGGGCGCGCGGTTGAGCAGCACGGTGTCCTTGCGGCAGGCGGGCTCGCCCTCGCTGCCGTTCACCACGACGACGGGCCGTACCCCGCGTCTGATGGCGGACTTGGCTACGGCGCGGAGCTTCTGTCCGAAGGGAAAGCCTGCGCCGCCACGGCCACGCAGGGATATGTCGTCGGCGAGCTGCGCGAGCCGCTCGCCGGTCATCGGTTCGAGAGGGCCGTGCACCTTGAGATGCATGGGGAGGTCGAGCCGCTCGACAAGGTCGAACCCCTGCGTCAGCTGGGGAAGGCCGACGACGCGAACCTCGGGGACATCGGGGAGGGGGGTGTTCACGGTCGATCTCCTGCGGGCGCGTGCCAGGGTTCCCCGGCCGGGGGCGGGAAGAGAGGCCCGGGCATTTGCGCCGTGTCGTCGTACGTCCTGGCGTTGCTGGTGTCGTACGGGGAGGAAGGTGCTTCGTACGGGGAGGAGGGGTCGTAGGCGGGCGGGGTGTCGTACGCGGGAGGGGGCTCGTACGGAGGGGTGTCGTACGAGGGGGAAGCGTCGAAGGAGGAAGGCGCCGCGTACCCGAGAGGGGTGTCATAGGCGGGAGCTGGTTCGTACGCCGGGGGCGCGTCGTACGCGGGAGGGGGCTCGTACGCGGGCGGAACCGGCGGCGCGGACGGGACTGCCTGCGCGGGCGGCGGCGGCGACGGGGTCGGCCACTGGCCCGGCAGCGGTCCCGAGTCCGAGACGACGGGGATCTCCTCGGTCATCGGCACGCGTTCGGCCAGCGGGGCCGTCTCGGGGGCGAGGGAGACCGCGCGGTAGGCGGCGGAGATGCCGGGGCCGGGTCCGGTGCCACTGCTGAGAGTCGGTTCCGGCTCCGGTGCCATAGGTACCTCGTACAGCTGCGGAGCGGGGGCTTCGAGCCGCCGGGGCTGTGTGCGCGGCTGGCCGAGGGGAGGCTCGCGCAGGAAGTCCTGCTCGTACGCGCGCTGCGACGGGATGCCGTTCATGGCGCCCCGGCCGTTCATCTCGTTCAGGCCGGCCGGTCCGGTCAGGCCCGTGGCGCCGGGGAGTGGCGACGAGGCGAGATCGCGCCGCAGCCGCTCGTCGGCCGCGGACCTGTCGGAGCCCGAGCCGATCAGGGAAAGGATCTTGTCGGCGATACGCCGCTTCACCGGCTGCGGCAGCATCCGAAGGGACACGGCCGCGGCGACGCCGGCGAGTGACAGGCAGTACATCGTCACGACCCAGGTCGCGGCCGGCCGGCCGGTGTACAGACCGTGCACCAGCGCGGAGCACCAGGCCGGGTAGGCCAGCATGTGCAGCGGCCGCCAGCGGCCCGCGACGCGGATGTTGGTGGCCAGGGCGCTGCGCAGCGCGCCCGTAGTGGCGGCGATCACCATGAGGAAGCCGGCCAGCGAGCCGAAGCCGATCAGGCCGGACGTACCGGTGACGCCGAGTCCGAACGGGACGAGAGCGCCGAGCAGTTCCACATGCCCCAGCGAAACCTTCACGGTGGCGTGCAGCAGCAGGAAGCCGAGCGAGGCGACCGCGGTGGACCGGTGGATGGCCTGGGAGAGGAGGCGGTGGCGCGTGGACAGCAGCAGCCGGTCGGTGGCGATGAGCCCCCACGCGACGGAAGCGGTCAAGGACACCAGGGACAGAACCCCGGTGGTGAAGTCGAGCGCGGCGCGAAAACTGTCGCTCCCGCCGATGGCGAGCACGGGTATGAGGACGAACGCCGCGACGGTCAGCCCGCCTTGCACCGGGCGGCTCAGTCCGGGGCTCGGTGCGGGTGACGAACGACTCTTGCGATGAGGCTTCATGGGGCGACTCCGAATGGTGCGGGAAATACGGTCCCGTTGATGCATGCTAGGTCCACCCATACCGGACGGTACGAGGTTTCGGTGTTTAGAGAGCGGCACCACAGACAACTGACTCTGGGGTTGCCCTGGATAGGGGCGATACGCGGAGTAACTTGAGTGGCTCGGAGGCATGATCCGACGAGTTTCAGTGTGCGCTGGAGTGTTGCGCGGAGGGTCGCTCGGGCGTGCGCCGGGGGCGTGCGGTAGCACACGAGGGCTCGGTGCGGGTTCGTCGCGACGGTGCGGCCGGAGCCTTCGGGAGCCCGTCGAGGTCCGCTGACGGCCCTTCGGCGTCGCCTCGGGTGCCTTCGCGGTCCCTCGGGGGTGCCTCGGCGGCTGCCCCGGCGGCTGCTCAGGGTGCTTGGCGGTTGCTCTCATGCGACCGGTTCGCTCGCTGCGGTACCCTGACGCCATGCGTGCCGTACGCCTTCTGCTTAGCGAGCCGCGCTGATCAGTCCCGACGGATGAAAAATCCGGTTGGAATCGGCGCGGCGTCCCCTCCTGTGCGAGGGGCTTTTTCGTTTTCGAATCCGCTGGCAGAGACGATCGATGGAGCTTTAAGGATCATGAGCGAGACGAATTCCGCTGCCGCTGCAGAGGTGGCCGCAGCGCACCGCTACACGGCTGCCATGGCCGCCGACATCGAGGCACGCTGGCAGGACTTCTGGGACGCCGAGGGCACGTACGAGGCGCCGAACCCGAACGGTGACCTGGCCGGGGAGGACGCGGCCCTGGCGGCCAAGCCCAAGAAGTTCGTCATGGACATGTTCCCGTATCCCTCCGGTGCCGGCCTCCACGTCGGGCACCCACTGGGCTACATCGCCACCGACGTCTTCGCCCGCCATCAGCGCATGACCGGCCACAACGTCCTGCACACGCTGGGCTTCGACGCCTTCGGCCTGCCGGCCGAGCAGTACGCCGTGCAGACCGGCACGCATCCGCGGGTGTCCACCGAAGCCAACATCGAGAACATGAAGGTCCAGCTGCGGCGGCTGGGCCTGGGCCACGACAAGCGCCGGTCGTTCGCGACGATCGACCCGGACTACTACAAGTGGACCCAGTGGATCTTCGTCCAGATCTTCAATTCCTGGTACGACGAGGACGCGCAGCGGGCCCGCCCGATCGACGAGCTGGTCGCCCAGTTCGAGAGCGGTGAGCGTCCGGTGCCCTCCGCGCGCGCGTGGAGCGAGCTGAGCGCCAACGAACGCGCCGACGTGCTGGGCGGCTACCGGCTGGCGTACGCCTCCGACGCGCCCGTCAACTGGTGCCCGGGGCTGGGCACCGTACTGGCGAACGAGGAGGTCACCTCGGACGGCCGGTCCGAGCGTGGCAACTTCCCCGTCTTCAAGGCGAAGCTGCGCCAGTGGAACATGCGCATCACCGCCTACGCGGACCGGCTGCTGGACGATCTGGACGCGCTGGACTGGCCCGAGGCCATCAAGCTGCAGCAGCGCAACTGGATCGGGCGCAGCGAGGGCGCGCGCGTCGACTTCCAGGCCGGTGACCAGGACGGCACGCGGATCACGGTTTTCACCACCCGCCCCGACACCCTGTTCGGCGCCACCTACATGGTGCTGGCCCCCGAACACGGGCTGATCGACTCCATCGTCCCGGGCGAGTGGCCGCAGGACACCAACGAGGCCTGGACCGGCGGTGCCGCCACTCCCGCAGAGGCGGTCGCCGCGTACCGCAAGCAGGCCCAGACCAAGAGCGACGTCGAGCGGCAGACGGAACACAAGGACAAGACCGGTGTCTTCACCGGCGCCTACGCGCTGAACCCGGTCACCGGCGCGCGGATCCCGGTCTTCGTCGCCGACTACGTCCTGATGGGCTACGGCACGGGCGCCATCATGGCCGTGCCCGGACAGGACGAGCGCGACTGGGAGTTCGCGGAAGCCTTCGAACTGCCCATCGTCCGCACCGTCCAGCCGCCGGAGGGCTGGGAGGGCGAAGCCTTCACCGGGCAGGGCCCGGCGATCAACTCCGCCAACGAGGGGATCTCGCTGAACGGCCTGGGCGTCGCCGAGGCCAAGGCCAGGATCACCGAATGGCTGACCGCGCGCGGCATCGGTGAGGGGACGGTCAACTTCCGGCTGCGCGACTGGCTGTTCAGCCGGCAGCGCTACTGGGGCGAGCCCTTCCCGATCGTCTACGACGAGGACGGCATCGCGCACGCGCTGCCCGAATCGATGCTGCCGCTGGAGCTGCCGGAGGTCGACGACTACTCCCCCCGTACGTTCGACCCGGACGACGCGGACACCCAGCCCGAGACCCCGCTGTCGCGCAACGAGGACTGGGTCGATGTGGAGCTGGATCTGGGCGACGGCGTCAAGCGCTACCGCCGGGAGACCAACACCATGCCCAACTGGGCGGGTTCGTGCTGGTACGAACTGCGCTACCTGGACCCGCACAACAGCGAGAAGCTGGTCGACCCCGAGACCGAGCGGTACTGGATGGGCCCGCGGGAGGGCCAGCCGCACGGCGGCGTCGACCTGTACGTCGGCGGCGCCGAGCACGCCGTGCTGCACCTGCTGTACGCGCGGTTCTGGTCCAAGGTGCTGTTCGACCTGGGGCACGTCTCCTCGGTCGAGCCGTTCCACAAGCTGTACAACCAGGGCATGATCCAGGCGTACGTCTACCGGGACAGCCGCGGCTTCCCGGTGCCGGCCACCGAGGTCGAGGAGCGGGACGGAAGGTTCTACTTCGAGGGCGAACCCGTCAAGCGCGAGCTGGGCAAGATGGGCAAATCCCTGAAGAACGCCGTCACCCCGGACGAGATCTGTGGCGAGTACGGCGCGGACACACTGCGTCTGTACGAGATGGCCATGGGCCCGCTGGATGTGTCCCGGCCGTGGGACACCCGGGCCGTCGTCGGCCAGTACCGCCTGCTGCAGCGGCTGTGGCGCAATGTCATCGACGAGGCGACGGGTGAGGTCACCGTCGTCGACACCGAGCCCGACGAGGCGACCCTGCGCGCGCTGCACAAGGCGATCGACGGCGCCGGTCAGGACCTGGCGGCCCTGCGCTTCAACACCGCCATCGCCAAGATCACCGAGCTGAACAACCATCTGACGAAGACGGGCGGCCCGCTGTCACGGAGCGTGGCGGAGCGGCTGGTGCTGCTGATCGCCCCGCTGGCCCCGCACATCGCCGAGGAGCTGTGGCACAGGCTGGGGCACACCGACTCGGTCGTGCACCAGGACTTCCCGGTCGCCGACCCGGCCTATGTCGTGGACGAGTCCGTGACGTGCGTCGTGCAGATCAAGGGCAAGGTGAAGGCGCGCCTGGAGGTCCCCCCGTCCATCTCGGACGAGGAGCTGGAGGCGCTGGCACTGAGTGATGAGGCAGTGGTCTCGGCGCTGGGCGGCGCGGGCATCCGCAAGGTGATCGTGCGGGCGCCGAAGCTGGTCAACATCGTGCCCGCCTAGGGTTCGGCCGGTCTCACAGGGGTTTCCCCTACGGGCAGGTTGGGGGTTCCGGTGGAACCCCCAACCTGCCCGTTCCGTTTACGGTGGAGGGACAACATCCGATGCCGGAGGGGCGCTCATGGAAGCCGCGATACTGATTTTGGCGCTGCTTTTCGTCGCCTTCGTGGCTTTGGGGGTGTATGTGAGCGTGAAGGCGATCGGTGCGGCGAAGCGGGGTGTGGAGCGCACGGTCACGCAGGCACGCCGCACCGTCGAGGAGACCACGCTGCGGGCGAAGAGCTTCGGGCAGGGCGGCGTGGCCGGTGAACTGGCGCAGCTGCGGTTGTCGCTGCGTACGTCGATGAGGGCGACGCAGGACGCGCTGCACGCGGGTGCGGCGGAGGACGCCTCGCTGTCCGAGTCGCTGGCCCTGTTCCGGCGGCTGAGTGCGCACGGTCATGAGCTCGACGACGAGCTCAAGCGGCTGGAGCGCGAGCCGGACCGGGCAACGGTGGCCTCACTGCTGCCCGGGCTGCGCGAGCGTACGGAGCGCATCTCGCGCTCGGCCGAGTCGCTGCGCTGGGCGGCGCGGGACCGGGCGCGGAAGTTCGCGGACGACGATCTGGATGCGCTGAGCCTGCAGATCGATGTGGAGGCGGGGGCGCTGCGGCACTGGTCGGGTGAGGGCGTGCCGGGCGCCGATTTGCGGGACGTGCCGGATGTACCGGACACCGCGCCGGAGCCCGCGTCCTGGCCGGAGGCGGGGCGGACCGCCGGTGGCGCGGCCGGCCATGGCGTCGCGTCCGAGCAGACCCGGCCGGAGCCGGGGGCCCGCTCCGAGCCCGGTCCCGGGCACACTGTGGCCGAGCAGCCGCAGGCGATCACGGCACGCGATCCGAGGCAGCAGACCTCCTATCCCTGGCAGAGGAACGCCCGTCCGGAGACCACGAACTGATCCACCGGCCGGGGCGACGCGAGCATTGGCAAGGGGCCGGGCTGCCGTCCGGCGGCCCCGACGGGTAACCTCCCGCTCATGTCCCGCCATGTCGCTATCGTCACCGATTCAACGGCCTACCTGCCGCTGCCGACGATGGAGCGGCACGCCATCACCGCAGTGCCGCTGACCGTCGTGCTCGGTGATCAGGCGCTCGAGGAGGGCACCGAGATCTCGGCACGCTCGCTGGCGCTGGCATTGCAGAAGCGACGGCCTGTGACCACGTCCAGGCCGAGCCCCGAAGTGTTCGCCGAGACATACCGGCGGTGCGCGGAGGCCGGGGCGACCGGGATCGTGTCGCTGCATCTCTCGTCGGAGTTCTCGGGGACGTACGACGCCGCGGTGATGGCCGCCAAGGACGCTCCGGTGCCGGTACGTGTGGTGGACACCGGCATGGTCGCGATGGCCCTGGGATTCTGCGCGCTCGCGGCCGCGGAGGCGGCGGAGGCAAGCGGCACGCTGGACGAAGCGGTGGCCGCCGCGGAGAAGCGGGCCGCGGGCACGTCCGCGTACTTCTACGTCGACACACTGGACTACTTGCGCCGCGGCGGCCGTATCGGGGCCGCGCAGGCGCTGCTGGGTTCGGCGCTCGCGGTCAAGCCGCTGCTGCAGCTGGACGGCGGCCGGATCGAGCTGCTGGAGAAGGTGCGCACGGCGTCGAAAGCGATCGCCAGGCTGGAGGAGATCGCCGTCGACCGGGCGGGTTCGAGCCAGGTGGACATCGCGGTGCACCATCTGGCCGCGCCGGAGCGGGCCGCCGCGCTCGCGGAGCGGCTGCGTGACCGGGTGCCCGGCCTGGTCGACCTGCATGTCAGCGAGGTGGGTGCGGTGATCGGGGCGCACACGGGGCCGGGGCTGTTGGGGGCCGTGGTCTCGCCGCGCTGAGACGGCGAGGGGCGCTGCAGCACGCTGACGGTGCGCCGCTGTCACCTTTGCCGGTGAGCGAGTTATCCACAACGGGACGGCTGTCCACGGAAATTGGGCCTGCTCAGCGGGCTCGGACGGATGTGCCTACCGTCCTGTGGCATGGCTCTCCGATCACGCTCCGCAACCAGTGGCCCGGGACGCGCCCCGGCCTCGGACAGCCGCGCCCGTCACGGCCGCGGCTCAGGACCAAGCCGCGGCCCGGATCGCGGGCCGGACCGCGGCCGCCCGGACCGCGGCCCGAGTCATGGCTTACGCCACCCGGGCCGATTGCGCGGCAGGCGCTTGTCCGCCGCTTCGACCGCGGCCCTGCGCAGCCGCGCGGATGCCCTGTTCGAGGGTGCTCCGCGCGGTGCGGGCACGGGACTCGACGCTGCCGGCGCGCGTTCGCGGGTGGACGCCGGGGACGTCGGCACCGGGGCGGGCACCGGCGCCGGGACGGTCACCGCTGCGGGTGCGGACGCCCGGCGGTGGGCGGGGCTTGCGCTGCGGGAGCGGTTGCCGATGTGGGTGCAGCTCAGGTGCGGGCTCGAGCCCAGGACTCTCGCCGCACTGGGCGTCGTTCTCGTGGTCGCCGCGGTCTTCGCGGCCCAGCACTTCTGGGCGGGCCGGCCGCAGGCCGTACGTGCCCCGGAGCTGGTCCAGCAGAGTGCGGCCTCACCGGAGCCGCGGCCTTCGCCGGGGGCATCGCCGTCCGACACCGGACCCGGCGGGCGGATCGTCGTCGATGTGAGCGGCAAGGTGCGCCGCCCGGGGGTGCTCCAGCTGCCCGCCGGATCCCGGGTCACCGACGCACTGCGAGCGGCCGGAGGCGTCAGGGCCGGCACGGACCTGTCCGGGATCAACCAGGCACGGGTCCTCATGGACGGCGAGCAGGTGGTGGTGGGCGGACCCGCGCCGCCAGGACCCCTGGTGACCGGATCGGGCACGGGCACGCGCGGCGCGCAGGCCGCGGGGCCGGTGAGCCTCAACGCGGCGACCGTGGAACAGCTCGACACCCTGCCGGGGGTCGGTCCCGTACTGGCACAGCACATCGTCGACTACCGCACGCAGCACGGCGGTTTCCGGTCCGTCGACGAACTCCACGAGGTCAACGGGATCGGCGACCGCCGGTTCGCGGACCTCCAGTCCCTCGTACGGCTATGACGGCCCCGACGCGCCCGGTGGTTCATGCCGCGTCGGGCCATCGGCTCGGGGCGTCCGATCCGCGGCAGGAGGGCCCGGCCGATCTGCGCCTGGTTCCGCCGGCGCTGGGCGCCTGGGCCGCGGCGGCCCTCGGGGTGGGCGCGCGGGGGTGGTGGACGGCGGTGGGTGTGACGGCATGCCTCGCCGTGGCGGGCCTGTTGCTGGCTCCGGCGGTGGCCCGTGCTGCAGGGGCGGTCACGTCGGTCCGTGGGCGTGGACTCAACGCCACTGCCGTGGCCGCGTTGTTGCTGTGTGCCGCCGCGGGAGCGGCTTCGGCGGGGCTGCACGGCGCGGATCTGCGCAGAGGGCCGCTTCCCGGCTTGGCGGATCAGTACGCCTACGTCACCGTCGAGTTGACGGTCACCTCCGATCCGCGACTCACCCGCCCCCGAATCCGCGGTGACCATATGGCGGCCATATCGATCGTGCTGGACGGTGAGGCGACCCGGGTGACGGCTCCAGGCGGCGCGGTCACGGCGATCCGGACGCCTGTCCTGGTGATCGCGCCGTTGGGCAAGCCGGGCAAGCCGGGTGACTCCGGCGGGTCCGGGGCGTCCGCCGGGTCAGGCACCCAGTGGCAGCGGCTGCTGCCTTCCACCCGGCTGCGGCTGTCAGGCCGGCTCGCGCCCCCGATGCAGGCGGACGACCGTTTCGCCGCCGTACTGAGGGCGCAGGGCGGCGGCCCGCCGCGCATCACCGGCCCGCCAACGGCACTCCAGCGGACGGCAGGAAGCCTGCGAGCGGGACTGCGTGAGGCGACAGCCGACCTGGCCCCCGACGCCCGCGCCCTGCTGCCCGGGCTCGTCGTCGGCGACACCTCCCGGATCCCGCCCGACCTGCACGACGCCTTCGAGGCGACCGACCTCACGCACTTGCTCGCTGTATCGGGGAGCAATCTGACCATCGTGCTCGTCCTGTTGATCGGGCCGCCGGGCACCGCCCTGCTGGCCGAACGGCGCGGCCTCGCGCCGAGGTTGGGCCTCACCCTGCGCGGGACCGCGCTGATCGGCGGGGTGCTCACACTCGCCTTCGTGGTCGTGTGCCGTCCGGAGCCAAGCGTGCTGCGGGCCGTCGCGTGCGGGCTCGTCGCACTTCTCGCCATCGCCACCGGGCGCCGCCGATCGCTCATTCCCGCGCTGGCCACCGCCGTACTGCTGCTCGTCCTGTACGACCCATGGCTGGCGCGCAGCTATGGCTTTCTGCTCTCCGTGCTGGCCACCGGTGCCCTGCTCACCATCGGCCCCTGCCTGAGCGCGGCGCTGCAACGGCGACGGGTGCCGCCGCGGCTCGCCGAAATGCTGGCCGCCGCTGCCGCAGCCCAGGCTGTGTGCGCTCCCGTGGTGGCGGTCTTCGCAGCCAGGGTGAGTCTGGTGGCGATCCCCTGCAACCTCGTCGCCGAGCTGGCGGTCGCCCCGGCCACGGTCCTCGGCTTTGCCGCCCTCGCCGCGACGCCACTGGCCATACCGCTCGCGGAGACGCTCGCCCGCTGCGCGGGGTGGCCCGCCGGATGGATCGCCTCCGTCGCCCGCACCGGCGCGGCGCTGCCCGGGGCGCAGGCGAGCTGGCCGGGAGGCTGGCCCGGCGGGCTGCTGTTGGCAGCCGTCACGGCACTGGTCGTGCTGGTCGCGCGCAGACTGTCGCGCCATCCCTGGGCAGCCGTCGGCTGCGCCCTGGTGCTCCTTCTCGCCGTCCTGCGCCCGGCCCCGCTCACCAGGGTCGTCACCGGCTGGCCCCCGCCCGGCTGGACGTTCGTGATGTGCGATGTCGGCCAGGGGGACGCCACCGTGCTCGCGGCGGGCGAGGGCGCGGCCGTGGTCGTGGACGCGGGACCCGATCCGGAGCTTGCCGACCGCTGTCTGCGGGACCTGGGCATCACCAGGATTCCGCTGCTCCTGCTGACGCATTTCCATGCCGACCATGTCCGGGGGCTGCCCGGGCTGCTGAGAGGTAGGGCCGTCGGCGAGGTCCAGACGACGACGTTCGACGAGCCGCGGGAGCAGAGCGCGTTCGTACGGAGGACGGCGGCCGCGGCCGGGGTGCCCGTCATCCGCGCCGGACCCGAGGAGCGGCGCGCGGTCGGGCGGCTCGCCTGGCAGGTGCTGTGGCCCCGGGCAGCCCTCGGCCCCGGCTCGACCCGAGCCTCCGCGCTCGTGCCCGACGGTCCCAACGACGCGAGCGTCACGCTGCTGGTGCGCATCGCCGGCGGTCCGACCCTCCTGCTCCTCGGCGACCTCGAACCCCCTGCCCAGCGAGGGTTGTTACGGGCCCACCCGGTACTCCCGCCGGTCGACGTCCTCAAAGTCGCCCACCACGGCTCCGCCCACCAACACCCCGGTCTGTTACGGAGCGTGCGCCCGCGACTGGCGCTGATCTCCTGCGGGCGGAACAACTTCTACGGTCACCCGTCGCCCCTTACCGTCGACGCGCTCCGGACCGGCGGAGCGGTGGTGCTGCGCACGGACACGGACGGGGCGATCGCAGTCACCGGAGGCGGCCGGGACCTGCGGGCCGTGCCCAGGGGCCGGGGCAGCGGGCCGGACCCGCCCGCCTTCTGAACCGTCTGGACCGGGGGCCGCCTGAACCGCTGGGGGCGGCCTGAACCGTCTGAGCCGGGAGCGGTCATGACTGACCTTCCTCGACGAATGGGGGTGCGCAAAGTCCTACGGCCATAGGGCCGGGACTTCCCGAACACGCTCCTATGCCTCCAGCCAGCCCTCGTACTCCGCGGCGAAATCGTCCAGCGCCGCGGGGTCGAGGCGGGCCTTCGGGTCCTCCACGACGACCAGCCACTGGGCGTCCTCGGCGTCGTCCTCGCCGGCCAGCGCGTCGCGTACGAGCTGGGGCTCATCGGCCACTCCGAAGCGGCCCGCCAGCTCCAGTGCCACCTCCTCGGCGGCGTCGCGGTCGGGCAGCACCAGTACATGTCTCGAGTCGATCACCGGTCCATTCTGCGGTACGTCTCCCGTACGGGAATCCCGGTACGCACAGGAGTGTCAGTGCCCCGTGGGATGCTGGATCGCGATGATCCGCAAACCTGGCCAGAACCCGACCGACGACCTCCTCGCCCCCGTCACGCTCGCCGTGGGCCAGGAGGACCTGCTCCTCGACCGTGCCGTGCAGCAGGTGGTGGCGGCGGCCCGCGCTGCCGACGCCGACACGGACGTACGCGACCTCACCTCCGACCAGCTACAGCCCGGCACCCTCGCCGAGTTGACCAGCCCTTCGCTCTTCGCCGAGCGCAAGGTCGTCGTCGTGCGGAACGCCCAGGACCTCTCCGCCGACACGATCAAGGACGTCAAGGCCTATCTGGACGCGCCGGCAGAGGAGATCACCCTCGTCCTGCTGCACGTCGGCGGCGCGAAGGGCAAGGGCCTGCTGGACGCGGCGCGGAAGGCGGGCGCCCGTGAGGTCGCCTGCCCCAAGACCACAAAGCCGGCGGAGCGGCTCACCTTCGTACGGTCCGAGTTCCGTGCGCTGGGAAGGTCCGCGACGCCCGAGGCGTGTCAGGCCCTGGTCGACTCCGTCGGCAGCGATCTGCGGGAGCTGGCCAGCGCGGTCTCCCAGCTCACCTCGGACGTCGACGGCACCATCGACGAGGCGGTCGTCGGGCGGTACTACACCGGCCGCGCCGAGGCCTCCAGCTTCAATGTCGCCGACCGTGCGGTGGAGGGCCGGGCGGCGGAGGCGTTGGAAGCCCTGCGCTGGTCGCTGTCGACGGGGGTCGCGCCGGTCCTGATCACGAGCGCGCTGGCGCAGGGTGTGCGGGCGATCGGCAAGCTCTCCTCGGCCCGCGGCGGGCGGCCCGCCGACCTCGCCCGTGAGCTGGGCATGCCGCCGTGGAAGATCGACCGGGTCCGCCAGCAGATGCGCGGCTGGACGCCGGACGGGGTCGCGGCGGCGCTGCGTGCGGTCGCGGAGGCGGACGCGGGCGTGAAGGGCGGCGGAGACGACCCGGAGTACGCGCTGGAGAAGGCCGTCGTGGCGATTGCGCAGGCGGCGCGGTCGGGGCGCTAGGGGCGCGGTAAGCGCGGTAGGGGCGGTAAGCAGGCCTCCACCGTCGGCCGGGCAAGCCGGAGGCCCCGGTGACCGTCCTGGGGAAGGATGGTCACCGGGGCCTCATGGTTCAAGCTTTTGTGCGCCGCACCCGCGTGGCGAACGCGTTCGGTGTGCGGCGCGGGGTGCCGGGAAGGAGCGGGAGAGAGGGCCCGCTGGGTCCCTACCGGCGATCGGTCAAGAGCTCAGCCCTGGAGGGCGCCAACCTTGATAGCCAGCGCCGACTTCTTGTTGGCGGCGGCGTTCTTGTGGATGACACCCTTGGAGACTGCCTTGTCGAGCTTCTGCGACGCCTCACGGACGGCCACAGTGGCCTTCTCGACGTCGCCGGTGGCGACAGCCTCGCGGGCCTTGCGGATCGCGGTCTTGACTGACGACTTGACGGCCTTGTTGCGCAGGCGCGCCTTCTCGTTCGTCTTGTTCCGCTTGATCTGGGACTTGATGTTCGCCACGAAAGAGCCTTTTCAGGTTCGATGATCTTTGAGTTTGCGTCCCTCCGCCCATAACCCTTCGGGCACGGGAGGTGCCCCAAGAGAGGGCACGAGACACAGCTGCCCACGTTACCAGCCGCCCCTTCACCGGCCCAAACCGGGCGCAGTCCCGTTCCCGTGGGACGATGGAGGCTACGTATCGATCCGACATCGCCCGAGACGAGACGCCCCGCGTCTCAAGAATCAGGACCCTGCGTGCCCGCGACTCCTACCAACGTGCCCGAGCCGAGCCGTACCGACCCGGCGCTGATCCGCAATTTCTGCATCATCGCGCACATCGACCACGGCAAGTCGACGCTCGCCGACCGGATGCTCCAGCTGACCGGAGTGGTCGATCAGCGGCAGATGCGCGCTCAGTACCTCGACCGCATGGACATCGAGCGCGAGCGCGGCATCACGATCAAGTCCCAGGCGGTCCGCCTGCCGTGGGCACCCAGCGAGGGCGAGGGTCACAACACGACCCACATCCTCAACATGATCGACACCCCGGGCCACGTGGACTTCACCTATGAGGTCTCCCGATCGCTCGCGGCCTGCGAGGGCACCGTCCTGCTGGTCGACGCGGCGCAGGGTATCGAGGCGCAGACTCTCGCCAACCTCTACCTGGCGATGGAGAACGACCTCACGATCGTCCCGGTCCTCAACAAGATCGACCTGCCGGCCGCGCAGCCGGAGAAGTTCTCCGAGGAGCTCGCCAACCTCATCGGCTGCCAGCCGGAGGACGTCCTCAAGGTCTCGGCCAAGACCGGCCTCGGCGTGGAGGCCCTGCTGGACCGCGTGGTCCGCGACGTCCCGGCCCCGGTCGGCGTCGCCGACGCACCCGCCCGCGCGATGATCTTCGACTCCGTCTATGACTCGTACCGCGGTGTGGTGACATACGTACGAGTCGTCGACGGGCAGCTCAACAAGCGCGAGCGCATCAGGATGATGTCCACCGGCGCCACCCACGAGCTGCTGGAGATCGGTGTCTCCTCTCCGGAGATGACCCCGGCCGACGGCGTCGGCGTCGGCGAGGTGGGCTACATCATCACCGGCGTGAAGGACGTCCGTCAGTCCAAGGTCGGTGACACGATCACCTCGCTGAGCAAGGGCGCCACCGAGGCGCTCGGTGGCTACAAGGACCCCAAGCCGATGGTGTTCTCCGGCCTCTATCCGCTGGACGGCTCGGACTACCCCGAGCTGCGCGACGCCCTCGACAAGCTTCAGCTCAATGACGCCGCGCTGGTCTACGAGCCGGAGACCTCCGCCGCTCTCGGTTTCGGTTTCCGTGTGGGCTTCCTCGGCCTGCTCCACCTGGACGTGATCCGCGAGCGACTGGAGCGTGAGTTCGGCCTCGATCTGATCGCCACCGCGCCGAACGTGGTCTACCGCGTGGTCATGGAGGACGGCACCGAGCACACCGTCACCAACCCGAGCGAATTCCCCGAGGGCAAGATCTCCGACGTGCACGAGCCGGTCGTGCGGGCCACGATCCTCGCGCCGAGCGAGTTCATCGGCTCGATCATGGAGCTCTGCCAGACCCGCCGCGGCACGCTGCTCGGCATGGACTACCTCTCCGAGGACCGGGTCGAGATCCGCTACACCCTCCCGCTCGCCGAGATCGTCTTCGACTTCTTCGACCAGCTGAAGTCCAAGACGCGCGGCTACGCCTCCCTCGACTACGAGCCCACCGGCGAGCAGGCCGCCCAGCTCGTCAAGGTCGACATCCTGCTGCACGGCGACAAGGTCGACGCCTTCTCCGCCATCACGCACCGGGACGCGGCGTACGCGTACGGAGTAAGGCTCGTCGCCAAGCTGAGGGAGCTCATCCCGCGGCAGGCCTTCGAGGTGCCCATCCAGGCCGCGATCGGCTCGCGCGTCATCGCCCGCGAGACCATCCGCGCCATCCGCAAGGACGTCCTCGCCAAGTGCTACGGCGGTGACATCTCCCGTAAGCGGAAGCTGCTCGAGAAGCAGAAGGAAGGCAAGAAGCGGATGAAGATGGTCGGCAGCGTCGAGGTGCCGCAGGAGGCCTTCATCGCCGTGCTGTCCAGCGACGACAGCGGCAAGGCAAAGAAGTAGCCGCACCCTCGCGGCAGCCGTACGAAAAGCGCCCGCCGGGGTCCGGACGGGCGCTTTTCGTATGGCTGTGGACGCATCACCCGATAGGTGAGGGATACACCGACCAGCGGTTCCAGCCACCGGCCGAGCGTTCCGTTCGTTATCAAGCGGCAGCCCGTAGCCCCTTACGCGCAGGTCCCGGGCGCTCTACCCTGAGCACGGCTCGATGGTTACTCGCCAGTTAAACAGCAGCCACTCGTGCAGTGCTGCCGCAGGCCCGGAGGACGTCGTGAGCGACACAAAGACCTTGATCGAGAACCGACCGCCCTCGGTGGCGAGTCTCTTCACCGAGCGCGTGGCGGCTACGCCGGACGCCGAGGCCTACCGCTATCCGGTGGTCCCCGCCACCGGTCAGGGGCCCGACGACTGGAAGGCCCTGACCTGGGGGCAGGCCGCAGAGCGGGTCTACGCCATCGCGGCCGGACTGATCGACCTGGGGGTACGCCCGGAGGAGCGCGTCGCGCTCGCCTCCTCCACCCGGGTCGAGTGGATCCTCGCCGACCTCGGCGTGATGTGCGCGGGCGGTGCGACCACCACGATCTACCCGTCCACCAACGCCGAGGAATCGGCGTACATCCTCTCCGACTCCGAGAGCCGGGTGCTGATCGCCGAGGATGCCTCCCAGCTGGCCAAGGCGCGTGAACGGCGGGCCGAGCTGCAGGACCTGAAGCACGTCGTGGTCATCGACGCGAAGGGCGTGGAGCCGGACGAGAGCGACCCCGAGGGCTGGGTGCTTTCGCTTGCCGACCTGGAAGCCCGCGGCGCGGATTACCTCGCCAAGCACCCGGACTCCGTCAAGGAGCGGGTCGATGCGATCAGGGCCGACCAGCTGGCCACCCTGATCTACACCTCCGGCACCACGGGCCGGCCCAAGGGTGTGCGGCTGCCGCACGACAACTGGTCCTACATGGCCAAGGCGACCGCCGCGACCGGGCTGATCAGCAAGGACGACGTGCAGTACCTCTGGCTGCCGCTCGCCCATGTCTTCGGCAAGGTGCTGACCTCCGGGCAGATCGAGGTCGGCCATGTCACCGCCGTCGACGGCCGGGTCGACAAGATCATCGAGAATCTGCCGGTGGTCCGGCCGACGTACATGGCGGCCGTGCCGCGCATCTTCGAGAAGGTCTACAACGGAGTCGCCGCCAAGGCGCGGGCCGGCGGTGGCGCGAAGTACAAGATCTTCCAGTGGGCGGCCGGGGTCGCCCGCGAGTACGCCAAGGCCGCGCAGGACAACTTCCGCCGTACGGGCTCGGCCTCCGCGCCCTTCGGACTCACCGCCAAGCACAAGGTCGCCGACGCGCTCGTCTACTCCAAGCTGCGCGAGGCCTTCGGCGGCAATCTGCGGGCTGCGGTTTCCGGCTCGGCCGCGCTCGCGCCCGACATCGGCTACTTCTTCGCCGGCGCCGGGATCCACATCCTCGAGGGCTACGGCCTCACGGAGTCCAGCGCGGCGTCCTTCGTCAACCCGGGCGAGGCGTACCGCACGGGCACCGTCGGCAAGCCGCTGCCCGGCACCGAGGTGCGTATCGCCGACGACGGCGAGATCCTGCTGCGCGGCCCCGGCATCATGGAGGGCTACCACCGCCTGCCCGAGAAGACCGCCGAGGTCCTCGAATCCGACGGCTGGTTCCACACCGGTGACATCGGGGAGCTGTCCGAGGACGGCTACCTGCGCATCACGGACCGCAAGAAGGACCTGATCAAGACCTCCGGCGGCAAGTACATCGCGCCGGCCGAGGTCGAGGGCCAGTTCAAGGCGGTGTGCCCGTTCGTCTCCAACATCCTGGTGCACGGCGCGGACCGTAATTTCTGCACCGCGCTGATCGCGCTGGACGAGCCGACCATCCTCGGCTGGGCCAAGGAGAACGGCCTGGACGGCAAGCCGTACGCCGAGGTGGTCGCCACCAAGGAGGCCGAGCAGCTCATCGAGGGCTATGTGAAGCGGCTCAACGAGGGGCTGCAGCGCTGGCAGACGATCAAGAAGTTCCGCCTGCTCCCGCGGGACCTGGACATCGAGCACGGCGAGCTGACGCCCAGCCTCAAGCTGAAGCGGCCGGTCGTCGAGCGCGAGTACAAGGACCTCATCGAGGACATGTACGCAGGCTCCCGCGAGTCGTAACCGCGCGAGGCGCAGGACCGGCCGACGGGCGGGAGCCCGCCCGCAGGACCGAATGTGCTGCGGGCGGGGCTACTGGCTCCGCCCGCGGCGCAGGTCCCCCAGGATCTCCTCCACCCGGGTCAGCTGCATTCGCACCTCCGGTATGTCGCTCGGGCCGCTCCTGTCCAGCTCGCTCTCGATCGCACTCAGCCGCTTCGACATCTGGCCCAGCTGCTCCTGCTCCTGTGCCAGCATCCGCTCCAACTGGCGGTTCTTGCGGTGCAGTTCGAGGAAGACATTCACCTTGGCGCGCAGCACCCAGGGATCGAACGGTTTGGTGAGGAAGTCCGCCGCCCCGGTGGCGTAGCCGCGGAAGGCATAGCCACTGTCGGCATCCGTCCCGGTCAGGAAGATGATCGGGACGTCCTTCGTCTGGTCGAGCCGCTTGATGTTGGACGCTGTCTCGAAGCCGTCCATGCCGGGCATCCGCACATCCAGCAGGACCACCGCGAACTTCTGCCGCAGCAGCGCCTTCATCGCCTCTTCCCCCGAACGAGCCCGGACCAGCGGTTCGTTGAGGGACCCCAGGACTGCCTCGAGGGCCACGAGATTGTCCTCCATGTCGTCCACCAGGAGGATGCTCGCGCGGTCGGCGGTGGGTGCCTCTGTGCTCATCGTGTCTGCCTCACGTGATCGTCGGCGGGGCAGTCGGTTTCCCATCGCCGATCGGCTGCCCCGGTATTGCAGGTTCTTCGGCCGAAGGCGCACTGTCCGGCCCGGCCGTTCCGCTCTCCGGATCCAGCACGGAACAGACGACGGTCAGCAGACGGTCCACGTCGACCGGCTTCGGCACGTAGTCGTTGGCGCCCTGCGCGATCGACTTCTCGCGGTCGCCCGGCATTGCCTTGGCGGTGAGGGCGATGATCGGGAGGTCGGTCCAGAGCGGGCTGCGCCGTATGGCCTCGATCGTCTCGTACCCGTCCATCTCGGGCATCATGATGTCCATCAGGATCAGTTCGACGTCGGGGTTGCGCTCGAGTGTCTCGATGCCTTCCCGGCCGTTCTCCGCGTAGAGCACTGGCATGCCCACTCTGCCGAGCACATGGGTGAGCGCGAAGACGTTGCGGATGTCGTCGTCGACGATGAGGACGCGGCGGCCCGGCAGGATCCGGCCCGCCCGGCCCGACTTCCACTCCTCCAGCTTGGTCGTCGTGGGCCAGCCGTCCTCCAAATCCGGGCGCGGCACAGGCTCGCTGTG
The DNA here is from genome assembly GCF_053591755.1 of Streptomyces sp. NPDC002926. Taxonomy (NCBI): domain Bacteria; kingdom Bacillati; phylum Actinomycetota; class Actinomycetes; order Kitasatosporales; family Streptomycetaceae; genus Streptomyces; species Streptomyces sp. NPDC002926. The sequence continues at coordinate 294,660 of NZ_JBSFUK010000001.1, forward strand.
GTGCCGCTCGGGCGCGGCCAGCGGCATGCCATGGATGTCGTGGCCGTCATGGGAGCCGTCGCTCTCGCCGCCGGCATGGCCGGGGTGCAGGACGGGGACGTACAGCGTGAAGGTGGATCCACGGCCCGGCTCGCTCTCGGCGATGATGCGCCCGCCGAGCAGCCCCGCGATCTCCCGGCTGATGGACAGGCCGAGGCCTGTCCCGCCGTACTTGCGGTTGGTCGTCCCGTCGGCCTGCTGGAACGCCTCGAAGATCACCGGGAGCTTCTCCGGGGCGATACCGATGCCGGTGTCGGCCACGGCGAAGGCGATCAGGTCGTCGATCCCCTTGAGCAGCTTGTCGTCGGGGTCCTTGACTCTCTCCACCCTCAGTTCGACGCGGCCGGAGGAGGTGAACTTGATGGCGTTGGAGAGCAGGTTGCGCAGAATCTGCTGGAGCCGCTGCTCGTCGGAGTACATCTCGCGCGGTACGTCCTCGCCGACCGCGACCTCGAAGGCCAGCCCGCGGTCGAGGGTGATCGGACGGAACGTGGCGTGGACATAGTCGAGCACCTTGATCAGCGGCAGCTTCTTCGGGCGTACGTCCATCCGGCCGGCCTCGATCTTCGACAGGTCCAGAATGTCGTTGATCAGCTGGAGCAGATCGGAGCCCGAGCGGTGGATCGTGGTGGCGAACTGCACTTCCTGGTCGGAGAGATGGCCGTCCGGGTTGTCGGAGAGCAGCCGGGCCAGGATGAGGAGGGAGTTCAGCGGCGTGCGCAGTTCGTGCGACATGTTCGCCAGGAACTCCGACTTGTACTGCGAGGAGGTCGCGAGCAGTGCGGCCTTCTCCTCCAGTTCGGCGTTGGAGCGCTGCAGTTCGCCCTGCTGGCGCTGGAGCTCGTCGGAGCGCTCCTGGAGCTGGACCGCGAGCCGCTGGGACTCGCCGAGCAGTGACTCCGTACGGGAGTTGGCGATGATGGTGTTGATCGCGACGCCGATGGTGTTCACGAACTGGTCGAAGAAGGCCAGGTGGACGTCGGAGAAGCGGGAGAAGGACGCCAGTTCGATGACGCCGAGCAGTTTGTCCTCGAAGAGGATCGGGATGATGACGACGCTGGCCGGTGACGCCTCACCCAGACCAGAGTTGATCTTGATGTAGTCCGGCGGCGCTTCCTCGAGGAGGATCCGCTTCTTCTCCAGGGCCGCCTGGCGCACCAGACCGTGGCCCGGCATCCCGGTGGTGTCTATGGTGGCCGACTGGGCCGAGCCGTAACCTGCGATGAACGCCAGTCCCTTGGTGGTGGACGTGGTGTGGGACGGAGCGCCGTCGGCGTCGGGGTCGGCCAGGAAGAACGCGCCGTACTGCGCGTTCACCAGCGGGGTCAGCTCGCGCAGGATGAGGTCGGCGACCTCCATCAGATCGCGGTGGCCCTGCATCAGACCGGCGAGACGGGCGAGATTGGACTCCAGCCAGTCCTTGGCCCGGGTGGTCTCGCGGAGGTTGGACACCATCAGATTGATGTTGTCCTTCAGCTCGGAGACCTCGCCGCGCGTCTCGACCGTGATCGAACGGGACATGTCGCCCTGGGCGACGGCGGACGCCACCTCGGCGATGGCCCGGACCTGGGTGGTGAGGTTGAGCGCCAGCTCATTGACGTTCGTCGTCAGCCGCTTCCAGGTGCCGTACACGCCCTCGACCCGCGCCTGGCCGCCGAGCTGGCCCTCGGAGCCGACCTCGCGGGCCACCCTGGTGACCTCGGAGGAGAACGAGGAGAGCGTGTCCACCATGGTGTTGATGGTGGTCTTGAGCTCCAGGATCTCGCCGCGCGCGTCCACGTCGATCTTCTTGGAAAGGTCGCCCTGCGCCACGGCCGTCGCCACCTGAGCGATGTTCCGCACTTGTGAAGTGAGGTTGTCGGCCATGTAGTTGACGTTGTCCGTCAGGTCCTTCCACAGGCCGGTGACGCCGAGAACCTGGGCGCGGCCGCCCAGCCGGCCGTCGGTGCCGACCTCGCGGGCGACCCTGGTGACCTCGTCGGCGAAGGCGCGCAGCTGTTCCACCATCGTATTGACGGTGTCCTTCAGCTCCAGGATCTCGCCGCGCGCGTCCACAGTGATCTTCTTGGAGAGGTCGCCGTTGGCGACGGCGGTGGTGACCTGCGCGATGTTGCGGACCTGGCTGGTCAGGTTGGACGCCATGAAGTTGACGTTGTCCGTGAGGTCCTTCCAGACGCCGGAGACGCCGCGGACCTGCGCCTGGCCGCCGAGGTTGCCTTCCGTGCCGACCTCGCGGGCGACCCTGGTGACCTCGTCGGCGAAGGCGGAGAGCTGGTCGACCATGGTGTTGATGGTCGATTTCAGCTCCAGGATCTCGCCCTTCGCCTCGACCGTGATCTTCTTGCCGAGGTCGCCCTGGGCGACGGCCGTCGACACGAGCGCGATATTGCGGACCTGTGAAGTGAGATTGTCCGCCATGAAGTTGACGTTCTCGGTGAGGTCCTTCCAGACGCCGGAGACGCCGCGGACCTGGGCGCGGCCGCCGAGGTTGCCTTCCGTGCCGACCTCGCGGGCGACCCTGGTGACCTCGTCGGCGAAGGCGGAGAGCTGGTCGACCATGGTGTTGATGGTCGATTTCAGCTCCAGGATCTCGCCCTGGGCGTCCACGGTGATCTTCTGGGAGAGGTCGCCGTTGGCGACGGCGGTGGTGACCTGCGCGATGTTGCGGACCTGGCTGGTCAGGTTGGACGCCATGAAGTTGACGTTGTCCGTGAGGTCCTTCCAGACCCCGGACACACCGCGGACCTGGGCGCGGCCACCCAACTGGCCCTCCGTGCCCACCTCGCGCGCGACCCTGGTGACCTCGTCGGCGAAGGCGGAGAGCTGGTCGACCATGGTGTTGACGGTGAGCTTCAGCTCAAGCAGTTCGCCGGTCGCCTCGACCGTGACCGTACGGGTCAGATCGCCGCGGGCCACCGCCGTGGTCACCGCGGCGATGTCCCGCACCTGCGCGGTCAGCCGGGAGGCCATGGTGTTGACCGCCTCGGTGACGTCCCGCCAACTGCCCGAAAGGCCCTGAACCTTGGCGCGTCCGCCGAGCCGGCCCTCCGTGCCCACCTCGCGGGCCACCCGCGTCACCTCGCTGGTGAACAGCGACAGCTGATCGACCATCTTGTTCACCGCACGGCCGAGGCGGCGTAGATCGCCGCGCAACTGACGGTTGCCGTCGTGCAGATCGACCCGCTGGGTCAGATCGCCGCCGGCCACCGCGTCCAGCACGCGGGTGGCGTTCGCGGCGGGCACCACCAAGGCGTCCAGCAGCGCGTTCGTACTGATGACACCGGACGTCCAGGCGCCCTGGCCGGGGCTGGCCGACAGTCGGTCGTCGAGCCGTCCGTGCCGTACGACCTCCCTGCGCACCCGCGACAGCTCGTCCGTGAAGTGCTGGTTGCGCACGGCGATCTGGTTGAACATCGCCGCCAGTTCGGCGGGCACGCCCTCATGGACCTCGGCCATCCGCACATGAAAGTCCCCGTCGCGCAGGGTCGTCATCGCGGTCAGCAGCGGGCGCAGCTCCGAGGCGCGGATCCAGCCGCCGTCGGCGGAGGGCGGGGAAGAGTCCGCAGGCAACCGGGACGCCGCCTGAGGGGAGGGCAACGCACTTTCTCTGTTCATAATCCGCCCACTTCGGTGACTCGGCGCTTATGAGCAGGCTCAGTCTGTCACTCTGTCGGTGTCATAAGCGGCGCATTGCCAGAACCGACCAGGAGCCGCACAGTGGGGTCCCTTCCGATGCAGCGCGAGACCGTTCACCGCACAACGCCGTTGTACCCCCTGCGGGATGACGCACGTTCAGTCGCTCGCACCAGCCTGCCCGGCAACCCTCTCGCACCGTCCGCCGCGCGCCGCTTCGTGCGCGCCGCCATCGCCGACTGGACCAACCTCGGGATGCTCGCCACCTGCGCCTTCTGCCGCGGGTCCGGGGGCTGCCCGCCGGGCAGGCACAGTACGGACCGGCTCGCCGACGACGCGGTTCTCATCGTCAATGAACTCGTCACCAACGCCGTCGTGCACGCGGGCACCACCGTTGAACTCCTCTGCAGGCTGGAGGAGTCGGCGGACGTCGAGCCCGCGGCCCTCGTGCTCGAAGTCTCCGACCACCACCCCGCCAGGGCCGTACGCAACGAGCCGCACGGCGCCGAGGAACGCTCCGGCACGCCCGAGTACGGGCGCGGCCTCCATCTCGTCGCGGCCCTCGCCGAGCGCTGGGGCATCACCTACCGCTCCGGCCTCAAGACCGTCTGGGCCCGTCTGCCCGTCGACGGCTGGGACACCTGCCCGCTCCCCGGCGCCGAACCCGCGCTGCAGCGCGGACTGCGCGCCGCCGAGATCCTCGCCCCCTCGCCCCGGCGCACCGTGCGCGAGGACCAGGACTGGATCAGCCGCGGCGCCCTCTCCTTCCTCGCCGAGGCCTCCGACCTGCTCGCCGGACAGCTCGACGAGGACATGGTCGCGGCGCTCGCCGGGCAGCTGCTGGTGCCGAGACTCGCCGACTGGTGCGCGATCTGGCTGGACAGCGAGGCGGGACGGCCGGGGTCCGGCTGGGGCGCGGGCGGCGGAGCGGGGGCCGCGCAGCGGCTCGCACGGGTCTGGCACAGCGACGAGTCACGTACGGAGCAGCTGCGCGATGCCCTGGACAAGGAGCCGCCGCTGCTGCCCGAGGCCGCGGGCAACGGGCCCGTACCGATTCCCTGGCCCGGTGACGGCGAACCGGGCGCCGGTGAGGGCTCGGCCGTCGCCTACCGCCTGGCCACGGGCGGACGCGGGCTCGGCACCCTGCTGGTGGCGCGGTACGGCCTCGCACGCGTACCCGACGAAGCGACCGCGCTGATCGCGGACTTCGCACGGCGGGTGGCTCTCGCGATCAGCGCGGCCCGCCAGTACACCCGGCAGGCCACCATCAGCCGGGTCCTGCAGCGCGGTCTGCTGCCCGGCAAGGTCGGGGAGATCCCCGGCGTCGACCGGTTCCTGGTGTACGAGCCGAGCGACGACGGCGTCGCGGGCGGCGACTTCTACGACATCTTCCCGGCCGGCTCGGGCGGCCGCTGGTGCTTCATGCTCGGCGACGTCCAGGGCAGCGGACCCGAGGCGGCGGTCGTCACCGGCCTCGCCCGGCCCTGGCTGCGGCTGCTCGCCCGCGAGGGGTACCAGGTCGGCCAGGTGCTGGACCGGCTCAACGGACTGCTCCTCGACGACGCCATGGAGGCGGCGGAGTCGGCCGCGCTGATGGTCGTGGCAGCGGGCGGTCAGGGCGTGCCGGAGGGTCCGCAGGCGCGGTTCCTGTCCCTGCTCTACGGCGAGCTGGTGCCCTCGCCCCGGGTCGGCGGAGGCGTCCGCTGCACGCTGGCGAGCGCCGGACATCCGCTGCCGCTGCTGCTGCGCCCCGACGGCCGGGTGCTCACCGCGGCCGAGTCGCAGGTGCTGCTCGGGGTCGTCGAGGACGTCGCGTACCAGAGCCAGACCTTCGACCTGGAGCCCGGGGACACCCTTCTCTGCGTCACGGACGGGGTGACGGAGCGGCGCTCGGGGACGCGGATGTTCGACGACGAGGACGGGCTCGCCCGGGTGCTCGCCGGCTGCGCGGGCCTGACCGCGCAAGGGGTCGCGGAGCGGATCAAACAGGCGGTGTACGAGTTCGGGGAGGCGCCGCCGGAGGACGATCTGGCGCTGCTGGTGCTCCAGGCGCGGTAGCCGTCCCGGGGCACTCGCGAGGTGACGGACAATGGGGGGCATGCCTTCCGTACTGCCCGATGGTGAGCCCATGCCCGAGGACGGGTCGCTGCCCGCGTCCGCCCTGACAGGCGCCGGGGACCGGCCGCTCGCCTTCTACCTGCATGTGCCGTACTGCGCGACGCGCTGCGGCTACTGCGACTTCAACACCTACACGGCGACCGAGCTGCGCGGCTCGGGCGGCGTGCTCGCCTCCCGGGACAACTACGCCGAAATGGTGGCGGACGAGGTCCGCCTCGCCCGCAAGGTACTGGGCGACGACCCGAGGCAGGTGCGGACGGTGTTCGTCGGGGGCGGTACGCCGACGCTGCTCGCGGCCTCGGACCTGGTGCGGATGCTGGGAGCGGTCCGCGAGGAGTTCGGGCTCGAGGACGGCGCGGAGATCACGACCGAGGCGAACCCGGAGTCGGTGGACCCGGCGTATCTCTCCGAGCTGCGGGAGGGCGGCTTCAACCGGATCTCCTTCGGGATGCAGAGCGCGCGGCAGCATGTGCTGAAGGTGCTGGACCGTACGCATACGCCGGGCCGCCCGGAGGCGTGCGTCGCGGAGGCACGGGCTGCGGGCTTCGACCATGTGAACCTCGACCTGATCTACGGCACGCCCGGCGAGAGCGACGACGACTGGCGCGCGTCCCTGGCGGCCGCGGTGGGCGCGGGTCCTGACCACATCTCGGCGTACGCGCTGATCGTCGAGGAAGGCACCCAGCTTGCGCGGCGGATCCGCCGCGGCGAGGTCCCGATGACCGACGACGACGTCCACGCGGACCGGTATCTGATCGCGGACTCGGTGCTCGGGGACGCGGGCTTCGACTGGTACGAGGTTTCCAACTGGGCCACCTCCGAGGCGGGCCGGTGCCTGCACAACGAGCTGTACTGGCGCGGCGCGGACTGGTGGGGCGCGGGCCCCGGCGCCCACAGCCATGTGGGCGGGGTGCGCTGGTGGAATGTGAAGCACCCGGGCGCGTACGCGGCGGCGCTGGCGGAGGGCCGCTCGCCGGGCGCGGGCCGCGAGCTCCTGTCGGCGGAGGACCGCCGGGTGGAGCGGATCCTGCTGGAGCTCAGGCTCCGGGACGGCTGCGAGCTGGGGCTGCTGCGCCCGGCGGGCCTGGCGGCGGCGGCCGGGGCGCTGTCGGACGGCCTGCTGGAGCCGGGGCCGTACGAGGAGGGCCGGGCCGTACTGACGCAGCGGGGCCGGCTGCTGGCTGACGCGGTGGTACGGGACCTGGTGGACTGACGCCGCTCAGGCGGGCGGTGCCGTCACGAAGTCGATCAGGTGCTCCACCGAGCCCAGGAGCTCGGGTTCCAGGTCCCGGTAGCTCCGGACCCCGCCAAGAATCCGCTGCCACGCCGCTCCCGTGTTCTCCGGCCAGCCCAGTGCGCGGCAGACTCCCGTCTTCCAGTCCTGGCCGCGCGGCACCGACGGCCACGCCCGGATGCCGACCGAGGACGGTTTCACCGCCTCCCACACGTCGATGTAGGGGTGGCCCACGATCAGGGCGTGATCGCCGGCGACCTGGGACGCGATACGGGACTCCTTCGAGCCCGGGACCAGATGGTCCACCAGCACCCCGAGGCGCGCGTCGGGGCCGGGCGCGAACTCCTTGACGATCGACGGGAGGTCGTCGATGCCTTCCAGGTACTCCACCACCACGCCCTCGATCCGCAGATCGTCACCCCAGACCCGTTCGACGAGCTCAGCGTCGTGGCGGCCCTCCACATAGATACGGCCCGCCCGCGCGACCCTCGCCCGTGCCCCCAGGACCGCGACCGAGCCGGAGGCCGTACGCGCCGGGCGGGCCGGCGCCGCCGCCGAGGGGCGGACCAGCGTGACCACCCGGCCCTCCAGCAGAAACCCCCGCGGGACCAGCGGGAACACCCGGTGCTTGCCGAAGCGGTCCTCGAGCGTGACCGTCGGGCCCTCCGCTGTCTTCTCGGTACGGATCACCGCACCGCAGAAACCCGTCGTGACCTCCTCCACGACCAGGTCGGACTCGGCGGGGACCTCCGGGGCCGGCTGCCGCTTCTTCCAAGGAGGCGTCAGATCCGGGCTGTAGCTGCGCATTTGGCCGACGCTACGACACACTGAAGCGCTCCGCCAACGAATCCCGCTGCGCGCGTACGAAAGCCGCGTCGACTCTCGCCCCGTGCCCGGGGACATATACCGCGTCCTCGCCGCCCAGCGACAGCAGCCGGTCCAGCGCCGCCGGCCAGCGGGGCGGGATCGCGTCCGGGCCCGCCTGCGGTTCGCCCGACTCCTCCACCAGATCCCCGCAGAAGACCACCTCCGGGCTGCCCGGGCCGCCGTCCGGCACCAGCAGTGCCAGATCGTGGCCCGTGTGGCCGGGTCCGACATTGGCCAGCAGCACCTGGCGGCCGCCCAGGTCGAGCGTCCACTCCCCGCACACCAGATGGCGCGGCAGCACCAGCAGATCGGCGGCCTCCGCGGCCTCCTTCGCGGGGACACCGTGCCGTACGGCCGCGTCGCGGATCTCGTCCCGCTCCCGCCTCATCAGGTCGTCGAGGCCGACCGCGCCGAACACTTCGGCCCCCGAGAACGCCGCGGTCCCCAGTACATGATCGAAGTGCGGATGGCTCAGTGCGATATGCGTCACTCGGCGGCCGCCCATCAGCGCCTGCGCCTGGGTGCGGAGCTCGGCGCCCTCACGGAGCGTCGAACCCGTGTCGTACATGAGGACACGGTCCTCGCCGGCGACCAATCCGACGGTCGCGTCCCAGACGGGCATCCGCCGGCGCCCCACCCCGTCGGCCAAGCGCTCCCAGCCGAACTCTTCCCAACTGACGTCCATACCGCGACGCTATCGGCAGGGACCAGCGGTGTCGCACGGTAGCGTGATCGGCCGCCCTCGCAGAACGCCCTTGCTAGGGGCGTACCCGACAGCCGTACACTGGCTCGGGGGAGTGCTGGCACTCGAACGTATCGAGTGCCAGGCAGTACCACCAAGGAACCACGGCTGGAGGTGTGCGCGATGCTCAGCGAACGCAGACTCGAAGTGCTGCGCGCCATCGTCCAGGACTATGTCGGCACGGAGGAGCCCGTCGGCTCCAAGGCTCTCACCGAACGGCACAAGCTCGGTGTCTCCCCGGCTACTGTCCGTAACGACATGGCGGTGCTGGAAGAGGAAGGGTTCATCGCCCAGCCGCACACCAGCGCCGGCCGCATTCCGACGGACAAGGGCTACCGGCTCTTCGTCGACAAACTGGCGGGCGTGAAGCCCCTGTCGTCGCCCGAGCGGCGCGCCATCCAGAACTTCCTGGACGGAGCCGTCGATCTGGACGACGTCGTGGGCCGTACGGTACGGCTGCTGGCGCAGCTGACCCGGCAGGTCGCCGTCGTCCAGTACCCCTCGCTGACCCGGTCCACGGTCCGGCATGTGGAGCTCCTCTCCCTCGCGCCGGCCCGGCTGATGCTCGTGCTCATCACGGACACCGGACGGGTCGAGCAACGCATGATCGACTGCCCCGCGCCGTTCGGCGAGACATCGCTGGCGGACCTGCGGGCCCGGCTCAACAGCCGGGTCGTCGGGCGCCGCTTCGCGGATGTGCCGCAGCTGGTGCAGGAGCTGCCCGAGTCCTTCGAGCCGGAGGACCGCGGCACCGTCTCCACGGTGCTGGCGACCCTGCTCGAGACTCTGGTCGAGGAGACCGAGGAGCGGCTGGTGATCGGCGGCACCGCAAATCTCACCCGTTTCGGGCACGACTTCCCGCTGACCATCCGGCCGGTGCTGGAAGCGCTCGAGGAGCATGTGGTGCTCCTCAAGCTGCTCGGCGAAGCCAATGACTCGGGCATGGGCATGACCGTACGTATCGGTCATGAGAACGCCCACGAGGGCCTCAACTCCACTTCCGTGGTCGCGGTCGGCTACGGTTCGGGCGACGAGGCAGTTGCCAAACTCGGCGTGGTCGGACCGACCCGCATGGACTACCCCGGAACGATGGGAGCGGTACGCGCAGTGGCACGTTACGTCGGACAGATCCTGGCGGAGTCGTAAGTGGCCACGGACTACTACGCCGTACTCGGCGTACGCCGCGACGCATCGCAGGACGAGATCAAGAAGGCCTTCCGCCGGCTTGCGCGCGAACTCCACCCGGATGTGAATCCGGACCCGAAGACGCAGGAGCGCTTCAAGGAGATCAACGCCGCGTACGAGGTGTTGTCGGACCCGCAGAAGAAGCAGGTCTACGACCTCGGCGGAGACCCGTTGTCCCAGGCGGGCGGCGGAGGCGCGGGCGGATTCGGGGCCGGTGGCTTCGGCAACTTCTCCGACATCATGGACGCGTTCTTCGGTACGGCGTCGCAGCGGGGGCCCAGGTCGCGTACGCGACGGGGCCAGGACGCGATGATCCGGCTGGAGATCGACCTCAACGAAGCGGCCTTCGGCACGACCAAGGACATCCAGGTCGACACGGCTGTCGTCTGTACGACGTGCTCCGGTGAGGGCGCGGCGCCGGGGACCTCGGCGCAGACCTGCGACATGTGCCGCGGACGCGGTGAGGTCTCGCAGGTGACGCGGTCCTTCCTGGGTCAGGTCATGACCTCGCGGCCGTGCCCGCAGTGCCAGGGCTTCGGCACGGTCGTGCCGACGCCGTGCCCGGAGTGCGCCGGCGACGGCCGTATCCGCTCGCGCCGGACGCTGACCGTGAAGATCCCGGCGGGCGTCGACAACGGCACCCGCATCCAGCTCGCCGGCGAGGGCGAGGTCGGCCCGGGCGGTGGCCCGGCGGGTGACCTGTACGTCGAGATCCACGAGCTGCCGCACGCGGTCTTCCAGCGGCGCGGCGACGATCTGCACTGCACGGTGACGATCCCTATGACGGCGGCGGCGCTGGGCACGAAGTGCCCGCTGGAGACGCTCGACGGCATCGAGGAGATCGACATCCGCCCGGGCACACAGTCCGGCCAGTCGATCCCGCTGCACGGGCGTGGCATCACGCATCTGCGGGGCGGCGGTCGGGGCGACCTGATCGTGCACGTCGAGGTGATGACGCCGTCGAAGCTGGACGCGGACCAGGAACGGCTGCTGCGGGATCTGGCGAAGCTGCGCGGCGAGGAGCGGCCGACGGGGCAGTTCCAGCCGGGGCAGCAGGGATTGTTCTCCCGCCTGAAGGACGCGTTCAACGGGCGGTAGCCGTTGGGGCGGGAGTGCGGGTTGCCCGTTTCCGGGGCTCTGCCCCGGCTCCCGCGCCTCGATCGCCGGCGGGGCGGAATCTTCCGGCCGGTGGGCTGGATCTCCGCCCGGCGGGGGGAAATCTCAGCCCGTCCGGCGATTGAGGACACGCCCGAAGGGCGTACGGGGGTATCGGGGCTCGCCCCCACACCGCACGGCGGGGCCGCAGATCGACACAGCGGGAAGACGCGGGCAAGCGAAAGGCCCGCCCCCGCACCCCCGCCGGCCGCGGAACGCCCGATTCGGCCGCGCGCGGCCGACATGGCACCATGCCTGCATGTCCTCCGCACTGACCGATCTCTGCCGGTATCCGATCGTGCAGGCCCCCATGGCGGGCGGCGCCTCCTGTCCGCAGCTCGCCGCCTCCGTCTCCGATGCGGGCGGCCTCGGCTTCCTCGCCGCCGGATACAAGACCGCGGACGGCATGTACCAGGAGGTCAAACAGATCCGAGGGCTCACCGGTCAGCCCTTCGGCGTCAATCTCTTCATGCCGCAGCCCAACACCGCCGACCCCGCCGCCGTCGGTGTCTACCGGCAGCAGCTCGCCGGTGAGGCCGCCTGGTACGAGACGCCTCTCGGCGACCCCGACAGCGGGCGGGACGACGGGTACGAGGCCAAGCTCGCCATCCTCCTCGACGACCCCGTGCCGGTGGTCTCCTTCACCTTCGGCTGCCCGACCCGCGAAGTGCTCGACTCCTTCGCGAAGGCCGGGACCTTCACCGTGGTCACCGTCACCACGCCCGAGGAGGCACAGGCCGCGCAGTGGGCCGGTGCCGACGCCGTGTGTGTGCAGGGCATCGAGGCCGGCGGCCACCAGGGCACGCACCGGGACGACCCCGCCGCCGACGGCTCGGGGATCGGGCTGCTCTCGCTCATCGGGCTGGTCCGCGAGACCGTGCAGCTGCCGGTCATCGCCGCCGGCGGACTGATGCGCGGCGGCCAGATCGCCGCCGTGCTCGCGGCAGGTGCGAGCGCCGCGCAGCTCGGGACCGCGTTCCTGGTCTGTCCCGAGTCCGGCGCCAATGTGCTGCACAAGCAGGCCATGACCAATCCGCTGTTCGTCCGCACCGAACTCACCCGTGCCTTCTCCGGGCGGCCCGCCCGTGGCCTCGTCAACCGCTTCATGCGGGAGCACGGTCCGTACGCCCCCGCCGCCTATCCCCAGGTGCACCATCTGACGAGCGGCCTGCGCAAGGCCGCCGCCAAGGCGGGAGACCCGCAGGGCATGGCCCTCTGGGCCGGACAGGGCCACCGGATGGCGCGCGAACTGCCCGCCGGTCAGCTCGTCGATGTGCTCGCCGCCGAACTCGACTCCGCGCGGGCCGCGCTGGCGCTGGGTGGTGGGTGATGACCGCCCCCGTATTCGTCGTCGACTCGCTGGACGGCGTGGGTCCTGGTGCGGTCCTCACGCTGGACGGGCCCGAGGGACGGCATGCCGTTTCCGTACGCAGGCTGCAGTCCGGTGAGGGCATCGTGCTCACCGACGGGAGAGGACGCGGCGCGGCCGGTGTCGTCCTGCGGACGGAGGGCAAGGACCGGCTGATCGTCGAGCCGTTCGAGTTCCCGACGGAGCCCGAACCCACGCCTCGTATCACCGTCGTCCAGGCCCTGCCCAAGGGCGACCGCGGCGAACTCGCGGTCGAGACCATGACGGAGACCGGTGTGGACGCCGTGGTGCCGTGGGCCGCCGCCCGCTGCATCACGCAGTGGAGGGGAGAGCGGGGCGGCAAGGCCCTCGCCAAGTGGCGGGCCACGGCGCGCGAGGCGGGCAAGCAGTCGCGCAGGCTGCGCTTCCCGGAGATCGCGGACGCCGCAACGACCAAACAGGTTGCCTCACTTCTGGCCGAAGCCGACTTCGCGGCGGTGCTGCACGAGGAGGGCGCCGAGCCGCTGGCCACCGCGGAACTGCCCGCGGAGGGCTCGATCGTGCTGGTCGTCGGGCCCGAAGGGGGCGTGTCGCCGGAGGAGTTGGCGGCATTCGCCGAGGCGGGCGCGAAGCCGTACCGGCTCGGGCGCAGCGTGCTGCGCACGTCGACGGCGGGTACGGCAGCCACGGCGCTGCTGCTGGGCCGCACCGGCCGCTGGTCCTGAAGCGGTCCTTTCGCGTCCTAGCCCTTCTCGTTCGCCACCACCGCGTCGAACAGCGGCCAGCCGTCGACCTCGGTCGTCCCGGCCGCGGTGGGCAGCAGCCCGCGCACTGTCGCCTCGTCGAGGAGCCGCCGCGCCGACCCCGGCTCGTAGAGGTTCAGCCAGTTCTGCTCGGTGTCGCCCACCGAGCCCGATTCCCAGTAGCCGTCGGCGACGACCCGGCCCGGGCCCGCCCGGAAGGCGAGCTCCAGGCGCGCCGTCGTGCCCTCGCGCCGCAGTGAGAGCGTGGTGCGGCAGTCCGGGCAACGCCCGTCGGTGCGCGCGTGCTTGTGACGGACCGACCACATGTAGACGGTGTTCTCGTCGACGACGAGCCGGCGCGTCCGGATCAGCTTCCTGGCCATTCCATGACCGTACGGGGTAAAGGTGGCCGCAACCACTCTTTTCCTTCAGGGCACTCGGTGACACTCTGCCCTCATGCGGGGCTTGAGACGAGTACGACACCGGCACATCCTTGCCGCAATCGGCGTTGTCGGTACGGCAGTTGCGTGTGCTGCGGCCTGTGAACCGGCGTCCGGCGGCGGGCTGAGTTCCGTCGCCGTCGCTGTCACCACCGACAAGACCGGCACCAGCACCCTGGAGCGACTGGGCTTCGACGTACGGTGGCTCAGCTGTACGGCGACAACGGGCGACGGCCCGAAGCCGGCCGGCACGGCGTCCGCCTCGCCCTCCGCCCGTAGCGTGGCAACCGTCGACTGCCAGGGTGAGACCAATACCGGCCAGGGCATCACGCTCAAGGGCAAGGTCACGGAGGAGCGCTCGGGGAAGTGCGTACGCGGCGATCTCATCGCCAAGGTCGACGGCAAGGTCGTCTTCGAGGCCAGCGTCCTCGGCAACTGCGCAGGCACGCCCACCCGCACGCCCACCCGCACCCCCGGCACCCACCGCCCGGGCGACCCGCCGCGGCCCACCGTCACCGTCACGGTCACCGTGACCGCGACACCCGACCCGGCCAAGTGATCGGAAAGCCGTGACCGGGCGGCGGCAGGCTGCCTAGGGTGACGGTGTGACGCACCCTGCCTACCTCCGGTATCCGCATGTCCACGGCGAGTTGATCGCCTTCACCGCAGAGGACGACGTCTGGGTCGCGCCGCTCGACGGCGGCCGGGCGTGGCGCGTCAGCGCCGACAACGTGCCGGTGGACCATCCAAGGATCTCGCCCGACGGCACGCACATAGCCTGGTCCTCACGCCGTGACGGCGCACCCGAGGTGCATCTAGCGCCCGTCGACGGCGGTCCTTCGGACCGGCTGACGCACTGGGGCAGCGGGAAGACATCCGTACGCGGCTGGACGCCGGACGGCGAGGTCCTGGCGATCAGTACGTACGGCCAGGCCTCGCTGCGCCGCAGCTGGGCACGGGCCGTGCCGCTCGACGGCGGGCCCGCCACCGTGCTGCCGTACGGGCCGGTCGGTGATGTGGCGTTCGGTCCCCATACGCTGCTGCTCTCGGCCACCATGGGGCGGGAGGCCGCCGCCTGGAAGCGCTACCGGGGCGGTACCGCGGGCAAGTTGTGGATCGACCGGGCGGGCGACGGGGAGTTCGTACGCCTCCACGAGGACCTCGACGGGAATGTCGAGTATCCGCTGTGGGTGGGGGACCGCGTCGCCTTCCTCTGCGACCACGAAGGCGTCGGTGCCGTCTATTCGTCTCTGCCGGACGGTTCGGACCTGCGCCGCCACACCGGGATCGACGGTTACTACGCGCGGCATGCCGCCACCGACGGCACCCGGGTGGTGTACGCCGCCGCCGGTGAACTGTGGATCCTCGACGACCTCGGGAGCGACGGGCCCCGCCGGCTCGACATCCGCCTCGGTGGCCAGCGCACCGATCTGCGGCCGCGCCCCGTCAAGGCCGAGTGTCATCTCGGCACCGCGGCCCCCGACCACACCGGACGCGGCAGCGCGGTGGAAATCCGCGGCGGCGTCCACTGGGTCACCCACCGCGAAGGTCCCGCGCGGGCGCTCGCCGTGGAGCCCGGCGTACGAGCCAGGCTGCCGCGCACCTTCCGGGTCGACGGTGAGGAGCATGTGGTCTGGGTGACGGACGCCGAGGGCGACGACGCCCTCGAGTTCGCACCGGCCGTCGGCCAGGCGCCCGGGGCGACGCCGCGCAGGCTGGGCGCGGGCCGGCTCGGCCGCGTACTGAGTCTCGCTGTCGCACCCGACGGCAGCCGTGCCGCGGTCGCCTCGCACGACGGCCGGGTACTGCTCGTCGAGCGGGAGAGCGGCGAGGTCCGCGACGTCGACCGCAGCGAGCACGGCGACGCCACCGGCCTGGTCTTCTCGCCCGACTCGGGCTGGCTCGCCTGGTCGCATCCAGGACCGTCCCCGCTTCGGCAGCTCAAGCTCGCCAACACCGCGGATCTGTCCGTTTCCGAGGCGACCCCGTTGCGCTTCCGGGACTTCCAGCCCGCGTTCACGCTCGACGGGAAGCACCTCGCGTTCCTCTCCGAGCGCGCCTTCGACCCGGTCTACGACACGCATGTCTTCGATCTGGCCTTCGTCGGCGGCTGCCGCCCGCATCTGATCACGCTGGCCGCCACGACCCCGTCGCCGTTCGGGCCGCAGCGCCACGGCCGGGCCTTCGAGGCCGACAAGGACGACCGCGGCAGGGACCAGCGGCAGGACGGTGAGGAGAGCGATGCCCCCGTCACCCGTATCGATCTCGACGGACTCGCCGACCGGATCGTGCCCTTCCCCGTCGAGGCGGGCCGCTACTCCACGCTGCGTGCCGCCAAGGACGGACTGCTGTGGCTGAGCCATCCGATGCGCGGTGTCCTGGGCGCCACCAGGGCCACACCCGAAGACCCGTGGCCGAAGACCGCTCTGGAGCGGTACGACCTGGTCCAGCAGCGCATCGAGGAACTCGTCCCGGACGCCACGAGCTTCGACGTCAGCGGTGACGGCAAGCGGGTGCTGCTGTACGCGGACGGCAAGCTGAAGGTCGTACCGAGCGACCGCAGGCCCTCGCGCGACGAGGACAGCGACACCAATATCACCGTCGATCTCGCCCGCGTACGCAGCAGTGTCGATCCGGCCGCGGAATGGCGGCAGATGTACGACGAGGCCGGGCGGCTGATGCGCGACAACTTCTGGCGCGCGGACCTCGGCGGTGTCGACTGGGACGGCGTACTGGAGCGGTACCGTCCGGTCCTCTCCCGGCTGGCCACCCACGACGATCTGATGGACCTGCTCTGGGAGGTGCAGGGCGAACTGGGCACCTCGCACGCCTATGTCACGCCCCGGGGCGGCTATGGCAGTGCCTCGGCACGGCAGGGGCTGCTGGGTGCCGACATCTCCCGCTCCGCGGACGGTAATTGGCGCGTCGACCGGGTCCTGCCCTCCGAGACCTCCGACCCGCAGGCCCACTCACCGCTCGCCGCGCCCGGCGTCGCGGTGCGGGCCGGGGACGCGATTCTCGCGGTCGACGGAAGGCCGGTGGACGAGGTGACCGGGCCGGGGCCGCTGCTGGTCGGCGCTGCGGGCAAGGCCGTCGAGCTCACCATCTCCCCGGCGGGCGGCGGCGATCCGCGGCACGCGGTGGTCGTCCCGCTCGCGGACGAGGAGCCGCTGCGGTACCACGCCTGGGTCGCCGACCGGCGTCGTTACGTCCATGAGCGGTCCGGGGGCCGGCTGGGCTATCTGCATGTGCCGGACATGCAGGCGCCGGGCTGGGCCCAGATCCACCGCGATCTGCGGGTCGAGGTCGCGAAGGAGGGCCTGGTGGTGGACGTCCGGGAGAACCGGGGCGGCCACACGTCGCAGCTCGTGGTGGAGAAGCTGGCGCGGCGCATCGTGGGCTGGGACCTGCCGCGCGGCATGCAGCCGCTGAGCTACCCGCAGGACGCGCCGCGCGGACCTGTGGTGGCGGTGGCGAACGAGTTCTCGGGCTCGGACGGCGACATCGTCAACGCGGCGATCAAGGCGCTGGGCATCGGCCCCGTCGTGGGCACGCGGACCTGGGGCGGCGTGGTCGGCATCGACAGCCGGTACTCCCTGGTCGACGGCACGCTCGTCACTCAGCCGAAGTACGCCTTCTGGCTGGAGGGTTACGAGTGGGGCGTGGAGAACCACGGCGTGGACCCGGACGTGGAGGTCGTCATGACGCCGCAGGACCACGCCGCGGGCCGCGACCCGCAGTTGGACGAGGCGGTCCGGATGGCGCTGGCGGTGCTGTCGGAGAACCCTGCGAAGTCGGCGCCGGGCCTGCCGCAGGCGTAGAGCCGGCGGTGGCACGCCGGCGGCGTGGCTGTGGTGCGTGCCGACCGTCGTCCGTGCCGGCTGTCGTCGGCGCGGGCCGATCGCGGCGCGGGCTGTCGCGGCACGGACGCAAGGGCGACCGGCACACCTGACCCGCCACGGCGGGCTTGTCCGACGCGGGCTATACGATGCCGTGGGTACCGACCACACGCGAGGAGGACCCGGTCATGGCGGGAGAACCGCAGGCTGACTGCCTGTTCTGCAAGATTGTCGCGGGGGAGGTGCCGGCCACCGTCGTGCGGGAGACGGAGACCGTCGTCGCCTTCCGCGACATCAACCCCCAGGCCCCGACCCACATCCTGGTCATCCCCAAGGCGCACTACCGCGACGCCGCCACCCTCGCCGCCGCCGCGCCACAGCTCGCCGCCGATGTGCTGCATGAGGCGGGTGTGGTCGCCGGTGAGGAGAAGATCGACGGGGCCGGATACCGCGTCGTCTTCAACACCGGCGCGGGCGCGGGCCAGACCGTCTTCCACGCGCACGCGCATCTGCTGGGCGGCCGCGGCCTCGAGTGGCCTCCCGGGTAGCGGGTACACCGACTTGTCCGTACGTGAATTGGTGGTGCTCGGCACCGCCAGCCAGGTCCCCACCCGGCACCGCAACCACAACGGCTATCTGCTGCGGTGGGACGGCGAGGGCATCCTCTTCGACCCCGGCGAGGGCACCCAGCGCCAGATGCTGCGCGCCGGTGTCGCCGCGCACGACATCAACCGGATCTGTATCACCCACTTCCACGGCGACCACTCGCTCGGGCTCGCCGGAGTGATCCAGCGGATCAACCTCGACCGGGTGCCGCACCCGGTCACCGCGCACTACCCGGCCAGTGGACAGCGCTTCTTCGAACGGCTGCGGTACGCCACGGCCTACCGCGAGACGGTGGCGCTGGAGCAGGCGCCGGTGGGCGGCGACGGTTCCGTACTGGCCACGACCGAGGCGTACACCCTCGACGCCCACCGGCTCTCGCACCCCGTCGAGTCGTACGGCTACCGGATCACTGAGCCCGACGGCCGCCGGATGCTGCCCGAGAAGCTGGCCGCGCACGGCATCAAGGGCCCGGGCGTCGGCCGGCTGCAACGAGAGGGTGTGCTCGACGGTGTCACTCTCGACGACGTGAGCGAGGTCCGCAGGGGCCAGCGCTTCGCCTTCGTCATGGACACCAGGCTCTGTGACGGCGTGCACGCGCTCGCCGAGGGCTGCGACATGCTCGTCATCGAGTCCACCTTCCTCGACGAGGACGAGCAACTTGCCTCGGACCACGGCCACTTGACTGTGGGTCAGGCGGCCCGCGTGGCGCGCGACGCGGGCGTGCGGCACCTCGTGCTGACACATTTCTCGCAGCGCTACAGCGACCCGTACCAGTTCGAGCGCCAGGCCAGAGCCGTCGGTTACGAGGGTGAGCTGACGGTTGCCCAGGACCTGTGGCGGATCCCCGTGCCCAAACGGAGCTGAGCACGAATCGGCCTAAGATGGGGCAATGCCCCTCCCCAAAGCCGAACTGCACCTGCACATCGAAGGCACCCTCGAGCCTGAGCTCGCCTTCGCGCTCGCCGCGCGCAACGGCGTCGTACTGCCGTACAAGGACACCGAAGAGCTGCGCCGCGCCTACCTCTTCCAGGACCTGCAGTCCTTCCTCGATCTGTACTACGAGCTGATGGCCGTACTGCACACCGAGGACGACTTCGCGGAACTCGCCGACGCGTATCTGGCGCGGGTCGCCGGGCAGGGCGTGCGCCACGCGGAGATCTTCTTCGATCCGCAGGCGCACACCGCCCGCGGTGTCCCGATCGGTACGGTGATCGACGGGCTGGCCCGGGCGCTCGACGGCAGCCAGCAGCGACACGGCATCTCCACCCGGCTGATCATGTGCTTCCTGCGGGACGAGTCCGCCGAGTCGGCGATGGCGACGCTCGATGCCGCGAAGCCGCATCTGCACCGGATCGCGGGGGTGGGTCTGGACTCGGCGGAGGCCGGGCATCCGCCGTCGAAGTTCCGCGAGGTGTACGCGGCGGCGGACGCGCTCGGGCTGCGCAAGGTGGCGCATGCGGGCGAGGAGGGCCCGCCGGAGTACATCAGGGAGGCCCTGGACCTGCTGGGAGTCGAGCGCATCGACCACGGGCTGCGCTGCATGGAGGATCCGGAGCTGGTCGACCGGCTCGTACGGGAGCGGGTCCCGCTGACGCTCTGCCCGCTGTCGAACGTACGGCTGCGGGCCGTCGACGTCCTCGAGGAGCACCCGCTGGCACGGATGATGGAGGCGGGACTGCTGTGCACCGTCAACTCCGACGACCCCGCGTACTTCGGCGGCTATGTCGGCGACACCTTCCACGCGGTGCACGAGGCGCTGGGGCTCACCGAGGACCAGCTGCGTGAGCTGGCCCGCAATTCGTTCCTGGCGTCCTTCCTGGATGACGACGAGGCGCGGCGGGCGCGGCTGATCGCCGAGGTAGAGGCGTACGACTTCGCCGCCGGACGCCCCGACTAGCGCGGGCCCGGGTCACCGGGGACCGCACCCCCGGGGGCCGAAGGCCTTTCCGGCGTGTCTTCGATCGCCGGAGGGGGTCAGTGTTCAGCCCCTCCGGCGATTCGCCGCCGCCTCCTCGATCTTCGTGCGGACCGCCCTCATCACCGCCACGATCCGCCGCTCGTGCTCCTCGGTGAGCCGCGCCACCGGCACCGAGCAGCTGATCGCGTCCGTCGCGGGCGTGTCGTGGCGCAGCGCGATGCCGAAGCCCGCGATACCGGTCATACCCTCCTCGCGGTCGACGGCGTAGCCGCGCTCGCGGATCGCGGCGAGGTCTGCGGCGAGATCGGCGCGGTCGGTACGGGTGTTGGGCGTGAGCCGCTCCAACTCGCCCTCCGGAAGCAGCTCGTCCGGCCGCTCGGTCAGCAGTGCCTTGCCCAGCGCGCCCGCGTGCGCGGGCAGCCGGCGGTCGTCGCCGCGCTCCGCGAGCGCTTCGAGCAGGTCGACGGTGCGAGCCGCGACTTCACCTCGCGCACGCCGCCGGACCGCGGCGCCGATTCTGCTCCCGGCTCCGAAGCCGATCCCGGCTCCGATCCCGGCTCCGGCTGCGAATCCGTCTCCGACATGCGCCGATCGTATTCCGCGCGGCCCCCGGCCCATTGACGATGTCTGTTCGCGTATCTAATCTCCATTCTCATTCATGTACAACATCTACATAGGGAGACAGCATGGCGCAGGGCACGGAAGTGGACGACCGTGCGGAGGAGGACGCCGAACCCGGCCCCGACGACCTCGCGGACCTCGAAGCACTGCCGGCAGACGGACTCGATCCGGCAGGAGCCACCGCATGAACGCGCGCAGCGACCTGACGATCACCGATGTGCGGCTCACTCCGATCCTCGTCGCCGACCCGCCGCTGCTCAACACACAGGGTGTGCACCAGCCGTACACCCCGCGCCTGATCGTCGAGGTGGTCACCTCAGGCGGCGTCACCGGCGTCGGCGAGACCTACGGAGACTCCAAGTACCTCTCCCTGGCAACGCCGTTGGCGGAAGCGCTGCCCGGCCGCCAGGTCGGCGATGTGAACGGGCTGCATCAGCTCGCGGCCCTGGTCTGCGGCGACTCGGCCGAGGCCACCGGCGCGGACGCCGTCGACGCCGGCGGTCTTCGCGGTGTGCAGACCGCCGACAAGCTGCGGCTCTCCATCGTCTCGGCCTTCGAGGTCGCCTGCCTCGACGCCCTCGGCAAGGCCCTCGGTCTGCCCGTGCACGCGCTGCTCGGCGGCAAGGTGCGCGACGCCGTCGACTACAGCGCGTACCTGTTCTACCGATGGTCCGCGCACCCCCGCGGGGCCGGGGAGTCCGACGACTGGGGCGCGGCCGTGGACCCGGCGGGGATCGTCGCCCAGGCCCGGCGCTTCGCCCGCGACTACGGCTTCGCCTCCTTCAAGCTCAAGGGCGGCGTCTTCGCGCCCGACGAGGAGATCGCGGCGGTACGTGCGCTGGCGGAGGCGTTCCCCGGGCAGCCGCTGCGGCTCGACCCCAACGGCGCCTGGTCCGTGGAGACGTCGCTGCAGGTCGCCGAGGAACTCGCAGACGTACTGGAGTACCTGGAGGACCCGGCGAGCACGACGGCCCGGATGGCCGAGGTCGCGGCCGGCACCGACGTTCCGCTCGCGACGAACATGTGCGTGACGACCTTTGCCGAGATCCCGGAGGCCTTCGCGAGCGGCGCCGTTCAGGTCGTCCTCTGCGACCACCACTACTGGGGCGGGCTGCGCAACACCCGGGAACTGGCCGCGATCTGCCGGACGTACGGGGTCGGCCTGTCGATGCACTCCAACACCCACCTCGGTATCAGCCTCGCCGCGATGACCCAGGTCGCCGCGGTCGTTCCCAACCTGGACCACGCCTGCGACAGCCACTACCCGTGGCAGACCGAGGACGTCGTCACCAAGCGTCTCGAGTTCAAGGACGGCCGCCTCGCCGTGTCCGACCTGCCCGGCCTCGGTGTCGAACTGGACCGCGAGCGGCTGGCGCTCCTGCACCGGCGCTGGCTCGACGACGACGGCACGATGCGCGAACGCGACGACGCCGCGGCGATGCGGGTGGCCGAGCCCGGCTGGGTCGCGCCGCCCGTCCCCCGTTGGTAGCAAATTCTCCGGGAACCCGAGCCGTGCATCCGGAGCCGCACAGGCGGCCCGTCCGGCGAGCGAGGGCGGAATCGGGAAGGGCGGGGCGGGGCAGCTTCCTCCGCCCCGGCCCCCACCCGTCAGCGCCCCGATCAGGCAGACTGGCCTGATCTGCACCACGTACCGGGAGCGGCACGGTGACCATTGGACACGGAGAGCATCCGCACCACGCTGCCCCCTGCCTGGACCCGCTCGCCGCGCTCCGGAGACCGGCCGATCCGGCCTGCGACGTCTACCTCACCGGCAGTGTCTTCCTCGACATCATCTTCACCGGCCTCGACTCCGCCCCCGTCCGCGGCACCGAGTCCTGGGCCCGTGGCATGGGCTCAAGCCCCGGCGGTGTCGCCAATATGGCCACCGCCCTGGCCCGGCTCGGGCTGCGTACCTCGCTCGCCGCCGCGTTCGGGGACGACCACTACGGCGAGTACTGCTGGGACGCCCTCGAGCACGGTGAGGGCATCGATCTCTCGCTCTCCCGTACCGTGCCCGGCTGGCACTCGCCCGTCACCGTCTCCATGGCGTACGAGGACGAGCGCACGATGGTCTCCCACGGGCACGAGGCCCCGCCGCCCGTGCCCGAGTGCCCGCCGCCCGCCAGGGCCGCCATCGCCTCTCTCACGCCCGGTCGCGACGAGTGGATCGCCCAGGCCGCACGCAAGGGCACCCGCGTCTTCGCCGACGTGGGCTGGGACGAGAGCGGCCGCTGGGACCCGGACGACCTCGCCGACCTGGAGCACTGCGAGGCCTTCCTGCCCAATGCCGAGGAGGCGATGCGGTACACCCGCACCGACTGCCCCCGCGCCGCCGCCCAGGCCCTGACCGAGCGGGTTCCGCTCGCCGTCGTCACTCTCGGCGCGGAGGGCGCGTACGCCGTGGACGGCGCGACCGGCGAGAGCGCCCAGGTCCCCGCCATCGCCGTGGAGGCGCTCGACCCGACCGGCGCCGGCGACGTATTCGTGGCCGGTTTTGTCACCGGTACGCTCGCGGGCTGGCCGCTCGCCGACCGTCTCGCCTTCGCCGGGCTGACCGCCGCCCTCTCGGTGCAGGAGTTCGGCGGCTCGCTCTCCGCCCCGGGCTGGTCCGAGATCGCCGCGTGGTGGCAGTACGTCCAGGGCTGTGACGACCAGGACCCGACGGCCCTGCGCCGGTACGCGTTCCTGGAGACGCTGCTGCCCGCGCCCACCCGGCCCTGGCCACTGCGCCGGGCCGTACCGACGATCGGTTTCGGCCGCTCCGTCTGAAGCTCCGCCCGAGGCCTCGGCCTGGAGGTTCGGCCCGAGGCCTCCGCCCGGGGTCTCGGCCTGAAGGTTCGCCGCCGGACCTCCGCCTGAAGCTCCGGCCCGGAGCCTCCGCCGGAAGCCGACCTTCCGCAACGCCTCCGGAAAAGCCCTCGGCCTTGTCAGTGTCAAGTCGTACGCTTGGTGTTCCAGAGGTTGTCGAGCAGCGAGAACCCTGCAACGGGAGGTATGTGCAGGCCACAGAGCCGGCCCATGACTCAGACACCTAACGCCCAGACCCGCCCCCCACGCCCCGGGGGCGTAGGGGGACCCGCAGCGCCAGGGGAGGCGCGAGCCCACTTCACCGTCCCCGCCAAGCATCCGATGGTGACGGTCCTGGGCTCGGGCGACGCCCTGCTTCGCGTGATCGAGAAGGCCTTCCCGGCGGCCGATATCCATGTCCGGGGCAATCAGGTGAGCGCGGTCGGCGACGCCGTGGAAGTCGCCCTGATCCAGCGCTTGTTCGACGAGATGATGCTGGTGCTCCGCACCGGGCAGCCGATGACGGAGGACGCAGTGGAACGCTCGATCGCCATGCTCAGGGCAGTCGAAGACGGCAACGGCGAGGTCGAGACCCCGGCCGAGGTGCTCACCCAGAACATCCTCTCCAGCCGCGGCCGGACCATCCGCCCCAAGACCCTCAACCAGAAGCGGTACGTCGACGCGATCGACAAGCACACGGTTGTGTTCGGCATCGGCCCCGCCGGTACCGGCAAGACGTATCTCGCCATGGCCAAGGCGGTCCAGGCCCTGCAGTCCAAGCAGGTCAACCGCATCATCCTGACGCGTCCCGCGGTGGAGGCCGGAGAGCGCCTCGGCTTCCTGCCCGGCACGCTCTACGAGAAGATCGACCCGTATCTGCGGCCGCTGTACGACGCGCTGCACGACATGCTCGACCCCGACTCGATCCCGCGGCTGATGGCGGCGGGCACGATCGAGGTCGCGCCGCTGGCGTACATGCGCGGCCGTACGCTCAACGACGCGTTCATCATCCTCGACGAGGCGCAGAACACCAGCGCCGAGCAGATGAAGATGTTCCTGACCCGGCTCGGATTCGATTCGAAGATCGTCATCACCGGTGACGTCACCCAGGTCGACCTGCCGAACGGCACCAAGAGCGGACTGCGCCAGGTCCAGCACATCCTGGACGGCGTCGAGGACGTCCACTTCTCCCGGCTCACCAGCCAGGATGTCGTCCGGCACAAGCTCGTCGGCCGTATCGTCGACGCGTACGAGAAGTACGACGGCCAAAACGGGAACCCGAACGGGAAGTAGTAACTGCGCACCATGTCGATCGACGTCAACAACGAGTCCGGAACCGAGGTCGACGAGCAGGCGATCCTCGATGTCGCCCGCTACGCGCTCGCGCGGATGCGAATCCACCCGCTCTCCGAGCTCTCGGTGATCGTCGTGGACGCCGAAGCCATGGAGCAGTTGCACATCCAGTGGATGGACCTGCCCGGTCCGACCGATGTCATGTCCTTCCCGATGGACGAGTTGCGTCCGCCGGTCAAGGACGACGAGGAGCCCCCGCAGGGGCTCCTCGGTGACATCGTGCTCTGCCCCGAAGTCGCCAAGAAGCAGGGCGAAGAGGCCCCGACACAGCACTCCATGGACGAGGAGCTCCAGCTCCTTGCCGTCCATGGAGTGCTGCATCTGCTGGGCTATGACCATGAGGAGCCGGACGAGAAGACCGAGATGTTCGGTCTGCAGGCCGCGATCATCGACGGCTGGCGGGCGGAGAAGGGCCACACCGGTCCGTCCCCGGCGCCGACCGTCTCATGACCGGTCAACTGATCTTCGGCGCGATTCTGCTGGTCGTCGTCGCCTGGCTGGCGGCGTGCGCGGAGGCGGGCCTGGCGCGTGTCTCGAGTTTCCGTGCCGCCGAGGCCGTCCGGTCCGGGCGGCGCGGCTCCGAGAAACTGGCGCAGGTCGCCGCCGACCCGACCCGGTATCTCAACGTTGCCCTGCTGGTGCGGGTGTCCTGCGAGATGGCGGCCGGGGTGCTCGTCACCTATGCCTGCCTCGAGGAGTTCAAGGAGACCTGGACGGCGCTGGTCATCGCCATCCTCGTGATGGTGCTCGTCTCGTATGTCGCGGTGGGCGTCTCGCCGCGCACCATCGGCCGCCAGCACCCGCTGAACACCGCCACGGCTGCCGCGTACGTCCTGCTCCCGCTGGCCCGCATCATGGGCCCCGTCCCGCAGCTGCTGATCCTGCTCGGCAACGCGTTCACGCCCGGGAAGGGCTTCCGCAAGGGCCCGTTCGCGAGCGAGGCGGAGCTTCGGGCGATGGTCGACCTCGCCGAGCAGGAGTCGCTGATCGAGGACGACGAGCGCCGCATGGTGCACTCCGTCTTCGAGCTCGGCGACACCCTCGTACGCGAGGTGATGGTCCCCAGGACCGACCTGATCTGCATCGAGCGGTACAAGACGATCCGGCAGGCGCTGACCCTGGCGCTGCGCTCCGGCTTCTCGCGCATCCCCGTCACCGGGGAGAACGAGGACGACATAGTCGGCATCGTGTATCTGAAGGACCTGGTCCGCAAGACGCACATCAACCGCGACTCGGAGGCCGATCTGGTCTCCACGACGATGCGGCCGGCCGTGTTCGTCCCCGACACAAAGAACGCCGGAGATCTGCTGCGCGAGATGCAGCAGAAGCGCAATCACGTGGCCGTCGTCATCGACGAGTACGGCGGCACCGCCGGGATCGTCACGATCGAGGACATCCTCGAGGAGATCGTCGGCGAGATCACCGACGAGTACGACCGTGAGCTGCCGCAGGTCGAGGAGTTGGGCCAGGGCCGCTTCCGGGTCACCGCCCGCCTCGACATCGACGATCTCGGCGAGCTGTACGGGCTCGACGAGTTCGACGACGAGGATGTGGAGACCGTCGGCGGACTGCTGGCGAAGGCCCTGGGACGGGTGCCGATCGCGGGCGCGTCCGCGGTGGTCGACCTGCCGGACGGGCGGGCGCTGCGGCTGACCGCGGAGTCCCCGGCCGGCCGCCGGAACAAAATCGTCACGGTGCTGGCGGAGCCGGTGCCGGGCAAGCCCGAGGGGGAGGCGGCGACATGAAGGCGCAGGAACTGAGGGCGTTCTGCCTCGAATTCAACGCGGCGGTGGAGGAGTTCCCGTTCGGGCCGGAGACCTCGGTCTTCAAGGTTCTGGGCAAACTCTTCGCGCTCAGCTCGCTGGCTGCCGAGCCGCTGAAGGTGAACCTCAAGTGCGAGCCGGACATCGCGGTCCAGCTGCGCGCCGACCACGCGGCGATCGCCCCCGGCTATCACATGAACAAGCGCCACTGGAACACGGTGACGGTCGACGAGCTCCCGGACCGGATGGTCCGGGAGCTGATCGAGGACTCGTACGACCTGGTGGTCGCGGGCCTGCCGCGGGCGGACCGCCTCCGCCTGGACCGCGCCTGACCCGGGCCGCCTTCCCGTAACCGGGGCTCCCACCGGGACTCCGCCCAGGACCCCGCGCCTCAAACGGCGGCCAGGCTGGACCGGTCAGGCCCGAGCCCTGCGCAGGCCCACCCCCACCAGGGCCGCCGCCGCCACGACAACCGCCGCGTCCACCGCCAGCACCGTACGGACCCCGTCGAACAGCGAGCCCTGCGTCGTCGCCAGCACACCCAGCAGCGGGATGCCGATGGTGATGCCCACCTGCTGCGTCGTGGTGACGAGGCCGGTCGCCAGGCCCTGCTCGTCGTCCGGAACCCCGGACGTCACCGTCAGCCCGTACGAGATGATCGCGCCGAGATGGCAGACGCTGGCCAGCGAGACGGCGACGGTCGCCAGCAGGGCGCCCGATCCGGTGCCGATGCCGAGCAGGGCGGCGACGAACACGCCCTGGCCGAGCAGCGATACGACCAGCGTGCGGCGGGCGCCGATGCGGCCGATGAGCCTGGGCGCGTACGCACCGGCGAAGGCCGACAGCACGCCCTGGACGCCGAAGACCAGACCGGTCCGGAAGGCGGAGAGCTCCAGCACTTCCTGGAGGTAGAGGGTGAGGACGAAGACGACCGTGCTCATCATCGAGAAGGTCACCAGACCGCCCAGATTCCCCCAGGCCACCGTCCGCCGCCTCAGCATCGGCAGTGAGACCAGCGGGGCGGCGGACCGGGACTCGACCAGTACGAACCCGACCAGCAGCCCGACACCGGCGACCAGGGTCACCAGGACGTCCGCGCCGCCGAAGCCCCGCTCGGCCGCCGTGGACAGGGCGTAGATCACGGCGAGCAGCCCGCCGGTGACGGTGACCGCGCCGGGCACGTCAAGACGCGGCCGCTCCGGGTGCCGGGACTCGGCCAGCAGACCGGGTGCCAGGACGAGGACGAGCAGTGCGGCGACGGCCAGCAGGCCCATCGTGGAGCGCCAGCCCAGGGTGTCCGTCAGTACGCCGCCCAGCACCATGCCGATGGTGAAGCCCAGCGACAGCAGCGTGCCGCTGATGCCCAGTGCCCGGTCGCGCTGCGGGCCTTCCGGGAAGGTGGTGGTGAGCAGCGACATTCCGGTCGGCACGATGGCGGCCGCGCCAAGGCCCTGCAGGGCCCGGCCGGCCAGGAAGGACGCCGGGTCCCAGGCGAATGTCGCGAGCAGCGAGGCCGCGCCGAAGACGGCGAGACCGGTGAGAAACAGCTTGCGCCGCCCGTACAGGTCGGCGGTCCGGCCGAAGAGCAGCAGGAAGCCGCCGGAGGGCAGCGCGAAGGCGGTGACCGCCCACTGCAGCGCGGACCGGCTCATGCCCAGGTCCTCGCCGAGGACGGGCAGCGCCACATTGAGTACGGAGAAGTCGAGCGCGACCATGAACTGGGCGGCGCACAGGACCAGCAGGATCAGCTTGGCCCGGCCGGAGAGCTTGGGCGGCGCGGTCGCCGCGGGGGCGGGGGCGGAGGTGTCGATTGCCATGGGCAACACCCTCCGGCTCCAGGAATATCCGTGGGGAGCCGGTACTTATCCTGTTGGTCGCACCACCAGGCAGCCAGGCGTACGGACCAGGGGGAGTACGTGGCCACGACGGCCGAGCACGATGTGATGAAGGCGCACCGCCTCGGCGAGCTGCGCGAGTTCCTGATGAGCAGGCGTGCCAGGGTCAGCCCGGCCGAGGCGGGCCTGCCGGACGGCGGGGCCCGCCGTCGTACGCCCGGACTCCGCCGTGAGGAGGTCGCGGTCCTCGCGGGCGTCGGTGTCTCCTGGTACCAGTGGCTGGAGCAGGGGCGGGACATCACCGTCTCACCGCAGGTCCTCGACTCGGTGGGCCGGGTGCTGCGGCTGAGCAGTGTCGAGCGCCGCCATCTGTATGTACTTGCGGGGCTCAACCCGCCCCGGCCGGAGGTGGATCCGGGCGACGCCGATATGTGCGCCGGGCTGCGGCGGCTGATCGACGCGTGGATGCCCTTCCCCGCGCACATCATGGACGCGTACTGGAACACGATCCTCTACAACGACGCGGCGGGGATGGTCCTCGGCATGCGTCCCGGGCTCGTGCAGAACTGTCTGATCGCCTTCTTCACCGACCCCATCTACCGCTCGCGGGCCAGGAGCTGGGAGCGGAACGCGCCGTACGTCGTCGCGCAGTTCCGGGCCGCCTGCTCCGAGCGCCCCGACGACGAGGGCTTCCGGGCGGTGGTCGAGGAAGCGAAGGCGGCCAGCGAGGAGTTCACCGCGCTGTGGGAGCGGCGCGATATCGCGCCCGGCGGACAGGTCCGCAAGGAGCTGGAACACCCGCTGGTCGGGGAGCTGTTCGTGGAGTCGACCCAGCTGAGGGTGCCGGCCAGGCCGGATCTGGCGATCGTGATGCATACGCCGCTGCCGGAAGCGGACACGGCGGCGAAGCTGGAGTGGCTGGCGAGCCCGGAGGGCAGACGCGGCTCGATGTATCCGGTGGCGGGCTGACCTCGGCGTATGTGTATCCTCTGCCCGTTACCGGGGAGGGGGGAAGCTCCCCATGAGCTTTTTTGAGACAGAACCAGGGGAGTACCACTTTCATGAGTACCCGTTTGCGCCGCGGCGTTGCCGCTGCTCTCACCGTCTCCGCGCTGTGCTTCACCGCGGCGGCCTGCGGCGGATCGTCCGACGACAAGAAGCCGGCCACAGGCCAGGAGCAGTCCAAGGACAAGGCGAAGGGCGAGGACAAGGAGTCGCCGGCGCTCACGCCGCTGACCGCCGCGCAGATGAAGGCCGCGACCGTCGAGGTCAAGGACCTTCCCTCCGGCTGGAAGGCCGGCAAGGTCCCCGTCGACAACACCCCGGCCCCGAAGGCCGACAAGCCCGCGTGCCAGCCGCTCGCCGACATGATGGGCGCCAAGATCAAGGGCGCCACCAAGGGCGGCGACGTCGACTTCAAGCAGGCGGACGGCAAGACCGAGCTGAGCCAGCAGGTCCTCACGTTCGCCGGCGCGGGCGCCGCCGACTTCACCAAGGCCGTCGGCACGGCGCTGGACAGCTGCTCCACCGTCTCCTTCGAGATGGAGGGCGAGAAGACCGCCGTCAAGATCGAGAAGCTCGACGTTCCGACGGTCGGCGAGGCATCGCACGCCTTCCAGATGTCCATCGAGTTCGCGCCCGGCATCGTGATCAAGGCCGATCTGCTGGTCGCGCACCAGGGCACCGGTGCCACCCGCGTCGCGTACATGAACGAGGGCGGCGCCACGGCGCAGAAGGACTTCGCGGATCTGGTCAAGCGGATCGGTGACAAGTTCGTCAAGGGCGTCCAGGGCTGAGCCCCGGCCACCTCGACCGGCCGCCCGGCTCCGTGCCGGGCGGCCGATCTATGCTCGAGCCATGACGCAGAGCACCGACCTCGATCCCGAGGACCGCAAGATCATCACGCTGGCGCGCAGCGCCCGGGCCCGCAACGGCGTGTCCGAGGGTGCTGCCGTACGGGACGAGACGGGGCGTACGTATGTCGCGGGGACCGTGGAGCTGGAGTCGCTGAAGCTCAGCGCGCTGCAGACCGCCGTCGCCATGGCCGTCGCCAGCGGCGCGAAGTCCCTCGAGGCCGCTGCCGTCGTCTCCGAGGCGGACGCCGCTGCCGAGGCGGACCGCGCCGCGGTACGTGACCTGGGCGGCCCCAAGACCCCGGTGCTGCTCGCCGGGCCCGACGGAACGCTCAAGTCCGCGGTGGCGGCGGGCTGATGCGCGGCGCTCCGAAACGAGCGCGGCGTCAGCGGGTGTTCGCCTGGATCGCACTGGCGGGTGCCGGCACCGTCGGGGCCGGCAACCTTGTCGAAGGCGTCCTCACGGGTGCTGTGGAGGCCATGGACGTCTGGCCCTTCGCGGTGGTCGCCTTCGCCGCCGGCGAGCTGCTGAAGGGCTACGGACGCGAGCGCGCGGCGCGCACCGCTCAGGCGGTCGCGAGCGTGCTGCTGGCGTCGCTCTCGCTGTGGCTGGGCGGAGCCGCGGTACGGAGCCTGGCGCTCGGCCGGGGCGCCGATTGGCTCGATCTTGCGGTCGGTGTGCTCGGCACGCTGTACGTGGCTGTCCAGGCGGCGCTCATGGCCGACCGGTTCCGCAAGCGCCGGACCGTCGCGGGCGTCTGACGTCACGGCCCGGGGAACGGTCCGCTGCTCCCCGCCGAGCCGGCCCCTCGTTCGCAGGCAGCGGGTGCGCTGCGGCCCCCTGACATGACAGCGCCACTGTGACAGGAATCGGCGTCATCGATCCGGTGGTGCCGATTCCCCTTCCGGCCTGCGGGGACGCGGATCTTGACAGTATCTGATGGGTCATCAGATGTCGCATTTCGATTCCATTGACTTCTTTCGGCCGTCCCACGTCAATGGCCCCCAGCATTCCTCAGAAGGGGGCAATCATGGCTACAGCCGCCCGAAGATCCGCCAACCGAAGATCCACCCATCGCAGGCGACGGTGGACCGCCGCACTGGGGTCCCTCGCCCTGGTCGCGGGCGCGGCATCGCTCGCCGCACCCGCGAACGCGATGGCCGCCGCTTCCGCACCGGTGGACTTCGCGACCCACTGCGTACCGCCGCCCATCGCCGGCATCCCGCCCATCGACGGCACCACGACCGCCGAGATCACCGTCGACAATGCCGCCCCCAAGGTGGGCGACACCGTCAAGGTCACGTACACGGTCACGAAGCCGGCCGCCAGCAACCCGGTCGACCTCGCGCTTCCGGCCGACATCATGACGCCCAGCGGCAAGGTCACCCTCGGCGGCGCCCAGGCCGGCAGCGTCACGGTCACCGGCCCCAAGAAGAACCCGCCCGTCCCGGGCAAGGGCGCGTTCCCGCCGTTCTCGATGACCGGCACCTTCACGGTCACCGCGCCCGGCTCGATCACCCTCTCGCCCGGCGACTACAACATCCACACCAGCTACATCATGGAGCTGGACACCCCCTGTACGGTCATCAATCCGCCGGCGCCCGTCTCCCAGACGGTCGTCGCGACGGACGTACCGGGGGCCAACGAGCGCACCATCCAGCTCGCCACGGCCTCCGGCAAGCCCGGTGACCCGGTCACCGTCACCGGCGCGAAGTTCAGTCCGCTCGCCGACATCACCGTCGTCGGACGGGCCGGAGCGGCCGAGACAGCCGACAGGGCGGCCGTCAAGGCCGACGCCACCGGCGGCTTCACCGCGCAGCTCAAGGTCGGCAACAAGGCGACCACCGGCATCGTCGCGTACGAAGGCAGTGCCTGGTCGGCGGAGAAGGGCGCCGGCCCGGCGGCGTACACCGTCATCGACGACACGCCTCTGCCCGGCAACAGCCAGAAGCTCAACACCTCCGTCGCGGCAGGCACGTTGTCCATGTCCCAGGCCGGTGACACCGTCCAGATGTCGGCGGTCGACTTCGGCAAGGGCGGGGCAGCCACCGGCGATCTGAAGACGGTGACGGTCAAGGACTTCCGCGGCGGCCCCGCGGGCTGGTCCCTGACCGGCAAGGTCACCGACTTCACCGGGCCCGGCGGGAAGATCGACGCCGCGAGACTCGGCTGGACGCCGGCCTGCACCACCAAGCAGGGCAGTCCCAGCACCTGTGCGGCCGGCTCCGCGGGACCGGTCGGCAGCGCGGGCGCGACCCTCGCCTCCACGCCCAACGGGGCACTCACCGGAGGCGAGTTCACCGTGGACGCGAAGGTCTCACTGGACGTACCGGCGTACACCGCGCCCGGTGCGTACTCCGGCGTACTGACCCTCACGCTCACCTAGGCGAACCGAGCCGAAGAAACACCAACGGCGGGCCGGGCGCGCACCCGGTCGGCCCGTCCGAACCTCCCCGGCACCGCTACGTCCCTGGGGGCTCCCCATATGCGCAAGCTGTACGTCATCCTGCTGCCGGTCCTGGTCGCGCTGCTGCACGGCGCGTACGGCATCCCGGTTGCCCACGCCGCCGACAACGGCAACTGGTCCGTCTATCCCGCCTCTCCCCCTCGCTCCGCCGGGGGGACCCCCGCCGAACCGGGCCGGCGCCCGTGCTTCTACCTTTCGGCCGACCCCGGCGCGACCCTCACCGATCAGGTCACGGTCACCAACAAGACCGCCGCCCCCCTGACGTTCCGGCTGTACGCCGCCGACGCCTACAACACCGAACGGGACGGCGGCTTCGCCGTACGCACCCTGAAGGAGAAGCAGCGCGGCGTCGGCGCCTGGGCGAAGCCCGGGCGGGACCGCGTCACCGTCCCCGGCAACAGCTCGGTCACCGTGCCCTACACCATGCACGTCCCCGAGGACGCCGAGCCCGGTGACCACCCCGGCGCCCTGGTCGCCCTCGACGAGCACATCAACCCCTCGACGGGCCCGCTCGCCGTCGGCATCCAGCAGGCGGTCGGCGCGCGCATCTATCTGCGGGTGAACGGCCCCACCGTCCCCGCGCTCTCCGTCGAGAACGTCACGCTCACCCACGAGCAGCCCCTGCTACCCGGCACCGGCGAGAGCAGTGCGCTCATCTCGTACACCCTCTACAACCGCGGCAATGTCACGCTCAACCCCAAGGTCGCACTCAAGGCCGAAGGCCTCTTCGGCCGCGATCTGCTCAACCGCGATCTGAAGATGATCCCCGCCGAGCTGCTGCCGCGTCAGAAGATCCGTCTCACCGAACGCTGGGCGGGAGCACCCCAGCTCGAATGGGGCGAGGTCAGACTCACAGCCAGCGCACGGGACGTCCGCGAGTCGGCCGGAACCTCCTTCTTCGCGCTGCCGTGGCTGGTCGCGGTGGTGCTGAGCGCCGGCCTGCTGGGGGCCGGAGTGTGGGCCAGAGTGCGGCGGGTGAGGGCGCGCGTACCCGAGGGCTCGTGACATCAGGGACAATGGGCGCCATGAGCGCTCGTACCCAAGAGAACAACGTCCCGCACCGGGCCGGCTTCGCCTGCTTCGTCGGCCGCCCCAACGCGGGCAAGTCCACCCTCACGAACGCTCTGGTAGGCCAGAAGGTGGCGATCACCTCCAACCGGCCGCAGACGACCAGGCACACCGTACGCGGCATCGTGCACCGCCCCGAGGCCCAGCTGATCCTGGTGGACACCCCGGGCCTGCACAAGCCGCGCACGCTGCTCGGCGAGCGTCTCAACGACGTCGTACGCACCACCTGGGCCGAGGTCGACGTGATCGGCTTCTGCCTGCCCGCCGACCAGAAGCTCGGCCCCGGCGACCGCTTCATCGCCAAGGAGCTCGCGGGCATCAAGAAGACCCCGAAGGTCGCGATCGTCACCAAGACCGACCTGGTCGACTCCAGGACCCTCGCCGAGCAACTGATCGCGATCGACCGGATCGGCAAGGAGCTGGGCATGGAGTGGGCGGAGATCGTCCCGGTCTCGGCGCTCGGCGGCAAGCAGGTCCAGCTGGTGGCCGACCTGCTGATCCCGCTGCTCCCGGAGGGCCCGACGCTCTACCCGGAGGGCGACCTCACGGACGAGCCCGAGCAGGTCATGGTCGCGGAACTGATCCGTGAGGCCGCGCTGGAGGGCGTACGGGACGAGCTGCCGCACTCGATCGCGGTGGTGGTCGAGGAGATGCTGCCGCGCGAGGACCGCCCGGCGGACAAGCCCTTGCTGGACATCCACGCGAACCTCTACATCGAGCGCCCGAGCCAGAAGGGCATCATCATCGGCCCGAAGGGCAAGCGCCTGAAGGAGGTCGGCACGAAGTCGCGCAAGCACATCGAGGCGCTACTGGGCACGCCGGTCTTCCTGGATCTCCATGTGAAGGTCGCGAAGGACTGGCAGCGGGACCCGAAGCAGCTGCGCAAGCTCGGTTTCTGACCGGGCCCGCGTTCGCGTCCGCGTTCGCCCGGTCAGGAACCTTCCTTGAGGACACGCGAGATCAGCTTCCGCTGCGCGTCGGACAGCCGGGGATCCGCGCAGTGGACACTGCGCCCGTCCACCGTGATCCGGTAGCTGAACCCGTCCGGCACCCCGACCCCTGGCGTGCCCCGGCCGTCGGCCATCGCCTGCTCGGCCAGGGCATGCCAGGTACCCGCATCGGTCCGCCCCGAGGTGTCCACCTCCGCGGACCGCTCGATGCCGGCGAACCCTCCCGTGCGTCTTACCTGGATACGCATGGGTCCTGTCTAGTACGAGAACGGCTCAGTGGGTACTCACCCCGACCTGGGACCACGCCTTCAGCAGCGCCTCCTGCTCCTCGCCGTCGCCGAAGCGCGAGCGGGCCGCGGCCACCGAGAGGCCGGCGAATTCGGTGAACTGCGCGGTCGTGGAGAGTTCGCCGCCGGTCAGGACGTCGTACCAGATCTGGCCCGCCCGCTCCCACGCATTGCCGCCCAGCGCGGTGGCGACCAGGTAGAAGGCGTGGTTCGGGATCCCCGAATTGATGTGCACGCCGCCGTTGTCGCGACCGGTTCTGACGTAGTCCTCCATCGTCGCCGGCTGCGGGTCCTTGCCGAGAACGTCGTCGTCGTACGCCGTGCCCGGCTCCTTCATCGAGCGCAGCGCGACGCCCGTCACATTGGGGCCCAGCAGGCCCGCGCCGATCAGCCAGTCGGCCTGGTCGGCGGTCTGGCCGAGGGAGTACTGCTTGATCAGCGAGCCGAAGACGTCCGACATGGACTCGTTCAGCGCGCCGGACTGGCTGAAGTACTCGAGGTTCGCCGTGTACTGCGTGACACCGTGGGTGAGCTCGTGCCCGATCACGTCCACGGGCAGCGTGAAGTCCAGGAACAGATCGTTGTCGCCGTCCCCGAACACCATCCGCTCGCCGTCCCAGAAGGCGTTGTCGTAGTTCTCGCCGTAGTGGACGGTCGCGTTCAGCGGCAGGCCGGAACCGTCGATGGAGTGACGGCCGTACGCCTTCAGATACAGCTCGAAGGTCGCGCCGAGGCCCGCGTGGGCGCGGTTGACCGTGGCGTCCTTGGCGGGCTTGTCGTTCTCGGAGTGCACCTTCCTGCCCGGCACGGTCTCCTCGTGCCCGGCGTCGTAGATCGTGCGATGCGGCTTGTCCGACACGGCGCGCGCCGCGCCCGGAGTGAGGCCGCGGACCGTGGTGATCCGGCGGCGGGTGCGCTGGAGGGCGTCGTGCTCCAGGGTGCGGGCGGCGGGCTCGGCGATCGCGGGATCCTCGGCGCGGGCCAATTTGTCGAGGACATGTGGCGGCACGATGGTGCAGAAGACCGGGTTGACCCGGCGGGCGTTGGCGTCCATGCGGGGGACTGTGGCATTGAGTCACGGCGCTGTCACTAGTTGCCACCATGATTAGTGAAATGGAGTGATGGGTCACCGTTTAGCCGTAACCGGAATTGTGTCCCGCATAGTGATACACCACCTCCATCCCCGCGATGCTCGGCTAGGCTGCTTCCCATCATGCGTTTCGGGCTGCTTCTCCTTAGCTGCCGCGGCGAGGGCCTGTAGTCGTAGGCCGACCCCCTCCCCGCGGGATCTGGTGCTGCTTCGACTCAGTCGGCCGTCCTACCGCTGGACCCCGAGGAGCCCTGCGCAATGTCTGACACTTCTGTCGGTCGCCCCACGCCCATCACCACGGCGACCCACACCCAGAGGCCGTCCGGGATGCCGATCCACAAGTACGGCAAGTACGAGGCCGTGGACATCCCCGACCGGACCTGGCCGGACAACCGGATCACCGCCGCGCCCCGCTGGCTGTCCACCGACCTGCGCGACGGCAACCAGGCCCTCATCGACCCGATGTCGCCCGCCCGCAAGCGCGAGATGTTCGACCTGCTGGTACGCATGGGCTACAAGGAGATCGAGGTCGGCTTCCCGTCGTCCGGCGAGACCGACTTCAACTTCGTACGCTCCATCATCGAAGAGGGCGCGATCCCCGAGGACGTGACGATCTCCGTCCTGACCCAGGCGCGCGAGGACCTGATCGAGCGCACCGTCGAGTCCGTCGTCGGAGCCCACCGCGCGACCGTGCACCTGTACAACGCGACGGCGCCCACCTTCCGCCGGGTCGTCTTCCGCGGCTCGAAGGACGACGTCAAGCAGATCGCCGTGGACGGTACGCGGCTGGTGATGGAGTACGCCGAGAAGATCCTGGGCCCGGAGACGACCTTCGGCTACCAGTACAGCCCGGAGATCTTCACCGACACCGAGCTGGACTTCGCGCTGGAGGTCTGCGAGGCCGTCTGTGACGTCTGGCAGCCCGAGGCCGGCCGCGAGATCATCCTCAACCTGCCTGCCACCGTGGAGCGCTCGACCCCGTCCACGCACGCCGACCGCTTCGAGTGGATGTCGCGCAACCTGTCGCGCCGCGAGCACGTGTGTCTGTCCGTACACCCGCACAACGACCGCGGCACCGCCGTCGCCGCCGCCGAGCTGGCGATCATGGCCGGTGCGGACCGTATCGAGGGCTGCCTTTTCGGCCAGGGCGAGCGCACCGGCAATGTCGACCTGGTGACGCTGGGCATGAACCTGTTCAGCCAGGGCGTCGACCCGCAGATCGACTTCTCGCAGATCGACGAGATCCGTCGGACGAGCGAGTACTGCAACCAGATGGAGATCCACCCGCGCCACCCCTACGCGGGCGATCTGGTCTACACCGCCTTCTCCGGCTCCCACCAGGACGCCATCAAGAAGGGGTTCGACGCCATGGAGGCCGACGCGGCCGCCCAGGGCAAGACCGTTGACGACATCGAGTGGGCCGTCCCCTATCTGCCGATCGACCCGAAGGACGTCGGACGCTCCTACGAGGCGGTCATCCGGGTCAACTCGCAGTCCGGCAAGGGCGGTATCGCGTACGTCCTGAAGAACGACCACAAGCTGGACCTGCCGCGCCGGATGCAGATCGAGTTTTCGAAGATCATCCAGGCGAAGACGGACAGTGAGGGCGGCGAGGTCACGCCGAAGGCGATCTGGGCGGTCTTCCAGGACGAGTACCTGCCCAACCCGGACAACGCGTGGGGCCGGATCCAGCTGCGTTCCGGCCAGACCACCACCGACAAGGACGGCATCGACACGCTGACCGTCGAGGCGGTCGTGGACGGCGCCGAGACGGTGCTGACCGGCTCCGGAAACGGCCCGATCTCGGCGTTCTTCGAGGCGCTGAACGCGGTGGGCGTCGACGCGCGGCTGCTGGACTACCAGGAGCACACGATGAGCGAGGGCGCGTCCGCGCAGGCCGCCTCGTACATCGAGTGCGCGATCGACGGCAAGGTGCTGTGGGGCATCGGTATCGACGCCAACACCACGCGTGCTTCGCTGAAGGCGGTCGTCTCGGCCGTCAACCGCGCGGCCCGCTAGTACGCTTCACCGGGTCAACTTCACCGCGCCTCCGGCAGCTCCTTCGGGAACGGCCGGAGGCGCGGTCGTGCCCGCCTTCGGGGCCCGGTCGCAGGGCGAGGATTCAGCCATGTCCTGGCCTAGTGCCGTCCGAGGTGCTGACGTGACATCACGCATGTGGCTAACATCACGTCAACGCGGCAATGTTGCCGGAGCGTTACGGAGGTGCGACGTGCAGCCAGCTCGAGGACCAATCGGCCGAAAAGTGCTGGTCTGCGGCGTTCATACCTCTTGGAACACCATCGGCGACGGAGAGTTCTTCTGCTCCGACTGCGGAGGCGACCGCAACTACCGCCGTCGCACCGGCCGTCGGCGCTTCACCTTCCTCGGCGTGCCGCTGCTGCCGCGCGGCGCCGCCGGTCCGGTCGTCGAATGCGCCGCCTGCCACAGCCACTTCGGCATGGACGCCCTCGACCACCCCACCACCAGCCGTTTCTCGTCGATGCTCCGGGATGCCGTGCACACCGTCGCGCTCGCCGTCCTCGCCTCCGGCGGCACCTCCTCCCGCCCGGTCCGCGAGACCGCGGTCGCCACGGTCCGTGCGGCCGGCCTCGACGACTGCACCGAGGACCAGCTGACGGCGCTGATCGAGGCGCTCGCCGCGGACACCGGCCGCTTCGTCACCGACACCGGGCCGTACGGAGCCGCGCTCGCCATCGAGCTCCATGAGGCGCTGGAACCGCTCGCGCCTCATCTGGCCCCGGCAGGCCGGGAGTCGATCCTGCTGCAGGGCGCGAGAATCGCCCTGGCGGACGGCCCGTACACCCCGGCGGAGCGCGAGGTGCTGACGACGGTCGGCGCGGCGCTGCAGCTGTGCGCGGACGACACGGCGCGGCTGCTGGCGGCGGCGCGTACGCCCTTCTAGTACGCCCCGGCCGGTGGGCCCGGCCCCTGCGCCCGGCTCGTACTCCCCGCCCGTACTCCCTCGGGAGTAGAACCCGGCCGGGGCCGCCCCGCGCAGTAGCCCACCGTCCGGCGGAAGATCAGGCCCCGCCGGCGGTTGAGGCGCGCGATCTGGGGCGGAGCCCCAGTTGCCTAGGCCTCGCTCGCCCGCAGCATGCCCTCGCGGTCGACGATCTTCACACGCTCGCGGCCTTCCGCCGCACCCAGCGCGCGCTCCGCCTCGTCCAGGCGGTGCCAGCCCTCCCACGTGGTGTAGCGGACGTCCTTGCCCTCCAGGAAGCCGACGATCGCCTCGGGGCCCGGCGCGGCCGGCGTCTGGAGCCGCCCGTTGGCGTGGTCATCCAGCAGATTGGCGACCGTCTCGTTGGCGTCGCCCTTGGTGTGGCCGATCAGGCCGACCGGGCCGCGCTTGATCCAGCCCGTGACGTACGTCGACTGCGTGTGCTCGCCGCCCTCGATGACCCGGCCGCCCTCGTGCGGGACCGTGCCGGTGAGGAAGTCGAAGGGGAGCTTGGGCAGTTCGTCGGACAGATAGCCCACCGCCCGGTAGACGGACTGCACGTCCCAGGTGTGCATCTCGCCCGTGCCGGTGACATTGCCCGTGCCGTCCAGCCGGGTGCGCTCCGTACGCAGCCCGACCACGCGGCCGTCCTCGCCGAGGACTTCGGTCGGGGACTCGAAGAAGTGCAGGAACAGCTTGTGGGGCCGGTCGCCGGCATCCCGGATCGCCCAGTTCTCCAGCGTCTTCGCGACCATGTCCGCCTGCTTGTTGGCCCGGCGGGTGGCGATGCTGCCGTCGTCGTAGTCGATGTCCTCGGGGTTGACGATGACCTCGATGTTCGGGGAGTGGTCGAGCTCGCGCAGCTCCATCGGGCTGAACTTGGCCTGCGCCGGGCCGCGCCGCCCGAACACATGCACCTCGAGGGCCTTGTTCGCGGCCAGGCCGTCGTACACATTCGGCGGGATCTCGGTCGGCAGCAGTTCGTCCGCGGTCTTCGCGAGGATACGGGCCACGTCCAGGGCGACATTGCCGACGCCGAGCACGGCCACCTTCTCCGCGTCCAGCGGCCAGGTGCGCGGCACGTCCGGGTGGCCGTCGTACCAGGAGACGAAGTCGGCGGCTCCGTACGAGCCGTCCAGCTCGATGCCGGGGATGTCCAGGGCCCGGTCCGCGTCCGCGCCCGTGGAGAAGATCACCGCGTCATAGAACTCGCGCAGATCGTCCAGGCCGATGTCGTTCGGGTAGTCGACGTTTCCGAAGAGACGTATCTGCGGCTTGTCGAGCACCTGGTGGAGGGCGGTGACGATGCCCTTGATCCGCGGGTGGTCGGGCGCGACGCCGTACCGGATCAGGCCGAACGGCGCGGGCATCCGCTCGAAGAGGTCGATGGAGACGCCGGGCTCGACGGCGGCCTCGGACTTCAGCAGCGCGTCGGCGGCGT
Organism: Streptomyces sp. NPDC002926; assembly: GCF_053591755.1. Lineage (NCBI taxonomy): Bacteria > Bacillati > Actinomycetota > Actinomycetes > Kitasatosporales > Streptomycetaceae > Streptomyces > Streptomyces sp. NPDC002926. The sequence goes on from NZ_JBSFUK010000001.1 coordinate 335,005, forward strand.
AGATCCCGGCGGGGCCGGCACCGACGATCGCGATCCGCAGAGGGCGGGGCATGGATGGTTCCCTTCGAACGAGGTCCACGGGGCGTGACCCGGCGAGTGAGACGGTCCGGCGCGTGCGGAGGGAGCCGACTCTCCTACGCCACTCTGGCAACGGCGCTCGCACGGCGGTACCCGCCCTGTACCTATGAACCCATAAGCCTGATCTATGACCGGGCACCCGGGAGGGGCGGGGTAAGGACACCCTAACCTCTCACTCGAGGGCCGCCCGCAGGGCCCCACCCGCGGTGCGCCGCGGGCCCGTGACCTGCTCGCCCTGACTGCGGCCCTCTCCCTCGGTCCGTCGACCGGTCCGTCGAAGCCGCGCGCGGCGGCCGAACCCCTGTAGCGCGGTGAAGGATCTCGCGGCAGGCTTGACGCCAGGAGGATCTGCCCGGCGAAGGGGCCCCCGCACGATGAACACTGCCGCAGGCACGGCACCCGGTGGCCGTCTCGCCGCCGCGCTCGAGAGCCCGATTGTCGGGATGTCGCCGTGGATCATCTTCTCGGTCCTGGTCGGCCCGGGTCGCTTCGAACTGGCGGTGGGCCTCGCCCTCGCCATGTCGGTGGTGCTCCTCATCGCGGCGCGGATGCTCTGCCGCGGCACCTCGCTCAAGATCCTCGAGGTGTCGGACGTCGTCTTCTTCGCCGTACTGGCCGCCGTCGGAGCCGCCTCCTCGCCGGGCACCCACACATGGCTGGAGACGTACGCGGGTGAGATCTCCAACCTCGCGCTGGTGGTCATCGCCTTCGGCTCCATGGCCGTACGGGTGCCCTTCACGATCCAGTACGGACGGGAACGGGTCGACCCGGAGTACTGGAAGTCGCGGGAGTTCCTCCGCATCAACTATGTGATCACCGGCGTCTGGGGCGCGGCCTTCTTCGTGGCGGCCCTCGCGGGCGGCTTCGGGGACCTTGTCCTGCACAATCCGGACAATCTCTGGACCGCGTGGATCATCCAGATCGGGGCGATCGTCACCGCGCTGAGCTTCACCGAGTGGTACCCCCAGGTCGTCCGCAGCCGGAAGCACACCGATGAGCCCCCGCCGCCGGTGCGCAACCTGCTGATCCCGCTGGCGGGATTGATCATCCCGGTGGGTGTCGTCTCCCTGATCTTCGACGCCGCGGCGTCCTGGTTCGGCGTCGGCTTGATCTTCATCGGGATCATCCTCGCCCGCGCCATCAACAAGGACGCGGAGATGACGCCGCCGGGCGGCGGACACCCTCGACGAAGGCGGCCGAACTGAGCGGCTGCGATGACACCGAACGGGTCCGATGACACCGAACGGCTCTGACGACAAGGACGGCGCGGTCGGGGTTCTGTGCCCGCTTCCGCTCACCCGGCGGGGGGTGCGGGCGGCGCGGCAGGGGCGTACCCGGTGAGGAGCAGCGCGATGTCGTCCCTGCGGTTCGGGGTCTGGCGGGCGTCCCGCAGGAGTGCGTCGGCCAGTTCTTCCAGCGAGTCCGCACCGGCATGGGCCAGCGAGGTCCGCAGCCGGTCCATGCCCACACCGATGTCGGACTCGCGTGTCTCGATCAGTCCGTCCGTGCAGAGGGCCAGGACCGAGCCGGGCAGAAGTCTCAGCTCCGATTCGGGGTAGTCGACGGCGCGCTCCACTCCCAGTAGCGGGCCGCCCGGCACATCCAGGAACTCGGTGTGTCCGTCGGGTCGGCGCAACAGGGGCGGGCAGTGGCCCGCGCGGACCACGTGCGTGACTCCCGTACCGGGTTCGAGGAGGACGTAGCAGCAACTGGCGAGGAGCCCGGGGTCCAGGTCGAGGAGCAGCCGGTTGGTGCCGGCGATCACATCGCTGGGGCGTTGGCCCGCGGAGGCGAAGGCGCGTACCGCGCTCCGCAGCTGGCCCATGGTGGCTGCGGCGGCGACGTTGTGGCCCTCGACGTCCCCGACGACCAGCACGACGCCGCGGTCGGTGGGGATCGCGTCGTACCAGTCGCCGCCGATGTCCATCCCGCGGGTACCGGGCAGGTACCGGCCGGTGACGCGGATGCCCGGCAGCGTGGGCAGCCGGTGCGGGAGCAGCGCGTTCTGCAGACCGCGGGCGAGGGCGAATTCGGTGTCGTAGAGCCTTGCACGCTCCAGGGCCTGGGCGATCAGACCGCTCAGCGCGGTGAGGAGGCTTCGTTCCTCGCCGGAGAAAGAATGGGCCTCGTCGAAGCCCAGAACGCAGGCACCCACGGGGTGGTTGGAGGCGATCAGAGGCAGGAACACGAAGGAGTTGGACTCGGCGCGGAGTTCGGGATAGGCGCGGGAGAACTCCTCCCGCGATTCGATGAACAGCGGGACCCCGGAGGTCAGTGCTCCGGTCACGGGCTCCCGGCCGTGATGCAGCGGCCTGCCCTCGAGCGGCTCCAGAAAGCTCTCGCTGTAACCACGCTGCGACAGCAGACGCAGATGCCGTTCGTGCACCACGTATATCGCCACTCGATGCCCGCCGACGGCGGGCAGGAGCTGGTCGGTGACGACGTCGCACACTTCCCGCGCGGTGACCGCCTCGGTGAGGGCGCTGCTCATCTGAAGGACGCGATAGATGGCGCCCAGGCGTGTCGGTGCGGGCCGCGAGGAGGACGGGGCGGCCCCCGCTGCCTCCGCGGGCGGTGCTCCGGGCTCGGCCCCGGCCGGGACCGGTTGCCGGGACGGAGTCGCCCAGCCGGTCATGCCCTGCGCATCCGGGCGGAGAGAGAACACGAGCCACTGGTCGGGGCTTCGGGCCAGGAAGGAGACGGGCTGCTGGGAGACCCTGGCGGCGCGGAAACGGTCTTCGTAGGCGGGATCGGCCAGCCACGGCAGGGCCTCCCAGAGGTGCCGGCCCACCAGATCCTTCCGGCGTACGCGCAACAGCCGCACCAGAGTGTGGTTGGCGTAGGAAACACAGCCGTCTCGGTCGAGCGAGAAGAAGCCGTCCGCGAGCCGTTCGATCGCCGCGACGGCGGCCATACCGGCCCCGAGGTCGAGGACCCCGCCCACCAGATGGGGCCGCGCCTCCCGGTCGGCCGGCGTGTCGGGTACCCGGCCCCACAGCTCGATGGTGCGGTGACCGCCGCCCCTCTCCGGCACGCGCAGGCTTTGCGCGAGGATGTGGCCCTCCTCGGCCGCACTACGGGCGGCAGCGCGGAGACCGGGACGGTCCGCGGGATGCACCCTGGCCGCCAGCGTGGCCACCTGTCCGTCGTACTCGTCCGGGGCGAGGCCGAAGATCGCACACAACGTGGCATCCGCATGGAGGGCTCCGGTGTCGAGTTCCCAGTCGAACAGGCCCACCCGTACCGCCGAGGCGGACGGCACCGGGACCTCCACCGGAACGGTCTCCATGTCGCACCCGACATCGGCGCCGTGCGCGTTCAGCTCGGAGAGCGTTACGCCGAGGCGGCCGGCCGCGGTGCGCAACTGCCGTCGCTGCGCCTTGGACAGCCCGTTCCCACCGGGCCTGGCGGCCCACACCACGGACATGGACCCGAAGGTCTCCCCTCCCGCCGTGACCGGCACGGAGGCGGAGCCGAAAGGGTAGGGCAGTGCGACGGCGAGCTGGGGAAATCGCCGCATGGTCTCATCGGCGTCGGCCAGATGGACCGTCCGCCCGGAGCGGAACGCCTCCGCCACGGGAATGGCACTGTTCACAGGAATCCGCCGCCAGCCGCCGAGCAGCGACGGTGGCATCCCGGCCGCTGCCGCGAGTACCAGCGTGAGGCGGTTGCGCGAGATCAGGAACACACTCCCGGCATGGGCGCCGGTCACCTCGACGGCTCTGAGGACGGCATGAGTCAGTGCGTCGTCACGTTCCGCCGCGCCTTCAGCACTTGTGGTGCCGAAGGGGTGCGTACTCGACCTGGTATCGGTGGACGACACGCTGGCCCCGATCGCTGCAGTGGTGGCGTGGCCTGCACGTCAGAGGTGTTTGTTCAATTCTCATATGGAATGGTTCATCGCGAAACCCGGCCGGACGCCGCCCCACCGGTCGAGGGAGGGGCCGCCGTACATCCGGGAGCCCGCGATGAGTTTGCCCGCCTCGCGCCGTCCTGTCTGCATGGACAAACAATTCACCGCGACCCTGCGGAAGAGCCCGGACAAGGGCGGCTGGACCTACCTCGTGTGGCCCGACTCCGTCGAGTTCTTCGGCACCCGCGGCCTGGTCAAGGTCCGGGGCACGATCGACGGCCACCCCTTCCGCAGTTCGTTCATGGCCCTGGGCGACGGTACGCACAAGCTGCCGGTCAAGGCCGACCTGCGCAAGGCCATCGGAAAGGAGGCGGGCGACAGCGTCACCGTCCGTCTGGAGGAGCGCGTCCACGACTGATTCTCCGGGCGGGTTACGGGCGCGGGCGACCTGTACGGGACAATGACCGCATGAGCCTGTTCCGTGACGACGGCGTCGTCCTCCGCACCCAGAAACTGGGCGAGGCCGACCGCATCATCACGCTGCTCACCCGCAGTCACGGCCGCGTCCGTGCCGTCGCTCGTGGCGTCCGGCGCACCAAGTCCAAGTTCGGTGCCCGGCTCGAGCCCTTCTCCCATGTCGACGTGCAGTTCTTCGCGCGCGGCAGCGAACTCGTCGGCCGCGGGCTCCCGCTCTGCACCCAGAGCGAGACCATCGCTCCCTACGGTGGCGGCATCGTCACCGACTACGCCCGCTACACCGCGGGCACCGCCATGCTGGAGACCGCCGAACGGTTCACCGACCACGAGGGCGAGCCCGCCGTCCAGCAGTACCTCCTCCTGGTCGGCGCCCTGCGCACCCTCGCCCGCGGCGAGCACGCCCCGCATCTCGTCCTCGACGCGTTCCTGCTGCGCTCCCTCGCCGTCAACGGCTATGCACCCAGCTTCGACGACTGCGCGAAATGCGGCATGCACGGGCCGAACCGGTTCTTCTCCGTCGCCGCCGGCGGCGTCATATGCGGCGACTGCCGGGTGCCCGGCAGCGTCGTACCCTCTGCGGAGGCCATCGGGCTGCTCAGCGCGCTGCTGACCGGCGACTGGCCGACGGCGGACGCGTGCGAGGCGCGCCATGTCCGGGAGGGCAGCGGGCTCGTGTCCGCCTATCTGCACTGGCACTTGGAGCGCGGCCTGCGCTCGCTGAGGTACGTCGAAATAGAGAAATAGGAGATGTGAACCGCATGGCACGACGCGGAATCCTGGGCCGGTCCCGCCGCGACTACAAGGTCCCCGAGCCGCACCCCTCCGGCGCGCGCCCGCCGAAGATCCCGGGCGAGCTGGTGCCGAACCATGTGGCATGCGTCATGGACGGCAACGGCCGCTGGGCCAAGGAGCGCGGGCTGCCGCGCACCGAGGGGCACAAGGTCGGCGAGGCCGTCGTCCTCGACGTGCTCAAGGGCTGCATCGAGATGGGCGTCAAGAACCTCTCTCTGTACGCCTTCTCCACCGAGAACTGGAAGCGCTCGCCCGACGAGGTGCGCTTCCTGATGAACTTCAACCGGGACGTCATCCGGCGCCGCCGCGACGAGATGGACGAACTCGGCATCCGTATCCGCTGGGTCGGCCGGATGCCGAAGATGTGGAAGTCGGTCGTCCAGGAGCTCCAGGTCGCGCAGGAGCAGACCAAGGACAACGACGCCATGACGCTGTACTTCTGCGTCAACTACGGTGGCCGCGCGGAGGTCGCGGACGCGGCGCAGGCCATCGCGCGCGATGTGGCCGCGGGCAGGCTGGACCCGTCCAAGGTCAACGAGAAGACCTTCGCCAAGTACCTGTACTACCCGGACATGCCGGACGTGGACCTGTTCCTGCGCCCGAGCGGCGAGCAGCGCACCTCCAACTACCTGATCTGGCAGAGCAGTTACGCCGAGATGGTGTTCCAGGACGTGCTGTGGCCGGACTTCGACCGCCGCGACCTGTGGCGTGCCTGCCTGGAGTACGCGCAGCGCGACCGCCGTTTCGGCGGCGCGATCCCGAACGAGGAGCTCGAGGCGATGCGGGGGCGGCCCGAGGGCACGTCTGCGTGAGCGGGGGCTTTCCCCCACCCCGCCCCTTCCCGAAACTGGGGGCGGTGCCCCCAGGCCCCCTGGGAGGGGCGGGGCTGACGCCCCCACGTGCCCGGAGCGGCAGCTTCGCGCCGCAGAGCGCAGGCGCGTGGCCGCCGGCGGCTCGTGCCACGAGCCGGGGCGAAGCCCCGACGCCGACGGGCACCCGAGGAGCCCTGGTCCGTCCCTGGCAGGGGACGTGTTCTGGACGTAGAGCTTGCACGCCGCCTGAGCTTCGCGCCGCAGACCAGGTGCCTCGCCGGTGTTGGACCAGCCGTTGCCGATCAGCTTGCCGTCCTGGTCGGCGACGCCGGCGAAGCCGGAGACCCGCCCGGTGGCGTCGGCTTCACCGGACCGGAGCCGTGGGTGAAGGTGTAATGGGGGGACCGTTCCCGGCGGGCGGACGTACAGGGGTCGTGAAGCCAGGACGGCCCGGGGGCACGCGGCGTGAGCTTCGCGCCGAAAGCAGGTGCCTCGGGACCCGTTCCTGGCCGGCGGACGCGCTGGGGGCGTGTTCTGGACGTAATGCCACGAACCCCGGGGCAAAAGCCCCAACGCCGACGGGCACCCCGAGGAGCCCTGGTCCGTTCCTGGCAGGGGGACGCGCAGGGGTCGTGTTCTGGACGTAAAGCGTCGCAGCTCGCGCGAAGCGCGGTGAGGAAAGCAGTCCAGGACACGAGCCCCGGAGCGGCCCCAACGGCGCGCGCTCGGCTCGGGGCGCGCCCGGGCGCCGCGAGCCCGCACCCCGGGGACGGGGCACCCAGGGGAGACGGCACCCGTGGGCCCGTACCTCGGGGAACGTGCCAAACCCGCGCCCGCGCCCCGGCGACCGGGGCACCCAGGGGAGACGGCACCCGTGGGCCCGCACCCCGCGGGACGTGCCAAACCCGCGCCCGCACCCCGAGGACCGGGCACCCCGGGACGGGCACCCCACCACCTCCCTGGGGCGCCGCCCCAGGGTCCGCGCCGTCGTCCGGTCAGCCCTCCGCCGAGGAGCTCGCGCACTCCACGCACGTGCCGAAGATCTCCACCGTGTGCGCCACGTTCACATAGCCGTGCTGCGCCGCGATCATCTCCGCCCACTGCTCCACCGCGGGTCCCTCGACCTCGACGGCCTTTCCGCAGACCCGGCACACCAGATGGTGATGGTGGTCGTCGGTCGAGCAGCGCCGGTACACCGATTCGCCCTCGGAGGTGCGCAGCACGTCCACCTCGCCCGCGTCCGCGAGCGACTGCAGCGTGCGGTAGACCGTCGTCAGGCCCACCGAGTCGCCGCGGTGCTTGAGCATGTCATGCAGCTCCTGCGCGCTGCGGAACTCGTCCACCTCGTCGAGCGCCGCCGCCACAGCGGCCCGCTGCCGGGTCGACCGGCCCCGCACTGGGGCTGCATTTCCGCCGGTTGGCGCCGTCGCCACAGGTGCCTCCTCGCTTCGCCCGCACATATGTCGGGCCATTCTGCCAGGCCTGGGCTCAGACCTTGACGTCGTCGCTCGGACGTCGCGTGTGCGGCATGTCCGCGGTGCACTCCGCCCCGCTCGCCTCCAGTGTGCGCGCGCGCCGCCTCGCCAGGGGCGCGGCGAGTGCGGTCAGCACCACGAAGATGCCGATGGCGAGCAGCACGATCGTCGCGCCGGGCGGCACATCCTGGTAGTAGGAGGTGGTCGTTCCGGCCAGTGTGACCGTCACGCCGATCCCCACCGCCAGCGCGAACGTGGCCCTGAAGGACCGTGAAATCTGCTGCGCCGCGGCCACCGGCACCACCATCAGCGCGCTGACCAGCAGCAGCCCGACCACCCGCATCGCCACGCTGACGGTGACCGCCGCGGTCACCGCGATCAGCAGATTCAGCGCGCGCACCGGCAGACCGGTGACCCGCGCGAACTCCTCGTCCTGGCTGATCGCGAACAGTTGCCTGCGCAGTCCCAGCGAGACCAGCACCACAAAGGCGGCCAGCAGCAGGATCGCGATGAGGTCCGCGTCGGAGACGGTGGAGAGCGAGCCGAACAGGAACGAGCTGAGATTGGCCGTGGAGCCGCTGTCCGAGAGGTTGATCAGCAGCACACCGCCGGCCATACCGCCGTAGAAGAGCATCGCCAGCGCGATATCACCGCGAGTGCGTCCGTACGCCCGGATCAGCTCCATCGTGACCGCGCCGACGATCGAGACGAGCGTCGCCATCCAGATCGGGTTGGTCGAGAGCAGGAAGCCGAGGCCGACACCGGTCATCGCGACATGGCCGATGCCGTCGCCCAGCAGCGCCTGGCGGCGCTGCACCAGATAGATGCCGATGGCGGGGGCGGTGATGCCGACCAGTACGGCCGCGATGAGCGCCCGCTGCATGAAAGCAGTCTCGAGGATTTCCATGATCAGGTCAGCAGTCCCGTGCGGAGCGGCTCGTCGGCCGCATGCGGATGTACGTGGTCGTGGCCGGGCAGCGCATGCTGGCCCACGGCCTTCGGCGGCGGCCCGTCATGGACCACACAGCCGTCGCGCAGCACCACCGCGCGGTCGATCAAGGGCTCCAGAGGTCCGAGTTCGTGCAGGACCAGCAGGACTGTCGTCCCGGCCGCGACCTGCTCGCGCAGCGTCCCGGCGAGGATCTCCTGGCTGGCCAGGTCGACGCCCGCCATCGGCTCGTCCATGATCAGCAGTTCGGGGTCGGAGGCGAGCGCGCGGGCGATGAGCACCCGCTGGTGCTGGCCGCCGGAGAGCGCATTCACGGAGTCCTTGGCGCGGTCCGCGAGCCCGACGAGCTCGATGGCGCGGTGGACGGCGGCCCGGTCGGCCCGGGACTGCCGGCCCAGCCGCGTACGCGACAGGCGGCCCGAGGAGACGACCTCGCGCACCGTCGCGGGCACACCGCTCGCGGCGGTCGTGCGCTGCGGTACGTAACCGATGCGCGCCCAGTCGCGGAAGCGTCGCAGCTCCGTGCCGAACAGGGCGATCTCGCCGCCGGTGAGCGGCACTTGACCGATCACGGAACGCACGGCAGTGGACTTCCCCGAGCCGTTGGCGCCGAGCAGGGCGACCACCTCACCGGGCTGGACGGTGAGGTCGATGCCGCGCAGTACGGGGCGCGAGCCGAGCGTGGCCTGGGCCCCGCGGACGGATATGACGGGCTCCATGGCTGGGGCCTCCGGTGTGTGCGTACCGATCGATGTCATTTCGCGCCGAGAGCCTTCTGCAGCGCGGCGAGGTTGGACTGCATCACCTCGATGTAGTCGGCGCCCTTGGACTTGTCCGTGATTCCCTCGAGCGGATCGAGGACGTCCGTCTTCAGACCGGTGTCCTCGGCAAGAGTCCTGGCGGTCTTGTCGCTGGCGAGCGTCTCGAAGAAGACCGTGGTGACCTTGTCCTTCTTCGCGATGGCCTGGAGGTCCTTGATACGGGCCGGGCTGGGCTCGGACTCGGGGTCGATGCCCGCGATGGCCTCCTGGTCCAGGCCGTAGCGCTCGGCGAGGTAGCCGAAGGCGGCGTGGGTGGTGATGAAGGTCTTGGTGGCGGTGTTCTTCAGGCCCTGCTCGTACGTCGTGTTCAGCCCGCCGAGCTTGGTGACGAGCGCGTCGGTGTTCTTCCGGTAGTCCGCGGCGTGGTCGGGGTCGGCCTTCTCGAGGGACTTTCCGACGCCCTTGGCGACCTCGGCGTATTTCACCGGGTCGAGCCAGATGTGGGGGTCGGCGCCCGCCTCGCCCTCATGCCCGTGCTCGTCGTGGCCGGCCGCTTCGCCCTCATGGCTGTGGCCGCCCTCGGTGCCGTGGTGCTCGAGCTTGGTGAGAGTGGCCGCGTCGACCTTGTTCTTCGCCTCGGACTGGGCGATGGCCTTGTCGACGGCAGGCTGGATGCCCTTGAGGTAGAGGATGTAGCCCGCCTCGTTCAGCTCGGCGGTCTGGCGGGGCCCCAGCTCCAGGTCGTGCGGCTCGACGCCCGGCTTGGTGAGGGTGGAGACTGAGACATGGTCGCCGCCGATTTCCTCGGCGAGGTACTGCATGGGATAGAACGACGCCACCACCTTCAGCTTGCCGCTGCTGCTGCCGTCGGCGGCATTGGAGGAGGAGCAGGCGGAGACGGCCATGAGGCCGAGGGCGACGGCTCCGGCAGCAGCGGTGGCGGGTATGAGGCGGCGTACGTTCATGACAGTCATTTTCAACAAAACTGGAAACGATTGTCAACAAAGCTGCTGAGCTCCCCTTACCCGGATCCGATTTGATCCGGGGGGTGCGGCCGCCGGTAACCTGAAGCATTCGCCGTTCGTCGTCGTCGTAATGAAGAGAGCACCGTGGCCGCCGACAAGATCGACACCATCGTCAACCTGAGCAAGCGCCGTGGCTTCGTCTACCCGTGCAGCGAGATCTACGGTGGTCAGCGTGCCGCCTGGGACTACGGACCGCTGGGTGTCGAGCTGAAGGAGAACATCAAGCGCCAGTGGTGGCGCTACATGGTCACCTCGCGCGAGGACGTCGTCGGTATCGACTCGTCGGTGATCCTGGCCAGCGAGGTCTGGGAGGCCTCCGGTCACGTCGCCACCTTCACCGACCCGCTCACCGAGTGCACCTCCTGTCACAAGCGCTTCCGCGCGGACCATCTGGAAGAGGCGTACGAGGAGAAGCACGGCAAGGTCCCCGAGCACGGCCTCGCCGACCTCAACTGCCCCAACTGCGGCAACAAGGGCACCTTCACCGAGCCCAAGAGCTTCTCCGGCCTGCTCTCCACGCACCTCGGCCCGACGCAGGACTCCGGCTCGGTCGCCTACCTGCGCCCGGAAACCGCGCAGGGCATCTTCACCAACTTCGGCCAGGTGCAGCAGACCTCGCGCAAGAAGCCGCCGTTCGGCATCGCGCAGATGGGCAAGTCCTTCCGGAACGAGATCACTCCCGGCAACTTCATCTTCCGCACCCGCGAGTTCGAGCAGATGGAGATGGAGTTCTTCGTCAAGCCCGGCGAGGACGAGCAGTGGCAGGAATACTGGATGGAGCAGCGCTGGAACTGGTACCGCGACCTCGGTCTCCGTGAGGAGAACATGCGCTGGTACGAGCACCCGGCCGAGAAGCTCTCCCACTACTCCAAGCGCACCGCCGACATCGAGTACCGCTTCAGCTTCGGCGGCAGCGAGTGGGGCGAGCTCGAGGGCGTCGCCAACCGCACCGACTTCGACCTCTCCGCGCACTCCAAGGCCTCCGGCCACGACCTGTCGTACTTCGACCAGGAAGCCGGCGAGCGCTGGACGCCGTTCGTCATCGAGCCCGCCGCCGGTGTCGGCCGCGCCATGCTCGCCTTCCTCCTCGACGCGTACAACGAGGACGAGGCGCCCAACGCCAAGGGCGTCCTGGAGAAGCGCACCGTGATGCGCCTCGACCCGCGCCTCGCGCCGGTCAAGGTCGCCGTGCTGCCGCTCTCCCGCAACCCGCAGCTGTCGCCGAAGGCCAAGGGCCTCGCCACCGACCTGCGCAAGAACTGGAACATCGAGTTCGACGACGCCGGGGCCATCGGCCGCCGCTACCGCCGTCAGGACGAGATCGGCACGCCGTACTGCGTCACCGTCGACTTCGACACCCTCGACGACAACGCGGTCACCGTGCGCGAGCGCGACACCATGAAGCAGGAGCGGGTCTCCCTGGACCAGATCCAGGGCTACCTGGGCAGCCGCCTGCTCGGCTGCTGACCGCACACTGACCTCCGAGGGCCGGCCGGGCCAGAAGCCCGGCCGGCCCTCGCATGCGTCCCTACGGCAAGGTCCACGCACAGGGCCGCCAGTGGCAGCTCCGCACACACCGCCATCGCCGCCGCCTGCGCCAGCTCGGCGCCCGGAGCCGACGTCAGCAGGTCCGCACAGGCATCTGCCACCAACAGCAGCGCGGCACCGACCGCCGCCGTCCGATGGCCGCCCCCACCGCGTACGAGCCGACTGCCCGCCGTCAGCAGACAGGCAGCCTCCAGAACATCCAGCGCCACCCACGCCGCCGCCTCGCCCGGCGGGAGCGTCGCCGCCAGAAACCCCATCCAGGGCAGCAGGGCCAGGCCCGCACCGGTCAGTAACCGGCCCTGCCACCTGGACAACCGGGCAGTGTCGACAGGGGAGTTGAAGGCAATGAGAGCCATGGAGCGCGCCTCTTTCGGCAGTCACGAACCCGGCCTTCGGGCTCGTGATCAACACTCCTGTTCCGTGTCGTCACAGTCAGTAACACTGCTTGCCGACTTGGGGTGGCACCAGTTGCACCCCAGAACCGGCAACAGGCTTCATGGCGGCCGGACATGCCCACCACATACGGTTTGATCATGACCATCCCGCCCCGGCTCCGCCGCTCCCTCACCCGGCTGCGGCGCGACATGTCCTTCATCGCCTCCGGGATGCTCCTGCACCTCGTCACAGCACCGTTGTTCCTCTGGGCCGCGAAGCTGGCCGTCGCAACCTTCAACGGCACCTCCTCCGACGCCCCGGTGATCCTTCCCGTCCCCGTCGCCCTGATCGCCATCGCCGGATTCGGCCTCACGAAAGCCCACCGATGGCGCTACCGGGAACTGTGCGGCGTGGACCTGCCCACTCTCCGGTTCGCCGTGGCGAGACGGCAGTTCGCGTACAACTGCCTCGCCGGGCCCTGCCTCGGCATACTCGAACTGCTCGTCCTCGCGCTCCTGGTGGCCGGCGCGGCCGCCACCACCATCTACGCCTGGATCATGCTTCTGCCGGCGGACTGGCGGATCGACCACCCCGGCTACACCACCCAGGCCGCCTACATCATGGCCGCCGGAGTAGTCGCACTGGCCGCCGTGCCGAGCCTCGCCGGAGCCCTGGTACGGCTGGAGAACCGCATAGCCCCCGCCCTTCTCAAGGACACCCGGGCCGCGGAACTCGAGCAGCGCGTCGAAGACCTCACCGAAAGCCGGGCCGGAGCGGTCGACGCCGCCCACGCCGAACGCCGCCGCATCGAACGCGATCTCCACGACGGCGCCCAGCAACGGCTCGTATCACTGGCACTGAACCTCGGGCTCGCCAAAGTGACACTCAAGGACCTGCCGCCCGAGGTGCGGCAAGTGATCGACGACGCACACCGCGAAGCCAAGGAGTCGATCGAGGAACTCAGCCATCTCGTACGCGGCCTCCACCCGTCCGTACTCGATGAACTCGGCCTCGACGCAGCCCTCTCCGGCCTGGCCGCCCGCGCGCCACTGCCCGTACGGCTACAGGTCGACCTGCCGCGGCGAGCCGCACCCGCCGTCGAAGCGGTCGCCTACTTCGTCGCCTCCGAGGCTCTCACCAACATCGCCAAGCACGCGCACGCGACCCGCGCCGACGTGACCGTGTCCCGGCTGGGCGGGATACTGCGGGTGGTCGTCGCCGACGACGGTGCGGGCGGCGCCGATCCGGCCGGCGGTACCGGTCTCAGAGGACTCGCCCAACGTGTGGGATCCGTCGACGGGACCTTCCGGATGAGCAGCCCCACCGGGGGCCCGACCGTCATGACCGTGGAGCTGCCGTGCGCGCTGTGATCGCCGAAGATTCCGTCCTGCTCAGGGTCGGCGTCGTCAAAGTCCTGGAGATGGCCGGATTCGAGGTTGTCGCGGAAGTAGGCGACGCCGAAGGGCTGTTGGCCGCGGTCGAGGAACACCGGCCCGACATGGCCGTCGTCGACGTCCGGATGCCGCCCGGCTTCACCGACGAAGGCGTACGGGCCGCACTCCAGCTGAGACAGCGGTGGCCGGACACCGCCGTCCTGATGCTGTCGCAGTACGTGGAGGAGCGGTACGCCGCCGAGCTCATCGCCGCCAACACCAGCGGCATCGGCTACCTGCTCAAACAACGGGTCGCGGACGTCGAGGAGTTCATCGAAGTGCTGCGACGGGTCGCCGACGGCGGGACCGCCCTGGACCCGCAGGTCGTCGCACAGCTCCTGGTGCGGCGGCAGAGCGATCCGCTGGAACGGCTGACCGGGCGCGAACGGGATGTGCTCGCCCTGATGGCGGAGGGCCGCTCCAACGCCGGAATCGCAGATCGGCTGGTGATCAGCGAAAGCGCCGTCGCGAAACACATCAACAGCATCCTCGCCAAGCTCGGCCTGGAGCGCGCCGGCGCGGATCACCGCAGGGTGCTGGCTGTACTTCGCTTCCTGGAAGGTGGCGCCTGAGCGCACGGAGCGGGACGTATGGGACAACAGCGCGAGAGAGTGCTGCTGTTGATGTTGAACCTGCTGCACACTGGGCGCACTCGTCACCAGGAGGACCGATGCCGTCCATGACCACAAGCAAGGTCAGCAGATGGGATCAGCACGGCCGCGAGCATGTCGTGCACGTGCAGAAATCGGGCATGCAGCGGATGCTGACCTGTAACACCTGCGGCTGGCGCAAAGGGGCGCAGTTCCTGCCCTGGCTCAAAGCCGAGGAGCACCTCGCCGAGGCGCACCAGGCCACGGTGGACCCGAGCGCCTGATGATCTCCCCTGTCCGCTCGACCGGTCCGCTCGCACGGCCCGCGCGAAATAACGAGGTGTTCCCGCCCTTCGCGGCGGGGTACCGTGACCCGCATGTATGCGTATCTCCCGATCTACGAGTGAGAGGGCGGCGGTCGACTCCCGCCCCCGTCTGACGATTCCCCAGTCACTTCTCACCACAAATGGGAGAAACCCATGGCCAAGAGCCGCAACAACCTCCTCGGCGTGGGCGGACAGCGCAAGAAGCTGTCGCGCGCCGACCAGCAGGGCAACGGTCCGGCGCGCAACGCCGACCGCAAGACGTCCGCCGACCAGAAGCAGGAGCTGGTGCGCAAGATGCGCGAGCGTGCCGAGAGCGTCGGCACGCCGGAGGAGCCGCAGGAGAACCAGGCCTGATCACGACCGTGGGCCCGGACCGCGTCACGCGGTCCGGGCCCACGGCCATGTCCGGGCCCGCCAGGTTCAACGGGTCAGTTCACCGTGCGCGGCAGGCGCAGGCTCAGCAGCGTCGTCAGCACGATCATCCCCAGCTGCACCAGCAGTGTGACCGTCAGCGCCTGACGCATCCCCGCCGACGTGGCCAGCGAGAGGAAGAGCGAGCCCAGCGTGGCCACGCCCAGCGCCAGTGCGGACTGCTGGGTCGTCACCATCACACCGCTGCCCACCCCGGCGCGCTCCGGCGGCACTTCGGAGAGCACGATCCGGAAGATGACCGGCAGTTGGAGCCCCTGGCCGAAGCCGGCGAGCGCGACGCCCGGCATCAGTTCCACGAAGCCCAGGTCCGGCCAGCCGCGCCAGACGGCGAGGGCCAGTACCGCGACGCCCACGGCCTGGAGCGCGCCGCCGGTCGGCACGATCCGGGTGCCGTACCGCACCACCAGCCGCGGTCCTGCCAGCGAAGCCACGAAGAAGGCCAGCGCCATCGGCACCAGCGCCATCCCGGAGGCCACGGCCCCCATCCCCAGGCCCTGCTGCAGCGCCACCGCGACCACGAACATGAAGCCGCCGAAGCCGATCGAGAACGGCAGTACCAGCGCAAGCCCGCGCCGCAGCGGGACCAGTGCGAACAGGCTCGGCGGCACCAGCGGTGTACGCCCCTGCCGGTCCGCGCGACGCTCCACCCGGTAGAAGGCCACCGCCGCGACCGGGAACATCGCCAGCGAGACCCATGTCCACAGCGGCCAGCCGGTGGCCCGTCCCTCCGTCAGTGGCGCCAGCAGCGTCAGCAGGGTCACGGTCAGCAGCAGCGTGCCGGGTACGTCCACGGGCGCGGGGTTGGCGGAGCGCGTCCTCGGGACCGAGCGGGCGGCCAGTACCAGGCCGATCAGCGCCACCGGCACATTCACCAGGAACACCGCCCGCCAGCCGGTGCCCGCGATGTCGGCCGCGACCAGGACGCCGCCCAGGATCTGCCCGGCGACCATCGAGAGTCCGGCAGTGGCTCCGTACAGGCTCATCGCCCGGGCCCTGCGCGGGCCGGCCGTCGCCGACTGGATGGTGGCCAGTACCTGCGGCATCATCAGCGCGGCTGCCGCGCCCTGTGCCGCCCGTGCCCCGACCAGCGTCCAGGCGTCCGGCGCGAGCCCGCAGGCCAGCGAGGTGAGTCCGAAGGCGGCCATGCCGCCCAGGAAGAGCCGGCGGCGGCCGTACATGTCTCCGAGTCGTCCGCCGAGGACGAGCAGTACGGCGTACGAGAGTCCGTACCCGGCGACCACCAGTTCCAGCAGCGCGGGGCCCGCGCCGAGGTCGTGTTCGATGGTCGGCAGGGCGACATTGACGATGAAGAAGTCGATCAGGGGAAGCGCCGCGCCGAGCAGCACGGTGAACAGCCCGAGCGGGCCGAGCTGTGGCACGGCGGCCTTGGCGGCTTCCGCGGCTTTGGCGACGCGGACGGGGTCTGGGGAAAGGACACTGGTCTCACTCACGCCATCGACGATCGTCCACCGTGGAGCCTGGTACCAGAGTGTCTTTATCCTGGTACTAGCACTACCTGGCAATGGTCTGCGCCGTCCGGCACGCTGGAAGCATGACGACGATGGTGCAGGAGAGCGACGTACGACGGCATGAGCTCGCGGGCTTTCTGCGCAGCCGTCGTGAACGCATCACCCCCGAGCAGGTCGGGCTGCCGCGCGGCCGTCGCCGGCGGACCCCCGGTCTGCGCCGCGAGGAGGTCGCGCATCTCGCCACTGTCGGTGTCACCTGGTACACCTGGCTCGAACAGGCCAGGGACATCCAGGTCTCCCCGCAGGTCCTCGATGCCATCGCCCGCGCCCTGCTCCTCGACCCCAGCGAGCGCACCCATCTCTTCGCCCTGGCCGGCGCCACCGACCCGGCCCCCGGCACGCCCTGCCCGACCATCACGCCGGCCCTGCGGCAGATGCTCGTGCAGCTCGAGCCGATTCCGGCCTGCATCATGAACAGCCGTTACGACATCCTCGCGTACAACCGCACCTACGGACGGCTGTTCTGCGACCTCGACTCCCTTCCTCCGGAGGACCGCAATTGCATGATCATGGCCTTCACCAATGACGACTGGCGGGCGGCGGTCGTCGATCTCGCGGACGCCAACCGGATGATGGCCGCGAAGTTCCGGGCGTCGATGGCCGAGCATCTGGCCGAGCCCGCGTGGAAGGCGCTGCTGGGGCGGCTGGAGAGGTCCTCGCCGGCGTTCCGTGAGGTGTGGGCGCGCCATGAGGTGGTCGGCCAGAGCGGCAGGACCAAGCTGATCCGCAACGCCCAAGTGGGCCTGTTGCACCTGGAGCACAACAATCTGTGGCTGGGCCCGGCGGCCGGGCCCCGGCTGGTCAGTTACACACCTCTGGACGTCGAATCGCGCGAGCGCCTGGAGAAGCTCCAGGCGCTCGCGCCGGCCGAGGCCTGAGCACGTGGCATGGCCCGGGCCCGGACCGTGGCGCATGGTCCGGGCCCGGGTTCGGTGTGCCGGTCAGCCCGTGAAGCGGGTCACTGCCGGAACCAGGTCGCCCTGTTTGGCAATGCCCACTGTCCACAGGTCTGCGCTGCTCGGCACAGTGGTGAACCCTCGCACCACCACACCGGGGTCGGCGGCCTGCTCCCAACGGCGCTGTTGCGCGTCGAAGCGCAGGGCGACGGAGACAGCACCCTTGCCGCCGACCGCCCACAGCGCGCCGTCCCCGGCCCTGCCGACGGCCCGAAGCCGGCCGTCGGCGATCGCGGGCGTCCTGACGTCGGTCCACTTCTTGCCGTCCCAGTGCACCGCGTAGGGGCGGTCGGCTCCCTTGGACGTCGAACCGCCCACCGCCCAGACGTCGTCGGCACCCAGTGCGGTGATGCCGCTGAGCCAGCGGTGCTCGTCCGCGGCTCCCGCGGGCGCGGCGACCCGCGTCCAGGAGGTGCCGTCCCAGTGCAGCAGCAGGGCCGTCTGCGCGGTGCCGCCGGTGGCGAAGGACGTGCCCGCCGCCCAGATGTCGTCCGGTGCGACGGCGGTGAGGCTGGTGAGTTCGCCCTTGCCGACGTCGGGCAGGGTCTGCCGGCGCCAGGCCGTGCCGTCCCAGGCCTGAATGGCGGGGACCCCGTTCTTGATGCCCTGCGGCACCGCGCGACCGGCCGTCCAGGCCTTCCCGTCGGACGTCGTCACCACCGCGTCGGGTGTCAGCCGGCCCGCGGGGTCGCGGTCGAGGTTGCGCGTGGTCCAGGAGGTGCCGTCCCAGTGGGCCGCCGTCGCGCCGACGGCCCAGATGTCACTGGCCGACCGTACGGCGATCGCCTGCGGAAAGGTGTCCTTCGGCAGCGTCGACTGCTGCGTCCAGGATGTTCCGTCCCAGTGCAGAGCCAGGGCCTCCACTTCGGTGGCGCTCTTCAGCCGGTAGCCGACGGACCAGGCCTGCTTGTCGCTGAGCGCCGCCACGGCGGTGAGGTCGCCCTTGGCCACCGGCACCGCGGTCGACTGCCACTGTCCGGCGACGCGCGCCGGTGCGGCCGCCACGTCCTTGGCGGCGGGCGCGGATCCGGCCCAGCCCGTGCCGGCGGCGATCAGGCCCCCGGCCGCGATGGCGCCCGCGGCCAGCGCCGCCACCAGCGGCCGCCGTCCGAGATGCAGGCGCCGGGATGACTTGCTCGTATTCATCACGGAAATCCTTGAGTGATCGGCGGTCGGCTACGTGGCCGTGGTCTGGATGACGAAGTCGAAGGCGCCGGTGTAGCGGCCGTCCTTCGGGCCCGCGAGCGTGATCGTGCAGGCCCGGTTGAGGAGCCGGTCCGCGGCGTTGAGCGCGGCGAAGTCCCGGCCGTACGCCTGGGTGTCGTCGGGGAAGTACAGCTGGGTGACGAGCACCGGTCCGCCGGGCGCCTGGACCTGGGTGTGGATGTGGGGAGCCCGCTGGCCCCAACGGCCCCAGTAGTCCCGGGGGATGATCGTCGCGAGCCGGAACGCGCCCCTGCTGTTGGTGTACTGGTGGCCGCGGAGCGAGAAGCCGGCGGTGTCGTAGTCGCCGTTCTGGTCGCACTGCCAGAACTCGATGAGCGTCCCCGGGAGGGGCTTGCAGGCGGTGTCGTAGACGACGCCGCCGAAGTCGAGCCGCACTCCGCGGATCGCGGGGGTGATGAAGTCCGCCCGCTCGGGGGATTCCGGTTTGAAGAGCGGGCCCTCCGTCGCCGCCGGGGTCTCGTGACCGTCGCAGGCAGGCGTGACGGCCAACGGGCGTCCCGCCGCGCGCGCCTCCTGCACCGTGCTCACCGGTGCCGCCAGGGCCGCGCCGGCCCCGCTCGTCGCCACGAGGGCGGCGGTCATTCCCACCGAACTCGTTCTGATGAACGCCCTCCTCGAGCTCGTGTGCTCGCCGCTCGTTTCGTGGTCTGGCCGCATCGCGTCTCCTTGCCGGAATCGACTGCTCGCCAGGGCATTCCGTGGGGGGAAGGACGGGCCAGAGGCCTGCGAGTCCTTGGAATGCCCTGTTCCGGCTCAGCTTTGCCGCTGCCGCTGAAGAGCGGATCGATCAGATGACCGGCGGCTTCGCCGCGTTACGAAACCTCGCCCCAACGCTTGTCGTGATCCGGGACGGCGCGCCGTTCCTTTCCGGCCACCCACAGCGCGATCTGTGTCCGGGACCGCATGCCCAGCTTGTCCCGTACGTTGTCGAGATGCGTGGCTACGGTGCTCGCCGACAGATCGAGACGAGCCGCGACCTCACGGTTGGTCAGTCCCTCGGCGACCAGAGCGGCGACCGCCGCCTCCCGCCCTGTCAGCGGAGATCGCCCGCCGCCGGTTCCGCTCCCGATTCCCCCTCCTCCGTCACCGTTGCCGACGGTTGAGGCGACGACTGGCGCGGAGTCTTCGTCGGTCCCGTTCAGCGCGTAGACGAGCAGCCGCTCCCAGCGCAGCCGGCGTCCACCGGACACCGCCCCGTCCCGGGCAGCCGCGGGCAGAGCCGCCTCCGCGCGGGCCGCCGCGGCTTCGACCTGCCGCTGCCACCCGGCTTCCGGCTCGGTGTCCAGGCGGCGGCGCGCCTGCGCACAGGCCGCGAACAGCCGCAGCGAGCGTTTCATCTCGCCGCGTTCGGCCGCCACGACGGCAAGCCCCTCGAGCGGATACAGCGCGTGGAAACTCTCGCCGGGCACCGTGCGCAGCGCCTCGGCGAACAGCCGTTCCGCCGCCCTGAGATCGCCCAGAGCCAGCCGTATCGCGCCGGCGGTGTGCAGCGCTGCCGCCGACTGACACCAGGGCGCCTGCCCTCGCAGCTCGGGCAGGCAGGAAGACATGAGCGCATCGCCCTCGGCCGCCTTGCCGGCATGCAGCAGCGCCCAGGCCAGGTGATGCCGGCACCATGCGGTGTCGCGGGGGCGGCCGAGCGTGGCGACGATGGCCAGGCACTCGGCGAAGTCGTCGACGGCCTGCGAGAACTCGCCGCGGCACAGCAGGGCGGCAGCGCGTGCGTCCAGGGCGTTGGCGAGCGAGGCGGGGTCGTTCCGGCGCCGCTCGACGGCGACCGCCCGCTCGGCGAAGCGCAGTGCGGCCGCCTCGTCCACCTGCTGGCAGGCGGCGCGTGCGGCGAGCGCCAGGGCCGTACCGACGTGCCGGGAGTCCTCGGAGCGCGGGGGTTGCCGGGGGTCCCGCGCGTCTCCCGGGGCCCGCGAATCCTCGGGGTCGCTGTCCTGCTCCAGTACGTCCGTCAGCAGCGCTCGGGCGGCTGTCAGCTGCTCCTGCTGGTAGCGCACCCGCGCCAGCGCCAGCGTCAGGGGTACGTTCGGTGCGCCACCGTGGCTGTTGGTGTGGGCGACGGCCGCCGCGAGGTTCTCCCGCTCCTCGGTCAGGGGGCCGCCCGCCTGGTCGACGAAGACCTGACCCGTGGTCGGCTCCAGCAGTCCGGTCAGCCAGTCGACGGCCCGCCGCCAGGTGCCCGGCAGCTCGCCGGAGTCGGCGAGGCGGTCCAGGGCGTAGGCGCGGATGGCGCTCAACTGCCTGAATCGTGCGGTGACTTCGGCCTCGGGGCCCGGCAGCCGCACGATCAAGGACTTGGCTTCCAGCGCGCACAGCACCCGCAGGACGTGCCGTGGCGGCATCTCGCCGTCGGCGCAGACCGCGGCCGCTCCTACGGCGTCGAAGCCGCCGACGAGGACGGAGAGACGGCGGAAGAGGGCCTGCTCCTCCGCATCCAGTAACCGATGGCTCCAGTCGATCGCGGCCGCCAGCTCGCGGTGGCGTCCCGGTCCGGTCCTGCTGCCGTCCGTGAGGAGGGTGAGCTGGTCGTCGAGGCCGGCCAGGATGTCGCTCAGCGGGAGGGCTCCCGTACGGCGTGCCGCCAGCTCGATGGCCAGTGGCATGCCGTCGAGGCGCCGGCAGATCTCGGCCACGGTAGGGGCGTTGCCGGCATGCAGCTCGAATCCGGGTGCGCGGCTGCCCGCGCGCTCCACGAAGAGCCGGACGGCATCCGCCTGCAGCACGGCTGCCGGGTCGTCGTCCTCGCCGGCCGGCGACAGGGACAGTTCGCCGACCCGGAACACCACTTCGCCGGGCACGCGCAGCACTTCCCGGCTGGTGGCGAGGATCCGCAGCCGCGGGCACCGGGCGAGCAGGGCCGCGGCCAGCTGTGCGCACGGCTCGGCCAGGTGCTCGCAGTTGTCCAGGACGATCAGCATCGGGCGGTCGCCGAGCTCGTGCGCGAGCAGCGCGATACCTGTACGGCCGCCGCGCTCGCCCACGCCCAGCGCGGCGGCCACCGCCTGCGGAAGCCGGTCGCCGTCCCGCAGTGAGTCCAGTTCGACCAGCAGGGCCTTGCCGTCGGCGGCGCCACGCCGGCCGCCGGCGAACTCCATCGCCAGACGGGTCTTGCCCACCCCGCCCGGACCGGTGAGAGTCAGCAGCCGCGAGGACTTCGAGAGGGTGCGCAGCCGCGACAGCTCGCGCCGCCGGCCGACGAAGGAGTCCAGTGGCCGTGGCAGCTCCCGGCCCACCACCTGCCTGTGGTCCTGGTCCTGGCCGTGTGCTCGGTCCTGGTCCTGGGCGTCTGGTGCCGAGCGTCGGCGAAAGGCGCGCTGTCTGCATGCGGCGGAGCAGTAACGGGCAGGCCGGCCGCCCTGTGCCGGCCCGCTCCCCTTGCGCGGCCCGCGGCCGGGCAGCTCGGTCCCGCACGCCTCGCACGTTCGACTCGGACTCATCCGTCGAATCCTTGCCGAACGGACGCCGCCGGACCAGCGGGTCCGGCGAAGGGTGAGCCACGCCCCATGGCGCCTGTGGCCCGGCTCGGAGACGGCTATGCGTTCGCTGTGGACGGCGCCTTGTCCCGGTCCGGCGGTTCCAGTTGCTCAGCCGTGCGCCGCGCCGTCTCCCGTGCCCAGCCGCCGCTGGTCAGCGCCCCCACCACGAGGACGCACAGCCCGCAGCCGGTGATGATCCACCAGGCCGGCCTGCTCGCGGCGACGAAGCCGTCCGCGTACGAGGTGGAGGCGACCCCGGCGGCCAGTACGGCTCCGATGACGGCGACGCCGAGGGTCTGCCCGATCTGCCGGCTGGTGGAGGCGACAGCGGCCGCGACACCGGCCTGGGAGCGGGGCATTCCGGAGACGGCGGTGTTGGTGATCGGCACGTTCACCATGCCGAAGCCGAGACCGAAGAGGAAAAAGCCGAGGAAGAGCAGCGCGTCGGAGGTCTCGGCCTCGAAGGCGGCGAACAGCACCCCGCTCGCGGCCATCGCGATGCCCGCGATCATCAGCGGGAGGCGCGGACCCCGGCTGCCGACCAGCCGTCCCGACAGTGGTGCGCAGATGAACGTCATGGCGGCCATCGGCAGCATGTAGAGACCGGCGTCCATGGCGGACAGGCCGCGGACGTCCTGCAGATAGAGCGTGTTGATGAAGAGGAAGCCGCCGAGCGAGGCGAAGGCGCACACCGCGATGACCGTGGCACCGCTGAACGGGGCGCTGCGGAAGAAACGCAGATCGATCAGGGGCTCGGTGCGCCTCGGTTCGTACAGCAGCAGTCCGGCCAGCGCGAGGGCCGCGACCGCACTGAGGGCAAGGATCACCGGCGAGTGCCGGCCGGCCGAGGGCGCCTCGATGATCGCGTACGTGAGCGAGCCGAGGAGCGCCATGACAAGGAGCTGGCCGACGGGATCGGGGCGGCGTGGCTTCGGGGCGCGGGACTCCGGTACGTAGCGCCAGGTCAGCAGGATGGCGGCGATACCTACCGGCAGATTGACCCAGAAGATCGAGCGCCAGCCGATCGAGTCCACCAGGACTCCGCCGACCAGGGGCCCCGCGGCCATGGAGATGCCGACGACGCCGCCCCATACGCCGATGGCACGGGCCCGTTCGCGCGGGTCGGTGAAGGTGTTGGTGATGATCGACATAGCGACCGGATTGAGCATCGAGCCGCCGACGGCCTGCACCATGCGGAACGCGATGAGCGACTCGAGATTGGGCGCGAGCGAGCAGAGCAGCGAGCCGACGGTGAAGAGGACGAGCCCGGTCTGGAAGACCCGGCGTCGGCCGATCCGGTCGGCGGTGGAGCCGGAGAGCATCAGCAGGGAGGCGAGGACGAGGGTGTAGGCGTCGATCGTCCACTGCATCCCGGCGACCGAGGCGTGAAACTCCTTCTGGATCGAGGGCAGCGCGACATTGAGGATCGTGTTGTCGAGGCTGACGATCAGCAGGCTCATAGCGCAGATCGCCAGCACGACCAGCCGCCGTCGGTATGTGAGCTCGGGCATAAGCGGATAGTACGGCTGACTAACGACTCCCGTCGTGAGCGACAATGGGCGAATGACCACGCTCGCCCCGTCCTCCTCGATGCTCAGGATCGGCCCGCACACCGTGCAGCCCCCGGTGGTGCTCGCGCCGATGGCGGGCATCACCAATGCGCCTTTCCGCACGCTGTGCCGCGAGTTCTCCGGCGGCAAGGGGCTTTTCGTCAGTGAGATGATCACGACGCGGGCGCTGGTCGAGCGCAATGAGAAGACCATGCAGCTCATCCACTTCGACGCGAGTGAGACGCCGCGGTCCATTCAGCTGTACGGGGTGGATCCGGTGACCGTCGGCAAGGCCGTCCGCATGATCGTGGACGAGAACCTGGCCGACCACATCGACCTGAACTTCGGCTGCCCGGTCCCGAAGGTGACGCGCAAGGGCGGCGGCTCGGCCCTTCCCTACAAGCGGCCGCTGCTGCGCGCGATCCTCAACGAAGCGGTGTCGAACGCGGGCGGCCTGCCGGTCACGATGAAGATGCGCAAGGGCATCGACGACGACCACATCACCTATCTCGACGCGGGCCGGATCGCGGTCGAGGAGGGTGTGACGGCGATCGCGCTGCACGGGCGTACGGCGGCGCAGCACTACGGCGGTACGGCCGACTGGGACGCGATCGCCCGGCTGAAGGAGCACGTCCCGGAGATCCCGGTGCTCGGCAACGGCGACATCTGGTCGGCGGACGACGCGCTGCGGATGGTGCGGGAGACGGGCTGCGACGGAGTGGTCGTGGGGCGCGGCTGCCTGGGGCGGCCGTGGCTCTTCGGCGACCTCGTCGCGGCGTTCGAGGGTGCGGGTACCTGTGCGACGCCGACGCTCAAGGAGGTCTCGGTCGTCATGCGGCGGCACGCGGAGCTGCTGGGGGAGTGGATCGGCGACGAGACGCGTGGCGTGATCGACTTCCGTAAGCATGTGGCGTGGTACCTGAAGGGCTTCTCGGTCGGCTCGGAGATGCGGAAGAAGCTGGCGATCACCTCGTCGCTGGCGGAGATGGACGCACATCTGGAGGAGCTCGACCTGGACCAGCCGTGGCCGGTCGGTGCGGACGGGCCGCGCGGGCGTACGGCGGGCAACAACAGGGTGGTTCTGCCGGACGGCTGGCTGAAGGATCCGTACGACTGCGCCGGGATCGGTGCGGAAGCGGAACTGGACACCTCAGGCGGCTGACGGCACCGTCCGCGGCTCTGCCCGGAGCCGGCGGCTGAAGCGCCGGCGGGGCTGAATCCGGCTCGCCGGACCGGCGGAAGATCAAGCCCGTCCGGCGCTTGAGGACACAGCGGGGCCGGGGTCCCGCAAGCCGCGCTACGCGTCCAGCGCGCCCGCATGCCGCGACAGTGGGGCCGTGTCCGCCGAGTTGCTCACACTGAACGTCACACTCCCCGCCACATACCTGTCGTCCGTCCACTCGATGGGCCGGCCCGTCGCCGTGCACGTCAGATGACGCTGCCGCAGCAGCGGGCTGCCCCGGCGGACCCGTAGCAGCCGCGCGTCCACGCTCCCCGCCGCGACCGCGTCGATCAGGTGCTCGCCGTACTGGGCCACGATGCCGTGCTGTCCGGCGATGCTGTTCATGATGGATAGGCAGTCCTCGGGCAGCTCCTCCACCGCGGGCGCCACCCACTCCGCGTACGCGGTGCGCTCCAGCATGGCCGGTTCGCCGTCGAGCAGCCGCAGCCGTATGACGTACAGGACCGGCGATCCGGCGGTGACGGAGAGCCGGGAGGCCTCGGCGGGGGTCGCGGGACGGCGGGCGCGGGTCAGGATGCGGCTGGAGATCTCGTAGCCCATGCCCTCGGCCCACTGCGCGAAGCTGTTCAACTCCGCGAAGCTGTGCCGGCGTTCGTGGCGCAGCACGATTCTGCGCGCACCCTGCCGGGAGCCGATCAGGCCCTCGGAGGCCAGTACGGCGACGGCCTGCCGGACCGTCCCGCGCGACGCGGACCAGCGGGCCGCGAGGTCGCTCTCCGAGGGGAGCCGCGCTCCGACCGGATACTCGCCGCCCAGGATCGACCGCCGTACCGCATCGGCGATCTCCAGATAACGCGACGTACCCACGCGAACGCCCTCCGTGTCCCGGACTGTGCGCAGTTGGTTGCGCTGTGTTCCGCTTTCCCGCCCACCCTAACCACGCCGGAGCGCCTATGTCTCCCGTCCCCGGGGACCCGCTCCCACCGGCGAGGAGTCGGCGTCGGCTCTTCCGGCAGCCGATCCACCGCGGCCATGTGCCGTTCATGATCCGGACAGCTCCTCCGGGCGAACTGAATCCAGCTTGTTCAGACAAGTGCTCACCGTGTCCTTCACTTCGTCTCTGGGAGAGACCGTGTTCAGACCTTCCCGTCTCGGCGCTACCGCCCTGCTCGGCGCTGCCGCGCTCACCACCCTCACCGCCTGCGGTGCCGCGCCCGACGGCGCTGCCGCCGGTGCCGCGGTGAAGGCGAACGCCGGCACCTCGGCCGCCGGGTTCGGCGGAATGAAGGCGCTCGTCGCGGCCGCCGAGAAGGAGGGCAAGCTGAATGTCATCGCCCTCCCGGCGGACTGGGCGAACTACGGCGAGCTGATCAAGGCATTCGAGGCCAAGTACAAGATCAAGGTCGGCAGCGAGAACCCGGACGCCTCCAGCGCCGACGAGATCGCCGCCGTCAAGGCCCGCAAGGGCCAGGAGCGCGCCCCCGACGTCCTCGACCTGGGCATCGCCTTCGCCCGCAGCGGCGCTGCCGAGAACCTGTTCGCCCCGTACAAGGTCGAGGCCTTCGACAAGATCCCCGCAGGCCAGAAGGACCCCGAAGCCCGCTGGTACAACGACTACGGCGGCTATGTCTCCATCGGCTGCGACGCCGAGCGGATCAAGAACTGCCCGCAGACCTTCGCGGACCTGCTCAAGCCCGAATACAAGGGCAAGGTCGCGCTGAACGGCAACCCGACCAAGTCCGGCTCCGCCTTCGGCGGCGTCTACGCGGCGGGCCTCGCCAACAAGGGCTCCTTCGCCGACATCCAGCCCGGTATCGACTTCTTCGCCAAGCTGAAGAAGAGCGGCAACTTCATCCCCGTCGAGTCCACCCCGGCCACGGTCGAGAAGGGCGAGACGCCCATCAGCATCGACTGGGACTACCTCAACGCCGGCTACGCCGACCAGTTCCGCGGCAAGGGCGTCGACTGGAAGGTCTCCGTACCGAGCGACGGCGTCTACGCCCAGTACTACTCGCAGGCCATCAACAAGCAGGCCCCCCACCCGGCGGCCGCCCGCCTGTGGATGGAGTTCCTCTACAGCGCCGAGGGCCAGAACCTCTGGCTGAAGGGGTACGCCCGGCCCGTACTGCTGCCTGCCATGACCGCGGACGGCAGCGCCGACAAGGGCTCCGTCGCCAAGCTCCCCAAGGTCGAGGGCACTCCGTCCTTCCCGTCCTCCGCGGAGCTCGACAAGGCCAAGGCCGCCCTCGCCGAGAACTGGGACAAGGCCCTCTCCTGATGCCCGTACCCTCCCCGTCCCGCACCGGGCCCGCCGGCGGAACCCGCCGCCGGCGGCGCGGCCCCCGCACCTGGCTCGCCGCGCTCCCGCTGCTCGTCTTCACGGGCCTGTGCTTCGGCCTTCCCGTCGCCGCGCTCCTGTACGGAGCGGTCACGGGCACCGACCCGGCGACCGGCGCCGGTCGGCTGACCGGTGAGCATCTGCGGCGCTCGCTGCAGGGGCCCTATCTCGGCTCCCTCGTGGGCAGCGTCCAGCTCTCCGCGCTCACCGCGGTGATCGGGTCGGTCGCCGGTGTGCTGATCGCGCAGGCCATCGTGACCTCCCGGCGTACGTGGCTGCGCAGCGCAACCCTCACGGCCTCCGGCGTCCTCGCCAACTTCGGCGGTGTGCCGCTCGCGTTCGCGTTCATCGCGACCGCGGGCATCTCCGGTGTGGTCACCCGGCTCGCGGACCTCGACGGTCTCGGCTGGAACCTCTACTCCTTCACGGGGCTCGCCGTGGTCTATCTCTACTTCCTGACCCCGCTCATGGTGCTCGTGATCATCCCGGCGCTGGACGGACTGCGTCCCCAGTGGCGGGAGGCCGCGCAGAACAGCGGGGCGACCGGGCGGCAGTTCTGGCGGCTGGTCGGGCTGCCGGTCCTCGCGCCGTCCCTGCTGGGCGGCTTCGTCCTGCTCTTCGGCAGCGCGTTCGCCGCGCATGCCACTGCCGCGGCTCTGGTCGGCGGTTCCGTACCGCTGGTCACCTTGAAGATCGCTGACGCGCTGTCCGGCAATGTGCTGGTCGGCCAGGAGAATGTGGCGCTCGCCCTGAGCCTCGACATGATCGTGATCGCCGGCCTGGTCATGGCGGTCTATCTGCCCCTCCAGCGACGGAGCGCCCGATGGCTGCGATGACACCCACCGCCCAGGCCGTGCCTGCCGGGTCCCGCCCCGCACCCGAGAAGGCCGCTGTCCGCCGACAGCGCCGCCGGCCGCGCGTCTGGCGCGGACTCGTCCTGGGTCTGGCCGGTCTCTACTTCCTCGTTCCGCTCCTCGCGTCGGTCGTCTTCACGGTGCACACTCCGGGCCGGGGCGTCTCGTTCGAGGCGTACACCGGGATTCTCGGCGCGGAGGGATTCACCGACAGCCTGCTGCTCTCGCTCGGCCTCGCCGCCGCGACCATCGCGCTCGTTCTGCTGCTGGCCGTGCCCGCGCTGGTCGCCGTGCGGCTGGGGGCGCCACGGCTGCGGCCGGTTGTCGAAGTCATGTGCATGCTGCCGCTGGTGGTGCCGCCGATCGCGCTGGTCACCGGGATCACCACGGTGCTGCGCTGGGGGCCGGAGCATCTGTCCCGTACACCGCTCTACCAGACCTTCATGGCGGTCCAGGACGAGAACTTTCCGCTCGTGCTCGTCCTCGCCTACACGGTGCTGGCCCTGCCGTTCGTGTACCGCTCCCTGGACGCGGGACTGCGCGCCATCGACGTACCGACGCTGGTGGAGGCCGCCCGCAACTGCGGTGCGAGCTGGGCGTACGTCATCCTCCGGGTCATCCTGCCCAATCTGCGCACCGCGCTCGCCGGCGCCGCATTCCTCACCCTGGCGCTGGTGCTGGGCGAGTTCACCATCGCCGCGCTGCTCGGCTACCAGCCCTTCGCGGTGTGGATCGTCACGGTCTCCGGAGCGCAGGCACGGATGTCGGTGGCCGTCTCCGTCCTCAGTCTTCTGATCACCTGGGCGCTGCTGCTGCTCCTCTCCCGCGCGGGGAACGGCACCCGGCCCGCGAAGAGCGCGGCCACCGTGGCCGCCGCGCCCTCCTCCAGCAAGGACCGGTAATCCATGTCTGCAAGTACAGCGACCGCCGTCGCGCGGCGGAGCGAGACCTCCGGCGTGACCGGCGCCCGGGTCGAATTCCGCGGTCTGCGCCGGGCTTTCGGCGCCACCGTCGCCCTCGACGGGCTCGACCTGACCGTCGAACCGGGTGAGCTGATCGCCCTGCTCGGCCCGTCGGGCTGCGGCAAGACCACCGCCCTGCGCGTCGTCGCGGGCTTCGAACAGCCGGACGCCGGCGAGGTGCTGGTCGACGGCGAGGACATCACCCGGGTGCCGGCCAACCGCCGGGACGCGGGCATGGTCTTCCAGTCATACAGCCTCTTCCCCAACCTCAGCGCCCGCGACAACGTCGCTTTCGGCCTGCGGGTCCGCAAGATGCCGACCGCCGGGCGCAACGCCCGCGCCGCCGAGCTCCTGGCCCTGGTCGGCCTGCCCGAACACGGCGACCGCTACCCCCACCAGATGTCCGGTGGCCAGCAGCAGCGCGTCGCCCTGGCCAGGGCGCTGGCCCTGGAGCCGCGCGTGCTGCTGCTGGACGAGCCGCTGTCCGCGCTCGACGCCAAGGTGCGGCTCAGCCTGCGCGAGGAGATCCGCCGGCTGCAGCTCTCCCTCGGGATCACCACGATCTTCGTCACGCACGACCAGGAGGAGGCCCTGTCCATGGCGGACCGGGTCGCCGTCCTCAACGCCGGGAAACTGGAGCAGTGCGCGGCGCCCGCGGAGCTGTACGAGCGCCCCGCGACGCCGTTCGTCGCCGAGTTCGTCGGGACCATGAACCGGCTGCCGGGCCGGATGGCGGACGACGGCCTGGTCGAAGTGGCGGGCAGCAGGCTGCCCGTGGACGGCGAAGCGCCGAAGGCATCCGAGGTCGAGGTGCTCGTACGTCCCGAGAACGTCACCGTGACCGCCGATCCGGACGGCGAGGCCACGGTCGTCTCCGCGTCCTTCCTCGGCTCGGTCACGCGCGTGCTGCTCGACCTGCCGGACGGCAGCTCGGTCAAGGCCGACCTGGCGTCGCGGGACGCGGGCGCGCTGCTGCCCGGCGGCCGGGCAGCGGTCGGACTGGCACAGCGGCCCGTCCTCGTCGTACCGGCGCGGTGAGCGTGGCCATGACCGAGCCCGCGGCGGTCCTCTTCGACATGGACGGCACCCTCGTCGACACCGAGGTGCTGTGGTGGGAGACGGCCGAGGAGGTCGCCGCGTCGCTCGGCCACCGGCTCTCCGGCGCGGACGCACCGGAGGTGGTGGGCCGGGCCGTCGAGGACACCGCCGCTCATCTGATACGGATCACGGAGGTGGCCCTCAGTGCCACCTCCACCGTGTCGGCGGTGGCGCAGGCGCTGACCGACGGGTTCTTCCAGCGGGTGGAGGCGGGCGCCCCGGTGCGTCCCGGCGTACGGCGGCTGCTGGCCGAACTGGAGCACCGGCAGGTTCCGTTCGCGCTGGTGAGTGCCTCACCGCGCATCGTCGTCGATTCGGTGGTCGGTGGAGCGCTGGCCGATGTGCCGTTCGTCTTCACGCTGTCGGCCGACGACACGGTGCGGACGAAGCCGCATCCGGATCCCTACCGGGAGGCCGCGGACCGTTTCGGGGCCCTGCCCAGGACATGTGTGGCGGTGGAGGACTCGCCGGACGGCAGCGACTCCGCGGAGGCCGCGGGGTGTGCGGTGCTGGTGGTGCCGTCGCTGCTGCCGGTTCCCGCGTCCTCGGGCCGGGTCTTCGCCCGGAGCCTGGAGGACGTGGATCTCGATGTCCTCAGCCGCTGTGTTTCGTCGTGTTACGCGGGTCCGGATGATGGGACCGGAGGCCCCTCAGCCGCGTGATTCTCGCCACCCCTGATAGGGGTAGCGCTCACATGAGCGATTTGGCGACGACTGCACCTCTCAGAGGGGTGGCACTAAGTGCCACCCCTTCGGCGTTCAAATGATCTATCGATTCATCGCGCCGTGTAGCTTCCTGCGCGATCAATGTCGCTGTACGTGCTGATGCGTTCAAGCCTTGAATGAAATCTCTCAATCGAGCTGCCACTCAGTTACTTTGGATCTGGTGGCGGACGAGTGGTTACGGCCGTATGACCGCCAAGTGGACGTACCCAGACGCCTTCGATCTGGGTATGTTCCTCGCCGTCAGGGCAGCCACCGAGTCCTCGAGGAGTCGAGACCCGTGTCGGAAAACAAAGATCAGAAGTTCGTCTACGACTTCACCGAGGGCAACAGGGACCTCAAGGACCTGCTCGGCGGCAAAGGTGCCAACCTCGCAGAGATGACCAACCTCGGGCTGCCCGTCCCTCCGGGCTTCACCATCACCACCGAGGCGTGCAAGGTCTACCTCGACAGCGGCACCGAGCCCGCCGCGCTGCGCGACGAGGTGAGTGCCCACCTCGACGCCCTCGAGCGGTCGATGGGCAAGAAGCTCGGCCAGGCCGACAACCCCCTTCTGGTATCGGTACGTTCGGGTGCGAAGTTCTCGATGCCGGGCATGATGGACACGGTCCTCAACATCGGCCTCTCCGACGAGTCGGTGGCCGGGCTCGTACAGCAGTCCGGCGACGAGCGCTTCGCTTGGGACTCGTACCGCCGCCTGATCCAGATGTTCGGCAAGACGGTGCTGGGCGTCGACGGCGAACTCTTCGAGGAGGCGCTCGAGGAGGCCAAGCACGCCAAGAAGGTCACCGTCGACACCGACCTCGACGCCGGCGATCTGAAGAAGCTGGTCAAGCAGTTCAAGAAGATCGTCTCCCGTGACGCGGGCCGCGACTTCCCGCAGGACCCGCGCGAGCAGATGGACCTCGCGATCCGCTCGGTCTTCGAGTCCTGGAACACCGACCGCGCCAAGCTCTACCGCCGCCAGGAGCGCATCCCCGGCGACCTCGGCACGGCCGTCAACATCTGCTCCATGGTCTTCGGCAACCTCGGTCCCGACTCCGGCACCGGCGTCGCCTTCACCCGCGACCCCGCCAGCGGCCACCAGGGCGTCTACGGCGACTACCTCCAGAACGCGCAGGGCGAGGACGTCGTCGCCGGTATCCGCAACACGGTGCCGCTCGCCGATCTGGAGAACATCGACAAGCAGTCGTACGACCAGTTGATGCAGATCATGGAGACCCTCGAGACGCACTACAAGGACCTGTGCGACATCGAGTTCACCATTGAGCGCGGCCAGCTGTGGATGCTCCAGACCCGGGTCGGCAAGCGGACCGCGGGCGCGGCCTTCCGTATCGCCACCCAGCTCGTCGACCAGGGTCTCATCGACGAGGCCGAGGCGCTCCAGCGCGTCAACGGCGCGCAGCTCGCGCAGCTGATGTTCCCGCGCTTCGACGACCACGCGAAGACCGAACTGCTCGGCCGCGGTATCGCCGCGTCGCCCGGTGCGGCCGTCGGCAAGGCCGTCTTCGACTCGTACACCGCGGTCAAGTGGTCGCGTTCCGGCGAGAAGGTCATCCTCATCCGCCGTGAGACCAACCCCGACGACCTCGACGGCATGATCGCCGCCGAGGGCATCCTGACCTCGCGCGGTGGCAAGACCTCGCACGCCGCCGTTGTCGCCCGCGGCATGGGCAAGACCTGTGTCTGCGGCGCCGAGGAGCTCGAGGTCGACACCAAGCGGCGCCGGCTGACGGTCGGTGGGACCGTCATCGAGGAGGGTGACGTCGTCTCCATCGACGGCTCCACCGGCAAGGTGTACCTCGGTGAGGTGCCGGTCGTGCCGTCCCCGGTCGTCGAGTACTTCGAGGGCCGGATGCACGCGGGCGCCGACGACGCCGACGAGCTGGTCGCCGCCGTGCACCGGATCATGGCGTACGCGGACCGAGTACGCCGCCTTCGCGTACGGGCCAACGCCGACAACGCCGAGGACGCGCTGCGCGCACGGCGGTTCGGCGCGCAGGGCATCGGCCTGTGCCGCACCGAGCACATGTTCCTCGGTGAGCGCCGCGAGATGGTCGAGCGGCTCATCCTCGCCGACACGGACGAGGAGCGTGAGCAGGCGCTGGGCGCCCTGCTGCCCCTGCAGAAGAAGGACTTCGTCGAGCTGTTCGAGGCGATGGACGGTCTGCCCGTCACGGTCCGCCTGCTCGACCCGCCGCTGCACGAGTTCCTGCCCGACATCACCGAGCTGTCGGTACGGGTCGCCCTCGCCGAGGCCCGCAAGGACGCCAACGAGAACGACCTCCGCCTCCTTCAGGCCGTGCACAAGCTCCATGAGCAGAACCCGATGCTGGGCCTGCGCGGTGTACGCCTCGGCCTGGTCATCCCCGGTCTCTTCGCCATGCAGGTACGGGCGATCGCCGAGGCCGCGGCCGAGCGCAAGAACGCCAAGGGCGACCCGCGCGCGGAGATCATGATCCCGCTGGTGGGCACCGTTCAGGAGCTGGAGATCGTCCGCGAGGAGGCCGACCAGGTCATCGCCGAGGTGCAGGCTGTCACCGGCACCGACCTCAGGCTGACCATCGGCACGATGATCGAGCTGCCGCGCGCCGCGCTGACCGCCGGTCAGATCGCCGAGGCCGCCCAGTTCTTCTCGTTCGGTACGAACGACCTCACCCAGACCGTCTGGGGCTTCTCCCGCGACGACGTCGAGGCGAGCTTCTTCACCGCGTACCTGGAGAAGGGCATCTTCGGGGTCTCCCCGTTCGAGACCATCGACAGGGACGGCGTCGGCTCGCTCGTACGCAGCGCTGTCGAGGCCGGCCGGGCCACCCGCCCCGACCTCAAGCTGGGCGTCTGCGGCGAGCACGGCGGTGACCCGGAGTCGGTGCACTTCTTCCACGAGGTGGGTCTGGACTACGTGTCCTGCTCGCCGTTCCGTATCCCGGTGGCGCGCCTCGAGGCCGGCCGGGCCGCGGCCGAGTCGAAGGGCAGCGACTCCCGCTGAGAGACCGGAGCCGTCGCCGGGGTCTGGGGGCCTGCCCCCAGTCGGTCCCGACCCTCACCGACCCGGTGGCGGCTCCGGAACACCGAAAAGGAAGGGGCGGGCGCCTTGTGCGGGGCGCCCGCCCCTTCCATGTGTTCATTCGTGTGCCGTTCTGTTTCGCTTTTCGGCCCGGCCCGATTCCCTGTTGAATCATGGACGTCCAACGGCAATCGAATTTCTGCCATTTCGCGGCGCAAAAAAGCGGGCGGAGCGCGGCCCGCGGATCCCCATCCGCAGGCCGCGCCCCATTACCCGTGCCGGACACGGAGCCGCACCTTCCGTCACCCGCCGCCGGACGTTCCAAAGCCCCCCACGGTCTTCGCAACGTCACATCGGAGACGGAAGGTTCATGCCCGACGTCGTACAGCCTTTCGGTTGGCACCCACCCCCCGCGAGGCGTTTCAACTGTGGCTGAAACACCGTGGTAACGTCCTGTGATGGCATGCATACTCAGTGATCGGGGGCGATTGCGGATGCAACAGGTGGGGGTTCGGTGCTTCGTATCCATTTCACTGGGGACGACCTAGCCAGAGTGCGGATGGGGGCCAGACCGGATGCTTTGTGGGAAACGATTCTCAGTTTTCACCGATTGCGGGATCGACGCGGCGCACTCGTCTTCGGAGAATGGCGCTCGGAGACCCGGGCCCGGTTGAATGGTGAAACACGCCTGCTTGCCGCGCTGGTACCGCCGCGGGGCTATTTCCCGGACTTCCTGACACCTCCCGAAGGGCAGGGCGGGCTGGACGCGGGCCTGGAGGCGCTGCGTGCCACCCCGGCGGCCCGTCTGCACACCGAACTCGCCCTGGCCGCCTCGGAGCGCGCCACGGTGCCCGTGCTGCCCGGCCGGCTCGTCGCGCTCGCCGAGGGCAGGCCCGAGCCGCTCGCCCGGCTCGTGGGGGCGCTGCGCGGCTATCACCGGGCCGCCGTGGAGCCGTACTGGCCGCATATCCAGGCCAGGGTGGAGGCGGACCGTGCCGTGCGAGGCCGCGCGCTGCTCGACGGCGGCGCGGACGAACTGCTCACGTCACTGCCGCCGGTGCTGCGCTGGCGGCCGCCGGTTCTGGAGGCCGACTATCCCGTCACGCGCGAACTGCACCTGGACGGGCGCGGGTTACTGCTCCAGCCCTCGTTCTTCTGCCGCGGCACACCGGTGGTCTACCGCGACGCCGCGCTCCCGCCGATCCTCGTCTATCCGGCCGCCCACAGCAGCGGTCCGGACTTCAGCGAGGCCGGCGGCCCCTCACTGGGCAAGCTCGTCGGCCACACCCGCTCCGCCATCCTGCAGGCCATCCGCTTCGGCTGTACGACCAGCGAACTGGCCCGCAGGGCAGGGGTGTCCCTCGCCTCCGCGAGCCAGCACGCGGCCGTCCTGCGGGAGGCGGGCCTGGTGGTGACGCTGCGCCACGGCAACGCCGTCCTGCACACACTCACCCCGCTGGGCGCCGCCCTGTTGCGGGGCGGCGCCACCGCGGAGGCGTCGGGCTACGCCCGGAACGGCCCCGTCACCTCGTAGGTGATGCCGCCCGACGAGGATCCGCTCGTCCCGCGCTGGCTGGAGAAGTACAGCCGGGTACCGTCGGGCGAGAACGCCGGTCCGGTGATCTCGGACGAGGACTGGCCGGTGATCCGCAGGAACACCGCGACGACGTCGTCCGGAGTGATGATGCAGATCTCCATGTTGCCGCCGTCCTCGGCGACGAACAGATCGCCGGAGGACGAGCCGGTGACGTTGTCCACGCCGGTGAGCGGGGCGCCGCCGCCGACCACCAGCGAGTCGTCGTAGGCCAGTTCGTAGGTGCTGCCCGCGAGGTTGAGCTGCCAGACCCGGTTGTCGCCCTTGGTCGTGAACCAGACGGTGTCATTGGCGTAGTGACAGCCCTCGCCGCCGTTGAAGTGCTTGGCGCCGGAGACCTGGCTCCGGGTCGCGGTCGGCGAGCCGTCCGGGTCGGGCACGTTCTGCCAGGTGAAGGAGCCGGAGGTGCCGGAGCCCGCGACGAGCACCTGGAGTGTGCCGGAGGCGAGGTTGCCCCAGGTGGTGGGGATGAACCGGTAGAGGCAGCCGTTGGTCTCGTCCTCGGTCAGGTAGACGACATGGCGCACCGGGTCGGCGGCCGCGGCCTCGTGCTTGAACTTGCCCATGGCGTCCCGGCGTACGGCGGCGTTCACGCCGTACGGGTCGGTCTCGTAGACGTACCCGAGGCTGACCTCCTCGCACGACAGCCAGGTGTTCCACGGCGTCTTGCCGCCCGCGCAGTTCTGGCGGGTGTTGGAGAGGATTCTGTACGCGCCGGTGATCGCGCCGGCCGAGGAGAGCTTCACCGCGCTCGCGCCGCCGGAGGGGTTGATCTCCGAGTTGGAGACATAGATCCAGCCCGAGCCGTCCGCGAAGCAGGCGCCGCCGTCGGGGGCGTTGTGCCACTTGTAGGAGGTCGGGCCGACATTCTGACCGGACCGGGCGATCACCCGGCTGCTGAACCCGCTGGGCAGCTGAATGCCGTTGGCGTCCGCCGCGCCGAGGGCCCCGTAGGGCCCCGGGCCGGGCTGGGCAGGGGCGGCGTAGGCGGCACCGCGCATCAGGGTGCCGCCGAAGGCGGCGGCGGACGTGCCGATGACTGCTCCGCGCAGGAAGTTGCGACGATCCACTGTCACTCCAGGGTGGTGACCGCTCCGGGGCGCCGGTCGACGCCCCGGAGTTGGCGCGGTACCGGAACCTATGAGTCGTGAATTGACAGCACGTCAACGAGTGGTGACGTACAGCCGTCAACCAGCGCGCAGACTCGGGGGTAGGGCAGGTTGCGCCGGGGCGCACGCCGAGCGCGCGCCGTTCACCACCCGGGCGTCGACGCCGTCCCCCGGACCTCGTGCCGGGGCCCGGACGGGGCCTGTCCTTCCAGCCCGTCCGGCGATGGAGGACGAACCGTCTGCGGATCCGGCCACCAGCACGCCCGCCCGACGCGCAGGTCTCAGCCGTGCGAGAGCCGGATCGCGCCGACCGGGCACGCCCGGGCCGCCTCCCGTACGAGCGGGCTGCCCGCTCCGTCCCCGCGGTCCGGCAGCAGCTCGCTGAATCCGTCGTCGTCCTGGGTGAACACCTCCGGCGCGGTCAGCGCGCACTGACCCGCCCCGATGCACCTGTCCTTGTCGATGGCGATGCCGATGGCCGTACGGTCGGTACCCATGGCGGCTACCAGGCCACGGGGAGTTCGACCATCCCCTGGAGTGTGTCGCCGGGTTTGAAGGGGATTGTCTCGGCGGGGGCCGCAAGCCGAAGTCCTGGCAGCCGGACGAAGAGCGTCCGCAGCGCGATCTCCATCTCCGCCCGGGCCAGATTCTGTCCCAGGCACTGGTGGATGCCGAAGCCGAAAGCGACATGGTGACGGGCCGAGCGGTGCCAGTCGAGCGTGTCGGGCGCCGTGTACGCGGCGGTGTCGCGGTTGATGAGGGACGTCGAGAAGATGACGCCCTCGTCGGCGCGGATGGTCGTCCCGGCCACCTCGATGTCCTCCGTGGCCACCCGCAGCATCCCGTCGGCGATCGACAGGAACCGCAGCAGCTCCTCGACGGCGGTGGGCATCAGCGACTCCTGCGCCCGCAGCTCGGCGAGTTGTTCAGGGTGCTGGAGCAGGGTGAAGGTGCCCAGCGAGATCATGTTCGCCGTGGTCTCGTGGCCCGCGACCAGCAGGATCGCGGCGAGGCTGATCAACTCGCGCCGGTCCACGGTGCCCTCGTGCAGCTGCTGCTGGATGAGTTCGTCGAGCAGTGCCTCGCCCGGGTCCTCCCGCTTGCGGTCGATCAGCGCGCCGAGGTATTCGTTCAGCTGGTCGCGCGCGTCCTCCGTGTCGGCGGGGGACGGTCCGCGCAGCAGCCGGCGCGACTGCGCCTCGAAGAAGTCGTGGTCGGCGTAAGGGACGCCGAGCAGGGCGCAGATCACCATCGATGGCACCGGCAGCGCGTAGGCGCTCACCAGCTCCGCGGGCGCCCCCTGTTCGGTCATGGCGTCGAGCAGCCGGTCCACGGTCCGCTGGATCTGCGGGCGCAGTGCGGTGACGCGTTTGACGGTGAAGCTGGGGATGAGCATCCGCCGCTGGGTGTTGTGCTCGGGATCGTCGACGCCGAGCAGCGCCGTGCGGCGGTTGCGCAGCTGCGCGAAGCGCTCCGTGGGCACGGGGAACCCGCGGTTCTCGCGGTTGGTGGAGAGCCGCTGGTCGGCCAGCAGTTCGCGCGCCGTCGCGTGCCCGGTGACCACCCACACGGTGCCGCCGTCGAAGAGGGCGACCCGGGAGAGCGGCCGGGCCTCGCGGAGTGGCTGGTAGGGAGCGGGCGGGTGGTAGGGGCAGCCGCGGTCCTGAGGAAACGCGACGGGTTCCGCGACGACGGGTGCTGGAGCGACGGGTTCTGGGACGACAGGTTGTGGGGCGACTGGTTCTGTCATGGTGACCTCGCGAGCGAAGAGTCCGCCTAGCCGGACTCCCATTAGATGCCTCGGGCACCTAGTGGTCCATGCGAAGTTCGGCCAAACGGCCCAAGGACGGCGGAGCCGGCAGAGTCCATGGCGTACACCGGCCGCCCGGCGCGCGAGGGGCTCAGGGCTTGAGGCCCTCGTACGTCACCCCGGTGAGCTGCTCGGACGCCACCCACAGCCGCTCGCCCGCCACATCGTTCCGGGTCCACTTGGCCCGCCGGGACGGAGCGGGCGGGCCGCGCCAGCCCTGGAACCTCGGTCCGGTGAAGGAGTCGGGCTGTACGCCCGGCGCGGTGGCCGCGTACAGCGTCGGCAGCGCCCCGGACTCGGCGGGCTGCGCCGCGATCCGGTTGCCGAACTCAATGATCCGTTCCCTGAGCCTGCTGCCCTCCATCCTCGCGCTCGCGGTCTGGAGGTTGGTGGCGGCGTAGCCGGGGTGGGCGGCCGCCGCGACGACATCGGACCCGGCGGCGCGCAGCCGCCTCGACAGCTCGTGCACAAAGAGCAGATTCGCTGTCTTGGAACGGGCGTAGGCCACCCAACGGCGGTAGCGACGCTCGCTGTTGAGATCTCCCATGTCGAGATTGGCCATGGCGTGCAGTCCGCTGGACAGGCTCACCACGCGCGCGCCCGGCGTGTCCAGCAGTTTCGGCAGCAGCAGCCCGGTCAGCGCGAAGTGCCCGAGGTGGTTGACGCCGAACTGCGTCTCGAATCCGTCGGCCGTCTTCCCGTACGGCAGGGCCATCACGCCGGCGTTGTTGATGAGCAGATCGAGGCCGTCGTACGGATACTCGGCCGCGAACTTCCGTACGGAGGAGAGGTCCGCCAGATCCAGCGGCCTGAACTCCACCGCGGCGTCCGGCACCTCACGTTTGATGTGGGTCTCCGCCTGCTCGCCGCGGACCGCGCTGCGGCACGCGAGAACCACTCGCGCACCGCGGCGGGCCAGCTCCTGGGCCGTGACGAGTCCGATGCCGCTGTTGGCTCCCGTGACCACGGCGGTGCGTCCGGACTGATCGGGGATGTCGCTCGTGTTCCAGCCCGCCATGGCTGAGCCCCTCGCTAGGAATCGTTGGCTGCCAGCCTACGAACCGTCGGGTCGAGGAGCCACCGCGGACGACGAGGCCGCCGCGGTGTCCGGCGTTCAGGACCGGCGGGCGACCGGGGGCCACGGGCCGGCCCGACCGCACGGGCCGGGCCGACCGCACCGGCCGGCGCGTTGCCGGGCCGCCCCCCACGGCCCACGCCGGACGGCCGCTCACGCGTCGCGGGCAATCAGGGCAGTGGCCCGTGACGCGTGAGCGGAGTCAGCGGTCAGTGCAGCCGTACCTCGTAGGCCGTCACCGATACCGAATCGTCGTCCAGGCAGCGTCCCGTCGCCAGGTCGAAGCGCTGCTTGAGCAGCGGCGAGGCGACGAAGGGGCCGTCGGGGGACGAGCCGACGAGGCCCCGGGAGAGGACCTGGGCCCCGGCGAAGGGGTCCTGGTTGTCGATGGCGTACGGAGTGCCCTCGCGGTCCAGGAAGACCGCGGCCTGGCGGCCGTCCGGCAGCAGGGCCGCGACTCCGCGGCCCGGAGTGAGCAGGGACAGCGTGCAGAGCGCGAGCCACTCCCGGCCCAGGCGGAGCTGGACCTGCGTTTCCGTCTTTTCGGGTGCGATCGTCATCGGGTGGCGGTACCTTCCAGGACTTCCAGCGGGCGGATGGTCAGCAGCGGCAGATCGGGCTTGACCTGGCCGCGCTCGGGCACGAACTTCACCGTCGGGTCCGGGACATCGGGCGCGTTCACGAAGGAGACGAAGCGGCGCAGCCGTTCCGGGTC
Organism: Streptomyces sp. NPDC002926; assembly: GCF_053591755.1. Classification (NCBI taxonomy): domain Bacteria; kingdom Bacillati; phylum Actinomycetota; class Actinomycetes; order Kitasatosporales; family Streptomycetaceae; genus Streptomyces; species Streptomyces sp. NPDC002926. The sequence goes on from NZ_JBSFUK010000001.1 coordinate 375,145, forward strand.
GTTGATGGTCTCGGACCACTCGTCGCGATAGCCGGCGACATGGTCCGCCATCAGCGACTCGAGCTCGGCGCAGATGCCCAGCGAGTCATGGACGACCACATCCCGTACGTGACCGAGGCCGCCCTCGATCCGCTCCAGCCAGGTCGAGGTGCGCTCCAGCCGGTCGGCGGTACGGATGTAGAACATCAGGAACCGGTCGATGAGCCGGACCAGTTCCGCGTCGGAGAGATCCTGCGCGAGCAGATCCGCGTGGCGCGGGGTCGCGCCGCCATTGCCGCCGACGTACAGGTTCCAGCCGTTGGCCGTGGCGATGACGCCGAAGTCCTTGCTCTGCGCCTCCGCGCACTCACGCTGGCAGCCGGAGACCGCCGACTTCAGCTTGTGCGGGGAGCGCAGGCCCCGGTAGCGCAGCTCCAGATCGATGGCCATCCGGACCGAGTCCTGCACGCCGTAGCGGCACCAGGTCTGGCCCACACAGGACTTCACGGTGCGCAGCGCCTTGCCGTACGCATGCCCGGACTCGAAGCCCGCGTCCACCAGCCGCGCCCAGATCAGCGGCAGTTGGTCGACGCGCGCGCCGAACAGGTCGATCCGCTGGCCGCCCGTGATCTTCGTGTAGAGCCCGTAGTCGCGGGCCACCTCGCCGATCACGATCAGCTTCTCCGGAGTGATCTCGCCGCCCGGAATGCGCGGCACGATCGAGTACGAACCGTTCTTCTGCATATTGGCGAGGAAGTGGTCGTTCGTGTCCTGCAGCGCGGCCTGCTCGCCCTCGAGCACATAGCCGTCGGCGCCGATCGTCGGCGCCAGCGAGGCGATGATCGAGGCGACGGCAGGCTTGCAGATCTCACAGCCGTTTCCGCCGCGGGCCGCCTCGCGTCCGTGCGCGTCGAGGAGCTTCTGGTACGAGGCGATCCGCAGTGCGCGCACGGTTTCGTACAGCTCCTGGCGGGTCTGGGCGAAGCAGGCGCACAGGCCCTTGTCGACCTCGACACCCGAGGACTCCAGCTCGGCATTGACCAGCTGGCCCAGCACCTTGACGCAACTGCCGCAGCCCGTACCGGCCTTGGTGCACTTCTTCACCTCGGGCACGGTCGTGCAGGAGTGCTCGGTGACCGCGCCGCGGATGGTGCCCTTGGTGACGTTGTGGCAGGAGCAGATGACGGCCTCGTCGGGCAGCGCCGCCGGGCCGAGCGCCGCCGGCGCGCCGATCCCGGCCGGCAGCACCAGCTGTTCGGGCGAGAGCGGCGGGATCGAGCCGGTGAGCGGGCGCAGCATGCCGTAGGAGTCGGCGTCACCGACCAGTACCCCGCCGAGCAGCTTGCCGTCGGCGCCGATCACCAGCTTCTTGTAGACGCCGCTGCGGGAGTCGGAGTAGACGACGTCCAGGCAGCCCTCGCCGGTGCCGTGCGCGTCGCCGAAGGACGCCACGTCCACGCCCAGCAGCTTGAGCTTGGTGGAGGTGTCGGCGCCCGTGAAGCCGCCCGCCTTTCCGGCCTCGCCGGCGATGGCGTCCGCGGCCACCTCAGCCATCTCGTATCCGGGCGCGACCAGCCCGTACACCCGGCCGTCGGCGGCCAGCGCGCACTCGCCGATCGCGAACACCGCCGGGTCGCTCGTACGGCACTGCTCGTCGACCGTGATGCCGCCGCGTTCACCCACGGTGAGCCCGCTCTCGCGCGCGAGCTGGTCCCTGGGCCTTACGCCGGCCGAGAAGATGACCAGGTCGGTGTCGATGGACGAGCCGTCCGACAGCGCCATCGCGGTCACCGTGCCGTCCTCGCCCGCCGTGATCTCCTTACCGCCGACGCCGGTGTGCACGTTCAGGCCCATGTTCTCGACGGTGCGGCGCAGCGCGGCGCCGCCGCCCTCGTCCACCTGCAGGGACATCAGCCGCGGATTGAACTCCACGATGTGCGTGGTGAGTCCCAGCCCCTTGAGCGCCCCGGCCGCCTCCAGGCCCAGCAGCCCACCGCCGACCACGGTGCCGGTCGTGCAGTTCTTGGCGTACTCCTCGATCGCGAGGAGGTCATCGATCGTGCGGTAGACGAAACAGCCCTCGCTGTCCTTGCCGGGCACGGGCGGGACGAAGGGGTACGAGCCGGTGGCGAGGACGAGAGTGTCGTACGCGAAGGTCCGCCCGGCGCGCGAGGTGACCGTGCGCGCCTCCCTGTCGATGGTCTCCGCCGGGTCGTCGAGATGCAGCTCGATGCCATGGCGCTCCATGAAGTCGCCCTCGACGAGGGAGAGTTCGTCGGGCGTGCGGCCGGAGAAGTACGAGCTGAGCCGGACCCGGTCGTAGGCGGCGCGGGGCTCCTCGCACAGCACGACGATTCGCGCGCGCCCGGTCAGGCCGCGCTCGGCGAGGGCCTCCAGGAATCGCTGGCCGACCATGCCATGGCCGACGACCACGATCGTGGGAGTCGTGGGGGTGGACATCGCAGGCATGTCAGAGGCCTCCATCGTTGGTGAGCAGGTGGAGCAGGGGCACGGTGTCGGGGAGGGCCTCGTCGCCTTCCCAGGCCCGGGCGAGCGCGCCGACCGCGGCGAGATCTCCGAGCAGCACCCCGCCGACGAGCCGGTCTCCACGGACGACGACCTTGCGGTACGCGCCCCTGGTGGCGTCGGCGAGCTGGACCACGTCGTCTCCGGGCCGGGGAGTCGGATCGCCGAAGGCGGCGAGATCGAGCGGGCCGGCCGTGGCGGGTCCGGGCCCGGTGAGAGTGAGCCGGGTGAGGGCGCGGGTGCCGGTGTACCGGGGCGACGCCGGGCCGAGTGAGGGTGCCGCGGTGAGTGCCGGCTCCGAGGTGAGTACGCGGGCCAGGACGTCCGCCTGTTCCAGGGCCGGACCCGCCAGGCCGTACACCTGGCCGTTGTGTTCGGCGCAGTCGCCGATGGCGTATATGTACGGGTCGGAGGTGCGCAGTTCGTCGTCGACGACGATGCCGCGGCGCACCTCAAGACCGGCGGCGTGCGCCAGACCGACGCGAGGGCGCACTCCGCAGGCGAGTACGACGAGCTCCGAGTCGAGGACATATCCGTCGGCGAGCTCGACCGCCGTACCGCGCAGGCCCCTCACCCGGCACTCCGTGTGAACCTCCACGCCCAGCGACTCGAGGTGGCCGCGCAGCAACTCCGAAGCGGACACGTCCAGATGGCGCTCCATCAGATGCTCGCCCTGCTGGGCCAGCACCACCCGGGCACCGCGCGCGGCCAGCGCGCGGGCGGCCGAGACACCGAGCAGACCGCCGCCGACGACGACCGCGTGGATCCCGGGGCGTACGGCGGCGGACAGCGCCGTGCAGTCGTCGAGGGTGCGGAAGGGGTGCACACCGTCGGGAAGCTCTCCGGCCAGTCCGCGCAGCGGGGGCAGCACCGGGTTGGATCCGGTGGCCAGCACCAGCCGGTCGTACGCCACCGAGGTGCCGTCCGCGCAGTGCACGAGCCGCAGGTCCCGGTCGATCGCGGTCGCTTGTACACCGCGCCGTACCGGCGCCTCGGGCAGGGCTATCACCTCGGGGCCGTAGCGCCCGGCGAGAACCTCCGCGAGCAGCAGCCGGTTGTACGGCGCGTGCGGCTCCTCGCCGAGAACCGTGACGTCGGCGCCGCTCACGCCGAGCTGCCGCGCAAGCCGCACGCCCGCCGTTCCGCCGCCGATGACCACGATCTCCGATTTCATACCCGCAGCCTGCGGCGCCGGTGTTACCCGACAGGTCTTCTGCTGTTTCCCTCGGGGAACGCTGCGCTCAGCGCGGCGCGGGACGGGGTGTGAGGGGTGGGCCCGCCCGAATCGCCGGCCTCCGTACCGGGGCGACCGGTACGGGACCGCAGGCCGGGAGCCTCGGCGCTTGCCCGCCTCGACGGTTCACCGGCCGCCGGAACCTCAGACGTCGCTCAAGTCCGGCGGGATCGATGGACTGGGCACTCATCTCCTCCGTAGGGTCGCGACCATGCCCGACATATCGCTGACCACACTCGTCTTCCTCTGCCTCGCCGCCGCGGCGGCCGGCTGGATCGACGCGGTGGTGGGCGGCGGCGGGCTGCTGCTCCTGCCCGCCCTGCTGCTCGGCCTGCCGCACGTCCAGGCCGCCCAGATCCTCGGCACCAACAAGGCCGTGGCCATCGTCGGCACCTCGGGTGCCGCCGTCACCTATGTGCGCAAGGCCCCGGTGCAGGTGAGGTCGGCGGTAAGGATCGGACTGGCCGCGCTCGCGGGCTCGATGGGCGGCGCGTTCTTCGCGGCCGGCATCAGCAGCGACGTACTCCGGCCCGTGATCATGGTGGTGCTGCTCGGTGTCGCGGCCTTTGTGATGCTGCGCCCCACCTTCGGCACCGCCGCGGACGCCGGTAAGGGACCCGTCACCCGCGCCCGCACCGTCACGGCGATCGTCCTCGTCGGCGGCGGGATCGGCTTCTACGACGGGCTGTTCGGGCCCGGTACCGGCACCTTCCTGGTCCTCGCGCTCACCGCCGTACTCCATCTCGACCTGGTGACCGCATCGGCCACCGCCAAGATCGTCAACATCTGCACCAACGGCGGGGCGCTCGCGATGTTCGCCTACCAGGGCACGGTGATGTGGCAGCTGGCCGCACTGATGGCGGTGTTCAACCTGGCGGGCGGCATGTTCGGCGCCCGGATGGCGCTCAGGAAGGGCAGCGAGTTCGTCCGCGGAGTGCTGCTCGTGGTCGTCTTCTCGCTGGTCGCGAAGCTCGCCTTCGACCAGTGGACGGCTTAGGTCCGCCGGACGGCTCAGGTCCGCGTCCGCCGCCGAGCGGTACGGCACCGTGCCGTTCGTCCACGGCCGAGAGGCACGGCACCGTATCGCGGAAGATCACGCCGACGGAGCGGGCCGCGCCCCGATGAGATGCGCGTACGCCACCACATTGCCCTGGTAGCCGGTCTCCTTCGTGAAGCCGCCGCCACAGGTGATCACCCGCAGCTCGGCCCGGTCCTTCGGTCCGTAGACCTTCTCGTCCGGGAAGGCGTCGGCCTCGTACACCTCGATCGCGTCGATGGTGAACACGGCGGTACGGCCGTCCTTGCGGGTCGCCTCGATCCGGCCGCCCTTCTTCAGCGCACCGAGGTTGTAGAAGACCGCGGGCCCCTGCGCGTTGTCGACATGCCCCGCGACGATCGCCGTGCCCTTGGCGCCCGGGGCGGTGCCGTCCTTGTACCAGCCGGCGAGGTTGCGGCCGGCGGCACGCTCAGGCTGCCGTCCTTGCCGATGCCCAGCAGCATGACGGGGGCGTCGACGCGGATCTCGGGTATGCGCAGCCGTACCGGTTCGGACGGCGGCAGCGGGTCGGCGGACGCTTCCGTGTAGTGCCCCGGACCTGCCGCGAAGGCCTCGGCGGCCGACGGCATCGGCGGGGTCACGTCCTCCGAGCCGTTCTGGACCAGCCAGAGACCGACACAGACGGCGACGACCATGCCCCAGCCGCCTCCCCTGGCGGTCATGGGTCCTCGGCAGTCATCCGGTCCCCCGTACGAATCTCCCCATGCGAATCTCCCCCGCTCCCGCCAGGCGCGGTGGCCTGACGGGAACGGGGGCACGGCGGGACGCGGGCCGGTGCATACCGGCCCGTCAGCTGTCCTGCGCGCCGCTCGCCCGGCGGCGCAGGAACAGGATCCCGCCGACGGCGGACGCGGCCAGTACGGCCACACCCGCCGCGATCTGGGTGGTGTCGGGGCCGACGCTGCCGCCGACGCCCGTCCTCACATGGCCTCTCGGCCCGTCGTGGTGCCGCGCCATCAGGACGCCGGTGGCCCTGCTGCCGTTCTGGCAGGTCACGCTGATGGCGTAGGTTCCCGCCTCGGCGCCGTGGGGGATCTTGAACCGGCTGCCGGCCTCGACCTCCTTGTGCGTACCGGGCGAGACGCGCAACTGGCCCGCGCCGATCGGCCATGCGTCTTTGACGCCCTGGCCGTTGTCCGCGCAGGCGGTGGTGTTCTCGGTGACGGTCGCCCCCGGACCGGCGGGCGACGGAAATATCTCGAGCGGCTCGAAGTCCCCGGCGAACGCCGTGTGGGTGCCGAGCCCGGTCGTGGCGACTGCCGGCGCGGCAGTGGTCAGCAGACGGGCAGTGGTGCGCATGGCGGTCCTTTCCGGGGAAGCGCGGTGGTGCTCTGTGGCGTTCTCTCTCCGAGATAAGGCGCAGCCCGCCCACAACGCCTGCTGATGGGCAATCAGATTCGATGGCCTCGTTCGGCGTGTCGCGCTGGACGTGAGACGTCGTCGCAGGTCATCGCCGGTGACTGAGAACCAGATGGGGTGCGCGAAGCCGACGTGCTGAACGGGTGATGGGCACTCCGGGGTGCGGGGTGTCAGGCCGCCCCGAGGAGCGCGGCCGGCCGGGCGTGGAGTGCGGCGTGCGTAGCGCGGCCGGAGCGGAGTGCGGCGGGCGCCGCGAGGAAGCCCGGCGCGCCCGGGCGTCGCCGGAGGTGCCGGTGACCAGGGCTCCGACCTCCCGCGCGAGGAGAGTGCCGGCCGACGGGTCGGTGTCGTCCGGCCATGCTCCCGACTCCCGGAACGCAGCACGCAGCACGCAGCACGCAGCCGGAGAGCGCAGAGCGCGGAACGCGACGCCGTTCCGGCCGGACGCCGGATCGGCGATCTGTCAGGAGACCGGTCCCGGATTCCGTACTGCGGCGACGGCGGGCACCACGGCGCCCAGCAGCCGGCCCGCTTGCGCCGCGGCCTGGTCTGTGCGGCGGGGAGCGCGGGAGGGTTCTCAGATCAGGTCCCACTCCACCGCGTCGTACGCCGTCGTCACCGTCTTCATCAGCTCCGCATCCACCGCGTACTCCACCTCGTCGATCCGGCACACCGGCGCGATGCCCTGCGAGTTGGTGATGAACGCCGCCTCGTACGAGGGGAGATCGGCGAGTGTCACCCGGCGGCGCACCGACGGCAGCCGCGGCTCCAGCAGGGCCATCGTCATGCCGGGCAGTGCGGGGGCGTCCGGCCGGACCACTGAACCACCGTCCCAGAATGCGATGTTGGTGATCGCTCCCTCCGTCACAAGGCCGTCGGGAGTGGTCAGCAGCGCCTCGTCGAACCCGGCCCGGTCCGCGAGTGTCAGGTAGTGGTTCTGCCCGAAGCCGCCCAGATGCTTGATGTGCGGCATATCGCGGACGTACGGCACGGACATCAGTCTCTTCGGGTGCTCGGCCATCTTCTGCGGTGCCCGCACGGTCACCATCAGCGTCGCCCGCTCGTCGCCGTCCGGCCAGTAGACGTAGACCCGGACGGAGGCGTCGCGGGCGTCTGCCGCGCCCAGCGCGTGCCGGATGTCCTCCCGTACCCGCTCCCCGTCCAGGCTCGGGCCGAACAGCTCCCGAGTCGACGCGTCCAGCCGGCCGAGGTGGAGTGCGAGGCCGCGCACCCGGGCGTCCCTGACCTGCATGGCGGTGAAGTGCCCGTAGCTCGTGAGCGCGGGGAGGTGCAGCGCCTCCGCGGTGGCGGGCGCGCCGTTGATCTCTATGTACGTCATGCGCTCACCGTAGAGCGGGCAATGCGCCATGCGTTCTGAAGCGGCTTGACCTCAACCATGGTTGAGATACGAGGCTCTTCGGCATGGACCTCACGACGCCTGAAACCGTGCCCGTGACCGCGCAGGAATCCGCGCAGGAAGGAGCGCAGCCAAACCCGGTCGGCGCCCCGCCTCTGAAGCTCGCCGTCATTCTCGGCAGCAACCGCGAGGGCCGCTTCGGCCCGGTCATCGCCCAATGGTTCCTCTCCCGCACCGCCGGACGCGAGGACTTCGCCGTCGAACTGATCGACCTGGCCGAAGTGGATCTGCCCACCGTCCTCTCCCATCGCCCGGCACCCGAAGTGCGGGCCGAACTTGCCAAGACCACACCGAAGTTGGCCGACGCCGACGCCTTCGTCGTTCTCACGCCCGAGTACAACCACTCCTTCCCGGCCTCCATCAAGACCCTCATCGACTGGCACTTCGGCGAATGGCAGGCCAAGCCCGTCGGCTTCGTCTCGTACGGCGGAATCGCCGGCGGTCTGCGCGCCGTCGAGCAGCTGCGCCAGGTCTTCGCCGAAATGCACGCCGTCACCATCCGCGACACCGTCTCCTTCCACAACGTCGGCACCCAGTTCGACGACGAAGGACAGCACAAGGACCCCGCCGCCAGCGATGCCGCCGCGAAGACGATGCTGGACCAGCTCGCCTGGTGGGGGAACGCCCTGCGCACTGCCAAGTCGATCTGTCCGTACGCGGGCTGACGCCCGCGCCATCGCCGGGGCGCCGGGCACGAACACGCCGGGCTCGGCCGCGGCATTGGTCAGGGCCGGGGCGACGGGGCCGGGAAGGGGCCGTCGTGCGTACGGTGGCCTGACCGACCGGTAATGGACCGAGGTCCCGCCCTCACGGCCCGAAGGAGCTTGTCAATGGCCCAGGCACTGACCGTACTCACCGTGCTGACCACGACCGACAGCGCGGAGAAGGCGGAGGCTCTCGCCCGGGGTGCGGTGGAGTCGCGGCTGGCTGCCTGTGCGCAGATCTCCGCGCCGGTCACCTCCGTCTACCACTGGAAGAACGCGATCGAGACGGCGGAGGAGTGGCAGGTTCTGTTCAAGACCACCGAGGCCTGCTACGCCGCGCTGGAAGCGCATCTGACGGCCGCGCACGACTACGAAACGCCGGAGATCATCGCGACGCCGGTGGTGCGCGGCAGTGCGGCCTATCTGGCATGGATCGACGAGGAGACCGTGGCGCCGTGACCGAGTCCGAGTCCGAGTCTGATCCCGGGTCCGGGATCGAGCCCGAGCTCCCGTTCTTCGTATACGGGACGCTGCGCCCCGGCGAGTGCAACCACGACCTCTTCCTGCACGGCCGCACTGCCGCGGAGGAGCCGGCGCTGCTGGCCGGCGCGGTGCTCTACGAGGGCCCGGGCTATCCGTACGCCCTGCTCGACGCCGGTGCGGGCACGGTCGCGGGTGAGGTGGTGACGGCGGCGGCGGGGGAGTACGAGGAGCTCCTCGCCGTACTCGACCGGCTGGAGGAGTACGTCGCGCCGGGCCACCCGCGCAATCTGTACGAGCGGGTGGCCCGCGATGTCGTCCGGCCGGACGGCACGGCGGTCCGGGCCTGGGTGTACGTGGCGGCGCCGGGCCCGGCCCGGAAACTGCGCGCGAGTGGCACCCGCATCCGCGGCGGCGACTGGTGCGGCCGTACGAGCGGCTGACCCGCGCCTACCGCCGCTGTTCTTTCTGCTGTTCTTTCTGCTGTTCGCTGTGCCGTTCATCCTGGTGTGCGCGTTCCACCCGGACCGCGCACACCTTGAACTCCGGCATGCGCGAGGTCGGGTCGAGCGCCGGATTCGTCACCGAGTTGACCCGGCCCTCGCCCGGCCAGTGGAACGGCATGAAGACGGTGTCCGGACGGATCCCGGTGGTGATCCGCGCAGGCCCGACGGCCCGCCCGCGCCGCGAGACGACGGCGAGCGCATCCCCCTCGACGGCGCCGACACGTTCGGCGAGCTGCGGATGCAGCTCGACAAAGGCCCCGGGCGCGGCGGCGTTGAGCTCATCGACCCGCCGGGTCTGCGCCCCGGACTGGTACTGGGCGACGACCCGCCCGGTCGTCAGCAGCACGGGATACTCGGCATCCGCTTCCTCTGCCGCGGCCCGATGCCCGACGGCGATGAACCGGGCACGCCCGTCGGGAGTGGCGAACCGCTGCAGGAAGAGCCGCGGCGTACCGGGATGGGCGGTTCGGGGTACGGGCGAGTCATCGGCCGCAAGTCCACGGTCGTCCCGGGCAGCAGCAGGTTCCTCCGGGCACGGCCAGAACACCCCGTCCTCCTCCGCGATCCTCCGGTACGTGATGCCCGAGTAGTCCGCCGGGCCGCCCGCCGATGCCCGCCGGAGTTCCTCGAAGACCTCCTCCGGATCCGCCGGAAAGCCCTTCTCGTGGCCCAGCAGGCTTGCCAGACCGCCCAGAACCTCCAGGTCGCTCCGTACTCCCGGCGGCGCCGACACCGCCTTCCGGCGCAGCAGGACCCGGCCCTCCAGATTCGTCGTCGTGCCCGTCTCCTCCGCCCACTGGGTGACCGGCAGCACCACATCCGCCAGCGCAGCCGTCTCCGACAGCACCACGTCCGCCACCGCCAGGAAGTCCAGCGAGCGCAGCCGCTCCTCCACATGCCCGGCGTGCGGCGCGGACACCACCGGGTTCGAACCCATCAACAACAGCGACTTCACGTCCCCGCCCAGCGCGTCGAGCAGTTCGTACGCGCTGCGCCCGGGGCCCGGCAGCGTCTCCGGCTCCACTCCCCACACCCCGGCGACATGCGCCCGCGCCGCCGGGTCGTCCAGTTTGCGGTAGCCCGGCAACTGGTCCGCCTTCTGGCCGTGTTCGCGGCCGCCCTGGCCGTTGCCCTGACCGGTCAGACAGCCGTAGCCGGACAGCGGCCGTCCCGCCCGGCCCGTCGCCAGACAGAGGTTGATCCAGGCGCTCACCGTGTCCGTGCCCTTGGAGTGCTGCTCGGGCCCGCGCGCCGTGAGTACCATCCCGGACTCGGCGTCGCAGAACATCCTTACCACTTCCCGCAGTTCGGGCACGCCGACACCCGTGACGCGCTCGACGAACTCGGGCCAGTGCGCCATCGCGGCCGCCCTGGCGTCCTCCCAGCCGCTCGTGCGCTCGCTGACGAACTCCTCGTCCGTCCGTCCCTCCGCTACCACCACGTGCAGCAGCCCGAGCGCGAGCGCCAGATCGGTTCCCGGCCGCGGGGCCAGATGCAGATCGGCCTGCTCAGCGGTCCGGGTACGGCGCGGATCGATGACGATGAGCTTGCCGCCGTTCTCCCGGAGCTCGGTCAGATAGCGCAGCGCGGGCGGCATCGTCTCGGCGAGATTCGAGCCGACGAGGATCACGCATCCACTGCGCGGTATGTCCTCCAGCGGGAACGGCAGCCCGCGGTCGAGGCCGAACGCCCGCTGATGCGCGGCCGCCGCCGACGACATGCAGAAGCGCCCGTTGTAGTCGATCTGCGAGGTGCCGAGCACGACCCGGGCAAACTTCCCGAGCAGGTACGCCTTCTCGTTGGTCAGGCCGCCGCCACCGAAGACGCCGACCGCGTCGGGGCCGTACACCGCCCTGGTACGCCGCAGTCCCGTGGCGACCGTGCTCAGGGCCTCCTCCCAGGTGGCCGGCTCGAGCCTGCCTGTGGCGGGGCGTCGGACCAGGGGCTCGGTCAGGCGCACCCGGGAGGAGAGCAGTGCGGGCGCGGTGCGGCCCTTGCCGCACAGGGCGCCACGGTTGACGGGGAAGTCCGGTCGCTCCACCACTTCGACCGCCCCGGCTCTGCCGCGCAGACTCATGCCGCACTGCAGGGCGCAGTAGGGACAGTGGGTCGCGGTGGTGTCGTCGAGCGTGTCGGGCATAGCGTCAGCGTGCGACGCCCGTGTTACGCGGGCGGGCGCACCGCATTACGGTCCGGGTACGCCTGTCTCCGACTGCGCCCCGCTGCCCCGTGAGGCGCCGCTCACCTCGGCCTCTTCCGGCACAGGCCCTCTTCAGGCACGGTTCTCTCCCCGGCACGGTTCTCTCGCAGGCACGGGTGGCATTCACGCATGCGTCTCCCGCATGCCCGCGTGGGGTCGGTCACGGCGTCAGTCCCGGCGCCCCAGGAGGGCCAGCAGCCTGGTCTGGTGGCTGTCGCCCGGCGGCGGCTCGATGGGCGGGGCGAACAGGCCGGACTTCGACAGGCCCGACGCGTACGGCGTGACTTCGTCCAGCGCGAAGCCCACCAGCGCGGCCGGCAGCCGCTCCGGAGCGCCGATCCCACGGGAGAGGTCCCAGGTGTGCACCACGGCATCCGTGATCATCTGGGCGCAGTACGCGACGGCCGGTGTCTCCCCGTACGACAGCTGTACGGTCTGCTCCAGCGCCCCCGGGGCCGCGAACGCCTTGCGCGCGGCGCGTGCGGCGGCGTCCCAGGCGGCCTTCGGCTTCCTGCCGAGCACATCCCCGTCGTACGCGTCGCCGACCTCCTCGACGCTCGATCCGTCGGTCACCAGGGCGGGCACCCAGAGCTGTTCCGCAGTGAGGTGGTTGACGAGATCGCGTACGGACCAGTCGGTACAGGGCGTCGGAGCGTCCCACTGGTCGACCCCTACGGCATGCACGCGCTCGGTGAAGAGCGCGAGCGCCTCGGTGTGCCGGGCGAGGAGGGTTGCCACATGGTTTTCCATACGGCTCACTGTCGCGCTCCGTGGATGCCGACGCGAGTCGGTCGGCCGCCGTGGCGCTCGTGTCGCCGCGTGTCACCCGGCCGCTGCGGCCAGCGCTTCCTTCACACCGGGCTCCTTGGCGCCGAGGAATCGCGGATCAGGCGTGAGCGTGGCGTCCAGCGCGGCCTTGCCGGCGGCGAACATCTCCCGCGTCCCGCCGTAGTACCAGGTCGCGTCATGGGGCTCGGTGACCCCGACGCCGTACGATTCGACTCCGGCCGCCTGGCAGAGGGCGACGGCCCGCCGGATGTGGAAGCCCTGCGTCACCAGGACCGCCCGCTCCACGCCGAAGATCTTCTTGGCGCGGACGCACGAGTCCCAGGTGTCGAAGCCGGCGTAGTCGCTGACGATGCGGCCGTCCGGCACTCCGCGAGCGCTGAGATACGTCCGCATGGCATCCGGCTCGTCGTACTCGACCCTGCTGTTGTCGCCGGTGACCAGCACGACCTTGACTTTGCCCGCCCGGTACAACTCGGCGGCGGCGTCCAGCCGGTGCGCGAGGTAGGGCGTGGGCCGGCCCTTCCACAGCCCGGCCCCGAAGACGACGGCGACATCCTGTGCGGGCACCTCGGCGACGGTGCGGACCCGGCTGTCGGCGGCGGCATGCATCCAGGTCGCGGGCGCGAGCGCGAACACGCACGCGAGCATGATCGTCTGCACGATCCGTCGCTGGGTGCGTCGGGCGCGCGGCAGCTTCGGGAGCCGCAGCAGCTTCGGTCCTGATGACTTCGACGGCTTCGGAGTCTTGGCTGCTTTCGGTGCTTTCGGCGGCTTGGGTGTTCTTGGCGCCTTGGGTGCCTGCGATGCCTTCACGCCTGGTCAGACGCTGATCGTGGCCGATCGGTTCGGTCCACGGCACCGGAGGTTGCCGTCGCGTCGCGGTCGGGGCCTGTCACCGACCACCAGGCCGGCAGTTGTGTCGATCACTGTAGGTGCCGGGTCTGACAGCGCAGTCGGGCAGCCGGTGAGCCCGCGGAAAACACCCGTCACCCTCACGCAATGACCCGGCAACCTGAGCCCGTCAGGATCGGTTCATGACGGAGTCGGCACACGTTCGAGAGTCCCTGCCCTTCGACACGACCGCGCAGCTTCTTACGCGCATCACGGCCCAGCTCGGCACCCAGCTCAGCCACGTCACACTGAACGGAACCCGCAGGCCTATGCCCCTGACCGACCGGCCGCCCGCCCTCGTCGCAGTCGCCCACGGCAGCCGCGACCCGCGCGCCCTGCGCACCGTGACCGAGCTCCTCGACCGGGTCCGCGAACTGCGTCCCAGGCTCGATGTCCGTCTTGGCCACATCGAGCTGAACGAGCCGCTGCTCTCCGACACGCTCGCGGCGCTCGGAGGCGAGAGACGCGATGTCCGCGAGCTGCGTGAAGTGCGTGACAGGCTGAGTGGCGCCGGGGCCGTCCTCGTACCGCTGATGCTGAGCCGCGGCTATCACGTCAAGCACGATCTGCCGCAGGCCGCCGCGGCCGTCCCCGGCGCGGACATACGCATCGCCGCCCCGCTCGGCCCGCACCCCCTCCTCGTCGAGGCGCTCTGCTCCCGTCTCGTCGATGCGGGCTGGCGTCCCGAGGACGGCACCAGCCGCAGCGCCGGAGTCGTCCTGGCCGCCGCCGGATCCCGTGACCCGGACTCGGTCGCCGACGCCCGCCGCACCGCCGACCTGCTCAGCGAGCGCCTCGGCGGAGTGCCCGTCGTCGCCGCGTACGCCTCCGCCGTCTCGCCCACCGTCCCGGCGGCCGTGCGCGCGCTCACCGCCCGCGGCCGCCACCGGATCGCCGTCGCCTCCTACTTCGCGTCCCCCGGCCTCTTCGCCACCCGCAGTGCCGCCGTCACGCCCTGGATCGCCGCCGCCCCGCTCGGTGCGCACCCCGCCCTGGCCCGGCTGCTGCTGCAACGTTACGACGACGCCATGAGCACGCCGCACGCCTCTCAACGGCGCGAACTCACTCCGGCCTAGCCCACCCGCAGCGCCCGGCTGTCGCCGGCTCCGGTTACCTTCGGTGCATGGAAGGCACCACCAGCACCACCTCAGACGACCCCGCCGGCCACGACGCGTACGACGGGGCGGCCACCGCGCGCTGGGCGGCCGAGCCCGACAAGCGTCCGGGCCGCACCGCCTTCCAGCGCGACCGCGCGCGCGTGCTGCACTCCTCCGCGCTGCGTCGCCTCGCAGGCAAGACCCAGGTGGTGACCCCCGGCACGCGCAACCAGGCATGGGACGCCAGCCCGCGCACCCGGCTCACCCACTCCCTGGAATGCGCCCAGGTCGGTCGGGAACTGGGCGCGGCGCTCGGCTGCGACCCCGATCTGGTGGAGGCGGCCTGCCTCGCCCACGACATGGGCCATCCGCCCTTCGGGCACAACGGCGAGCAGGCGCTCAACGACTTCGCGAAGGACTGCGGCGGTTTCGAGGGCAACGCCCAGTCGCTGCGGCTGCTGACCCGTATCGAACCCAAGCGGTTCGTCCACAGCGAGGCGGTGACCTCAGCCGCTGCCGCGGCGGGCGGCGGTCTTGTCAGCGTCGGCCTCAACCTCACCCGGGCAGCCCTGGACGCCGCCACCAAATACCCCTGGCCGCGCGGCGGTCACCCCACCGATCCCGGCTCGGTGAAATTCGGCGTGTACGAGGACGATCTGCCGGTCTTCGAATGGGCCCGCCAGGGCGCACCGGCGTACCGCAAGTGCTTCGAGGCCCAGGTCATGGACTGGTCCGACGACGTGGCGTACTCCGTGCACGATTTCGAGGACGGTCTGCACGCCGGCCATTTCGACCCCGGTCTCCTCCTCGCCGAGCCGGAGCGGAGCGACATCTGGGCGGTGGCGATCGGGCGGTACGTACCTCGGGACACCGATCCGCAGGAACTGGCCGAGGCCCTCGACCGGCTCATCGACCAGGAGTGGTGGCCGCACCACTACGACGGATCGGCCGTCGCGCAGGCCCGGCTGAAGGATGCGACGAGCCAGCTCATCGGCCGTTTCTGCCTCGCCGCCGAGGCCGCGACGCGCCAGGCGTACGGATCGGGCCGGCTCACCCGGTACGCCGCCGAGCTGGTCGTCCCGCGCGCCACCCGCAACGAATGCGCGGTCCTCAAGGCCGTCGCCGACCTCTATGTCATGCAGCGCGCCGAACAGGAGGCCATCCGGGCCGACCAGCGCATCGTGCTGGCCGAGCTGGCCGAGGCATTGACGGCCGGTGCCCCGGAGAGCCTCGACCCGCAGTTCCGTGCCCTGTTCGACGCCGCGCCGGACGACCGGGCGCGCAAGCGGGTGATCGTGGACCAGCTCGCGTCCCTCACGGACGCATCCGCGCGTACGCTCCACACCCAGCTCACGGCCCGCCGTTGAGCTGCCCGGAGCGCAGGGCGGAGCCTTGTCGGCACGTCCGAGATGACACGCCCAGGGATGACTCCCTCTTCCGCCATCACGCTCCGTGCGGGACGCTCGCTGAAGGCTGAACGGCGTAGAAGCAAAGAGGAGGCATCAAGTGGTCGACGCACATCGGACATTCGTCATCGTCGGCGGTGGACTGGCCGGAGCCAAGGCCGCCGAGACCCTCCGCGCCGAAGGGTTCACCGGACGAGTGATCCTCATCGGTGACGAACGCGACCACCCCTATGAACGCCCGCCCCTGTCCAAGGGCTATCTGTCGGGCAAGGAGGAGCGCGACAGCGTCTTCGTCCATGAACCCGCCTGGTACGCCCAGGCCGACGTCGAACTGCACCTCGGCCAGACCGTCGTCGCCATCGACCGCGACGCCAAGTCCGTACGGCTGGGCGAGGGCACCGTCCTCCACTACGACAAACTCCTGCTCGCCACCGGCGCCGAGCCGCGCCGCCTCGACATCCCCGGCACCGACCTGGCCGGCGTCCACCATCTGCGCCGCCTCGCCCACGCCGACCGGCTGCGCCAGGTGCTCACCGTCCTGGGCCGCGACAACGGCCGGCTCGTCATCGCGGGTGGGGGCTGGATCGGCCTGGAGGTCGCGGCGGCCGCCCGCGGTTACGGCGCCGAGGTCACCGTCGTCGAGCCGGCGGCCACCCCGCTGCACCACGTCATCGGCCCGGAGCTGGGCCAGGTCTTCACCGACCTGCACCGCGAGCACGGTGTCCGCTTCCACTTCGGCGCCCGCCTGACCGAGATCACCGGGCAGGACGGCATGGTGCTCGCGGTCCGTACCGACGACGGCGAGGGACACCCGGCCCACGACGTCCTCGCCGCGATCGGCGCCGCCCCGCGCACCGCACTCGCCGAGAGCGCCGGCCTCGCGCTCGCCGACCGGGGTCACGGCGGCGGTATCGCCGTCGACGCGAGCCTGCGCACCTCCGACCCCGACATCTACGCCGCGGGCGACGTCGCGGCAGTCCACCATCCGCTCCTCGGCTCCAGGCTGCGCGTGGAGCACTGGGCGAACGCCCTCAACGGCGGCCCCGCCGCCGCCCGCTCGATGCTCGGTCAGGACGTCTCGTACGACCGCATCCCGTACTTCTTCTCCGACCAGTACGACCTGGGCATGGAGTACTCCGGCTGGGCGCCGCCCGGCTCCTACGACCAGGTCGTCCTCCGCGGCGACGTCGGAAAGCGGCAGTTCATCGCCTTCTGGCTGAAGGACAGCAGGGTGCTCGCCGGGATGAACGTCAATGTGTGGGACGTCACCGACCCCATCCAGCAGCTCGTCCGCAGCGGAACACCGGTGGACCCCGAGGCCCTCGGCGACCCGTCCGTACCCCTCACTTCCCTCAACAGCTGACGGGAGTGTCGCAACGCCACCGTAGACTTCCGCGTGTGGCAGGCAGGATCAACGATGACGACGTGAAGGCGGTACGGGACGCGGTCCCGATCGACGCCGTCGTTTCCGAGTATCTCCAGCTGCGCAATGCCGGCGGCGGAAACCTCAAAGGCCTCTGCCCCTTCCACGACGAGAAGTCCCCCTCCTTCCAGGTCAGCCCGAGCAAGGGTCTCTTCCACTGCTTCGGCTGCCAGGAGGGCGGCGACACCTTCGCCTTCGTGATGAAGATCGACCATCTCTCCTTCTCGGAGACGGTCGAGCGCCTCGCCGCGACGGCGGGCATCACCCTGCGCTACGAGGAGGGTGGGTACAACCCCACCCATCAGCGCGGCGAGCGCATCCGCCTGGTGGAGGCGCACAAGATCGCTGCGCAGTTCTACATCGAGCAGCTGGAGAGCGGGCCGGAGGCCGAGACCGGCCGCAAGTTCCTCGCCGAGCGCGGCTTCGACCAGGCCGCGGCCCAGCACTTCAGCGTCGGCTACAGCCCGCAGGGCTGGGACCACCTCACCCGCTTCCTGCGCGGCAAGGGCTTCAGCGACAAGGAGCTGATCCTCTCCGGCCTCTCCCAGGACGGCCGCCGCGGCCCCATCGACCGCTTCCGCGGCCGGCTGATGTGGCCCATCCGCGACATCTCCGGCGATGTCGTCGGCTTCGGCGCGCGCAAGCTGTACGAGAGCGACAACGGCCCGAAGTACCTGAACACGCCTGAGACGGGCATCTACAAGAAGTCCCAGATGCTGTACGGCATCGATCTCGCCAAGAAGGAGATCGCCAAGACCAGCAGGGCCGTGGTCGTCGAGGGCTACACCGATGTCATGGCCTGCCATCTCGCCGGTGTCACCACCGCCATCGCGACCTGCGGCACCGCCTTCGGCGGCGACCACATCAAGATCCTTCGCCGGCTGCTGATGGACAACGCCACCGCCGAGGTCATCTTCACCTTCGACGGCGACGCGGCCGGCCAGAAGGCCGCGCTGCGGGCCTTCGAGGACGATCAGAAGTTCGCCGCGGAGACCTCCATCGCGATCACCCCGGGCGGTATGGACCCCTGCGAGCTACGTCTCGCGGAGGGCGACGCCGGGGTGCAGAAACTGGTCGAAACCCGCACGCCGCTCTTCGAGTTCGCGATTCGCCACAGCGTGACGCGCCACAATCTGGAGACGCCCGCGGGCCGGGCCGCCGCACTGGACGAGGCCGCGCCGATCGTCGCCGGCATCAAGAACATCGCCATCCAGCACGAGTCGGCCGTGCAGCTCGCGGGCATCCTCGGCATCCTCGACACCCAGTTCGTCGTCAAGCGCGTCGCGCAGCTCGCGCGCTGGGCCCGCGACCGCGGTGGCCGCGGCCCGGCGACACCGTCCCGCACCCCTCAGGCGTACGAGCGGCAGGGCGCCCACCAGATCCCGGCGGGCCCCGCCCTCAATCTGCGCAGCCCCACCCACCGCACCGAACGCGAGCTGCTCAAACTCGCGCTCCAGCACCCGGGCCTGGTCTCTCCGGCCTTCGACGCGTACGGCGTCGACGAATTCACCGCCCCGCCGTACGCCGCGGTCCGCCAGACCATCGCGGAGGCGGGCGGCGCGGAACAGGGCACCCAGGACACACCCGACTATCTCGCCCGGGTCCGGGACGCCGCGCCGAACGACACGGTGCGGGCCATGGTCACCGAGCTCGCCGTGGAAGCCATCCACGCCAGGACGGTCGACGAGATCTACGCCGGCACCCAGTTGGTCCAGGTCCGCCTGCGCGCGGTCGACCGCCGGATCGGCGACGTCCAGGGCACCCTCGCCCGACTCGGCCCGAACGCCGAACCCGAGCACCACACGGCCGTCGCGAACGAACTCTGGGTGCTTCAGCAGTACGCCCAGTCCCTCCGCAACCAGGGCGCGGACGCTCTCTAGCCGTCCGCGGATTCCCCTTCGGTAACCACCCGGTCACGCACGGGACTCAAAAAGTCGCCGCACGCCCCTCGTGGCAGCGATGTGTCGTACCCCACACTGGGGTGCGGTGCCTGAGTCCTCGGAGCGTGGCCGGTCCATCCACAGTGGCCCCCCTGACCCCCGCGGATCCGCTCATCGTGTACGGGACGGAAAGTGGCCCGGCCGCCTCCGTCCCGCTGCCGCACACCCCCGAACCGGCAGCGATCACCTGGAGGTCGCCCCCGTGCAGACCCAGACCCTGACCGAGACAGACTCTGCCGCGGCCGTCTCCGCGCAGGTCCCCGCGCAGAGCCGGGCCGTACATCACCCCGAGGCGGTGCCAGAAGCTGTCCCTGAGACCGTTGTCGAGGATCCGGTGGAAGTGCCCGTACCTCCTGAGTCGCGGGCCGGCGGCCGGGTGGACAGCGGCGGGCCCTCGTCCGATCTCTTCCGGCAGTATCTGCGGGAGATCGGCAGGATCCCGCTGCTCACGGCGGTCGAGGAGGTCGACCTGGCGCGCCGCGTCGAAGCAGGTCTGTTCGCCGAGGAGAAGCTCCTCAGCACTCCTGACCTGGACTCCCAACTAGCCATTGACCTGGACAAGTTGGTCGTCATGGGCCGGATGGCCAAGCGCCGGCTGATCGAGGCCAACCTCCGGCTCGTCGTTTCCGTCGCCAAACGCTATGTCGGGCGCGGACTGACCATGCTCGACCTTGTCCAGGAGGGAAACCTGGGCCTGATCAGGGCAGTTGAGAAATTCGACTACGCCCGCGGCTACAAGTTCTCCACCTACGCCACCTGGTGGATCCGCCAGGCCATGTCCCGGGCCCTCGCCGACCAGGCACGCACCATCCGGGTGCCGGTCCATGTCGTCGAGCTGATCAACCGGGTCGTACGGGTCCAGCGCCGGATGCTCCAGGAGCGCGGTTACGAACCCACTCCCGAGGAGGTCGCCGTCCAGCTCGACCTGCCCTCCGAGCGGGTCAGTGAGGTGCTGAGGCTCGCCCAGGAGCCGGTCTCCCTGCACGCCCCCGTGGGGGAGGAGGACGACGTCGCGCTCGGCGATCTCATCGAGGACGGCGACGCCGCGTCGCCCGTTGAGTCCGCGGCCTTCCTGCTGCTGCGCGAGCACCTCGAGGCGGTCCTGTCCACCCTTGGTGAGCGCGAACGGAAAGTCGTACAGCTGCGGTACGGACTGGCCGACGGCCGGCCGCGCACGCTCGAAGAGATCGGCCGGATCTTCGGCGTGACACGCGAACGCATCCGCCAGATCGAATCCAAGACCCTCAACAAGCTGCGCGACCACGCCTTCGCCGACCAGCTCCGCGGCTATCTCGACTAGGACGCCCAGGGCCGCGCGGGGCTACTCCACCTCCACGACCGCCTGCGCGAACTGGGCCGCGTACAGCCGCGCATACGCGCCGTTCGCCGCCAACAGCCCTTCGTGCGTGCCCTGTTCGACGATCGCGCCGTTCTCCATCACCAGGATCACATCCGCGTCCCGGATGGTGGAGAGCCGGTGTGCGATGACAAAGCTCGTACGCCCGTGGGCCAGGCGCGCCATCGCCTTCTGGATCAGTACCTCGGTGCGGGTGTCGACCGAACTGGTCGCCTCGTCCAGCACCAGGATCACCGGGTCGGAGAGGAACGCCCGCGCGATGGTGATCAGCTGCTTCTCGCCCGCGCTGACGCCCGAGCCCTCGTCGTCGATCACCGTGTCGTAGCCGTCGGGCAGGGTCCGTACGAACCGGTCCGCATGGGCGGCCCGCGCCGCCTCCTCGATCTCCTCCCGGGTCACCTCGCGGGAGGATCCGTAGGCGATGTTCTCCGCGATGGTGCCGCCGAACAGCCAGGTGTCCTGGAGCACCATGCCTATCCCGGACCGCAGTTCCTCACGCGACATCTTCGCGACGTCCACGCCGTCCAGGCTGATCCGGCCGCCCGTCACCTCGTAGAACCGCATCAGCAGATTCACCAGCGTGGTCTTGCCCGCGCCGGTCGGCCCGACGATCGCGACCGTGTGACCGGGTTCGACGCTCAGCGACAGATCCTCGATGAGAGGCTTCTCCGGCTCGTACCGGAAGGCCACCTTCTCCAAAGACACCTGACCGCGCAGCTGCTTCGGCCGCTCGGCCGACGGGGAGTCCGGCTGCTGTTCCTGCGCGTCCAGCAGCTCGAAGATCCGCTCGGCCGAGGCGACGCCCGACTGCACCAGGTTCGCCATCGACGCGACTTGGGTCAGCGGCATCGAGAACTGGCGCGAGTACTGTATGAACGCCTGCACATCGCCGATCGACAGCGTGCCCGTCGCGACCCGCAGCCCGCCGACGACCGCCACCAGCACGTAGTTGAGGTTGGAGACGAAGAACATCAGCGGCTGCATGACGCCGCTGTTGAACTGGGCCTTGAAACCGGCCTCGTACAGCGTCTCGTTCTGCTCGGCGAAGGCCTGCGCCGACTCGTCCTGCCGCCCGAAGATCTTCACCAGCGCATGGCCCGTGTACATCTCCTCGATATGGGCGTTGAGTTTACCCGTGGACTTCCACTGCTGCACGAACTGCGGCTGTGAACGCTTGCCGACCCTCGTCGCCACGAAGACCGACACCGGCACCGTCACCAGTGCGACCAGTGCCAGCAACGGCGAGATCCAGAACATCATCGCCAGCACGCCCACGATGGTCAGCAGTGAGTTGATCAGCTGTCCCATGGTCTGCTGCATGGTCTGCGAGATGTTGTCCATGTCGTTCGTCGCCCGGCTGAGCACCTCGCCGCGCTTGGCCCGGTCGAAGTACGACAGCGGCAGCCGCGACAGCTTCGCCTGTACGTCCTCGCGCATCCGGTACATGGTCCGGTTGATCACCCGGATCGACAGCCTCGTCGACACCAGCATCAGCAGCCCGGCGGCCACGTACACGGCCAGCGCGACCAGCAGCACACTGCCTACGGCGTCGAAGTCGATGCCGTCGCCGGGCGTGAAGTCCACCCCGGACAGCATGTCGGCCAGCCCGCCGTCGCCCTTGTCCCGCAGGCCCTCGATCGCCTGGTCCTTGCTGGTCCCGGCCGGCATGCCGCGGCCGACGACCCCCGCGAAGACCAGGTCCGTCGCCTGCCCCAGAATCTTCGGCCCGACCACTGCCAACGCGACGCTCAGCACACCCGCGCCGAGCATCGTCCACAGCGTGGCCCGCTCCGGCGCGAGCTGCCGCAGCAGTCGCTTGCCCGAGCCCTTGAAGTCCATGGACCGCTCGGTGGGGCCCATCATCATGCGTCCGCCCGGCCCGCTCATGCGGCCTCAGCCTCCGTCAGCTGCGAGAGCACGATCTCGCGGTAGGTCTCGTTGCTCTCCATGAGCTCGTGGTGGCTTCCCGCCCCCACGACCTGCCCCTCGTCCAGGACCACGATCCGGTCGGCGTCACGGATGGTGGACACTCGCTGGGCGACGATCACCACGGTCGACTCCGCGGTCTCGCTCGCCAGCGCCCGGCGCAGCGCGGCGTCCGTGGCGTAGTCCAGCGCGGAGAAGGAGTCGTCGAAGAGATAGATCTCGGGCCGCTGCACCAGTGTCCTGGCGATCGCCAGCCGCTGCCGCTGCCCGCCGGAGACATTGGTCCCGCCCTGCGCGATCGGCGCGTTCAGCCCGCCTTCCAGCTCCCGTACGAAGTCGGCGGCCTGCGCCACTTCGAGGGCCTCCCACAGCTCTTCGTCACTGGCGGAGGGCTTCCCGTAGCGCAGATTGGTGGCCACGGTCCCGGAGAAGAGATACGGCTTCTGGGGCACGAGCCCCACCGTCCTGGCCATCAGCGCCGGATCGAGCTCGCGCACATCCACGCCGTCGACGAGAACCTCGCCGCCCGTCACATCGAACAGCCGCGGTACGAGCCCCAGCAGGGTCGACTTGCCGCTGCCCGTCGACCCGATGATCGCGGTCGTCTCGCCGGGCCGCGCCACCAGTTCGACGCTCCGCAGCACCGGCTCCTCGGCCCCCGGATAGCGGAACTCGGCGCCCCGCAGCTCCAGATGTCCGCGTCTGCGCAGCTGCCGTACCGGCTCGGCCGGCGGCACCACGCTCGAATCCGTGCCCAGGACCTCCTCGATCCGCTCGGCACAGACCTCGGCGCGCGGCACCATCATGAACATGAAGGTGGCCATCATCACGGCCATCACGATCTGCATCAGATAGGCGAGGAACGCGGTCAGCGCGCCGATCTGTATCGCGCCGCTGTCGATCCGGTGCGCACCGAACCAGACGACGGCGATGGACGACACGTTCACCACCGTCATGACGGTCGGGAACATCAGCGCCATCAGCCGGCCGGTGGACAGCGACACGTTCGTGAGCTCGGTGTTGGCCTCGCGGAAGCGTTCCTTCTCGTACTCGTCCCGTACGAAGGCGCGAATGACGCGGTTGCCGGTGATCTGCTCCCGCAGCACCCGGTTCACGGTGTCCAGACGCTCCTGCATGGTGCGGAACAGCGGACGCATCTTCTTGACGATCACCGACACCGCGATGCCCAGCACAGGCACCACGGCCAGCAGCACCGCCGACAGCGGCACGTCCTGGCCCAGCGCCATGATGATGCCGCCGACGCACATGATCGGCGCCGACACCATCAGCGTGAACGCCATCAGGACCAGCATCTGGACCTGTTGGACGTCATTGGTCGTACGCGTGATCAGCGACGGCGCACCGAAGTGCCCGACTTCCCGCGCTGAGAAGCTCTGCACCCGGTCGAAGACGGCCGCCCGGACGTCCCGCCCGAGCGCGGCCGCGGTGCGGGCGCCGTAGAAGACGGCTCCGATATTGCAGAAGACCTGGACGAGACTGACGGCGATCATGAGCGCGCCGATTTCCAGGATGTAACCCGTGTCCCCCTTCACGACACCGTCGTCGATGATGTCCGCGTTCAGGGTGGGCAGATAGAGGGTGGCGCTGGTCTGCAGCAGCTGGAGAGCCACGAGCAGGGCGATGGGTTTCTTGTACGGACGCAAGTGCGTCCGCAGTAGTCGTATCAGCACGCGCAGTCTCTCGAGGTCGGCAAGATCGGGGGGTCACCCCATCTTCCGGCACTCCACCCCTGGAACCTCAAGCGATTAACCCAAGGCGGGGTCAAGAAGTCGGGTTGAACGCCCCCGGATGAATCTGGTCCCGGGTCGCACCGTACTGCTGGCGAACCGCCTGACCCACCGCCAGATTCTCGCCGGGCTCGAAGACCTGCGCGGCCGCGCCCTGCCAGGCCGGCGGAGCGCCCGGCGACAGCGTCCCCCGCGAGACGCCGAGCGACCAGGCGGCCTGCCGGGCCGCGCCCAGTGCCGCATAGTCGGCGGGCTGCGGTACGACGACCTGCGCCCCGAAGATCGCGGGCGCCGCGGCCTGTACGGCGGGCAGCCCGGCGGCCGCACCCAGCAGAAAGACCCTGCGCACGTCGACCCCGCGCCCGCGCAGCACATCCATCGCGTCCGCGAGCGAGCAGAGCATGCCCTCGAACGCGGCCCGCGCCAGATGCTCGGGCTTCATCGACTCGCGCCGCAAACCACTCAGCGTCCCCGCGGTGTGCGGCAGTTGCGGAGTCCGCTCGCCCTCCAGGTACGGCAGCAGCACAAGCCCGGACGATCCCGGCGTCGACTTCATCGCCTGCGCGGAGAGCTCGTCGAGGTTCTCCAGACCCAGCAGCTCGGCCGTTCCGCGCAGCGCCCGTACGGCGTTGAGTGTGTGCACGACCGGCAGATGCATCCCGGTCGCGTCGGCGAACGACGTGATCATCCCGCTCGGATCGGCCAGCGCCTCATGGTGCACGGCCATCACGGAACCCGAAGCCCCGAGCGACACCACCGCGTCGCCGACCCCGACGCCGAGCCCGAACGCCGCGGCCATCGTCTCGCCGGTCCCGGCCGAGATCAGCAGCCCCTCGGGCGTCATCCCCGCGGCCTCGGCCGGGCCGAGCACTTCGGGGAGCGCGCACTGGTGCCCGAGCGCGAGCTCCACCAGATCGGGCCGGTAGGACCCGCTGCCCGCGGACCAGTACCCGGTGCCGGAGGCGCCGCCGCGGTCCGTGGTCCTGCGGACGGGCCGGCCGAGCAGCTGCCACACCAGCCAGTCGTGCGGCTGCATCACCAGCGCGACCCGCTGCGCGAGCTCCGGCTCGGAGCGCGCCATCCAGCGCAGCTTCGACACCGGCTGCGCGGCCTGCGGCACCGAGCCGACGGCCTCGGCCCATGCCTGCCGGCCGCC
The DNA here is from genome assembly GCF_053591755.1 of Streptomyces sp. NPDC002926. Taxonomy (NCBI): domain Bacteria; kingdom Bacillati; phylum Actinomycetota; class Actinomycetes; order Kitasatosporales; family Streptomycetaceae; genus Streptomyces; species Streptomyces sp. NPDC002926. The sequence goes on from NZ_JBSFUK010000001.1 coordinate 400,340, forward strand.
CAGCGCGTCGATCAGATCCGCCGCCGCGACCTGCGCCCGTTTGTCATTGCCGAGCAGTGCGGGCCGTACGAGATTGCCCTGCCGGTCCAGCGCCACCAGTCCGTGCTGCTGCGCGGACACCCCGATGGCCTGTACGCCTTCCAACAGCCCGCCGGTCGCGGCCTCACCGAGCGACAGGAGCCAGGCCTGCGGATCAATCTCGGTGGCCTTCGCCTCGACGGGGTGCGGTGCGTACCCCTGGCGCAGCACGGCGCCCGTGTCCGCGTCACAGACGACGATGCGCGTGAATGCAGACGAACTGTCCAGCCCGGCGACTATCCCCATGTCAGACGATTCTGCCGCACCCGCAGGGGTACCGCGTCACGTGTTGCTTGTTCCCCACTCGTCCTCACCGGCCGCGGTCCGCTCCCGCAGTGACCGCACCCGCTCCGCAACCGAGTCGGGCACCCGCTCCCCGACCTTTTCGCTCACCGTGTGGAATGCCTTGCCCGCCACCTCGCGGCTGCCCTGCGCCGCGGTCTCGGCGGCGTTGCGCACGGCGGGGTTCTGGGCGATCTGGCGCGCGGACTTCTTGAGCTGCTCATAGCGCTCGCGGCCGGCCCGGGTGCCGAGAACGTATCCGAGGGCCAGTCCGATGACGAACGTCAGCTTGTACCGCATGGCTGCCACCCTTCCCTTGCGTAGGTGCTGCCCGTCTACCCGTCGAGGCCCGAGATCACCCCGGGCATACCGATTGGCGGAGCACCCCCCTGCTTGCGCTAATGTATGTGTCGCAGCGAGCACACGCCCCCCGGGACGCCCCGAGGTGGGTACGTTCGGTGCACATGCAGCAATCCCCTGTAGCTCAATTGGCAGAGCAGCCGGCTGTTAACCGGCAGGTTACTGGTTCGAGTCCAGTCGGGGGAGCGCGATCCCCTGTAGCTCAATTGGCAGAGCATTCGGCTGTTAACCGGAGGGTTACTGGTTCGAGTCCAGTCGGGGGAGCGGAACCGGAAGAGGACCCCTCGGGGTCCTTTTTCGTGTGCCCTCAACGACTTCTTGATGTCTCCTGGAACCGGGCAGCGGGCAGCACAGTCCTCATGATTGTGCGTTGCCGACCATCCGAGGCAGGAGATCGTATGAGCGGCTATGCTGCGGCAGACGGCGCGCACATATGTGCGCGACGCGCCGTTAGGGGCGGTAGCTCAGCCGGTTAGAGCAGCGGACTCATAATCCGTCGGCCGTGGGTTCGAGTCCCACCCGCCCCACTGCGCGCTACGCGTGGAGAAACGATCTGACCAGTGTCTTCGCTGGTCGGACGGATCTTGCTGGTGATCGTGACGGCCCGTTTCTGCCGTTGTCCACTCAGTGTGTGGACAGTGCGTGGACAGAGGCGGCAACGACACGCCCCAGCCGCGTGTCCCTACGCGGCTTCCTGGCCCGGTCCCTCGTCCGGGCCGTCGTTCTTCTGGGCTCGCTCCAGCCGGCCGGCTACATCGGATGCAGTCACGCGGCCGATCACGAAGCGCACCAAGGTGAGGTGCTGACGTTGATCCTCAGGTAAGCCGCGTGCAGATTCTCGACCGGGACCAGTTGCAAGCTGCCTTCGGCGCAGTGCTCGCGCAGCCACTTCTCTGCGGCAGCCGCCGCCTGCTCGGTAGAGCGCTCGGGGCTCCGATCTCTCCCAGCGGTTCGCCGTCGTGCCGAAGCGGGGCGCCCACTGCCCGGAGGCCGCCGTAGCTCGCCGCATGGGCGTACACGACGGCCAGCCCGTCCCTCAACGCTGAAAGGCTCGCTGAGATGTGCCGGGCATCGTGGAGACGGACCGGGGGCAGCCCGGACAGCTCAACCAGGCGCTTGAATCGCCGGTTGACCCGGTCCGGGTGAATCGGCTCACCGTTTTCGTGGGTGAAGACCAGACCGGACTCGACCCAGGCGCCGGCCTCGGACCACCGCTCGCGCTCGCGCTGTTGCTTGGACTTCCATGCGCGCAGGACCTCGGCCGACTCCAGGCCCATCGAGACGGTGCGGACGCTGTCAGCCTCGGGAGCTTCGCCGTATGTCCGGTAGGCGACCGCGACGGTCTGTACGGAGATGCGCAGCCGCAGATCCGTGACTGACCTCGGTCCAGGGCAGCGCGCACATCTCGCCTCGCCCGCCGCCCCTGGAATATGAAGGTGTGCCACAAGGGGTAGAGCCGGTCGTCCTTGATGATGTCGAGGAATTGGCCGGTCTGCCGGCTGTCCGGACCATGACGGATCCGGGCTTCTCACCCGTCGGCTTCCAGTGCTCAACGCGCTCTGGTGTCCAGACGATTGGCTTCGGACGGGTGACGGCCGGAAGCTCGACGAAGGCTGCCCAGTTCTTCGCAAACGCTCGCCCGCGCTGTCACCTCACCGGCGCGCCATCGTGGCCTGCCCGTCGGCAACGGCCTGCCGCAGCGGGCCCAACGCACTGTTCCGCCCGCGCTGCCGACCCGACGGCCCCACGGTGCCGCGCTCCCGACCGGCGACCATCCACGGCCGCCTCACCCGACGAGGCCGGTCCCCGGCCCACCCTTCGGGTACCGGAGCTCCGGCACCCCATGGGGGGACCCTCGAACGCCGGGGAGGCCGAAACGGGCGCGTCGCCCCAGAGCCCGGGACGCGCGTCCGATCGCACGCCCGTGGGGCGTAGCCGCAGGGGCGGCCTCAGTCGCCCTCGATTCCCGGCATACCGCCCTCGGACTCGTCGCTCTCGTACACGCGAGCCGAGCGGTCGGCCTGTGCGAGCCGCCGCAGCGACGCGAACAGCGTGTCCCCGAGCACCGTGCCCACGACCACGCTCTCCACCAGGTCGTCAAGACCGGCCCGGCCCGCGACATAGGCGAGGTCCGCCCGCGCGACCTGCTCCGCGGCGTCCGCGTAAGCCTCCAGCACCTGGGAGAAGGCCCCGTGGCCGACCCTCTCCAGCGCGGCGAGTGCTGCCGCCAGGGCCTCCGCGGCGGGGAAGTCCCCGTGCACCAGCCAGCCGCGTCGGGCGATCAGCTCGCGCACCTCGTGACGTGCCGCGTCCAGTTCGGCGTCCGCTTCCTCGTCCGCGTACTTCGGGACGATCAGGTCCGTCGCCACCCCGAGGACGTTGTGCACGGACTTGTCGGGGTCGTCCACCGCCGCCAGGACATCCGCGATCGCGGCCACCTTCAGTCCGCCCACCTCCAGCAGCGCGCGGATCAGCCGCAGTCTGCGCTCGTGCGCATCGTCGTAGGTCGCCTGGTTCGGGCTCGTCAGCCGGCCGGGCGGGAGCAGCCCTTCCCGGACGTAGTACTTGATCGTCGGCACCGGTACCCCGGTCCTGCGGCTCATTTCGCCGATGCGCAATGCCCGTTCACCCTTCCGCGCCTCTTGCCAAGGTCCCATCCATCATAGATAGCTCCACTATTGGATAGTGGATAGTGTCGCTACCACATAGCGGCCTCACGCCGGAGGCCCACGAGCGCGCCTTCGAGCACGAACAGCCGGAGCTCACCAGCGAAAAGCCCCGAAAGGCGGGGCCCCTGGACCCCGCGAAGCCGCCGGCGGAGCCGGTAGTCGTGATGACAGCGAAGTTCGTCGACAGCGAGAGCAACGTTGTGGAGTACGGCGTTGACCTCGGGGGCCCTGGTCGTACGTGGCGCACCGAATCGGAAGTCACCCAGTGACGGCCGTGGACTTAGCGGTCCATGCCGCTACGGCTCGTCATGCCCACCGTGCCCCATCGGCCGGGCTTGGCACCCGAACCTCCAGGCCTCTGATTCCCAGGTAAACGAGCGCCCATGTCCTCCAGCATGCGCCGCGCCATGCTCCAGGCGCATGCTGGAAGGGCGGCGACGAACTTAGCTGTGGCGCAGAGATTCTGTGGCACCGCTCGAGGTACAACCGCGGCACATCAGAAGGTTCTTGGTGGCCTGGGGCGCCGGCGCCGAGCGCGCTCGTATGACCTCGTGCCCGCGTATTCCCCGAAACCCGAGGCTCGCCTTGATCGTGACCCCGAGGAGCGCGCGATGTCGGATCAGTTGAACGCTGCACTTTCGGGAGAGGCCCCAACAGCGCTTGCCGAGGACGTCTCTCTCGCGACTCCACTGGTCGCGCCTCGCATCGCCGGTCGCGACGCTGTTTCGGCAGCTCTCGGTACGTACCAGCAGGCGCTCGCCGCGCCTGAAGCTACAGTCCGGCTCAAGGGAGACGAGGTGGAGGGGGTCGTGTACAGCGCGAGCCCCGGCGGACGACCGACAGAGATCGTGGCCCTCGCCCGGCACAACGCTGCGGGCCTGATTGCCACCATCGACGTCTACGGTCGGCCGTGGCCATTCATGGCCGCTCTGCGCGAAGTGATTGCGAAGACAGACCACGCTCTCGCAGACCCGAGCCTCGGATCCGGACCGTATACCCCGGATGGGCCGACGCCGGTTTGGGTTGACCATCCAGCCGTCCCGCCGCTGGCGCAGGATGTCACCCTGTACTCCCCGATCCTGAGCGAAGAGCCGACGGGGAAGGCTGTCGTCGGGCCTGTCCTCAAAGCAGCGGCGCAAAGTTTCAGCGACCTCAAGGTTCGTGCCGTCCTGGACATCGAGGGCCGATCGGGATTCGCGGTGGTGATCGACGAATACGTGGACGGTCACGTACAGCAACTCGTGGAGATGTTCACCCTCAACGATGCAGGCGAGGTCGGGGAGATCCGCATCTTCACCCGCCCATGGCTCGTGACCGCCCACTTCCGAAAGAGGATGTATGCCCTGCTGAAAGAAACTCTCGGCGCCGAATTCTGGGAGGGGCCCGACCCGGAAGGCCCCTTGCCCACACCCTGACATGAGGCCTACGCCTGGACACAGGGACCGGCTCCTGGCGGCATCCCACGAAGCCACGCGGGCGGTACGCACCTAGTAGTCACGCACGAGTCAACGGGGGCCCTTCGCCATGGTTGTGACCGGCACAGGCATCGGACTCATTCATCCGGTAGAGGCCGAGGCACGCTGTTCCAGCCTCTTCAGGGCCATCTCACCCCACCGGAGGTTGTCCCTTTCGAGGGCAATGCCGCGCAGCAGTGTGAGGTAGGGGCCGATGGGCTCGCCGCCGGCGAAGTATCCGTCCTCCGTGCGCCCGTCCAGCAGGCGCTGCTGCAGACGCGCGTAGCGGGCCAACTTGGCGGTGGCCCACTCCATGTGCTCGGCGATGGCGGATCGCACGGCCTCGATGTCGCCGGCGTCGACGCTCTGGACCTTGACCATCAGCTCGTCCCTGATGGCCGTCGGCTTGCCCGGGGGTTCGGCGGTGTAGGCACGCACTGCCTCGAATCCGGCCTCGGTGAGGGAGAACAGCCGCTTGTTGGGGCGGCGCTCCTGCTCCACGACGCGGGCCGTGATGAGCCCATCCCCCTCCATGCGCTCCAGTTCCCTGTAGAGCTGCTGGGGGGTGGCCATCCAGAAGTTGGCGATCGAGGCATCGAAGCCCTTCGCGAGGTCGTACCCGGACGCCTCGCCCTGCAAGAGAGCGGCCATCACCGCGTTACGTAGAGCCACACCCCCAACCTAGCATCAGTTGATTAGTCAAAAAAGTGACTAGGGTATGGACGCCTCACGCTCCCGCTCCTAGTCTGCGATGCACCTATTCAACTCGTTGACTATAGAGGTGATCTTGTGCATCCCTTCCGCAATGCCGTCGAAGCAGGCGACAAGGACGCTGTCGCGGCCCTGCTGGCCGAGAACGTTGTCTTCACCAGTCCCGTCGCCTTCAAGCCGTACCCGGGCAAGGCGATCACCGCCGCGATTTTGAACGCCGTATCGCAGGTCTTCGAGGACTTCACCTACATCCGGGAGATCGCCAACCCGGACGGCCGCGACCACGCCTTCGTCTTCACCGCCACCGTGAACGGCAAGCAGCTCACGGGCTGCGACTTCCTCCACTTCGACGAGGACGGCAGGATCGACGACTTCATGGTGATGGTCCGCCCGATCTCGGCGGCGAACGCACTGGCCGAGGCGATGGGCGCGAAGTTCGACGAGATCGCGCGAGCGGCGGGCGGCGATGAGTGACTTCGACGCCGTCGTCATCGGCGCGGGCAACGCCGGACTGACCGCCGCCACCACCCTCCAGCGCGCGGGACTGCGCACGCTGCTGGTGGAGCGCCACAACATCCCCGGCGGCTGTGCCACCTCGTTCAGGCGGGGCCGCTACGAGTTCGAGGTGGCCCTGCACCAGCTCTCCGGGCTGGGGTCGGAGGGCCAGGAGTTCTCCCTGCGGGGTCTGTTCGAGAAGCTGGGCGTCCTCGACCGCCTCGACTTCGTCCAGGAGCAAGACCTCTACCGGGCCGTGGTGCCGGGCGAGTACGACGTGACGCTGCCCGCGGAATGGGCGGCCGCCGTGGACGTCCTGAGCGATGCCTTCCCCGGCAACCGTGAGCGGGTCGAGCGGTTCTTCCAGCTGGTGAAGGACACCACGATCTGGCAGATGGCCGCCATGCGCGGGCTGCCTCCCGAGCAGGTCGACCCCACCTACTTCCGCCAGGGGCTGCGGCCGCTCGATGAGGTGCTGGACGACCACTTCGACGACCCCCGGATCAAGGCCGTCCTGGCCACCTACTGGGGCTATGCCGGCCAGCCGCCCTCCCGGCTCGCCTTCCAGGACCTGGCGCTGCTGCTGTTCGCGTACCTCGAGTTCAAGCCCTGGCACATCAGGGGCGGTTCGCAGGCCATGTCCAGTGCGTTCCTCGACTCGTTCCTCGCGGCGGGCGGCGAGGTCCGCTTCAACACGGCGGTCGAGGCGATCCTGACCGAGCGAGGACGCGCCGTCGGAGTGCGCCTCGACGACGGCCAGGAGATCTCGGCGCGGGACGTCGTCTCCAACGCCTCCTTGCCGGTGACGTACGCGATGCTCGGCGACGCCGTGCCCTCGGCCGTACGGGACGAACTCGCCGGCCGGCGGATCGGTGTGTCCGGCTTCGTCCTGCACATGGGCCTTGACGCCACGCCCGCCGAGCTCGGCTTCACCACCAGCACCACCTTCGTCAACGCCGATCTGGACGACGACCGCCTGTACGCCTCCTGGCACACCCTGGAGCCGGCCCGCGGGATCTGCGTCTCCTCCTACGACGTCGCCCCGATCGGCTTCGCCCCTTCGGGCGCGACCCACGTCAGCCTCATGACGCTCCAGTACGCGGACGCCTGGGACAAGGTGTCGCCCGGCGAATACGCGCGCACCAAGTTCGCGTACGCCGAGACGCTCCTTGACCGCGTCGAGGTGATCACGCCCGGCATCCGCGACACGATCGAGGAGGTCGACGTCGCCACCCCGATGACCATGTCCCGCTACCTCGGGCATCCGGGCGGCGCGATCTACGGCTACGACCAGGACCGCACCGAGAACTGGCTCTTCCGCAACAGCGAACGCGAGACCCATGTCCCCGGCCTGCACCTGGCCGGCTCGTGGGCCGGAATGGGCGGCTTCCAGACGACTCTGGAATCCGGTCACCGGGTCGCCCGCCGCCTGCTGCGCCACCAGGCCGCCTGACCGCACGAGCCGACAGGGAGCTCACGTGACCCACCGCCTCGCCCCTCTCTTCGAGGGCTACGCCGACATCCAGGCCGACATCGACGGCCGCCCCGCCGACACCGCCGACCACGCTGCGGAGACACGACGCACTGTCGCCTCGTACCATCCCCGACGACTCGCCCTGACCGTCTCCGAGATCATCACCGAGACCGTCAGCTCCGCCACCTTCCGGCTGCGCCGGCCCGGCGGCGCGGATCTGCCGCCGTTCCTCGCCGGGCAGTACGTGGGCGTGTTCGCCGACGGCACCAACCGCCCGTACGCCCTGTCCTCCAGCCCGGCGAGCCTCGACCACTGGAATCTGACGGTGCGCCGGGTCCCCGGCGGGCGGATCAGCAACCACCTCATCGACACCCTCACCGTGGGCCACACGCTCACCACGACCGGGCCGATGGGCACCTTCCACCACAACCCGCTTTTCCACGGCGACGACCTGGTGTTCCTCGCCGGCGGCTCCGGTGTCGTACCGGCCATGAGCATGATCCGCGACATCGTCGACAACGGACTGGACCGCCGCTTCCACCTGATCTACGGCTCCCGCACGCCCGGCGACGTGATCTTCCACGAGGAACTCGACGCACTCGCCGCCGACCACCCGAACATCCGCGTCGACCACGTCATGGACGACCCCGGAAACGGCTGGGCCGGACCCACCGGCCTGCTGACTTCCGCCCTGATCAAGACCCTCGCAGGGCCGCTCGACGGCCGCATGGTCTATGTCTGCGGCCCCCAAGCCCTGTACCCGTACGCGATGCAGCAGCTGAAAGAGCTCGGCCACCCCCGCCGCCGGGTCCGCTTCGAGGCCAACGGCGCCCCCGCCGACCCCACCCGCCAGTCCCACTGGCCGGCCGACACGGATCCCGAGGCCGAAGTCACCGTCACCGCCGGCGGTACGTCGTTCCGCACCCGTCGCGGACGGCCCCTACTGGACGCGCTGGAGGACGAGGGCATCCGCCCGGAAGCCGCCTGCCGCTCCGGCGAGTGCGGCCTGTGCCGCGTCCGCGTCCTCAAGGGCACGGTCCACACCGCCGAGGAAGCCCAACTGCGCTTGTCCGACGAGCGGTTCGGCTACACCCACTCCTGCGTCGCCTACCCGGTCACCGACCTCGACCTCGACCTCTGATCCGGTACGGCGGCCGGGGCGCGGGACGCGGCCGCCGCACCGGCCCACAGAAGGAGCCGCGACAACCGTGTCCAAGATCGACGCACCCGCCGTCGCCCAGCCGGCCGAAACTGGCAGGTGACGCCTACGGCCCGCGCACCACACTGCGGTTCAAGCGTGCCGGAGTCCGGCACCGGAGTCCGACGACCGGGCGGTTCGTGCCGGCCGAGATCGACTGGCCAGGGATCCGCAGCACGCCTCGTAACCAGGTGACTGTGGGTGTGGGAGAGCGGCCTGCTCAGAACGGCGTCGGCGCGCCCGGCTCGCTACGGCGCGTTGGTGAAGGAGCGGCGGTAGGAACGGGGCGGCACACCCCGGCGGCGCACGAACTGTTCGCGCAGGACGGCCGCGCTTCCGTATCCGACCCGGTGGGCGATCTCCTCGATCGGCAGGTCCGTGGTCTCCAGGAGTTCCTCGGCGCTGCTCAGTCGCAGGCTCCGGAGCCAGGCGTGCGGGGTGGTGCCGGTCGCGGCGGCGAAGCGACGGGCGAAGGACCGTTTGCTCATCACCGCGCGTCGGGCCAGTTCCGCGACGGGAAGCGGTTCGTGGAGGTGCTCGCGGGCCCAGGCGAGCACCTCCACGAGACGCTCGTCCTGACAGTCCTCAGGGACGGGGGAGGTCAGATACTGGGCCTGACCGCCGTCCCTGTGGGAGGGCAGCACCATGTCGCGGGCGACGGCGTTGGCCATCGCGGCCCCGTACTCCCGCCTCAGCAGATGCAGGCACAGATCGAAGCCGGCGGCGGCTCCCGCGCCCGTGGTGATCCGCCCTTCGTCGATGTACAGGGCATCGGGGTCCACAACGACGTCCGGGTGGCGGTGGGCCAGCAGTTCGGCGAACCGCCAGTGCGTGGTGGCCCGTCGGCCGTCGAGCAGACCGGCGGCGGCGAGCGCGAACGTGCCGACACAGTGGGCCGCGACCAGTGAGCCGCCCTCGTGCGCGGCCGAAAACGCGTCAAGCACAGCGGGACCGGGTGGCGTACGGAAGCCGGCCCATGGCAAGGCGATCACCAGATCCGCGGCAGCCAGCCGGTCCAGGCCATGCGCGACCATGAGCGGCACGCCGAGGTCGGTAGGAACCGGCCCGGGCCGGTCGGTGCACAGCACGAAGTCGAAGCCGGGCAGTCCCGCCCCGTGAGGGCCGAACACCTCGGCGACGATGCCCACGGCGAGCATGCCGACACCAGGGGGAACGTACGCGGCAACAGTCACGAAAGGCGGCACGGGAGCAGTGTGGCACCGATGGCACGAATCCTGCGATGAGAGGCAGCAGTGCCACTCGTCAGCGGCCCGGCCTGCCCGGAATGATGGGGGACATGACAGACGCACCGCTCGGCCGCAGCGCCGTGTACACGATCCTCACCACCGGCTACGTCGGTTCCACCGGTCCCGGTGTCGCCGCCACCGTCTCTTACGTCACCGACGGCGACCGGCATGTGATCTTCGACCCGGGCATGGTGGCGAGCCGCGAGCACATCCTCGGCCCGCTCGCGGAGTTGGGGCTCGGCCCCGACGACATCACCGACGTGGTGCTCAGCCACCACCACCCGGACAACACCATGAACGTGGGCCTGTTCAGCCGGGCCAGGGTCCACGACCACAAGGTGGAGTACCTGGGCGACCAGTGGAGGAACCGGGACGCGGAGGGCTACGAACTAACCCCGTCGCTGCGGCTGATCCGCACACCGGGACACAGCCTCGAGGACATCACGCTGCTGGCCGGCACGGACACGGGCGTGGTGGCGTTCGCCGGCGACCTGTGGTGGCACGCGGACGGCCCCGCGGACGACCCCGTAGCCCCGGACCGGGAGATACTGCGCGCCTCCCGGCTCCGCGTGCTGGCCGCCGCGGACCTGATCGTGCCCGGCCACGGCAGCCCCTTCAAGGCCGACATCACCGCGCCACGCTAACTGTCCTGTCCACGGCGTGACATGCAGAACTCCTCCGCTCGACCTTCGGCGGTAATCAGTCAAGATTCGCTGTCGCAGGGCAATAGGTGGCCATCTCGATTCGTAGTTGGCGGCCAGCATCCTGCTTCGGGCATGCGGTGCGGGCTCGGGGCGTGGGCGGCTGAGCGGCTGCTGCCGTATGCGGAAGGGATACGCACCGCGTACGTCGACGCGTTCGGTGTGCCCCCTCGGGGTTATGACACGGCGATGGCCGAGGCCCGGCCACGAGGTGCGCACGAGAGATGCTCGGCGAGTCTGCCGAAAAGGGGAGCGCAGGCTGACCACCGCAGTGGCCTGGTGGCCGACAGGGGACACGCGGAAGCGCGCGGAGCGGACCTCGCCCCAGCTCGGGCACGGCAGCCGGCTCCTCGGCGCGGCCGCGGTCACCGCCGGCGCCGTCTTCCTCGCGCAGCCCGGCCGGGATCCGGCGCCGCAAGGCCAGGCAGCACCTCCGTAGAGTGACCGGCCGGGCAGTACGTCGGGCAGTACGTACCGAGCGGAGCGGGACCGTGGATCTGGGCATCATCGTGCAGGCGACCGGGCTGTTCGCCGTCACCAACATCGACGACATCCTGATCCTGGCACTGTTCTTCGCCCAGAGCGCGGGACATCGCGGCTCCACCCGCAAGATCGTGCTCGGTCAGTACCTCGGCTTCGCCGCCATCCTCGCCGTCGCCGTGGCCGCAGCGTTCGGAGCCACGTTCCTGCCCGAGTCAGCCATCCCCTACCTCGGCCTGCTGCCCCTTGCCCTGGGCCTCAAAGCCGCCTGGCGGGTGTGGAAGAACCACCGCAACGACGGGGACGAAGAGGAGGGCGAAGCCAAGGAAGGTGGCCCGAGCCACTGGGAAGTCGCCGCGGTTACTTTCGCCAACGGAGGTGACAACATCGGCGTGTATGTGCCGGTCTTCGCCACTGCCGGCATCGGTGGGATGAGCGTGTACGCCGTGGTCTTCCTCGTCCTGGTCGCCGTCTGGTGCTTCGCAGGCAAGTTCTTCGCCACCCGCCCGGTCATCGCCAAGGCCCTCAGCCGCTGGGGACACATCCTGCTGCCCCTGGTCCTGATCGCCATCGGCCTGCTCATCCTCATCGAGGGCGGGGCGTTCGGCCTGTAGCCCGTACTCCCGCCCGGACGACCGGTATTGCGGGATACCGGCGACATGGAGATCGAGGTCCTGGCCGTGTCGGGCTGGTGCCCGCGGCCGCGCGCCTTGCCGGTGAGGGCGGGCAGGGCTGTGGTGAGGTGGATGAGGGTCAGGGCGGGCCGTGGCACGTCATCCGCGCAGGGTCAATGACTCCTGGGTCGCTCTGCTCTCGGGTGTGGGTGCCTTCCGGGTCGGGGTGATCGTGTGAAGGGCCCATTCCAGCGGCCCGCGCCTGAGCGAAGTGCCGCGGAAGACATACGCCCAGATGACACACCCCACCAGCGAGACCCCGCAGAAGGCGCCCAGGGCCGGCCAACCGTGCTGCGGTTGCAGCTCGGCCCGCGCGAGGACGTGAAGGGTGTACACCGACAGGCCCATCGTCCCGACGACGGCCAGCGGGCGCAGGAGCAGTTCGAGCACGTGATGGCGGCAGGCGGCCACTGCGAGGCCGATGAGGAGCCAGCCGGCGCCGATGTTGGCGATGGTCTCGAAGGGCGTCTGGCTGTAGGGATCGTCGACCAGCAGCCAGGCCCACGAGGTGCTGGGTATCGCCCCGGCCTGTCGGGCAAGCACGTCCTCCACCGGATCGGGGAAGTTCATGGCGAAGGGGTGGCTGTGGGCTATGGCATCCAGCAACGTCGCGCGCCCGCCGGCCGGCCCAAGAGCCAGCGCGGACAGCCCATGCCCGGCCAGGACGGACAGTGCTCCCCAGCCGATGAGCCGACGGGCTGTTCCGGGCCGGGTCAGGTTCGCCACCCGGCCCAGCGCCATGCCGACGATGACGTAAGGAAAGTAGGTGAGCCAGGGGTAGGCGCCGGACACCAGCAGTGTGTCGAGTGCCTCAGTGAATCCGGACCAGCTGGTGACCGCATCGAATCCGGGGTAGCCGCCGCGTCCGGTGGCACGGTGTCCCAAGTACGGCCCCAGCGAGTACGACAGGACCGGACCCAGCACCACGGAGATTGCCGCGACCGCGATCAGTGCGCGGGTGCGCAGGCGGGCCAGCGGTTCGGCTGTCAGGAAGTACACGGCGAAGAACGTCAGTATCACCGCAATCCCGGACTTCAGCTCCGCCAACGCCATGCCGAGCACCGCGAGTACGGCGCAGCGTACGAGCGTGGCGCGCAGTGTGCCGGTCAGCGGTGGACGGGGCTGGGTGCCGCCACGGGAGAGGGTCAGCGAAAGTCCCGCGATCAGGGTGAAGACGGCGGGCGCGCGCCCATCGAAGGCGACCAGCAGATAGCCCGCGCCCTCGGGCTTCGCCGGGGGGCCGATGTGCGCGGCGAACATGGCGAACACGGCGATGGCGCGGGCCGAGTCCACGCTGAGCAGCCGCCTGTTGGCCGAGGTTGCTGTACGTTCCTGCATTCTTGCTGCCCGCTCCCGCGTCTGCTCGTATCAACGGGCGGCCGTTCAGGGATGGTCTGCGAACCGATGCCGACTGATGTCTGTGCGCCCATGCGGTCGTTAAGAGGACGAGCGGGCTGTGCGGGTTGCCTGGCACCACAGCCGGAGTTCCTGGTGCCGTTGGTGATGCGCGGTCGGGCCATTCGCGGAGAGGGCGCCGTACCGAGCGGGCCGAGCCGCAGGCAGGGCCCGCTCGGTACGGGGGCCCGTGCGGGCCGGTTCCGGTTCGCGATCGCCGAAAGCCGATGCAGCCGATTGCCTACGCGGTGTGCGCGCCAGGGCGCAGCGGGGCATTCCCCCGCCACAGCAGCTCCGGCGCGTGGGGGTTCACGCGGCGATGCCGCACACAAGGGACGCCGAAGCGAGCAGGAGAATGCCCCCGGCAGAGGCCACCACAGCGATCGGATCCCTGGCCCGCAGGTGCGTCAGCACGGCGCCGAGCATCAACGCGCACAGTCCCGCGCCGGCCGCGATGCCCAGCGGCCGGACCGCCAGTCCGCCGAGCAGCCCCAAGCCACCCGCTGCCTCCAGCACGCCGATCGCCCGCCACAGCGAGGGCGACATGCCGAAGTGGTCTCGGTACTGCAGGGACCGGCGCAGGCCGTAGATCTTGATCCCCCCGGTGAGGACAAATATCGGGCCGACGGCTACAGCCAGGATGATGCGCAAGACGTCCACAGGTCACCTTTCGAGCAGTGGGCAGTCGCGGATGGGATACTGCTGGGGCGATGACCGATCCCACGACAACGACCGGCCCCCTTCCGACGATGCGCGACGACCAGCGGGAGGCCTCCCGGCGCAGACTGATCGACGCGGCACTGGGGATCCTGGCCGAGGAGGGTTACCGCGGCCTCACGGTGAAGAAGGTCGGTGATCGCGCCGGGGTCAGCCGGGGCATGGTCAGCTATCACTTCGCGTCCAAGGCGGGGCTCGTCGAGGCGGTCATCAACGACATCCGCGAGGTCTTTGTCGACCGTCTCCGGGCACTCCCCGGATACCGCCGGATGACCGGGCTCGAGGCCGTGCTGGCCAAGCTGGAGCAGTACTTCTCACGTCTGGCCGAGCCGGGCCCCAGTGTCCGGGCACGCGCCCTGCTGGTGCTGCTCGTCGAGGCGGTCGGCAGCCCGGGGGACACCGCCAAGGGGCCCTTGGGCGGCCAACTCGACTTGGTCCGCACCGGCGTGGAGGACGACATCCGACGGGGGGTCGCCGACGGCACCATCCGCTCCGACCTCGACCCCCGCGCGCAGGCATTCCTTCTGGAGAGTTTGGCGCGCGGCGTGCTGCTCCAGTACCAGCTGGACCCCTCCCGCGCCCGCCTGGAGGAAATCGGCCGCGCGGCCCACGACATGGTGCTGCTGGCACTCACTCCGGACCCGAGGACCGGCTGACCTCGGCGGCCGGGGTCGGCTGCGGGAGTCTGCCCGAGCACCGGCCGGCCGGCTGCCGAACCGAGGTCAGACCGCACTCAGGCCGCCGTCCACCACCAGCTGCTGGCCCGTGATGTACGAGGCGCGATCGGAGAGCAGGAACGCGACCGCGTCCGCCACCTCCCACGCGGTGCCCTGCCGGCCGAGTGGGATCCGGGCGAAGGACGCGGTCCTGGAAGTGCGTGAGGCTGATGCCTGACGGCCCATCGGGGTGTCGATCAGGCCAGGTACGACCACGTTGGCACGGATACCCCGGGCCGCGCCTTCCTTGGCGACGTGCCGGGTCAGACCCATCAGACCCGCCTTGGAACTGTCGTACGCGGGCGAGCCGGTGGCGGCGCGCAGTCCGCCAACGGATCCGATGAAGACGATCGCGCCGCCGCCGTTCATCGTCGGCAGGCCGTACTTCGCGGCCAGGAAGGGCGCGCGCAGATTGAGTGAGAGGACGCGGTCCCAGTCCTCGGGCGAGGAGCCGGCCAGGCCGACGCCGAGCCCGACGCCCACGTTGACCACGAGGGCATCCAGGCCACCGAGTTCGCGGGCGGCCTCGGCGACCATTGCGGCGGTCTGTTCGGGGTCGGTGGCATCAGCCACCAGGGCGACGCTCGGGGAGCCCTCGGCGGTGACGAGCCGGGCGGTCTCCGAGGCCGCCTCGGGTGCGATGTCGGCGCACGCCACACTCGCTCCCTCACGGGCGGCAAGGACGGATATCGCCCGCCCATTGCCGACGGGTGCCTGCGGATCCCCGTCCGGACGGGTGCCCGCGCCGATCACCAGGAGCTTGCGGTCGGCCAGACGGCGCGCCTCCTTCTCCGGTCTCCGCTGCTCATCCACCGGTGCACGCCCCCTTCCCGGTGCCTGTCCGGTCGAAGCCCGGCTCCAGCTGCACGCCGACGGAGTTCAGGAAGAACGCCAGCATGTGGTACTGGCCGATGAGCATGGTGATCTCCATCAGCTCTGCCTCCTCGTAGTAGGACGCGAGAGCTTCCCAGGTCACGGCTGAAATCCGTGCGTCGCGGTGCAGTTGGTCGGCGGCCCGGAGTAGATGGCGCTCGAGGTCCGTCCACCCGACGGCGTCCGGGCCCTGGGTGATGCGCCGGACGTCCGCGACCGAGACCCCGGCGGCCTCGGCCAGCGGCAGATGGCGTCCCCACTCGTAGGCGGCCCCGGTGTTGTGCGCGGTGCGCAGGATCAGTAGCTCCCTGATCCTTCCCGGCAACAGCCCTTCGCGGAGCAGCTGCCCGCCGAACGGCATGAACCGCGCATAGAGGTCCGGGTGGCGGGCCAGGGTGGTGAAGATGTTGGGCACCCGGCCTCCCGGGTCCCGTGGAGCGGTGGCCAGAAGCCGGCGCACCCGCGCGTCCCAGCGGTCCTCCGGCAGCGGCGCGATGCGGGGGAGGCGGCTGCCACCTGGGAGATGGCCAGAGGGCGGTGCGTCAGGTACTTCAGTCGCGGCGTCGTCCATACACGCACAGTAGAAACTGGCTGAACGTTTAGCAAGTGAAAAGCTCGAACGTGATGGAGGCGCTGCGCGGGCAGTGCGGCCCGGAGGGGTGTCGCGACTGACTGAAGGCGCTGCCGGTCCCGCGCCCTTCTGGAGCCGCGCCGGCGGCCCTGGCCGCCGACGCGCCCGACGTACGGATCAGCTCTGTTGCTCGCTGATGTTGACCATCCACGTGACACCGAACTTGTCCGTGCACATACCGAATACGTCGCCCCACATCTGCTTCTCCAGGGGGACGGACACATTGCCTCCGGCGGACAGCTTGGCCCAGTAGCCGCGCAGCTGGTCGGTGTCGTCCCCGCTCAGGCTCACGGCGAAGTTGTTGCCCGGCTTGTACTCCATGCCGGGCGGGGTGTCGGCGCCCATGAGCGCGAAGCCGCTGTCCGTCTCCAGCAGGCTGTGCATGACTTTGTCGGCGTATCCGGGTGGCGCCTCGGAGCCGAAGTCGCCGTAGGTGTTGACGGACAGATTGCCGCCGAGAACCTCCTTGTAGAACTCCATGGCTTGCTTGGCTTCACCGGAGAAGCTGATGTACGGGTTGAGACGAGAGGCCACAACTACCCCTTTCGTGACTGACTGTCAGTGCGGGCAGCCTAAGGGCGTCATGGGCGAAGTCGGACGACCGGAGGGGTGTGGTCGCTCGTCTGGTCGGCGAACTCGGCGTTCGTGCGCACGATGTCCTGGCCGGACCTCGGGCCACTGGGTCATGTGTTCGGGCGGCGCCTGCGAAGAGGCCGCACGGCCCGGCCCGCGAAGTGGGTCGGTGAGGCCGACGGCCTCTTGCGGGGCCCACCGGAAGGTAGGGCGTACGGACCATTCCGCTACCGCTACCGACGGCGGGAGGGCGACCGGATCCGGTCGCCCTCCCACCGCCGCCCTGTCCGCCGGGACGCCGGATCGGACAGTACGTCGATCAGACCGCCGGGGCCGGATAGGTCGGGTACTCCACCCCGGAGACGTGCTGGACGATGCGGATGACCTGGCAGGAGTAGCCGAACTCGTTGTCGTACCACAGGTAGAGGATCGCGTTGTCGCCCTCGACCTTGGTGGCGCCGGCGTCGACGATCGAGGCGTGGCGCGAGCCGATGAAGTCGCTCGAGACCGCGTCGGGAGCGGTGATGAAGTCGATCTGGCGCTTGAGCGGCGAGGTCAGCGATACGTTGCGGAGGTAGTCGAGGACCTCCTCGCGGGTGGTCTCGCGCGCGAGCTGCAGGTTGAGGATCGCGATCGAGACATCCGGCACCGGGACGCGGATCGAGCTGCCGGTGATCTTCGCCTCGAGGTCGGGCAGCGCCTTGGCGACGGCGGAGGCGGCGCCGGTCTCGGTGATGACCATGTTGAGTGCGGCCGAGCGGCCGCGGCGGTCGGAGCCGTGGTAGTTGTCCAGCAGGTTCTGGTCGTTGGTGAACGAGTGGACGGTCTCCACGTGGCCGCGCAGGACGCCGTACTCGTCCGCCATCGCCTTCAGCGGCGGGACGATCGCGTTGGTGGTGCAGGAGGCGCAGGACAGGATCTGCTCGTCCGGCTTGATCGTGTCGTGGTTGACGCCGTGCACGAGGTTGGGGACGTCGCCCTTGCCCGGCGCGGTCAGGACGACTTTGTCGATGCCGGGGCGCAGGTGCTTCGACAGGCCCTCGCGGTCGCGCCACTTGCCGGTGTTGTCGATGAGGATGGCGTCCTTGATGCCGTACGCCGTGTAGTCGACCTCCGACGGGTCGTTGGCGTAGATCACCTTGATCTCATTGCCGTTGGCGATGATCGTGCTGTTCGCCTCGTCGACGGTGATCGTGCCCTGGAACTGACCATGGATGGAGTCGCGGCGCAGCAGCGAGGCACGCTTGACGATGTCCTGGTCGCCGCCCTGGCGGACGACGATGGCGCGCAGCCGCAGGCCGTTGCCGGAGCCGGCCTTCTCGATGAGCAGGCGGGCGACGAGGCGGCCGATGCGGCCGAACCCGTAGAGGACGACATCGCGTGGCTCACGGCGCTCGATCTTGTTGTCGCCGGTGGCGCCGGCGACGGCCCCGGCGGTGAACTCCTCCACCGAGAGACCGCGGTCGTCGGTCTTGTACGTCGCGGCGAGCATGCCGATGTCGATCTGGGAAGGGCCGAGATCGAGCGTGGTGAGAGCCTGCAGGAACGGCAGCGTCTCGGTGACGGTGAGCTCCTCACCGGCGATCTGCCGGGCGAATCGGTGCGTCTTGAGGATGCTGACCACCGACTTGTTCACCAAGGAGCGGCTGTGAAGCAGGACCGTGACGTCCTGCTCCCGGTGTAGCTTCCCGATTACCGGGATCATCGACTCCGCGATTTCCTCGCGGTTCTTCCAATTGGTGAACGAGTCCACGGTGGTAGTCACAGGTTCATCTTTCGAGCTAGGCGGTGCTCATATGCTAACGTCCCGCCATTTTGATCATTCAAGCCGTGCCACTTGAGCGGGATGCGGTGATCGGGACCCATGGCCGAACCGGGACAGAGCACCCTCTTCCTCCTCGCCACCGCGATGGACGGGCGGTGCCTCGACCGGGCGGGCAGCCAGCTGGTGGTGCCGTCCGACCGGTGCGGGGCGCGCTGCATCAGCGCGATCACCAGCGTCTGGGTGGGAGCCTGCGCCGTCCCGGCGGAGCCGGTGCCGCAGGGTTGACCTCAGACGCTGGCGAGGGCGATTTCGGTCGACTTGATCAGCGCGACAACGGGGGACCCGGCGGCGAGACCCAGGTCGGTGACCGCTTCCTTGGTGATCGCGGAGGTCAGCTCGCCGCCGGCGACGGTCACCTTGACGCCTGCCATGGCGCCCCCGGTGGTGACCTCGGTGACGGTGCCGGGGATCCGGTTGCGGATGCTCAGCCCCTGGACCGCACCTGTGGCGAGAGCGACCTCGGTGGACTTGATCAGGGTGCGTACGGAGGAGCCCGGGGCGAGGCCCAGCTCCTTGACGGCCTCAAGCGTGATCGCGGCCGTGATCTCCTGGCCGCCGTCGAGCCGGACCTTGACGGTCGCCATCACCTCGCCGGACGTGACGGAGACGACCGTGCCGGGGATCTGATTGCGGATGCTCAGGCTCATGAACCCACCGTAGCCACGGGGCCCGACAGCGGTCGGGTGCCGCGCTTGGGGCTTCCTCCAGCCGCTCCGGCATTTGCTACGGAAGTGAACTCGAAGGCTTGTAAATGCTGGCTGATACTGCCTACGGTGTCGCATATGCAGTCCTACACAATCGGCCAGGCGGCGCGTCTGCTGGGCGTCAGCCCGGACACCGCGCGCCGCTGGGCGGATGCCGGCCGGGTCACGACCCACCGTGACGAAAGCGGCCGCAGGCTCATCGACGGCCGCGATCTGGCCGCGTTCTCCATCGAGGTCGCCCAGAGCGGCACCGGCGAGGAGGACGCCTCGTACACCTCGGCCCGTAACGCGTTCCCCGGCATCGTCACCGCGGTCAAGCTCGGCGATGTCGCCGCGCAGGTCGAGATCCAGGCCGGCCCGCACCGGCTGGTCTCGCTGCTGACCCGGGAGGCCGTCGAGGAGTTGGGACTGGAAGTCGGCATGCAGGCCACCGCCCGCGTGAAGTCGACCAGCGTGCACATCGACCGCGCCTGAACCACCCTTCGCATCCATCCCTTGCAGCGGCGTCGCCCGTCCCCGACGCGGCCTGTTCCCACCGCTTCACCAAGGAGACCCCGCCATGCCGTACGCCTTCAACGGGCGCCGTACCGCCGCCGTCATGCTGACCGCGGCCCTGCTTGTGCCGCTCGCCG
Source organism: Streptomyces sp. NPDC002926 (assembly GCF_053591755.1). Lineage (NCBI taxonomy): Bacteria > Bacillati > Actinomycetota > Actinomycetes > Kitasatosporales > Streptomycetaceae > Streptomyces > Streptomyces sp. NPDC002926. Next base: position 420,229 of record NZ_JBSFUK010000001.1, read on the forward strand.
CCTGCGGCAGCGGCGACGACGGCAAGAAGGAGAGCGGAGCGAACGCCGGCCGGTCCGCGACCGGCGCGTCCAAGGCCAACCTGACCGTGCTGGCCGCCTCTTCGCTCACCAACGTCTTCAAGACGGCGGGCGCCGCGTACGAGAAGTCGCACCCGGGCACCAGGGTGAAGTTCTCCTTCGCCGGGTCTCAGGAGCTGGCCGCACAGGTCAAGCAGGGTGCCCCCGCCGACGCGCTGGTCACCGCGGACACCAAGACCATGGACGGTCTGAGATCCGACACCAACGCCGCGACGGTCATCGCCAAGAACCGGCTGGTCATCGCCACCGTCGAGGGCAACCCGAAGAAGGTCGACGACCTCAAGGACCTCGCCGACACCAAGCTGAAGGTCGTACTCGCCGCGCCCGAGGTCCCGGTCGGCCGCTACAGCAAGAAGATCCTGGACGCGCAGAAGATCGTCGTGAAGCCGGTCTCGCAGGAGCCGAACGTCCGCGCCGTGCTCAGCAAGGTCGAGCTCGGTGAGGCCGATGCCGGTCTCGTCTACAAGACGGACGCCGCCACGGCGACCGACAAGGTCGACGCCGTCGAGATCCCCGACGCGCAGAACGCCATCGCCGAGTACCCGGCCGCGACCCTGAAGGTGTCCAAGAACAGTGCGGCCGCCGCCGCGTTCGTGGCCTGGCTGTCCACGCCCGAGGCGCAGAAGATCCTCCAGAACGCGGGCTTCCAGCAGCCGTAACCGTCGTGCGTGGGCTGCCCGGTGCGGGGGCCGGGCAGCCCACGACCGTCGATCGACCCTCCGGAACACCCGGTGCCCCCGGGGACCCCGATACCCCAGGAACACCTGATGAGACGCCTTCGCACCCGCGGCAACCGCACCCCTGTCGCGCTCGCCGTGCCCGCGCTTGTCGCGATCGCGTTTCTGCTGATGCCGCTGATCGGCATCCTCGCCCGTACCGCGTGGGGCGATCTCGGCAGCCATCTCACCAGTCCAGGAGTCACCGAGGCCCTGCGGCTTTCGCTGCTCGTCTCCTTCTGGGCGCTGGGCCTCTCGTTGCTGCTCGGGGTGCCGCTGGCCTGGCTGCTGGCCCGCGTCGAATTCCCCGGCAAGGCGCTCGTACGCTCCCTCGTGCTTCTCCCGATGGTGCTGCCGCCCACCGTCGGAGGTGTCGCGCTCCTCCTCGGGTTCGGCCGCCGCGGCCTGCTCGGCCCGTGGCTGGAAGACACCTTCGGCATCACCCTGCCCTTCCACACCTCGGGCGCCGTCGTCGCCGCGACGTTCGTGGCGATGCCCTTCCTCGTCATCAGCCTCGAAGGCGCGCTGGGCGGGCTGCGGCCGCGCTACGAGGAGACCGCGGCCTCCCTCGGAGCCTCACCGGTACGGGTGTTCTTCACCGTCACGCTGCCCATGGTGGCCCCCGGGCTCATCGCCGGAGCCGCCCTCACCTGGGCGCGGGCGCTCGGTGAGTTCGGCGCGACCATCACCTTCGCCGGCAATCTGCCCGGTACGACGCAGACTCTGCCGCTTCAGGTGTACCTGCTCCTCCAGGACGAGCCGGAAGCGGCGACCTCCGTCTCCCTGCTGCTGCTCGCCATCGCCATGCTGGTGCTCATCGCCCTGCGCGGCCGCTGGACCGGAACGCCGAGCGACCGTTCACGCACGCCCGCGCCTTCGGCGAACGACACGGAACCGCCGCCGCCCGCGCCCCCCGAAGACCTCGAGCCCGTCTTGCCGCAAGACCGCTGGTCCCTGCACGCCGATGTCACGGGCTTCAACCGGCTGACCCTGGACGCCGAACCGGGCACCACCATCGCCGTCGTCGGCCCCAACGGCGCGGGCAAGACCACCCTGCTGCGCGCCCTCCTCGGCCTCACGCCCCGCGCGCACGCGGCCCTGCGCCTCGGCGACACCGACGTCACCGAGCTGCCCCCGCACCGCCGCGGGGTCGCCTGGGTCCCGCAGGACGGTGCGCTCTTTCCCCACCTCACAGCCCTCGCCAACACGGCGTACGGGCTGCGCGCCCACGGCGTCCCGCGCGCCGAGGCCCGCCGCGCCGCCCAGCAGTGGCTCGACCGGCTCGGCGTCGGGCACCTCGCACACCGCAAACCGGCCCAGGTCTCCGGCGGCCAGGCCCAACGCGTCGCCCTGGCACGGGCGCTGGCCGCCCGGCCGCGCCTGCTGCTCCTGGACGAACCCCTCGCCGCACTCGACCAGACCACCCGCGCCCAGGTGCGCCACACCCTGCGCACCCACCTCGCCGGCTTCGGCGGTGTCTGCCTGATGGTCACCCACGACCCCGTCGAAGCCGTGTCGCTGGCCGACCGGGTTCTCGTACTCGACGAGGGCCGCGCCCTGCAGGACGCACCGCCCACCGAGGTCACCCGGCATCCCCGCTCCCCGTGGGTCGCCAGGATGCTCGGCCGGAATGCCTGGCCGGGCATCGCGACGGCGGACGGTCTCGCGCTCTCCGGCGGCGGCCTCCTCGTCGTCGCGGATCCGCTGCCCGCGGGTACCGAGGCTCTCGCGATCATCGCTCCGGAGGCGGTCTCCGTACACCGCGACAGGCCCGGCGGCAGCCCGCGCAATGTCTGGCCGGGCACCGTCAGGGAAATCACGGCCATCGGCAGCCGGCTGCGCATTCTGATCGCCTCCGGACAGGCACCGGACCTCGTCGCCGAGATCACTCCGCAGGCCGCCGCCGAACTGGGCCTTGCCGACGGGACTTCCGTATGGACCAGCGTCAAGGCGACAGAGGCCGTCATCGTGAGGCTGTGAGAGCCGGAGCCGCAGCCCTCAGCCGCAGCCCCAGCCGTGACTGTTGCCGCCGAGCTGGAACCGGCCGTGTTGCCGCGGCGGTGAAGTACCTCGTCGCGCTCTCTACCGTCTACGTAGTACTCAGAAGCGCTCATTTCTGATCAAGGGCGAGCGCGAAGCCGGGTGCACTCGAACACTCCGACCCCGCGCTGTGCGCCGCTGTGAAGTGCGGTCCTTTCCTGTTCTGGTGCACCGTGAATGGTCGCTGTCCGGAACTCTTGTTCCACACAGGTGGGTTGTGTCAGGGTGAGCTTCCTCACGTCCGAACATGACGTTTTTGCTCAACCGTTCGAATTACCCGCGGTAAGTCACTGCGAAAACATCGGCGCGACTCCTCCGCAAGGTATGTACCAATCAGTCATGCCCTTTCAACTGCCGCGAAAACGATGGCGGTTGACCGGGATTGAGAGGCCTGCAACCCCCCACTGCAATGCCCTGGATGGAAAGACTTCTATGCAGAATCCCCGTACTCCGGGTCCCGTCCCTCCCACCCGCACCGGCCTCAGCTCCGGGGACTCCGACGAAGGGCTCGCGGCCACGCTGCGGGCCGGCGGCGGGAAGGACGAGGCCCGTCCCGTAGCAGTGCTGCTGGCGAGGCACTGGCAACCGGTCGTCGACTATGCCTCGATCTGTACCCCCTCGGCGAAAGCCGCCTCGATGCTGGCCGCGGCGGCGTTCAGCAAGGTGCTGGAGAATCTCAGGAAAGCAAGGTCGACAGCGGCTCTCCGCCCCCTTCTATTGTTGACCGCTCGTCAAATCGCGAAGGGCTGGGCGAACGACCGGCATGTCGTCGCACTGCCCGAACTCCAGTATCCGGACGGCGGCCGCACTCTAAGAGTCGACATGTTTACTCTGCCGGAGAATCGGGAGCTGGTCTCCCGCGCTTTCCACGCAATGCCGGGACCCGTGCAATGTCTGCTCTGGCATGCCGAGGTCGAGGCGGAGGGGATATCCGTACCGGCGGGTTTGTTGGCCATTGACCCGCGTACTGCCGGGGTCCAACTCGAACAGGCGCGTGAGCTCTTCCGCGCGGGCTGTCTGCGGGCTCATGTCGAACTCGCGCCGGACAAGGACTGCCGCCACTACAGCCGCCTCCTCGATGTGTCATTGCGTCGCGGCGGCACCCTGATACCTGATATCCAGAAGCATCTGGCGGAGTGTCAGTACTGCCGCTACGCCGCCGAACAGCTCAACCATCTGGACGGCCGCCTCGCCGTGCTGCTGGCCGAAGCTGTGCTCGGCCAGGCCGCCCGCGGCTACCTGGAATCACGACCGGCCCGCAACGGTGCCCGGGCGCAGGCGAAGGCGCAGGGCGGGGAAGGCCCGGTCCGCAGTACGGGCCGGCACTCGAAGGCCGGACGCCCCCGTGCACTGCCCCGTATGACCTTCCCCGGCCGGCACTTGATGCTGGCCCGGCCGAAGGTTGTCCTCACCGGTCTCGGGCTGCTGGTGACCGGCGCGCTCGTCGTGACCGCCGTCTCGGCGCTCTGGTCGGACGACAGCGACTACGCGGGACCGTCGGTCCCGAGCGGCTCGGTCACCGACACCGCGCCTCCCGCGTCCGGATCCCAGGTGCCGTCCGGCCGTTCACCGCAGCCGTCGACCACGTCCGCCGGCCTCCCGGCGGGCCCGCTGACCACCAGACTGCGCAATGCCGACGCCGGTCTCTGTCTCGACATCCGTGACCGCAGGGCGGTGCCGGGTGCCGAGGCGGTGATGGCGGTGTGCTCGAGCACCGTGACGCAGACGTGGGTGTACGAGGACGACGGGCTGCTGCGCAGCTTCGCTGCCCCGGATCTGTGCCTGAATTCCCATGAGCTCGACGGTGTGGCCGTTCTGGACGCCTGCGCCGCGGCGTCGGCCGCGAACGCCGCGGACGTACGCTACGACCTGACCATCCAGGGCAATGTGATCCCCCGTTGGAACGACGGACTGGCACTCGTCCCGATCTCGCCGGATCCGGCAACGACCGTGGTGGTCAAGGTCCGTGACGGATCCGCGGCACAGCGATGGGTGACTGACAACGTTGCCGCCGACACGCGCGGGATCCGGCCGAGCGCCGATGTGGGCTCACCGTCCACCAAGGAGGTCAACGCCTCGCCGCAGACCGGCGAGTACTGCGCCTCCCCGAGCTGCCAGGGACCCCCGCCGCCGGCGGGCGGGGCAGAGGCGCCGGTTCGGGTGCCGTCGGATCCGGACGCCGAGCAGCCGCGGACCGGCGTCCGGCGGGTCAGTAACGGCTCGTCCGACGAGAAGCGGGTCGACCGGCCCGTACGCAAGGCTCTCGGGCTGCACCCCGCCCATGGGCGGCGGTCGGCTCCGGTCGGCCTCCGCCTCCCGGACAGGGCCGGCGCGGCGTGGCCCGACCTCGCTCGGCCGGGCCACGGCCGGACCGAGGCCGCCCGGACGGAGGCCGGGCGCACCATGGCCGGTCACGCCGAGGCCGGTCGGGAGGAGACCGGTCACGCCGAGGCCGGTCGGGAGGAGGCCGGTCACGCCGCCGGATGACGACTGGTCGTCCGCGGTTCCGTGCGTGTCCGGGGTCAAGACATCTCGGGCATCTCGCCCTTGGTGGTCTGCGGGTCGATCACGGAGAAGACGGCGCCCTGCTGGTCCGCGACCGTCGCGATGCGGCCGAAGGGGCTGTCCGCCGGGCCGAAGTGCACTCGCCCGCCGAGCTTCTCGACCGTGGCGATCGCCGCGTCGCAGTCCGCCACGGCGAAGTACACATTGACGTACGGGGGGAAGTCGGGCACGAAGTCGTCGGTCATCCTCATCCGGCCCGCCACCGGCCGGCCGTCGATGTTCCAGACGTGGAAGTCGACGGTCTCGTGCTTCATCTTCTGTACCTCGAAGGGGAACACGGTGGTGAAGAAGGCGTCCGCCTTGGCGGCGTCCCGAGTGGTGACCTCGGCCCACGCGAACGAGCCCGGTTCGCCCGTCTTCTCGAAGCCCTTGTGGCCGAGCGGCTGCCAGACGCTGAAGACCACACCGCTGGGGTCCTGGGCCGTCACCATGGCGCCGAAGTCGCCGACCTGCATGGGCTCCATCATCAGCGTTCCGTCGTTCTCACGGATCTTCGCGGCCGTCGCGGAGGCGTCCGTGGTGGCGAAGTAGAGGTTCCACGCCGCCGGGCTGTCCATGCCGGGCATCTGCGGTACGACGGCGGCCACCCGCTTGCCGTCCGAGCGCGCCTGAATGTAGTTGCCGAACTCTTCCGAGCCCTCGTCATAGGTCCAGCCCATCAGCTCGCCGTAGAAACGCTTCGCGGCTTCCACGTCCGGGAACATCGCGTCGGCCCAACAGGGCGTGCCTTCCGGTAGCGCAGCCATGGTTCCAAGCCTCCAGGTCGAGGAAACTTCCCGTTCTTTTCACGCTATTCGCCGATGAGTGTCGGCGCGCGTCGACCCCGCTCGCCGGCCGGCGGCGCACTGGCGTGGGCCGCGGCCATCACTTTCCGGCGTGACGGTGGAGCCGCAACCACTCGCGTGCGGTGTGCCGGCGCTCCTGGTGTGCGGGGTGCCGGACTGTCGTCCTGGTGCGGCCGCTGAGGGGGAATGCCGCGATGCGTTCGTCCCGGTAGCCATTGAGCAGACGGATCGCGAGCGCGGCCGCGATGATCATCGCGATGATCGCCAGCACGGTGACGAGGTTGTCCATGACCTCACTTCCCACTCTGCCCCGGGCCGGCCGAACCGGCCGGGCGTTGTTGAAGCGCCGATGTGGTGAAGCGCCGAAAACCACACCGGCACGACGGCCGGTGTGCGAAATGTCCTCGGTACCACCAGCGTACGCCCGACCCTGCGCATCGCTGCGGGTGCGGCGGTGGCCGTCCCTGCACCCGCGCATCGCCGCGGGTGCGGCCGCGGCCTGTGCCTGGACCTCCCGCCCCCACCCGCACCGGTCCCCTGGCAGACGGCCGGATATGTAAGGGGCCCACTCGCTAAGCGTCCATATACTGCCCGTCATGCCGACGACCAGCCTCGCCAGCCGCACCGCCCTCCACGCGCACCGCAGCCACTCCATATGACCGACACCGCCCGGCCTCCGCGCCGTCGCATACTCGCCGACCTCACTCCCCTCCGCAGCTCCGCCGACTACCGGCGGCTCTGGTTCGGCAACACGATCTCCTGGGTCGGCCAGGGGATGACCACTCTCGCGATCTCCCTCCAGGTCTACGACATCACCCGCTCCACCTTCGCCGTCGGCCTCGTCGGGCTCTGCTCCCTCGTACCGCTCGTGGCGTTCGGGCTCTACGGCGGTGCGATCGCCGACACCGTGGACCGGCGCAAGCTCGGGCTCTTCTCCGCGAGCGGGTCCGCCGTGCTGTCGGCCGGACTCGCCACCGCCGCCCTCGCCGGGTTCCACCACGTCTGGTTCCTGTACGCCGTCGTCGCGCTCCAGGCCATCTGCGCGGCCGTCAACTCCCCGGCCCGCAGCGCGATGATCCCCCGGCTGCTGCCGCCCGAGCAGCTGCCCGCCGCCAACGCGCTCACCTCGATGACCATGACCTCGGGGAACTCGTCGGGCCGATGCTCGGCGGGCTCATCGTCGGATTCGCCGGGTACCAGGCCGCGTATCTCATCGATGCCGTCGCCTTCTCCGCGTCCCTGTACGCGATGTGGCGGCTGCCCTCGATGCGCCCGGACCGCCTCGCGGGCACCAAGAGGGCGTCCGTCCTGGACGGGCTGCGTTTCCTCGCCACCCGGCCCAACCTCCGGATGACGTTCTTCTCGGACTTCTGCGCCATGATCCTGGCCCATCCGCGGGCGCTCTTCCCGGCCGTCGCCGTGGTCTGGTACGGCGGTGACGCACGCACCACCGGACTGCTGGTCGCCGCGCCCGCCCTCGGCGCGCTGCTCGGCGGGGTGTTCTCCGGGTGGCAGGGCCGGATCCGGCGGCACGGGCTGGCGATTGTGCTTGCAGTCGGCGCCTGGGGTACGGCGATCGCCGTCTTCGGGCTCATCCGCAACCTCTGGCTCGGACTGCTGTTCCTCGCCCTCGCCGGGTTCGCGGACACCGTCTCGATGGTCTTCCGCAACACGATGATGCAGACGGCCGCCCCGGACGAGATGCGCGGCCGTCTCCAGGGCGTCTTCATCGTCGTCGTCGCGGGTGGCCCGCGGCTCGGCGACTTCCTGGCCGGCAGCGTCGCCGATCTGACCTCGCCGGCCGTGACCGTGACGGGCGGCGGTATCGCCTGTGTGCTGGCGATCTCCCTGCTCGCGTTGAGCCGTCGCGGCTTCGCCCGGTACGACGCCCGCAACCCGATGCCCTGACGGGCTCTCAGGCGGTCACGGGGTGGCCGGTGGACGAGCCGGCTGCGCGCGAGGAGCCGGCGGCCTTCCCGGAGTCGGGCATCTCAGCCCGCTGAGGACGGTGGACCGTCCGTGGGCGCCGCGTTCCGGCCGGCGGGGTCCAGGGCGACGATCCCGCGTACGACGCCCAGCTCCACCAGATCCTGGGGCCGCAGCCGCAACTGGTCCGCGGTGCGGGGCACCTGCTCGGGCCCGCGCTTGAGGATCGCGGCGGCGAGCTCCGGGGCGATGACGGAGAAATAACTGTCCGGTGTGGCCCAGGTGTTGCCGGGAGCGGCGAGCGCGAGTGCCCCGCCCGAGCCGCCCTCGCCGATGAGAAGGCTGGTCAGCGGAGTACGGGCGGCGGCGATGGCCGAGAACAGCTCGGCGATCGCCGCGCCCGCGCCGGCCCGCTCCGCCTCGGCGTCATTGGCCGCGCCCGGGGTGTCGATGAGCGTGAGCACGGGAATCCCGACCCGGTCGGCGAGCCGCACGACACGGGCGGCGGTCCGGTACCCGGCAGGCCTGGTCGGGGTACCGCACTGGGCGACGTATGCGATGGCCCGGCCGTCGCGCAGCCCGACACCGCAGAGCAGCCCGGGGTCGGTGCCACCGCAGCGGTCGCCGTGGAGGGGGCGGCGGTGCGTGAAGTACCGATCGAGATACGCCTCGGCATGGGGCCGCCCGGGCATGCGGGCCTGCTGGACGGCGTCCCACCCGGTGTGGGGGAGGGGAGCCCCGCCGAGGGCGTACGGGGGTGGAGCGGGCTCGACGCGGGACGGGCCGGCGACCGCCGGGGTGCCCGCTGCCCGCGCGGCGCCCCCGACGTCAGGCCCGCCCGCGGAGGTGCGCTCGGCCTCCGCTCCCGCGAGCCCCGCGCCCAGCGCTCCCGCCCAGTACGCGAGCGCGTCCCGCAGATCCTCACCGCGCACGATCGCGTCGATCTGGCCCGAGGCCAGTTGGCCTTCCGCCGTGTACGCCGCCGGGTCCGCGTCCGGCGGCCGGACGCGGGAGCCGGCGAAGCCCACCTGTGCGGTCGGCAGGGCCAGGATCACGTCCGCGCCCGCGCCCAGTGTGGCCCAGCCGCCGCCCGTGGTCGGGTCGCGGAGGACGGCGATGTGCGGGACACCAGCGTCGCGCAGCAGCACCGACGCCCGGGCCACGCGCTGGAGCTGGTGGAGAGCGATCATGCCCTCCTGCATACGGCTGCCGCCCGTCGAGATCAGCGAGATCAGCGGTCGCCCCCGTTCGCGCGCCGTGCCGTACGCCGCCTCCAGGCGGTCCCCGGCGCGCTTGCTCAACGAGCCGCCCATGAAGCCGAACTCGAAGGAGACCACCACACATCGGCGGCCGCCGAGCGTGGCCTCGCCGTAGAGGACGGACTCCTTCGAGCCCGTACGCTCGGCGGCTCTCTCGCGCGCCGCGTCGTAGCCCTCCCAGGCGATCGGGCCGTCCGGAACGCAAGGCCGGCCGACGGGCTCGGCCTCCGTGAAGTCGTCGCAGACCAGCGCGATCGCCTCGCGGGCCGTCGCCCGCTCACCCATGGAGCGCCCGCTTCATGATCTTGCCCATGTCGTTGCGGGGCAGCGCATCGAGGAAGCGGACCTGGCGGGGGCGCTTGTGCGGCGCGAGCTGCGCGGCCACATGTGCGGACAGTTCCTCCGGCGCGGGCGGCGCCAAGGGGTCCGCCGGCACGACCCAGGCGACGATCCGCTCACCGAGGTCCGGGTCCGGCTCCCCGGTCACCGCCGCCTCGCGCACACCGGGATGATCGAGCAGCGCGTTCTCGATCTCGCCCGCGCCGATCTTGTATCCGCCGCTCTTGATCAGGTCGGTGGCCTTGCGGCCGACGATCCGTACATAGCCGTCCGGGTCGCGGCCGGCCATGTCGCCGGTACGGAACCAGTCGCCGTCGAAGGCCGCCTGGGTCGCGTCGGGCCGGTTCAGATACTCCGTGAAGAGGTTCGGTCCGCGCACCTGGATCTCGCCGATGCCGTCGCTTTCGTCGACCAGCCGCAGCTCGACGCCGCGCAGTGGGACGCCGACCGTACCCGGACGTGCCTCGCCGTCGGCGCGTACCGAGGTGTTCATCAGTGTCTCGGTCATTCCGTAACGCTCGATCACCCGCCGTCCCGTCGCCGCCGCGATCCGCTCATGGTCGTGCAAAGGCAGCGCGGCCGATCCCGACACCAGCAACCGCGCACCCGCCAGTGCCTTCACCAACCGGGGCTCCGTGTCGAGCACTTCGGCCAGTCGGTGATACATCGTCGGTACGCCGAAGAGCATGGTGCCGCCGTCCGCGAGCTCGCGCGCCACGCCTTCTGCCGTGAACTTCCCCAGGTGCCGCACCTCCCCGCCGCGCCGCAACGGGCCGAGGATGCCCAGGATCAGACCGTGGACATGAAAGAGCGGAAGGCCGTGCACGAGGACGTCGTCGGCGGTCCACTGCCAGGCGTCCTCCAGCGCATCGAGAGTCGCTGAGATCGCGCGGCGCGGCAGCACGGCGCCCTTGGGCGGTCCCGTCGTCCCCGAGGTGTAGACGATCAGAGCGGGCGCCTGGGGGTCCGGCTCCGCGGGCAGCGGCCCGGCAATACCCGCGACCGCGATATCGATGCGTTCCAACCCGCCCAGCGCCGAAGGCAGTTCGTCGTCCGGCCCGGCCAGCACCAGCGATGGCGCACTGTCCGCGACGATATGTGCCAGCTCGCGCTCACCCGTCTTCGGGTTCAGCGGCACGACAGGTACGGCGGCCAGCAGCGCGGCCACCACACCCACGGCCGTCTCCAGCGTGGGCGTGGCCCAGACGGCGACCCGCCGGGCGGCGGAGATCCGGCCCGCCAGCGAACCCGCCGCGCCGGCCAGCTCGCCGTACGTCAGCGCACGTTCGCCGAAGCGGAGGGCGCGCCGGTCCGAACCGGCCGCCAGCGCCGGGAAGAGGTCACTCACTCGTCGTCCTCCATCTGTCGCCATCTGTCGCCATCTGTCGCCATGTATTGCCGCACGGGACTGCCCGTCCGCGCTCCCGGGCGCTCCATTCTCCCCGCTACCAGGAAACAAGGTGAGGGGGTATCGGTGTCGGCGGCGCGTACCGGGCCCGTTCCGCTCTGCGCCGCATCCGCCCGTACGAGCGGCGGACATCGCCGGGCGCGCCGGGCCACCCCGTACGGATCTGCCCGGGGAATGACCGGCTACGGCAGTGGCAGCGCCACCTTCACCGCGTACACCGCGACGAGGCCGTATCCGATCCGGAAGGTCCATGCGCGGGCGGTGTCCGAGATCCGCGCGCCCGCGAGGCCGCTCACCGCCACCAGCAGCTGCTGCCACACCATCGAGGCGACGAACACCCCGCACACGAAGATCAGCCCGGCCGTACCGCCGCTGAGAGCCGCGCCCTGCGCGGTGGTCAGGGCGGCGAAGTACAACGCGGTGGTGGGGTTGATCAGAGTGAGCGCGGCGAACCGCGTGAACGTCCGCACCGGGCCGGCGCCGCCTGTGCTTCCGCCCTGCGCGGCGGGCCCGGTGGTGCGCGAGGCGAGCAGCCCCCGCACCGCGATCACCGCCAGCACCGCGGCCGACACCAGCCTGACCCAGGCCTCCACGCCGGAGAGCGCGGAGGCGACCAGTGGGCCGAGCGCGGTCGCCACGGCTGCGTACGCGAGGTCGACGACCGCCACAGCGGCGGCCGCGGCCACGGCTCCCCGGCGGTCGCGCATGCCCTCCTGGACGAGCAGCACGCCCATCGCCCCCACGGGCATCGCCACACCCAGGCCGGCTGCCGCGCCCGCCACAGCCGTCGTCCACATCTCGCTCATGCCGCACACCTTCAGGCCCTGCCTGAGGTCCGCGCGGCCGAATTCCGGCCCGAACTGCGACAATCGCGGTATGGACCGACTGGACAGCGAAATCCTCGGCATCCTGCAGGAGGATGCGCGGATCTCCTACCGCGATCTGGGGGTACGGGTCGGGCTCAGCGCCAACGCCGCCGCCGACCGGGTCCGCCGTATGCGCCGCGAGGGCGTGATCCGGGGCTTCACGACGCTGGTCGACCCGGCGGCCGACACCCGCGCGGGCCTGATCGTCTTCATCGATGTCACGCTGCGCCTCGATACCACCAACGAGGACTTCGAGAAGGCTGTGCTCAAGTTCCCGGGCATCACCGAGGTCGTCCATGTGACGGGCGAACACGACTATCTCCTGCGAGCCCGCGCCGCCGATCCGCCCGCCCTGGACGGCCTGCTGCGCCGCCTCAAGCGCGAGGCCGGCGTGGCCCAGTCCAGCACCCGGATCGCGCTGAGGTCCGCCCGCTAGCGCGGGGCCCGCGGGCCGACCCCGGCGGTCGACAGCCCGGTGATCCGGCCGCGCCCGGGGGCGATGACCCCGGGCGCGGCGTATCGCGCACCGGTCGGGCCGGCGGCGGAAGCCGACGATCCGCGGGCGGTGGCGCGCAGTTCGAGGCGGTGCCGACGCTCCATGCCCGCCCTCAGCCGGCTTCGCCCAGCGGATCGAGGACCCTCGACTGGATCTTGCCCTCCATCATCGCGCCGAGGCCGAGCACCGCGCAGATGTCGGGCCGTTCGGCGATGCCCACCGGCATCCCGGTCGCGTCGCGCAGCATCTGGTCCAGGCCCGGCAGCAGCGCGCTGCCGCCGACCATCATGATTCCGCGGTCGGCGAGATCGGCGACCAGGTCCGGCGGGCAGTCGCGCAGCACCTTGCCGATGCCGTCCAGCACGGAGGTGAGCGGAGTGTGGATGGCGTTCCGTACGGCGGCGGTGTCGACCTTCACCGAGCGGGCGAGGCCGGTGGCGACGTCCCGGCCGTGGATCTCCGTCGACGAGGGCCCGTGGGTGTTCAGCCCGTTGCCGTGCAGGGCCAGCTGGAGGGGCCGGACCGACTGGCTGGGCAGCATCAGTTCGTGCTGGTGGCGCAGGTGCTGGATCACCGCGTGGTCGATGGCGTTACCGCCGACCGGGATGCGCTCGGCGGTCACGATCGCGCCGAGCGAGAGCACGGCGACCTGCGTGGTGGCCGCCCCGCACACCATGATCATGGTCGCGGTGGGCTCCTCCACGGGCAGCCCGCAGCCGACGGCCGCGGCGATCAGGGTGTCGACCAGTTCGACCCGGCGGGCACCGAGGCCGACCAGGGTCTCGACTGCGGCGCGTTGCGCCAGCGGGTCGCTGTCGTGCGGGGTGCAGGCGGCGGCGCGCAGTCGCGGCTTGCGGCGCAGCTGGCGGCTGAGCTTCTCGCCGAGGAGATGACGGAGCATCCGCTGGGCCATGTCGATGTCGACGACGGTGCCGCCGGAGACAGGGCGGGTGACGCGGATGTAGTCGGGCGTACGGCCCGTCATCTTTTCGGCGAGTGCGCCTACGGCGATCAGCGCCCCCGTGCGCGTGTTCACGGCGGCCACGCTCGGCTCGTCGACGACGAGCCCGGCCCCCTTCACGAACACCCGAGTCCTCGCGGCCCCCAGGTCGACGGCGACATGGCAACGGCGCAACTGCTCAAGGCTGACGGTCACAGCGGATCCTCCCGAGTGCGGTACTTGTTCGCATCGTGCGATCGCCTCGAGCGGTGCGCGCGCTGGGTGAGCCGGTCGGGGGTACGGAACTGACGACCCGACAGATTCGTTCAGCCGATCGGCCTCAGGCCACCGTCAGCCGCTGCAACAGACCCCAGGTGAACTCCGCGACGCATGACTCGCCGCCGGGCAGGGTGAGCCCCAGCCTCCATCTGGTCGGTGCCGACCCCTCCATCGGCCTCGCCGGGGGGAAGGCTCCGGCCACTTCGTCCACCGTGCACGACCAGGGCCTCAGATCCTGCACCGTGCGCAGCTCGGGACCCGGCGCCCCCGGGGCGCGTACCAGCCACTCGTTCCACACCGCTCCACTGTCCGTGGCCAGCACCTCGAAGCGCAGATCGGGCCAGAGCGGTACGGGCCACAGCAGCGCCTCGCACTCCAGGTCGCCGATCCTTCGCCGTACGGACTGTTCCGGCGCACCGAGCACCGAGCGGTAGCGGGCGAGCGCACCGCGGGTTCTCCGGGCGCGGACCATCGCCTGCCAGCGGCGGTTGGACTCACGCATCTCGGCGAGCGAGGCGCCCAGTTCGCGGCGGGCGTCCTCGACGAGCCCCGGTTGGTGGTCGGCCATCCGGCGGAGCAGTACCAGCTGGAAGTCGCGCGGCCCGAAAGGTGCGGCAGTGGTCATGCCAGACATCCTGCCCCGTCGGGCACCGCGAGCCACGAGCGGTCCCAGCGAGCTCGACGCGCCGCGGAAGTGAAGATTCCACACAAGATCCTCACAGGGCGCTCCACCTCTGGTACCCCCGCGCCGCATAGCCTGCGGGCGCCATGGATTACTGCAACCAGTGTCGTAGGCACCTCAACGGGGCCCTGGCCTGCGCCGGATGCGGTACGCCCGTTGAGGAGCTCAGGCGTCACCACCCCAGCGCACCCGCGGCGGAACACGTCTATGAACTGGACGAGGTCTCCGAGCCCGTGGGCCATCGGCGTTCGCGCCGCCAGCCTCCGCCGCGCCGCAGATCCGCAGGTACCCGCCGGGCACGCAAACGGCGAGGCCGCAAGGTGCTGCTCGGCACGGTCGGCCTGGTGCTGGCGGCAGGCGCGCTGAGTCTGGCGGAGCTGGCCACCGAGAACAAGGGCGACGACGGTGCCGCCACCGCCGTGAAGGAAGACCCGAGCGTCGAGACGGAGCCCGCGCCCGAGCCCACGGACGTCGATGTGACCCCCGAGGGTCCGGATCCGGTGACGGAACCGCCCGTCTCCGAGTCCGCTGCGGTACGTCCCACGGGAACAGGGTCCGGCGCGGGCAGCGGCAGCGGCAGTGGCTCCGGCACTGGCAGTGGCAGTGGCGGTGACGGAAAGCAGGCCACGAGCGGCCCGGCGTCGCCCTCGTCCTCCGCCGCCCAGCCCTCCGGCAGTGCGCAGCCCTCGTCCTCCGGGCAGCCGAGCCCCTCGGCCCCGGGCGGCGGAACGCAGCCTTCCGCCGAGCCGACGCCGACGGCGAGCCCCACACAGTGCAACCGCTTCCTCTGGTGGTGTCTGTAGAGGACCCGCCTAGGGCGCGGAAGTCTCCTCGCCCAGCATTCGCTTGAGCAGGTCCCGCAGCACCGTCCGCTCCTCGTCGGAGAGCCCCGCCAGTGGCTCGCGCGCGAAGTTCAGCGATTCCCGCAGTCGGCGCGCGGTGACCCTGCCCTCCTCGGTCGGGGCGGCGACCTTGACCCTGCGGTCGTTCGGATCGGGGCGGCGCTCCACCAGCCCCCTGGCCTCCAGCCGGTCGATGATCCCGGTGACGTTCGACGGCTCGCACTTCAGCTTCTGCGCGATACGGCGCATCGGCGTCGGCTCCACGGTCAGCAGCCCCAGCACCCGCGCCTGGGCCCCGGTGAGTGAGTGCTCGGCCGCGGCCTGCTCGTACTCCGTGTAGTAGCGGGCCACGACGGTGCCGATGAGCTCGACGACTTCGACGGTCAGGGGATCAGTTCGTGGAGTGGCCATGAACGCAAGGATACCCAGTTACTTGACAACATGAAATATCCAGGAGCATGGTTCTTTCAGAAGGTGAAGCTTTTTCTAGGAGGAACGCAGCATGTCCGCACTTCCCGCATCCGGCCGTGAATGGCACCTCGTCGCCCGCCCGCACGGCTGGCCCAAGGCGGAGGACTTCGCTCTGCGTGAGACCCCGGTGACCGCGCCGGGCGAGGGGCAGATCCTCGTACGCAACCTGCACTTCTCGGTCGACCCGTACATGCGCGGCCGGATGAACGACGTCAAGTCCTACGTCCCGCCGTTCAAGCTCGACCACCCGATGGACGGCGGCGCGGTCGGCGAGGTCATCGCCTCGAACGCCGAGGGCTTCGCGGTCGGTGACCACATACTGCACGGCCTCGGCTGGCGCGAGTACGCCACGGTGAACGCCAAGCACGCCACCAAGGTCGACGCCTCGCTCGCCCCGCTCTCCGCCTACCTCGGCGTGCTCGGCATGACGGGCCTCACCGCCTACGCCGGACTCTTCGAGGTCGCCTCCTTCAAGGCGGGCGACGTGGTCTTCGTCTCCGGCGCGGCCGGCGCCGTCGGCAGCCAGGTCGGCCAGATGGCCAAGCTCAAGGGCGCTTCCCGCGTCATCGGCTCGGCGGGCTCGGACGAGAAGGTCAAGCTCCTCGTCGAGGAGTACGGCTTCGACGCCGCCTTCAACTACAAGAACGGCCCCGTCGGCGAGCAGCTGAAGGAAGCCGCCCCCGACGGCATCGACGTCTACTTCGACAACGTCGGCGGCGACCACCTCGAGGCTGCGATCTCCTCGCTCAACGTGCACGGCCGGGCGACCATCTGCGGCATGATCGCGCAGTACAACAACACCGAGGCGACCCCCGGCCCGCGCAATATGGCGATGATCATCGGCAAGCGGCTGCGCCTCCAGGGCGTCCTCGTGGGCGACCACGCCGCGCTCCAGCCGCAGTTCGTCCAGGACGTCGCCGGCTGGATCGCCTCCGGCGAGCTCAAGTACAACGAGACGGCTGTTCAGGGCATCGAGAACGGCTTCGACGCCTTCCTCGGCCTCCTCCGTGGCGAGAACACCGGCAAGATGATCGTTTCGCTCACCCGTTAGGCTCACCGCCAGACCGCCGCGATCCGTGGGCGCGAGTCGCGGCGACACCTCAGGAGGAACCTTCCGCATGTCCATCCAGAACATAGACGTCCTCTACACCGCCGTTGCCACCGCGGAGAACGGCCGTGACGGCCGTGTCGCCTCCCACGACGGCAACCTCGATGTGGTCGTCAACCCGCCCAAGGAGATGGGCGGCAGCGGCGCCGGCACCAACCCGGAGCAGCTGTTCGCGGCCGGCTACAGCGCCTGCTTCCAGGGCGCGCTCGGTGTCGTCGCCCGCCTGGAGAAGGCCGATATCTCGGGCTCCACCGTGACCGCCTCGGTCGGCATCGGCAAGAACGAGGCCGGCGGCTTCGGCCTGGAGGTCGCGATCACCGCCTCCATCCCGAACGTCGACGAGGCCACCGCCCGGGCGCTGGTGGAGAAGGCGCACCAGGTGTGCCCGTACTCCAACGCCACCCGCGGCAACATCAAGGTCGAGCTCGCCGTCGCCTGACAACGGCACAGCTGAAGACCGAGGGCCCCACTCCCGCAGGGGAGTGAGGCCCTCGGCCGTATCACCGGGTCGCTTCGCCGCCGCTACAGCAGCAGTGCCCGGCCGATCTGCGCGAAGACACCCTTGGGGTGGTCGCGGAACAACGGCTCGGTGCCGAACAGCACGACCGGTGCGCCCGTCTTCGCTGTGCCGCGGACGATCGACGCCTTGCCGGCCGCGTCCTTCGGTCCGCCCGTACCGTCGTCCACCGGCCGCCAGTGGCCCGCGACAAGCGGGTTCCCGGAGCCGTACGACTGCTCGACGCGCACCCCGGGGCCGAGATCGGTGAACCAGAGCGGCGAGTACACGAAGCTGTGCGCGGGCGCGCCGCCGGTGACCGGGCTGCCGGCCGCGTTGACCACCCGGACCACGCCGTTCGCGTCCCCGTTGCCCGCCACCGGCCTGGCCGCGAGCAGTCCCGCCCCGGCGTTGAAGGCCGCGCCGTCCGTACCGAGAGCGACCACGGCGCCGCCGCGGGCGAGGAAGGCGTTCAGCGCGCCGCGGGCGGCCGGGTTCAGCTCCCCGTACTGCAGACCGCTGGACACATACAGGACATCCGCCTTCGACCAGTCGTAGCCCGCGTTCAGCGCGCCGGTCGAGACCGGCCGGGTCTCGAAGCCCATCTCGCGCAGCGCGAACAGCTCACCTGGGGTCACGGCCGCGGCCACCCTGGTCCGGTGCAGCTGGGCTGTGCCCTTCTCCTTCGTGGCCGAGAAGGCGACCCCGTAACGGTCGGCGAGTCCGGCCGCCGCACGACGGGCCGAGCCGGGCACGATCGCCGAACCGTCCGCCGCGCGCCGCACCGTCACGCCCTGGGCGAGCAGCGAGTTGAGAGCGGTGAGCTCCTTCGGATCGTCGAGCCGCAGCCGCAGATCCCCGAACGGGGCGACATATCCGGTCGGCGACGCGGCGTGGACCGTACGCCCCACCACATGGAGCGCACCGGTGACGACCTTGTCCACACGCGCGCCCCACAACAGCCCGAGGCTCCAGCCCGAGATGTCGTACATCGTGGAGACGTCTGCGCTGATGTCCCGGCCCCCGTCCAGGATCACGTTGGCGATGCCGCGCTTGGGCTGGCGCATGTCGACGACGTACGAACCGGCCGGATAGCCGCGGCCGGCCAGCCGGAACGGCAGGACCGCCCGCTCCACCCGTACGTCGTTGGCGACCAGATGGTCCACCAGCCGGGCCGCCGCGGTCGCCGACCTCTGCTTGCGTCCCGCCGGAATCACGTACGCCCGCGGGAAGGCCGTGGTGTACACGTCCTCGGGCCCGATGCCCGGCACCCCCGGCACGGTCTCCTCCGACACCGGCCGCTGCGCCTCGCCCGCCGCGCCCCGCCGGAACGTCTCGATCTGGTCGGCGATCACCGAAGCGCGGTGCGTACGGGTGTAGTCGAGGGTCGCGCGCATCGCCGCGCCCGCGATGTCCTTGTTGATCCGGGCACGGCGGCGAAGCTCGGCGACCGGGAGGGTGTCGTACTCCTCGTTGTTGACCGCCATCGGGAACTCGATGGTGTGCGCGGCGATCGCGCCCTGGAAGGGCATGTACTGCGGGGTGAAGATCGGCGGCCAGTCGTCCCAGCCCTCCTTCTGGTCCCGGAAGGGGATGACGGCGGGCTCGACGCCGTCCTTCGCCGGGGTATAGCCGAGCCCGTTGACGGCCTTCTCCATGCCCAGGGCATTGGCGTAGGCATTCTTCAGGAAGAGGTCGTACTCGTAGTTCTCGCCGTGCGGGGGAGTCGTCGGCTCGATCAGCGTGCCGTTGACATACCCGTGCAGATCGAGCATGACGGCCGGCTGCTTGTCGATGGCGATCTGCCGGATGGCGCGTGCCTCCGGCTGTGAGCCGGTGATGAAGTCCCGGTTGAGGTCGAAGCCGTTGGCGTTGGCGCGCGTTCCGGCGATCCGGCCGTCGGGGTTGGCCGTCACATTGAGATAGATCCGGTTCTTGGCGAGCAGCTCGGTAGTCGTGCCGTCCTTGGCCTTCGCCAGGTCCCCGATGAGCTTCAGGGCGGCGTCCGTGCCCTCCCACTCATTGCCGTGGATGTTGTTGTTGATGAAGACGGGCGTTTTGTACGAGGACTTGATCCGCTTGTCCCTGGCGGCGGCCGATGGCGAGTTCTCGATCAGCTCCCGCATCCGCTCCTGCTCGCGGGTCTGGTGGGAGCTCTCGGGCGCGGTGACGGTGACGAGATACAGCTGGTGCCCGCCGGCGGACCGCCCGGCGACCTCGACGCTGACCCGGTCGCCCAGTTTCTGCAGCGCGTTCAGCCGGGGTGCGAGCGAGTGGTACGGCGCGAGGCCCAGTTTGATCGACTTGTCCGCCGGGTTCGCGGGCGGCGGGTCGAGGACTGTTCTGCGGGGATATCCACCGCTTTTGGCGAGCTTGGGGGCTGCGGTCCCCAGCGCGTTGGCGGCGGCCGAGAGCGGGGCCTTCGCGACTGCGGTGTCGCGCCCGCCCCCTTCGCGTACGGGATGCGGGCCGTCGCGACCGGGCGCGGCGGTCGCCGCTCCGGGCGCGAGAAGCACCGCCCCGGCGAGGACGGCGGTGGCGATCAGGACGGGACGTGGCAGGCCCATGCTTACGTGCCTCCGGGGTGTGGGGATCGATCGGCACAACGATCAGTACGCAGGGGTCTACCGGTTCAACTCCCGAACAACAAGAGGCACTTGCGTGAGACACCAGGGCCGGCGTACGGCTCGGGCTGTGGTTCGCAGGTGGAGAGCGGGACTCATGGGACCCTTCCGCCGTCCTCTCCGGAATGCAGAATCCGGCACCCCGATAAGGTGGGCGTATGCATGATCTTGGGGTGGGCTTCGGCTACTTGATGAAGGGCCAGCGCTGGGTCGGCGGGCACGGCCGGTGGTTCGGCTTCGGGCTGCTGCCCGGCCTGGTGACCCTGGTGCTGTACACCGCCGCGCTCGTCTCTCTCGGTTACGGCGCGGACGATCTGACCGCCTGGGCGACGCCGTTCGCCGACGACTGGACCTCGCCCTGGCAGGGCCTGTTCCGCGGCTTCCTCACCGCGCTGGTCTTCACCTTCGGGCTGTTCCTCGCGGTGATCACCTTCACCGCGGTGACGCTGCTGGTCGGCCAGCCCTTCTACGAGTCCCTCTCCGAGCAGGTCGACCGCAGCGAGGGCGGCGACGTCCCCGAGTCCGGGCTGCCGCTCTGGCGGGAGCTGTGGATCTCCGCGCGCGATTCGCTGCGGGTCGTGGCGCGGGTGGTGCTGTACGGCGTACTGCTCTTCGCGCTCGGCTTCATCCCGGTCGTCGGCCAGACCGTCGTCCCGGCGATCGGCTTCTGCGTTTCGGGCTTCTTCCTCGCGGAGGAGCTCACAGCGGTGGCCCTCCAGCGGCGCGGCGTCGAGCTCAAGGAGCGCCTGGCGCTGCTGCGGGGCCGACGGCTGCTCACTCTCGGCTTCGGCGTGCCGCTGACCCTGGCCTTCCTCGTGCCGTTCGTGGCGGTGTTCCTGATGCCGGGCGCGGTGGCGGGCGCGACGCTGATGGTGCGGGACCTGGAGGCGCCGCCGGACGACACCGCCGCGCCGGCTCCGGCTCCGTACAGCTTCAGCAAGGACTAGAGGGGCAGGTCCGCGAGCGCGAGGCCGGGGTCCTCGGTGCCCGCGTCGGCGATGCGCCGGCCGTCCGGGCCCCAGACAGCGCTGCCGCCCCGGCACTCGCCTGCCTCGTTGTGCCCCAGGACGTTGGCGAGCACCACATACAGGCCGTTCTCCCGGGCCCGCACCGGATAGACCGTGTCGAACGAGTCGTTCTCGGTGTCCAGCACCGAACTCGCCAGATACGCCCGGCAGCCGTCGGCCTCCGCCCGCTCGGCGATGTCCGGGAAGCGGTTGTCGTAGCAGGTCGCCAGCGCGAACCGGACGCCGTCGAGGGTGAAGCGGCCGTCCTCGCTGCCTGCCGCGAAGATGTCGTTCTCGACGCCGTGCAGATGCAGCTTGTCGTAGCGCGTGAGCAGTTCGCCGCACGGCCCGATGACGAGCGAGGTGATGCCTGGCCGCCCGCTCTCCGTCCGCACCGGGCCACCCACGACGGCCGCGGCCGAGCCGGCCCGGCATGCCTCCCGTACCGGCTCGAGGCGCTCGTCGTCCTCGGCCGGCCAGAGCCCGGGATCCTTGCGGATCAGCCCCGGCTCGTATCCCGTCAGCGCGAGCTCGGGGAAGACGACGAGCCGGGCGCCCCGACCGGCCGCCGCACGGATCAGGCCGCACATGAAACGGACATTGGTTTCGATATCGCCAGGTACGGGAGTGAACTGCGCAGCCGCTGTCTTCATGCGTCCCATCATCGGCGTCTCACCATCCGGGAGGAAAGCCGGATCCGATTGATCGTGCGGCCGGTGCTGGCGAGCATCGGCGGATGACCGAACTGATCGCCGTCGCCGTCATCACCGTCCTCGCCGTCATCAGCCCGGGCGCCGACTTCGCGATGGTCGTCCGCAACAGTTGTCTCTACGGCCGTACGACAGGGCTGTTGGCGGCGGCCGGTGTCGCCGCGGGTGTGCTCGTCCACGTCACGTACACGATGCTCGGCGTCGGCCTGCTGATCGCTTCGTCGACCGCACTGTTCACCGCGATCAAGCTGGTCGGCGCGGCGTACCTCGTCCATATCGGTGTCCGCACCTTCCTCGCCCGCGCCGACCTCGCCGTCGACCTGGAGTCGAAGCCCGAACTGACCCGGCTGGGCGCGCTGCGCACCGGATTCCTCACCAACGCGCTCAACCCGAAGACGACTCTCTTCGTGGTCTCCACGTTCACCCAGGTGGTGGGCCCGGGAACGCCGGTGTGGCAGCAGGCGGGCTACGGGCTGTTCATGTCCTTCGCCCATCTCGGCTGGTTCGGTCTCGTCGCGCTTTTCTTCTCCCACTCCCGGCTGCGCACGGGCATGCTGAGGTGGCAGAAGGTACTCAACCGCTCGATCGGTTCGGTGCTGGTCGGCCTGGGCGTCACGCTCGGATTCGCCCGCTGACCGCCGCGGCCATGTCGACCGCGGCGGCCGTGCGCCTCGAGCAGCGCCTCCCGGTGGAAGCGCGCGCAGGTCAGCTCACATTGAGTGCCGTGTCGTCGATGACGAACGACGTCTGCAGCTGGGAGCCTTCCGTGCCGGTGAACTTGAGGGTGACGGTCTGCCCGGCGTACGCGCCGAGGTTGAAGCTGCGCTGGGCGTAGCCGCTCGCGGCATTGAGGTTGGAGTACGTCGCGAGCGTGGCCAGTACCGAGCCGCCGCTGTTGAGGACCTGGACCTTGAGAGTGTCGTAGGCCGTGCTGGTGGTGGTCTCGGCCGTGTCGATGTGCAGATAGAAGCTGAACGTGGCGGCCGAGCAGCCGGACGGGACGGCCACCGACTGGGAGAGGGTGTCGGTGTGGGCGGAGCCGTAGCCGCTCAGCCAGGCCTTGTACGAGCCGGTACGGGCGGCCTCACCGCTGTCGGTGGTGATGACACCGCTGCTGGCCGACCAGGACGTACTGCCGGACTCGAAGCCGGGGTTGGCAATCAGCTGGGCGGCGGTGCAGGTACCGCCTCCGCCACCACCGCCGGTGCCGTCGGAGAGCCACTCGGTGGCGTTGAGGGCGAGGGCGGCGTTGGTGCCCGCGGTGTCGTTCCAGCCGTCGTAGAGGGTGTTGCCGGACTGGCCGGTGCCGTCGTCGATGGGTGAACTGTCGCCCCAGACCGCGACCCGGCCGCTGCCGAAGGTGCTGGTGGCGAAGAAGGCGCCGGTGTTGCCGGAGTAACCGGTCCGGTAGACCAGGCCCTTGACGGCGGGGTTGTCGGCCGGCTTGAGCGTGACGGTCGTACCGCTGCGGATGATGCTGCCGGTGACCTTGCCGAAGGAGCCGTTGAGCACCGGGTTGGCGGAGTCGGTGATGGCCCTCGGGTTGTCGGTGGAGACCGACAGTGTGTCGACGGAGAAGCCGAACGGATCGGTGCTGTCGACGCTGTTGTTGCTCATCAGGTCGTTGATGACCTCGACCGCGTCGTAGCCGTCGTTGTTGCGGTCGGCGCCGGTGTGGTCGGAGACCAGGAAGAGCCCGCCGCCGTTCTGCACGAACCTCATGACTGCGGTCTTCTCGGCGGCGCTGAGCAGGACGTTCGGCTCGGGCAGTACAAAGGTGTCGAAGTTCTGCAGGTCGAGCGCGGCGCCGGTGCCGTAGGTGATGGTGTTGCCAGAAGGCAGCGTCTTCAGTGAGTAGTCGCCGGTCTTCTGCAGCGCGACACCCCAGGCGGAGAGGGCGCCGGTCCAGTCGGTCTCGGCGGAGGGCGTCGCATCCTGCGCCAGCGGGTCGGGCTGACCGGTGCCGATGATCCAGTCGGCGTTCCCGGCAGTCTCGGCCTTGCTGTTGTCGAAGAGGATCCGGTGCGGGGTTGCGGCGGCCGCCGTGGGGGCGGTGGCGGCCTGGACAGCGGTTCCGGCGATCAGGGCGGCGAACACGGCCAGGGCGCTGGTGAATGCACGTCTGTATCTTCTGGGGCTTCTGGATCCGAGCATCCGGCGTACCTCCATGAGGGGTGGGGGAGAGGCGGTGCGGGCGCTGATTCTGCGCGCGTAGAACAGCGCCCGGCGGACAGCTGGGCAACGCGCGCTTGAACGGTACATGGCAGAATTGTGACTCGACAACGATCGTGCGCCCGGTGAACCGGTTGGCAGCCCCGTCTCGACGACGGCCGCGGACCATGCCGTTTGGAGCGGTCGCCCCGGTCGGGCGGACCTGCCGCGGCGTGGCGCGAAGACGCCGCCCGTGGGGACGGCTCCCGTCGCACGAGCCCGCAGGCGCCGGTGCCGGGCTGCCCCGGCGGGCGCGTCGGCTACGCGGCGGCGGGCACCGCCGTCGGATCCGGGGCCCGCCTCGCCGGTGCGTCGAGGGCGGTGCGAGGCTGCCGCCCCCCGACGCACCGGACCCGTCAGCCCGTCGTCTCCGCCGTCACGCGGATGATCGACCGGACCTGCGCAATGATGTCCAGTCTGTTCTGCACGAACTCCGGGTCCGTGATCTCCGTCGTGTTGCCCGACCCGAACTGCAGCACCGGCGTGTGCACATGACCGCCCGGGATGGTGAGCCCCAGCCGGTCCCGCAGCAGCGTCGCGCGGTAGGCGATCTCGTTCGAGAGATAGTTGCCGCCGCCACCGGCACGCGCCGTCGAGCCGGGCGTCGGGCCGTCGGGGCGTACGACCGGTGCCGTCCCGCCCGCCGGGATCTCCGTCACCGACGTATTGTCGAACACCGGGAAGTGCCCGGTGCCGGCCGCCACGATCGCCGCGTACGGAAGCGTGGTCGTCGTCCACTGCGGCTGCGACGCCGGGTCGCCGACCGGCACCGTCTCCAGGCGCGAGAGGTTCTCGTTGTCCAGGGACCCGCCCCGCCACGCGCCGTTGGTCCGCTCGATGTCGAAGCGGCCCACCCGGCCCTGGCTCACGGTGGTGAACAGATCCGCCTTCGGGAGTTGCGGGCGCAGCGTCCGTTCGACCGTGCCGTCCGCGAAGTCCTGCCAGCGGACCGGGAAGACGGCCGTCTCGATCCGGGCGAATCCCTCGCCCGTCCGTATCCACGTCCCGTCCAGCGCCAGCGCGGTCGCGCCGGACGGATTGCTGATCCGGATGTCGCGGTCCAGCGTGAACGGGTCGAAGCCCGTCATCACGATGCGCTTGAAGCCCTTGCCCGCCGGGAGGTTCATCGAGTCCTGGCCGCGCGAGGAGCGTTCCAGACGGTCCAGCAGCTTCGTCCGCTGTGCGTCCGAGAGTCCGAACTCCGGCTGCCACTGCCGCAGTTCACGCGTCATCCCGAGCCGCGCCCAGTAGAGCGGCCGGTCGTCGTCGCGGCTCAGATCGCCGCGCGCGGGGCCGCGCCCCTGCGCCCGGTCCACTGCGCGGTCCCACAGCCGTGATCCCTGCCGTACCACGGCCCGCTCCGCCTGCCGGTACGACCTCACATCCGCCAGCGCACGAGTGAACTCCGGTGCCACGGCGTCGAATCCACTGCGCCGCAGGATCTCCTGGGGCACGGCCTCGTCGAGCCGTGCTTCCTCGACGGTGACCGGCGGCGCGGGAGCGGGCTGTACCGGAGCCTGCCGCGCGGGAGCCGGCCGGGCGGAGGCGAGGGGTGAGCCGGCGAGGGTGAGGGTGACGAAGGCGACGCCAACGACGTGCAGGCGGACGCGTATTCGGGACACGGGAATCCTTCCGTCGGGTTGCGGAAGTATCGCCTTCCGGCCGCGACCGTGGCTAGCGCGTCACTTCGGCCACAGCAGCCTCAGCAAGTCGCCGAACACCTCTGGCATGCCGACCGCGTCCGGCTCGAGCGGCCACGGGTACCGCAGCCCGTTCGTCACCGCGGCCGGCGGTCCGTGAAGCCCTTGCCGGATGGGCCTCGGTCACGCACTCGCCTCTCTGCCGACGGCGAGATCCTGTGGGGGGCGTCCAGGAGGCGGTGAACGACTGCGACCCGTTCGAGGCGTTCTGCGAAGCACCGCGCGAACGCGGCCGCGTCTCGTCACCGAGGGTGAGGAGGACGAGGTCCTCACCCGCGCGTCAACACGGTGATCGCGTCAACAAGGTGTCGGACACACCACCCTCCGCCGTCCTGTTCTCCCCGGACCGCCTCGGCCCGCAGCGCACGCCGACCAGCCGATCGCCGAGGCCGTCGAGGCCGCCCGTGCCGCCGGCACCGCGGTGGTCGTGGTCCCGAACACCGGCCGTGTCGAGTCGGAGGGCTTCGACCGCAAGGACCTGAGCTGCCCGGCCGCCACGACGATCTCGTACGGGCCGTGGCCGCCGCCGATCCGGACACGAGATCGCGCCCGTCCGCTTCGGAGCCGTGCGCCCGCTGAGCCGCCGCACCGGACGGATGGCCGGCGAAGCGGCCCGTGACCCAGGTTCAGGGCCGCGGCGGCTTCGCGGCGGTGACATTGCGGTACGCGATCTCCGCGAGCCGCTCCTGTCCGTTCCTGCTGGGGTGGAACCAGTCCCAGCGGCTCAACTGCTCGCCGCTGAACCGGTAGTCGAAGACCGCACCGCCGTCGTAGCGGCAGCGCAGATCCTTCGCGCAGACCTGCTTCAGTACCTCGTTGTACGCCACGACCCGCTCATGCACCATCGCCCGCCGCTGCTGGGCCTTCGGGCTCACGTCGTCCGAGTCGCCGAGCATCGAGGCGCAGATTCCCAGCTTCCAGATCTGCCGGCCCAGCGGGTTGCCGCGCCCGGTCGACCACAGCCGCTTCAGGTCCGGCACGCTCGACACGTACACCTGCGTCTTGGGTGCCGTACGCCGTAACCGTGCCATCGACGCCTTGAACGACGCCCGGAACCCGTGCACCGACGTCATCTTCTCCGCCGAGTCCCGGCACGCGTCATTGGCGCCGACCATCACCGTCACCAGTTCGGGTTTCTTCGCCGCCGCCTGCGCCATCTGCTCGGGCAGGTCACCGACGTCGGCCCCGGAGCGCGCGAAGTTCCAGCTCCGCTGCGCGACCGCCGCCGGCTCGCCGATCAGCCGCAACGCCAGGCTGCGTACCCTGGCGTCCGTGCCGGTCGCCCAGGACACCTCCGGGCAGTCCGAGAAGACCACACAGGCGTCGAAACCACGGGTGATGGAGTCACCGACGGCGGCAATCGAATCGGGGCTGCGGTCCCAGACCGGGGTGGGGCTGGCGGACGGCCGCCGTTTGGCGGGCGCGCCGTTTCCTCTGGCATCCGACGAGGAGTCACATCCGGCCAGCGCGCCGGTCGTCAGGAGTGCGGCGGCCGTCAGAACTGCCGCGGCGCCGCGCGAACGGCGTGTCCGGCTGGTCTTCCGCATCCCCGGTTTCCCTCCGTATCACCGGGCCCCTGACGTCTTGTCGGGTGAAAGCTTGGTGCGTACGGGCCCCTGGACCGACACTACGTCACCCCTTGGCCACCTACTCACGGTAGCTTTTTCCCCGTCGACCCAGAGGCATCGCGCCCGTCGGCTCCGGTAAATTACATCACGTCACATACTGTCCCTTTTGTGGAGTTTGACTGCCGATGCTGTTTACTGAGGCCGCTGGGAAGGCGATTCTCGTCCCACACTGGAGGTCCCGGTGACGACACGCGGCGTTCTGTACGTTCACTCCGCACCGCGCGCGCTGTGCCCGCACGTCGAATGGGCGGTCGCGGGTGTTCTTGGTGCGCGGGTCCAGCTCGACTGGATCCGGCAGCCCGCATCGCCCGGCACCTGGAGATCCGAGTTCTCCTGGCGTGCCGAGGTGGGCACAGCCTCCAAACTCGCCTCCGCGCTGCGCGGCTGGCAGATGGTGCGCTTCGAAGTGACCGCTGAGCCATGCTCCACGGCCGAGGGCGAGCGCTACAGCGCCACGCCCGACCTCGGCATCTTTCACGCCGTCACCGGGATACACGGCGACATCCTGATCCCCGAGGACCGGCTGCGCGCCGCGCTGGCCCGCTCGGCGCAGGGCGAGACGGAACTCGAGGCGGAGATCGCCAAGCTGCTCGGCAAGCCGTGGGACGACGAGCTGGAGCCGTTCAGATACGCGGGCGAGGGCGCGCCGGTCCGCTGGCTGCACCAGGTCGTCTGACGGGCGTACGGGACGGGCGTACGGGAAAGGGCCCCCACCACGCGGTGGGGGCCCTTTCCCGTACGCACCAGAAGTGCGGAGACGGTACGCGGACTCAGACGGTGCGGAAGGCCAGGACCACGTTGTGGCCGCCGAAGCCGAACGAGTTGTTGATCGCGGCGATCGTGCCCTCGGGAAGCTTGCGGGGCTCGCCACGCACGATGTCCGCGTCCACCGCCTCGTCGAGGTCGTCGATGTTGATGGTCGGCGGAGCCGTGCGGTGGTACAGCGCGAGGACCGTGGCGACGGTCTCGATGCCGCCCGCGCCGCCCAGCAGATGACCGGTCATCGACTTCGTGGCGGAGACCGCGACATGGTCGAGCTCGTCGCCCAGCACCTTGCGCAGGGCCTTGATCTCGGCGATGTCGCCCTGCGGCGTCGACGTGGCATGTGCGTTGAGGTGCGCGACCTCGGACGGCTTGAGGTCCGTGGCGTCCAGCAGGTTCTGCATCGCGGTGGCGATGCCGCGGCCGGTCGGCTCGGGCTGGGCGATGTGGTGGCTGTCCGCGGACAGACCCTGGCCCAGCACCTCGCAGTAGACCTTCGCGCCGCGCTTGGCGGCGTGCTCGGCCGACTCCAGGATGACGACACCCGCGCCCTCGCCGAGGACAAAGCCGTCACGGCCCTTGTCGTAGGGGCGAGAAGCCTTCTCGGGCTCGTCGTTGTGCTTGGACATCGCCATCATGTTGGCGAACGCCGCGATGGGCAGCGGGTGGATCGCCGCCTCCGTGCCGCCGGCGACGACCACATCGGCGCGGCCGGTACGGATCATCTCGACGGCGTAGCCGATCGCCTCGGCGCCCGACGCACAGGCGGAGACCGGGGTGTGCACGCCCGCCTGGGCGTTCACCTCCAGGCCGACGTTGGCGGAGGGGCCGTTCGGCATGAGCATGGGGACGGTGTGCGGGGAGACGCGGCGTACGCCCTTCTCCTTGAGCACGTCGTACTGGTCGAGCAGAGTCGTTACGCCACCGATGCCGGAGGCGATGACCGTACCCAGCCGCTCGGGCTGGACCTTGTCGTCCTCACCGGCCGGCGCCGTGTAGCCGGCGTCGGCCCACGCCTCGCGGGCCGCGATCAGCGCGAACTGCGCCGAGCGGTCGAGCTTCCGGGCCAGCGGGCGCGGCAGAACCTCGCCCGGGTCGACCGCGGCGAGCGCGGCGATACGGACCGGGAGGTCGGCGAAGCGTTCGCCCTCGAGGGCCTTGATACCGGAACGCCCGGCAAGCAGACCTTCCCAGGTCGATGCGCTGTCGCCACCCAACGGTGTGGTTGCGCCGATACCGGTGACGACCACGGTGCGATTGGTCGAGCTCACAGGAATTCTTTCTCCACGTGTAGGGGGTGCTGAATTGTCACGGCGCCACCGCCGGGTGGCGACAAACGCGATTCAGGCTCAGGCCTGGTGCTTGGCGATGTAGTCCGCGGCGTCGCCGACGGTCTTCAGGTTCTTGACGTCGTCGTCCGGGATCTTGACGTCGAAGCGCTCTTCGGCGGCGACGACGACCTCGACCATGGACAGCGAGTCGACGTCCAGGTCGTCGGTGAAGGACTTGTCCAGCTGGACGTCCTCGACCGGGATACCGGCGATCTCGTTCACGATCTCCGCGAGACCGGTGACGATCTCTTCCTGAGTGGCGGCCATGTGGCGCTCCTTCGGTTTGTTTCAGAGGGTGTGGCGTCCGGAAGATCCGGTGTGCCTAGGGGAGGGTAACGACCGTCGCGGCGTAGACGAGACCCGCCCCGAAGCCGATGACGAGCGCGGTGTCACCGCTCTTCGCCGCCCCGGTCGCCAGGAGCCGCTCCATGGCGAGCGGGATCGAGGCGGCCGAGGTGTTGCCGGTGGTCTCCACGTCACGGGCGACCGTGACGTGCTCCGGCAGCTTCAGAGTCTTCACCATCGAGTCGATGATCCGCATATTGGCCTGGTGCGGAATGAAGACGTCCAGGTCGTCGGCGCTGATCCCGGCCGCGTCCAGGGCCTGTTGCGCGACCTTCGCCATCTCGAAGACGGCCCAGCGGAAGACCGCCTGGCCCTCCTGCGTGATGGCCGGGAACTTCTCGACGGTGCCGTTGCGGTAGTCGTCCCACGGCACGGTCTGCTTGATGGTCTCGGACTTGTCGCCCTCGGAGCCCCAGACGGTCGGGCCGATCTCCGGCTCGTTGGACGGGCCGACGACGACCGCGCCCGCACCGTCGCCGAACAGGAAGGCCGTCGCGCGGTCCTCCAGGTCGGTGAGGTCGCTGAGCCGCTCGACGCCGATGACAAGTACATATTCCGCCGAGCCCTCGACGACCATGCCCTTGGCCAGGGTCAGGCCGTAGCCGAAGCCGGCGCAGCCCGCTGAGATGTCGAACGCGGCCGGCTTGATCGCGCCGATCTTGTCCGCGATCTCGGTGGCGACGGCAGGGGTCTGCTTGAAGTGCGAGACGGTGGAGACGATCACGCCGCCGATCTGCTGCGGGGTGATTCCGGCGTCGGCGATCGCCTTGCCGGAGGCCTCGACGGACATCGCGGCCACGGTCTCCTCGGGGGAGGCCCAGTGGCGGGTGGCGATGCCCGAGCGCGAGCGGATCCACTCGTCGGAGGAGTCGATCGTCTCGAGGATCACCTCGTTGGGCACGACACGGGTCGGGCGGTAACCGCCGACACCCATGATCCGTGCGTACGGGGCGCCCTTGCTGGGCTTGATCTTCGACATGCTCTACGGCTCCTTGTCAGGCAGAGTGCTCGGTGAGCAGCGTGCGGGCCGCGTCGAGGTCGTCGGGGGTCTTCAGCGCGAGCGTCTTCACACCCGGCAGCGCGCGCTTGGCGAGGCCGGTGAGCGTGCCGCCGGGGCAGACCTCGATCAGGGCCGTGACGCCCCGCTCCTTGAAGGTCTCCATGCACAGGTCCCAGCGGACCGGGTTGGCGACCTGGCCGACCAGCCGGGCGATGACGTCGTCGCCTCCGGAGACCGTCTGACCGTCCCTGTTCGAGACGTACGGGACGACCGGGTCGGCGACGGTGAGGCCGGCCGCGGCCTCCTGGAGGGTCGCGACCGCGGGAGCCATGTGGTGCGTGTGGAACGCTCCGGCCACCTTCAGCGCGATGACACGGGCCTTCTCCGGCTTGTCCTCTGCCAGCGCGGCGAGCTGCTCGGCGGTGCCGGCGGCGACGATCTGGCCGGCGCCGTTCACATTCGCCGGGGTCAGGCCGAGCTTCTCGAGGTGGGCGACGACCTGCTCGGGGTCGCCGCCGAGGACGGCCGACATGCCGGTCTCGGTGACCGCGGCGGCCTCGGCCATCGCCAGGCCTCGCGTGCGTACGAAACGGAGCGCGGCGGTGTCCTCGAGGACACCGGCGAACACAGCGGCGGTGATCTCACCGACGCTGTGACCCGCGACGGCACCGGCCGATACGCCCACCCGTTGTCCACCACCGCCCTCGCCCGAGGCGCTTTGGGCCGCCCCGTCGAACAGCGCGGCGGCCGACAGCAGGCCGGCGGCGACGAGCAGCGGCTGCGCCACGGCGGTGTCGCGGATTTCGTCCGCGTCGGCCTTCGTGCCGTAGTGGGCAAGGTCGAGCTCAATGGCGTCGGACCAGGCCGCGATGCGGTCGGCGGCGCCGGGGAGGTCGAGCCAGGGAGTCAGGAAGCCGGGCGTCTGAGCGCCTTGGCCGGGAGCGACGAGTACGAGCACCCTCACACTCTCTCTTGCGGACGGCCTCAACCGCCCGTGGGGACAGGGACGAAGAACCGTCAGGGGAATTGTTGGTGTTCGACAAAAGTCTAGGACTGCGAATCCCCGTCGGCCAGACGCCCCAGGATCAGCGCGATTCGCAGAGTGAACGCGGAGCGTACATCGGAGGGTGACCATCCGGTGACGTCGGTCACACGTCGCAGCCGGTAGCGCACGGTGTTGGGGTGAACGAAGAGCATCCGCGCCGCCCCCTCCAGACTGCTTGCCTGTTCCAGATAGACGCTCAGAGTTTCCAGCAGCGCCGAGCCCGCTTCTTCCAACGGTCTGTAGATCTCCTCCACCAACTGCTCGCGCGCGGCAGGGTCTGAGGCGATCGCTCGCTCCGGCAGCAGATCGTCCGCGAGAACGGGGCGCGGCGCGTCCTGCCAGGCGGAGCACGCCTTGAGCCCGGCGGCTGCGGCCTGCGCGGACCTGGTCGCGGCGAGCAGGTCGGGGATGACGGGCCCCGCGACGACGGGTCCGGCCGCATACGGCCCGATCAGCGCCTTGGCGACGTGCAGCGGATTGTCGCTGCCGCCCGCGATGACGACGAGCCGGTCACCGAGGACTCCGGTCAGGACCTGCAGCTTGGCGTGCCGGGCGGCGCGGCGGATCGCCTCGACGGTGAGCTCACTGTCCCCGTCGGGCGCGGTGCCGAGGATGACACAGACATGTTCGGGCGAGTTCCAGCCGAGCGCGGCGGCGCGGGAGACCGCGCCCTCGTCGGCCTCGCCGGACAGTACGGCGTTCACCACGAGGGATTCCAGCCGGGCGTCCCAGGCACCGCGGGCCTCGGCGGCCTGCGCGTACACCTGGGCGGTCGCGAAGGCGATCTCGCGTGCGTAGACGAGCAGCGCCTCGCGCAGGACCGACTCGTCGCCGGGAGCGGCGACCTCCTCGATCGCCGCCTCCATGACCTCGATGGTGGTGCGCACCATCTCGACGGTCTGGCGCAGCGTGATGGCCCGGGTCAGCTCGCGCGGAGCCGTACCGAAGACATCGGTCGAGATCGCCTGCGGGGTCTCCGGATGCCGGAACCACTCGGTGAACGCGGCGATGCCGGCCTGGGCGACCAGGCCGATCCAGGAACGGTTCTCCGGGGGCATCGCCCGGTACCAGGACAGCGTCTCGTCCATACGCGCGATGGCGTTCGCGGCGAGTCGGCCGGAGGACTGCTCCAGGCGGCGAAGAGTCGCGGAATGCGGGTGGGCGGGGTTCGCTGCAGGTTCGGGCACGGGGACAAGAGTGCCTTATCGGGACGGGTACGCGGAGTGGCGGGTCTCCGGACAGTCCAACCGGGCGGTGCCGCGGGGCTACGGTGGACCCGTGATTGACGTACGGCGCTCCGCCGACCGCTTCCGCGGCGGCGATCCCGCCTCGGGCATCGAGTCCCTGCACGCTTTCTCCTTCGGGCGCTTCTACGACCCGGACAACATCCGCTTCGGCGCGATACTCGCGTGCAACGAGGAGCGGCTCGAGCCCGGCGCGGGCTTCGACGAGCATCCCCACAGCCACACCGAGATCGTCACCTGGGTCGTCGAGGGCGAGCTCACGCACCGCGACTCGGCGGGCCACGCGAGCGTGGTGCGGCCCGGTGACGTCCAGCGGCTCAGCTCGGCGGGCGGGGTGCGGCATGTGGAGCGCAACGACGGGGACGCGCCGCTGGTCTTCCTGCAGCTGTGGCTCGCGCCGCTGTCGCCGGGCGGCGAGCCGTCGTACGAGATCGTGCACGGCATCGCGGACTCGACTCCCTACGCGCTCCCGCGGGCGGGCGCGATGCTGCACGTACGCCGCCTCAACGCGGGCGAGCGCACGGCGGTGCCGGACGCGGCCGCGGTGTACGTCCATGTGGTGCGGGGCGAAGTCCGGCTGGCGGACGAGGAGTTGGGTCCGGGTGACGCGGCGCGTATCAAGGACGCGGAGGGCCTGGTGCTGGCTGCGGTGGGGACCGCCGAGGTCCTGCTCTGGGAGCTGAACGAGGCGAATTCAAGCCCCGCGAGCGTTTGAGTCGCGGGTGTCCGGGGTGGAGCCCGGTTCACCCTCGGCGCAGCTCGGCCAGCACCGCGTCCGTGAACGGCGGCCACGCCTCGACGGCCCACGGCCCGAAAGCCCGGTCCGTGAGCACCACGCCGGCCGCGCGCGCGTCCGGGTCGATCCACAGGAACGTGCCGGACTGACCGAAGTGACCGAAGGTGCGCGGCGAGGACGAACTGCCCGTCCAGTGCGGTGACTTGCCGTCCCGGATCTCGAAGCCGAGACCCCAGTCGTTGGGCTTCTGATGGCCGTAGCCGGGCAGGATGCCGGACAGACCGGGATGGACGACCGTCATCGCCTCCAGGACCGTGCGGGCGTCCAGCAGCCGCGGGGCCTGCACCTCCGCGGCGAACTTCACCAGGTCCTCGACCGTCGAGACGCCGTCCCTGGCCGGAGAGCCGTCCAGCGTGGTCGCCGTCATACCCAGCGGCTCCAGCACCGCCTGGCTCAGATACTCCGCGAACGGGATCTCCGTCGCCTTGGCGATATGGTCGCCGAGCACCTCGAAGCCCGCGTTGGAGTACAGCCTGCGGGTGCCGGGCGGGGCCGTCACCCGGTGCTCGTCGAAGGCGAGTCCCGAGGTGTGGGCGAGCAGATGACGGACCGTGGAGCCTTCGGGACCGGCCGGCTCATCGAGCTCGATCGCCCCCTCCTCGTAGGCCACGAGCACCGCGTACCCCGCGAGCGGCTTGGTGACGGAGGCCAGCGGGAAACGGTGCGAGAGGGGGCCGTACGAACCGGCGACGGTTCCGTCCGCTCGTACGACGGCGGCCGCCGCGGTGGGTACCGGCCAGTTCTCGATCATCGCCAGACTCTGCATGCGTACGAGCCTAAAGGGTGAGGCGCATCGCAGGATCGGGGGTGCGGACGAAGCCGAGCGAGGCGTACAGCGGCTCGCCGTCGGACGAGGCGCGCAGGTCGATCCTGGACACGCCGCGCTCGCGGAACCAGCCGAGCAGCGCCTCCATGCAGGCCCGGGAGTAGCCACGGCGCCGCAGGTCCGGGTCGGTGGCCACGCTGAACACATAGCCGGAGGTGCCGCGCGGGTTGCCGGGGCCGCCGAGCCGGTATTCGATCGTGCCGACCGCGCAGGAAGCGAGGCCCCCGGGGCGCTCGACGACGAACGCGGTCAGGTCGCCGGCCGGGTCTGCGAGCTCCTTGCGCAGCGTGTCGACGGCGGCGGGCTGCCAGCTGACGTCGGGATTCGGCCCGAGATGCGAGTCGTGCATGACCTTGCGGAGGCGGACCAGCTCTTCGGCGTCCTGTGGGGTGGCGCGGCGGGCGAGGCTCATGCCACCGCAGGCTATTGGGGGGCGTACGAAAACTGCCATCGGTTTCTGCTTGCTTCGAGTGCACTCCAAGGTTCTAGCGTTGAGGGCATGACGGTGATCGAGAGCACGTCTGCAAGGACGGACATCTGCGCATCCGCTCCCCGTGCGCATCCCCGGCCCGACGGGCAGGACCGCTACACGATCAGCGAGGTCGTCGCCTTCACCGGGCTCACCGCGCACACCCTGCGCTGGTACGAGCGGATCGGGCTGATGTCGAACGTCGACCGGTCGCACACCGGACAGCGCCGCTTCACCAACCGTGACCTGGACTGGCTCGCCTTCGTCGGCAAGCTGCGGCTGACCGGGATGCCGGTCGCGGACATGGTCCGCTACGCCGAACTGGTGCGCGAGGGCGAGCACACGTTCGAGGCACGGCAAGAGCTGCTGGAGCGGACGCGGCGCGATGTGCGGTCGCGCATCGCGGAGCTCCAGGACACGCTCGCCGTCCTGGACCACAAGATCGAGTTTTACGCGGGCGCCCACCGGGCGCCGGAGAGGGTCTGAACCCTGATGAGCAACAGCAAGATCGCACAGGTGCGGCTCGGGACCGACGGACCGCTGGTCGGTGTGCAGGGCCTGGGCTGCATGGGCATGAGCGAGTTCTACGGAGACACCGACGAGGCGGCGGCCAAGGACACCCTGGAGGCGGCGCTCGAGGCGGGCGTCACACTCTTCGACACCGCGGACGTGTACGGGCGGGGCGCCAACGAGGAGTTCCTCGCACCGTTCTTCGGCGCGCACCGCGACGAGATAACCCTGGCCACCAAGTTCTCCATCGAGCGGACGGACGACCCGCACTACCGGGGCATCCGCAATGACCGGGCGTACATCCGGCAGGCCGTCGAGGAGAGCCTCAAGCGGCTGAAGACCGATGTCATCGATCTGTACTACATGCACCGCCGCGACCCGGCCGTGCCGTTCGCCGAGTCCGTCGGCGCGATGGCCGAGCTGGTCGAGGAGGGCAAGGTCAAGCACCTGGGGCTGAGCGAGGTCACGGGCGCGGAGCTGCGCGAGGCGCACGCCGTGCACCCGATCGCGGCCCTGCAGTCGGAGTGGTCGCTGTTCAGCCGGGACGTGGAGCGCAGCGCGGTGGGCGCGGCGGCGGAGCTGGGTGTCGCCTTCGTGCCGTACTCGCCGCTCGGCCGCGGCTTCCTGACCGGGGCGTTCGCGGACGCCGGCACGGATCTGTCGGAGGGCGACTTCCGTAGGTTCCAGCCACGCTTCACCGGCGACAACGCCAAGGCCAACGCGGCCCTCCTGGAGCCGGTCCACAAGATCGCGGCGGCGCACGGCGCGACGGCCGCCCAGGTCGCCCTCGCCTGGGTGCAGCAGCGGGCCGAGGCGCACTCGCTCGCCGTCGTCCCGATCCCGGGCACCCGCAAGAGCAGCCGGCTGCTGGAGAACGTCGCCGCGACCCGGCTGACGCTGACCGCCGAGGAGCTGGCGGTGCTCGAGCCGATCGCCGGGCTGGTGGCGGGGGAACGCTACCCGGACATGTCCTCGACGTCGGCGGCGCGCGAGGTCTGAGCCGGTCCGGAGCGCGAAGGCGCGAAGCCCGCCGTGAGCAGTGCTGCCACTGCCCGGCGGGTGTTCGACTCCCTTCGGCCACGGCGATCCGAAGGCGCGCGAACCGCCCCGCGGATGCTCTCCCGCACCGGCAGCCGCCGCCAGGTGATCACCCGCTACGAGACGCGGGCGCTCACAGCCGCGCGAGCAGCTCCGCCTTCTTCGTGCTGAACTCCTCGTCCGTCACCAGCCCCGCCTGGTGCAGCTCCCCGAGGTGCCGTATCCGCTCCGCGATGTCGGCCGGGTCGCGCCGGCCCGCCCGCAGCGCCATCGCCGGTGCCGAGTCGCTGT
Organism: Streptomyces sp. NPDC002926; assembly: GCF_053591755.1. NCBI lineage: Bacteria > Bacillati > Actinomycetota > Actinomycetes > Kitasatosporales > Streptomycetaceae > Streptomyces > Streptomyces sp. NPDC002926. Next base: position 457,062 of record NZ_JBSFUK010000001.1, read on the forward strand.
TCTGTACGGATTCGAGCACCGCGGCCGCGAACGGCAGCGACTCGTGCACCGGCCCGTACCTGATCCCGAAGAGCACCGCGGCCGGGTCCTGGTCCACCTGCGCGTGCCGGGCTCCGTCGTCGCAGGGCTCCTCGCCGTGCCGCAGTAGCCGCAGGTACCCGTCGAACGCCTCCGGCGACCGCCATTCGACCCCGCTCAGCTCCGTCACCGCAAAACTCTGGTCGCCCGCCCGCCACTTGGCGGACGACGCGCCCGTCCGCGACCAGCGGAAGGAGACCTGCGAGCCGTCGAAGGAGGCCTTGCCGTCGTACGCCTTGAAGTGCAGCGGGGCCTCGGGCGCGGCCACGGCGTACCGTTCGGCGGGCCGGTCCGCGTCGGTCGGCAGCAGCGTGCGCAGCTCGTCGGCGTAGTACTCGGCGAGCGTCTCGCGCTCCGCGGGCAGCACCAGGCGGTACGGGTCGCAGCCTTCCCTCAACTGCCCCGCCGCGGCCTCCATCAGCGGATCCGCGCCGTGTCTGGGCACGGCGTGCAGCACCACCGTGCCCCGCTTGCCCGGCGCGAGGGTCACCGACGCCAACGCCTCGTGGGGGATACGGCGTTCGCGAAGCGTCTGGAACAGCTTCGGCGTACGGCCCCCCCGTTCGAAGCGGATGAGCACGGAGTCGGTCTCGAACTCCCAAGTGGCTTGAATTCCGGCCAGAACGTCACCCATACGCCTCATCGTATGCGGCGTGCGCCCGCGCGTCGCCCCTCGGCGCTCACCCCGACCCACGGAGTTCTACGCGCGTCAGGCCGCTTCCTCGCCGTAAATACCGTTGCGGCAGGTGTCGTTGTCGCTCGCACAGGTCACGCTGTGGAAGGAACCGACGCCTATCTCGGCGAAGTTGCTGACGCTCTCGGTTCCCGGCTCGAAATAGCCTGCGTGTCCGATCGCGCCGGCCGCCGACATCACCCGAGCCCCGAACGCCGGCGTCACCGGGTCCTCGCCGTGGCCCAGCCCGCCGACCTCCATGTGCGGTACACCCCGGATCCAGTCGTCGCTGTCCCGCATGGCCCACACCCGGGCCCGTGAACGGAGACCGGCCACGTTCTCGGCCCGCATGCCGGGGCTGCCGGCGACCGCTATGTCGCCCACCCGATCGGGCAGCCGGCGGGCGGCGACACCGCACACCACGGAGCCGTAGCTGTGGCAGAACAGCGCGACCTTGGCGTTGCCGGGCAGCGCGGAGGTGAGCGCGGTCAGCCGGACCGCGCCGTTCTCGGCGAGCCGGCCGATGGCCGAGTCCATGCCCACACCGACGGGCGCGGTGTAGTCGGCCCAGGCGATGACAGCGGTACGGGTCCGGGGCGAGGCGGCCCGCTCGGCGGCGTACAGCGACTGGGCCATGCCGACGGGCGCGGAGTACTTGCGAGTGGACCGCTGGAAGGTGAGCAGATTGGTGTCGACGCCGGGGACGATCACGGAGACACGCTGGGCGCGGTCGAGGTCGCCGAGGACCTCGGCGACCTTGCCGGGGCCCGATGGATCGAAGGCGAGGATCTGCCGGTCCGCGCTCATGAGCGCCTCGAAGCGGTTCATCCGGCGGACCGCGTCGTGGTGGCCGTCCGCCGTGAGGTTCGGGTCGCTCACCCGCTTGCTTTCCAGCTGGAACGAACGCGCGAGGGCTTTGCGGTTGGCGCGGTAGCGCAGGGTGACCGGGGCACCGTTCAGATTGCCGATCACGAGCGGGTACCGGTCGGTGAGCTCGGACCGCTGCAGGGGACCGAGCGAGGCGAAGAAGGCGGCCAGCCGCTGCGGAGGCGTGTCGGTGCCGGGCAGCTCACGCGCACCGATCCGGGCCTTTGCCCATCCGGCCAGTTCGGCCTGGAGGGCATCACGGGGGCCGCTCTGATGCCGTACGGCGGTCCAGCCGCTCGTCGCCAGCATCATGAACACGACCGCGAGGGCGAGCAGAGTGCGCCATGCGGTCAAGGTGGGGGAGGAGTCGAAGGAAGTCACTGCGGGACACCCTAGGAGACGCGCGAGGGGCCCCGCGAAGACCGTGAGGCAGATCACGTGTTCCGCGCGGAAAGAGGGGAAGGCCGTCACATTCCGTGCGCCCGGGGCGTACGCTCCGGTGCGCTCGCACGGCCCGCTTTTATGCTCTCCTTACGCCCGTTCTCGGCGAGCGCGCGCCCGGGGTGGTCCGAACCCGGTCGGCGTCCCGGCGTTCGTACTCGGCGCACTGATCCTCCTGATCCTCGAGGGCCACCGCGCAGAGAATTCGCCGACATGTCGATCTGTCGACCGACACCGGCAGCCTTCCGATGCCGGTCCGGTTCGCCCAGCTCGGCCTCGGTCTCGCGCCGGTCATGGCCGGTGCGTCCGAAGCCGGCGTCAACCGGGTGCGTACGACAGCTCCGCCGGGCCCACCCGGCGGAGCTGTCGCCTATCCGGGTGATGTGCTCCGGCCCCTCTTCCCCCGGGCGCCGAGCGCAGGTCAGGGTGCGGTCAAGTGATCCGCACGACACGGGGGTTGACCGATATGCGTAAAATCTTCACGGCCGGAATCCTGGCCGCGGCAGTCCTGGCGCCGCAGACGACAGCGGCCACCGCCACCGCCGCGCCGCGCCTCGGGGAGTGCGCGGCAGGCCAGTTCTGCCTCTGGGAGAAGGCGGACTTCAAGGGCGCACGCCAGGTCCATGAGCTCTACGGCACCGATATCGAGAGCTGTGTCCCGCTGCCGCCCGGCACCACCGCAGAGGCGCTGGCCAACCGCACCGGACGGCCCGTCACCACGTACCAGTCGGCCGAGTGCGAGGAGACGGGCGAGTTCGAGACCTACCCGGGCGGCGGCACCTGGGCGCCCCAATCCCCGTACCAGATCAGAGCCTTCAAGGTCTGGGAGCGCTGAACGGGGGTACCCGCTGTGCGGGCCCCGATTCGACAACCCCAGGGAGTGATGATGGCGGGCTTCGGACACACCACGCGCAAGCACCCTCGCTCACACGGCCGGACGTGGTCGCGGAGCGGGCCGGACCGCGCGGTACTCGGAATCATCGGGCTGATCTGCGCGATCGCGGGATTCTTCGTGCTGGGGATCATCCTCGGTCCGATCGCGATCGTCTGCGGCTGGCTCGGCATGGGACGTCGCTGGAACGGCGCACAGCCGGTCCCGGCACTGGTCGGCGTCGTGCTCGGTGCCATTGACACCGTGCTGGCGATCGTCTGGCTGGCGGGAGTGTCAGCCATGGGCAACGGCCTGTTCTGACGGCCCCTCAGGCGGCCCCTCGGGGCTGCCGGCAGCCCCGGCCCCGGGACACACCTGCATCCGGCCGACCGGGGAAAACCGGGCCGCCGGCCCGACCGGTCAGATCGCCGACCTGTCGGGCGTGGCAGCAATACCGTCCTGAACCGGCACCACGCCGGGAACGGACGCCGCCGCCGCGCCCGACAGTCGTCCGACCTCGACCCGCAGCTGCCTGACCTCCTCGGTCAGCGCTTCGAGGAGCGCCGTCTGCCGGCGCTCCTCCGCGTCGTCCCGCTCGAAGCGGGAGATGAACCACGCCGCGATATTGGCGGTGACGACACCGAGCAGCGCGATCCCCGCGAGCATCAGCCCGACCGCGAGCACCCGCCCCAGACCCGTCGTCGGCGCGTGATCGCCGTACCCGACCGTCGTCATCGTCGTGAACGACCACCACACGGCGTCGCCCAGCGTCTTGATGTTTCCGTTGGGCGCGTCCCGCTCCACATGGAGCACGGCGAGCGAGCCGAACATCATCAGCCCCACCACCGCGCCACCGACGTATGTCGTCAGCGTGATCTGCGGCGCCATCCTGGCCCGCCGGCCCACCAGCAGCAGCGTGGAGACGACCCGCAGCAGCCGCAGCGGCTGCACCAGCGGCAGCAGCACCGCGATCAGATCCAGCGGATGGCTGCGAACGAAAAGCAATTTGCCGGGCGCCAGCGTCAGCCGTACGAGGTAGTCGACGGCGAAGGAGCCCCACACCACCCACTCGATGACCATGCAGACCGTGTGCACCCAGCTCTTCGCGTCGGGCGTCACGATCGGTATGGCATAGGCGACGGCGAACGCCAGGGCGAGCGCCAGCAGGGGTGTCTGCATGCGCTGTTCCCACCGGACCTGCGCTGTTCGCTGCTTCATGCCAGGCATCGTAGGGCTGTGCTTTTCCCGGGGACGGCCCCAGGGCCCCCGGATGTGAAAGGGCGGCGGAGCCCCATGGGTTCCGCCGCCCTTCACCGAGCCATGTGCTTACGCGTCGCCGCCGGCCGGGCCGGGGTCCGCCGCCGCCACATCCAGCAGCTGGTAACGGTCCAGCGCCTGCTTCAGCACCGAGCGGTCGACCTTGCCGTCCCGCGCGAGCTCGGTGAGCACCGCGAGCACGATCGACTGCGCGTCGATGTGGAAGAAGCGGCGGGCCGCACCACGCGTGTCGGCGAAGCCGAAGCCGTCCGCCCCCAGCGACTGGTACGTGCCGGGCACCCAGCGCGAGATCTGGTCGGGGACCGAGCGCATCCAGTCCGAGACCGCCACGAACGGGCCCTCGGACCCCTGCAGCTTCTGCGTGACGTACGGGACGCGCTGCTCCTCCTCCGGGTGGAGCAGATTGTGCCGCTCCGCCTCGACGGCCTCACGGCGCAGCTCGTTCCAGGACGTCGCAGACCAGACGTCGGCCCTGACGTTCCACTCCTCGGCGAGGATCCGCTGAGCCTCGACCGCCCACGGCACGGCCACACCGGACGCCATGATCTGCGCGGGGATCGCACCGGCCTCGCCCGCCTTGAAGCGGTGGATGCCCTTGAGGATGCCGTCGATGTCGACATCAGCGGGCTCCGCCGGGTGCTGGATCGGCTCGTTGTAGACGGTGAGGTAGTAGAAGACGTCCTCGCTGTCCGGACCGTACATCCGGCGCAGACCGTCCTTGACGATATGCGCGATCTCGTAGCCGAAGGCCGGGTCGTACGCGACACAGCCCGGGTTGGTCGAGGCGAGCAGCTGTGAGTGGCCGTCCGCGTGCTGCAGACCCTCACCGGTCAGAGTCGTACGTCCCGCGGTCGCGCCCAGCACAAAGCCGCGCGCCAGCTGGTCGGCCATCTGCCAGAACTGGTCGCCGGTCCGCTGGAAACCGAACATCGAGTAGAAGACATAGACCGGGATCAGCGGCTCGCCGTGCGTGGCGTACGCCGAACCGGCGGCGATCAGCGATGCCGTGCAGCCGGCCTCGGAGATGCCGTCGTGCAGCATCTGGCCGGTCGGCGACTCCTTGTAGGCGAGCAGCAGCTCGCGGTCCACCGCTTCGTACTGCTGGCCCAGCGGGTTGTAGATCTTGGCGCTCGGGAAGAACGCGTCCATGCCGAAGGTGCGGTACTCGTCGGGTGCGATCAGCACGAATCGCTTGCCGATCTCCTTGTCCCGCATCAGGTCCTTCAGGATGCGGACGAACGCCATGGTCGTGGCGATCGACTGCTGGCCCGACCCCTTCCTGGCGGCGGCGTAGGTCTTGTCCTCCGGCAGGTCCAGCGGCTTCGCGCGCACCACACGGGTCGGTACATAGCCGCCGCACGCCTTGCGGTGGTCGTGCATGTACTGGATCTCTTCGGAGTTCCGGCCCGGGTGGTAGTACGGCGGCGCGCCGCTCTCCAGCTGCTGGTCCGTGATCGGGATGTGCAGCCGGTCGCGGAAGCGCTTGAGGTCGTCGACCGTCAGCTTCTTCATCTGGTGGGTCGCGTTGCGGCCCTCGAAGTTCGGACCGAGGGTCCAGCCCTTGATCGTCTGCGCGAGGATCACCGTCGGCTGGCCCTTGTGCGCCTTGGCCGCCGTGTAGGCCGCGTAGACCTTCTTGTGGTCGTGACCGCCGCGTCCCAGGTGCAGGATCTGCTCGTCGGTCATGCCCTCGACCATCTTGCGCAGCCGCTGGTCGCTGCCGAAGAAGTGCTCACGGATGTACGCGCCGGTCTCGGTGGCGTACGTCTGGAACTGGCCGTCCGGCGTGGTGTTCAGCTTGTTCACCAGGATGCCGTCGCGGTCCTGCGCGAGCAGCGGGTCCCAGGAGCGGTCCCAGACCAGCTTGATGACGTTCCAGCCGGCTCCGCGGAACTGGGACTCCAGCTCCTGGATGATCTTGCCGTTGCCGCGTACCGGGCCGTCGAGGCGCTGAAGGTTGCAGTTGACGACGAAGGTCAGGTTGTCCAGGCTCTCGCGGGCCGCGATGGACAGCTGGCCGAGCGACTCGGGCTCGTCCATCTCGCCGTCGCCGAGGAACGCCCACACGTGCGACTTGGAGGTGTCCGCGATGCCGCGCGCCTCCATGTAGCGGTTCATCCGGGCCTGGTAGATCGCACCGAGCGGGCCGAGGCCCATCGACACGGTCGGGAACTCCCAGAAGTTCGGCATCAGCCGTGGGTGCGGGTAGCTGGACAGCCCGTTCGGGAACTTGGACTTCTCCTGGCGGAAGGCGTCCAGCTGGTTCTCGTCGAGCCGGTCGAGCAGGAAGGCGCGGGCGTAGATGCCGGGCGACGCGTGGCCCTGGAAGAAGATCTGGTCGCCGCCGTCGCCCTCGTCCTTGCCGCGGAAGAAGTGGTTGAAGCCGACGTCGTAGAGGGACGCGGAGGAGGCGAAGGTGGCGATGTGCCCGCCGACGCCGATGCCCGGGCGCTGCGCGCGGGAGACCATCACCGCGGCGTTCCAGCGGGTCGCGTTGAGGACCTTGCGCTCGATCTCCTCGTTGCCGGGGAAGAACGGCTCGTCCTTGGTGGCGATGGTGTTGACGTAGTCCGTGCTGCGCATCTCGGGCACGGCCACGCGCCTCTCGCGGGCACGCTCGATCAGGCGGAGCATCAGGTAGCGGGCGCGCTCCCGGCCCCGCTCGTCGACGGCGGCGTCGAGGGAGTCCAGCCACTCCTGGGTCTCTTCAGGATCGAAGTCCGGGACCTGACTGGGAAGGCCGCCAATGATGATCGGATTGCGATCGGATCCGGAAGCCACGCTATTCCTTCGCTGTTCGGGGGCACTGCCTCTACGGGACGTACGGGATGTCTGCGCGGTGTCGCACCGCCTCCATCGTGTACCGCGGGGAGGCAAACGTCATCTCTACCGAGGGGTAACCCGTGTTCTCGGAGACATCCGGCCCGAACCCCGGTTCCGGGTTCGGGCAAATCGCAACCTTACGCCCAAGCCGTCAATGCGTTTGGTCCGGCTGTTCGGCTCCGATCGACTCACCGATGCGAGGAAAAGACGTAAAGGTGGTCGAATGGTGTGGCAGGAACAATGACAGGGGTCCGAGCGTGCCTGGAGTTGCGTCGAGACGGCCGCAAACGTCACCGTTTCGGCGGTCTGGACGGCCGGGTACTTGCGCGATCGGTCCCGCCCGTGTGGACTACGGCCAACGCCACGCGCACGCGCGGGGCTGCAGCATTTTCCAAACATGATCAGGAGGCAAGCCGTGAGCGCGACCGCGGACCACGCGGAGGAGCGGACCAACCCGGCCGTCAGGCTGGGGTTCGAGCCCGGACAGGTGGTCCAGGAGATCGGCTACGACGATGACGTCGAGCAGGAACTCCGTGAGGGCATCGAGGCTGTAATCGGCCAGGAACTCGTCGACGAGGACTACGAGGACGTCGCAGACGTCGTCGTGCTCTGGTTCCGTGACGACGACGGCGACCTTACGGACGCGCTGGTGGACGCCATCGGCCTGCTCGACGAGGGCGGCGACATCTGGTTGCTTACGCCGAAGACCGGCAGGGACGGTTACATCGAGCCGAGCGACATCAACGAAGCCGCGCAGACCTCCGGTCTCTCCCAGACCAAGAGCATCAATGCGGGCAAGGACTGGTCGGGCACCCGACTGAGCGCACCCAAGTCCAAGCGCTGAGCGCTGAGCGCCCGAAAGCCCCCGTCGACGTATGTCGGCGGGGGCCTCTGCGTAGGGTGGACACCACCCGAACGGACCACCAGGCTCCGCCCAGCGAAGGGAAGCACCGTCATGGCGATCGAGGTCGGCACCGAGGCCCCGGATTTCGAGCTGAAGGACAACCACGGCAAGGCCGTGCGTCTCGCCGACTTCCGCGGCGAGAAGAACGTGGTGCTCCTCTTCTATCCCTTCGCCTTCACCGGTGTGTGCACGGGTGAGCTCTGCGCGCTGCGTGACGAACTGCCCTCGTTCGTCAACGACGACACCCAGCTGCTTGCGGTCTCCAACGACTCGATCCACACGCTGCGCGTCTTCGCCGAGCAGGAGGGCCTCGAGTACCCGCTGCTCTCGGACTTCTGGCCGCACGGCGAGACCTCGCGCGCCTACGGCGTCTTCGACGAGGAGAAGGGGTGCGCCGTGCGCGGAACCTTCATCATCGACAAGGAGGGCGTGGTCCGCTGGACCGTTGTGAACGGTCTGCCGGATGCCCGCGACCTGACCGAGTACATCAAGGCGCTGGACACTCTCTGATTCATCGGGCGCCCCGCGCCAAAGGGTGTTTTGCGCGGGAACCGGTCACTAGGATCCATTCGTTGATCCGATACCAACGCACTACTGGGCCCTGGCCCTGAAAACCAATGGAGGGACTCGTGGGAGTCAGCCTCAGCAAGGGCGGCAACGTCTCGCTGACCAAGGCCGCGCCCAACCTGACCGCGGTCACCGTGGGCTTGGGCTGGGATGTCCGGACCACCACCGGCACCGACTTCGACCTCGACGCCAGCGCCCTGCTGACCAACGCCGAGGGCAAGGTCGCCACCGACGGCAACTTCGTCTTCTTCAACAACCTCAAGAGCACCGACGGCTCCGTCGAGCACACCGGTGACAACCTCACGGGCGAGGGCGAGGGCGACGACGAGCAGATCAAGGTCAACCTCGCTTCGGTCCCGGCCGACGTCGAGAAGATCGTGTTCCCGGTCTCGATCTATGAGGCCGAGGCTCGCCAGCAGTCCTTCGGTCAGGTGCGCAACGCGTTCATCCGCGTCGTCAACCAGGCCGACAACAACGAACTGGCCCGCTACGACCTGAGCGAGGACGCCTCGACCGAGACCGCGATGGTCTTCGGCGAGCTCTACCGCAACGGCCCGGAGTGGAAGTTCCGTGCCATCGGCCAGGGGTACGCCTCCGGCCTGCGCGGTATCGCGCAGGACTTCGGTGTGAACGTCTGAGCCAGCAGTACCTCCGCTTCCGGCGCCGCACATCTCCGTGCGGCGCCGGACGTGCCTGAACACCGCCGAGCCTCGAAAGGCTCAGAACGCCCGAAGGCCGCAGAACCTCGCCGGCCGCAGCACTGCGCCGGGCCGCAGAACCTCGAACACCCGCAGAACACGAACACCCGCAGAACTTCGAACACCCGCAGAACCTCGCGACACGTCATCCAGGGGAGGACCCACGATCATGGGCGTCACGCTCGCCAAGGGAGGCAATGTCTCCCTCTCCAAGGCCGCACCGAACCTCACGCAGGTGCTGGTAGGGCTCGGCTGGGACGCGCGCTCCACCACCGGAGCGCCCTTCGACCTCGATGCCAGTGCACTGCTCTGCCAGTCCGGCCGGGTACTCGGCGACGAGTGGTTCGTCTTCTACAACAACCTCACGAGCCCCGACGGCTCCGTGGAGCACACCGGCGACAACCTCACGGGCGAGGGCGAGGGTGACGACGAGTCGCTGCTGGTGGATCTCACCAAGGTGCCGGCCCATGTCGACAAGATCGTCTTCCCGGTCTCCATTCATGAGGCCGACAACCGCGGCCAGACGTTCGGGCAGGTCAGCAACGCCTTCATCCGGGTGGCCAATCAGGCGGACGGCCAGGAACTGGCCCGCTACGACCTGAGCGAGGATGCCTCGACCGAGACGGCGATGATCTTCGGCGAGCTCTACCGCTACGGCGGCGAGTGGAAGTTCCGTGCAGTGGGGCAGGGGTACGCGTCGGGGCTCCGAGGCATCGCTCTAGACTTCGGGGTCAACGTTTCGTAAAGCCACGCACTGGAATGGGGAAACCCGGACTTGGTGCGGGGCCACCCGTACTAACACGATTGGGTACCAGTGGTTCTGAAAACCTTCGGCTGGTCGTTCGCGGTCACCGCGATCGGCCTGGTCGCAGCGGTGCTCTACGGCGGGTGGACCGCGTTCGGGGTCGTCCTGATCCTGTCCATCCTCGAGATCTCGCTGTCCTTCGACAATGCGGTGGTCAACGCCGGAATCCTGAAGAAGATGAGTGCCTTCTGGCAAAAGATCTTCCTCACGATCGGCGTGCTCATCGCCGTGTTCGGTATGCGACTGGTCTTCCCTGTCGTGATCGTCGCCATCAGCGCCAAGCTGGGCCCGATCGAGGCCGTAGACCTGGCGTTCAACCAGCCCGAGCGCTATGAGCAGTTGGTCACCGACGCGCATCCGTCGATCGCGGCCTTCGGCGGTATGTTCCTGTTGATGATCTTCCTCGACTTCATCTTCGAGGACCGTGACATCAAGTGGCTGGCCTGGCTGGAGCGGCCGCTGGCCAAGCTCGGCAAGGTCGACATGCTGTCGGTCTGCATCGCCCTGATCGTGCTGATGGTCAGCTCGATGACCTTCGCCGTCAACGCCCACCAGCACGCCGGGCACGCGGACAAGGCCCAGACGGTGCTGATCTCCGGTATCGCGGGTCTGATCACATATCTGATCGTCGGCGGGCTCTCCGGATTCTTCGAGAACCGGCTCGAAGAGGAGGAGGAGCGCGAGCACGAGGCCGAGGAAGAGGCCAAGAAGGCGGGCAAGCCGGTCTCGGCCGTCGTGATGGCGGGCAAGGCCGCGTTCTTCATGTTCCTCTACCTCGAGGTGCTGGACGCGTCCTTCTCCTTCGACGGCGTCATCGGTGCCTTCGCCATCACCAACGACATCGTGCTGATGGCGCTCGGCCTCGGTATCGGCGCCATGTACGTCCGTTCGCTCACGGTCTACCTGGTCCGCCAGGGAACCCTCGACGACTACGTCTACCTGGAGCACGGCGCGCACTACGCGATCGGCGCGCTCGCCGTGATTCTGCTCGTCACCATCCAGTACCAGATCAACGAGATCATCACCGGTCTGGTCGGCGTGGTGCTGATCGCCTGGTCGTTCTGGTCCTCGGTGCGCCGCAACAAGGCGCTCGAGGCGGCCGAGAACGAGCCACAGGAAACCCCCGCCGGGGTGTGACCCGGCCGGGATTGAGGAACGCTCTGAGCGGGGCGGCACCGAGGCACCGGCCCCGGCGCCGCCCCGCGGGGTTCATCGATGCGTGTGGGGGTGGGGTATGGCCTTCTGGGACAGCCTGTGGCGGGGGCGGTCACCGCAGTTCGACTCGGGGAGCGCCGCGACCAATTCCATCGAACTGACCAAGCGGCACCCGACGGTCTCGCTCACCAAGCAGGGCGCGGCCACCGGCAATCTGCGCGTCAACCTGTCCTGGCGGATGCGCACATCCGATATCGAGGGCAGGTCCAAGCAGAGCGGCAGACTGCTGCGCCACCCTTTCAAGCTCTTCCAGCCCGATGTGGTCCAGGCGCACACCCGGGGCGTGGTCAACGTGGACCTCGACCTCGGCTGTCTGTACGAGCTCACGGACGGCAGCAAGGGCGTGGTGCAGCCGCTGGGCGGCTTCTTCGGCAGTATCAACGAGCCGCCCTATGTGAAGCTCAGCGGCGACGACCGGTTCGGCTCTCCCTCGGGCGAGACGCTCTACGTCAACCTCGACCACCGCGAGTCGATCAAACGGCTGCTGTTCTTCGCGTACATCTACGACCAGACGCCGGCCTTCGACCGCACGCACGCGCATGTGACGCTCTACCCCAGCAACGGCCCGCGGGTCGAGATCGAGCTCGACGAGCGCGCGCCACAGGCCCGTTCCTGCGCGGTGTTCTCCATGGAGAACGTCAAGGGCGAGCTGATCGTGCGTCGTGAGGTGAAGTTCGTGTACGGATTCCAGGCGGAGCTCGACCGGCTGTACGGCTGGGGTCTGCAGTGGGGCCGCGGCTACAAGAACCGGGTCTGAGGCGGCTGCCCGCGGCTCAGACCCGAATGCTCAGGCCCGAATGAACTGCGGGCCCATCGGCGGCAGCCGGAAGTTCGGGTCAGGAGCGTGCGCGGCCGCCGCGGCGGGCTGCGGGTAGCCGTACCCGGGCTGGGCCGTGGCGGGCTGGGGATAGCCGTACGCGGACTGGTCCGGGGCCGGCTGCGGATACCCGTACGCGGACTGGTCCGGGGGCGAGGACGGCGGCTGGAGGGGTGGCTGGGCCGGTGGCTCGGGCTGCGCGGACGGCTCGGCCGCCGCCTCCGCCTCGTCCACCGAGATACCGAACGCCGTGGCCAGGCCGACCAGGCCGGTCGGATAGCCCTGCGCGACCGCGCGGAACTTCCAGCCGTCCCCGCGCCGGTAGAGCTCACCGCAGATGATCGCGGTCTCCTCGCCGGTCTCCGGCTTCACATCGAAGACGGCCAGCGGGTCGCTGTCGGCCAAAGCGGCGTCGTAGAGCAGTATTCGCAGATCCCGTACATGCTGGAAGGTGTCGCCGTCCGAAGAGGCGGCGAGCACCACCTGGTCGACCGACGGGTCGAGGGCGGCGAGATCCGCCTCGACGGTGTCGGTGAGCCGCTCGGCGATGCGCTTCTTCGGCAGCCGCCGTACCAGCCCCGAAGGGTGGCGCGGCTGGTTGTAGAAGACGAAGTCCTCGTCGGAGCGCACACGGCCGTCCTGGCCGAGCAACAGGGCCGAGGCGTCCACATCGGGGACCCCGGTGCCCGGGGTCCAGCGCAACACGGCCCGTACGGCCATGGCATCGAGAGGGACGTTCGAACCCTTCAGCATCGCGTGCGTCATGTCCGTCATCCTGCCTTCCCGGAGGCCCTGCGGACAACGCGGGGCCCCTTGTTCTCCGGCCAGGACATAGGCATGGTGCAAGCGGGTTACCTGGAATTCATGGACTTGGGGAACTCTTGACACACAGTCGTACGTACTATTACCGGCCACGTCAGTCGGGCCGCCAAGGCAGTACGGGGGAAATAAATGCGTCACTTCGGGCATCTTTCGCCTGCTGTCCGGGAGAGTCTCTTCCATCAGGAGCCGTGCGAATTCACGGCAGCCTCGCCCGGCCGCCTGCTCGCCACCGCGCTCGGTGCCACCCTCTACAGCCCTGCCACCCGGCCGAAGCTCGCCGACGACGTGCTCAAGCAGATCGGCCGCGGAGTCGTCTCCATGGTCCTCTGCCTGGAGGATTCCATCGACGACGCGGAAGTCGCCGAGGCCGAGGAGAACCTGATCCGGCAGTTCGCCGACCTCGACGCGCGTGACGCGGAGCTGCCGCTGCTCTTCATCCGGGTCCGTGAACCCGGGCAGATTCCGGATCTGGTGGACCGGCTCGGCCGCTCGGTCCGGAGACTGACCGGATTTGTACTACCGAAGTTCACGGAAGAGCGGGGCGTGGCGTTCCTGGAGGCACTCTCCTCCGCGGAAACAGCGAGCGGACAGCGGCTCTTTGCCATGCCCGTACTGGAATCTCCCAGCCTGCTCCACCTCGAAACCCGCGCCGAGACGCTCGCCGGGATCGCCCGCACCGTGGACAAGTACCGCGAGCGGGTCCTGGCGCTGCGGCTCGGCGTCACGGACTTCTGCTCGGCCTACGGGCTGCGCCGCTCGCCCGATATGACCGCGTACGACGTCCAGATCGTCGCCGCGGTCATCGCCGACGTGGTGAACGTCCTGGGACGGGCGGACGGCACCGGCTTCACGGTGACCGGGCCGGTGTGGGAGTACTTCCGGCTCCAGGAGCGCATGTTCAAGCCCCAGCTGCGCCGAAGCCCCTTCATGGAGGGGCGGGCGGAGGAGCTGCGCACCACGCTCATCGAGCACGACCTGGACGGCCTGCTCCGCGAGATCGAGCTGGACCGGGCCAATGGTCTGCAGGGCAAGACCTGTATCCATCCCTCGCATGTGCTGCCCGTGCACGCACTGTCCGTAGTCAGTCACGAGGAGTTCAGTGACGCGCGGGACATCGTGCGGCCGGAACGGGGCGGCGGAGGCGTGATGCGTTCCGCGTACACGAACAAGATGAACGAAGTGAAGCCCCACCGGGCCTGGGCCGAGCGCACGCTGCTGCGTGCCGAGGTCTTCGGCGTGGCCAAGGAAGAGGTGGGCTTCGTGGAGCTGCTCACGGCCGGGCTCTCGGGCTGACATGACGAAGGAAGAGACTGTAAGCGTGGTGTGGTCGGGAACGTGGGTCGCTGAGCGGCTCGGCGTCGGGCTCGCAGGAGACGAGACGCTGAGCGGCCTGCTGGGGCTGGCCCTGCGCCGCAATCCCAAGCGGGCGCATCTGCTGGTGTCGAACGTGCTGGGCAAGCATGTGCCGCAGTCGCCGGCGGTGGTGTACGACGCGGGACACCGGCTCGGACGTCGCGTGCGTGATCTGCTCGGCGACGCGGAGGCGGCCCGCGCGGTCGTCCTGGGTTACGCCGAGACGGCGACCGGACTGGGGCACGCGGTGGCGGACGGCCTGGGCCTGGCGCCGTATCTGCACTCCACGCGCCGCCCGGTCGAGGGCGTGCCGCGGGCGGGCGGCTTCGAGGAGTCCCACTCCCACGCGACCTCCCACCTCCTGCTGCCCGAGAACCCACGGCTGCTGGCGGGTGCGGGCCCGCTGGTCCTGGTGGACGACGAGTTCTCGACGGGTAACACCGTGCTGAACACGATCCGCGACCTGCACGAACGTTATCCGCGGGACCGGTATGTGATCGTGGCGCTGGTCGATATGCGCTCGGAGCGGGACCGGAGCCGTCTGACGGAGTTCGCGGAGGAGCTCGGCGCACGGGTCGATCTGGTGGCACTGGCTTCGGGGACGGTGAAGCTGCCGGAGGGCGTCCTGGAGAAGGGACGGGCGCTGGTGGCCGAGCACGAGGCGGGTGGCGATCCCCCAGCGGCCGCCGACACGGCGGGACACATGGTCCCGGGCGCGCCGGAGGCGGCCGGGCAGTCGGTGGCGCACGCCGCCGTGCGGGTGGAGCTGGACTGGCCGGCCGACGTGCCCGACGGCGGGCGGCACGGCTTCACGCCGGACCACCGCGAGCAGCTGGAGGCCGCCCTGCCGGGCATGGCCGCCCGCTTGGCCGAGGCGCTCCGTGTCCCCGCCACCACCCGGCCCCGTGTACTCGTCCTCGGGTTCGAGGAGTTGATGTACGCGCCCCTCCGGCTCGCCACCGCCCTTGAGCAGGTGCTCGACGCCGACGTCCGGTACTCCACCACCACCCGCTCACCCGTCCTCGCCGTCGACGATCCCGGCTATGCCATACGCAGCCGCCTCGTCTTCCCCGCCCATGACGACCCCGTCGACGGCCCCGGCGAGCGGTACGCCTACAACGTCGCGGGCGCCGGCTTCGACGCTGTCGTCGCCGTCGTCGACTCCGCCGCCGACACGCCCCGACTGCACGCCCCCGACGGCCTGTTGGCCCGGCTCGCCGAGCACACTCCGCACGTCGTGCTGGCCGTCGTCCCCTCGTATGTCCCCGAGGTGTCCGACGCATCCGATGGACCCGACGTATCCGATGGACCCGACGAATCCGAAAGGGCCTTCATGCTGCCCGAGCCCCTCCGCGGCCCCGCCTTCTCCTCGTACGCCCCCGAAGACGTCGGCTGGCTGCTCCAGGACCTCTCGGACGTCGAGCTGGAGGCCCCGACGGAGGAGCGCGAGGAAGCGATACAGAGCGGCGGCGCACACTACGCCGAGTCGCTGCCCGTCGAGTACCAGCCCAGCGCCCAGTACCAGGAGCTGTTCAAGGCCGCGCTGGAGACCTCCGCGGCCCGTATCGCCCTCGCCGTCGGCACCGTGACCGAGACCGTCCTCGCGGAGTTCCCCCAGCGCCTTCGCCGTGGGAGGGACGCCCACGAGCCGCGCCCCGTGCTCGTCTCGCTGGCCCGCGCCGGCACCCCCGTGGGCGTACTGATGCGCCGTTGGGCACAGCACCGGCACGGCCTGGACCTGCCGCACTACGCCGTGTCCATCGTGCGCGGCCGCGGCATCGACACCAACGCCCTGCGCTGGCTCCAGGAGCACCACGACCCGGCCGACGTCGTCTTCGTCGACGGCTGGACCGGCAAGGGCGCGATCACCCGCGAACTGGCCGACGCGCTCAAGGAGTTCGAGGGCTTCGACCCGGAGATCGCGGTCCTCGCCGACCCCGGCGGCTGCGTCCGCACCTACGGCACGCGCGAGGACTTCCTCATCCCGTCCGCCTGTCTCAACTCCACCGTCTCCGGCCTGATATCGCGTACGGTCCTGCGCGCGGACCTCGTCGGCCCGCACGACTTCCACGGCGCGAAGTTCTACCGCGAACTCGCCGACAGCGATGTCTCGCAGCACTTCCTGGACACCGTCGCCGCCCGCTTCGACGAGGTGGTGGACGCCGTCGACGCCGAGGTCAAGGAGCTGCTGTCGGCCGACCGCGCGCCCACCTGGGAGGGCTGGGCCGCCGTCGAGCGGATCAGCGAGGAGTACGGCATCCACGATGTGAACCTGGTCAAGCCGGGTGTCGGCGAGACGACCCGTGTCCTGCTGCGCCGCGTCCCCTGGAAGATCCTCGCCAAGCGCGGCGCGGGCGCCGACCTCCTGCATGTGCGGCTGCTCGCGGAGCAGCGCGGCGTACCGGTCGAGGAGGTCGACGAACTCCCCTACACATGCGTGGGGTTGATCCACCCGCGGTACACCCGCGGAGCGACCGGCGCGGACGGCAAGGCGGTGTCGGCACTGTGAGCACCCCGGAGGCCACTGCGGCGAGCACCCTCGTCGCGAGCGATCTCGACCGCACTCTGATCTACTCCGCCGCCGCCCTCCAGCTCCCCATGCCCGACGCGGACGCGCCTCGCCTCCTCTGCGTCGAGGTGTACGAGGGCAAGCCGCTGTCGTATCTCACCGAGACCGCCGCGGGCCTGCTGACGAGACTCGCCGCCGACAGCGTCTTCGTACCGACCACCACCCGCACCCGCGAGCAGTACCACCGCATCCACCTCCCGGGCCCCGCACCGCAGTTCGCGATCTGTGCCAACGGCGGGCACCTCCTCGTCGACGGCGTCTCCGACCCGGACTGGCAGCGGCGGGTGGCGGCCACGCTCGCCGACGAGTGCGCCTCGCTCGCCGAGGTCCGCGCTCATCTCATCGCCGCCGCCGACCCCGCCTGGCTGCTCAAGGAACGG
The DNA here is from genome assembly GCF_053591755.1 of Streptomyces sp. NPDC002926. Classification (NCBI taxonomy): domain Bacteria; kingdom Bacillati; phylum Actinomycetota; class Actinomycetes; order Kitasatosporales; family Streptomycetaceae; genus Streptomyces; species Streptomyces sp. NPDC002926. The sequence goes on from NZ_JBSFUK010000001.1 coordinate 474,223, forward strand.
ATCGCCGAAGACCTCTTCGCCTATCTGGTCGTCGAGCGCACGCTGCTGCCCGACGGCTGGGTGAAGGAGCTTGCCAAGTGGGCCGAGGGCCGCGGCTGGACCGTCTCGCTCCAGGGCCGCAAGATCTATGCGGTGCCGCAGCCGCTCACCAAGAGCGCGGCGGTGCGCGAAGTGGCCCGCCGCACCGGGTCGGAGCGGATCCTCGCGGCCGGCGACTCCCTCCTCGACGCCGATCTGCTTCTCGCCGCGGACCGCGCCTGGCGGCCCGGCCACGGCGAGCTGGCCGACAGCGGCTGGATCGCCCCGAACACCGACGTACTGACGGAGAAGGGCATCGCGGCGGGCGAGGAGATCCTGCGTCGCTTCCTGCGGAAGCTCGGCTGAGCGGGCAATACGGCGTGCCGAGCCCGGTCGCCCGACCGGGCCCCGGTGGCCCGGCCCGAAGCGGCCGGGCCGGGCGTGCCGGTCGGGCCGAGCGTGTGGTTCAGCCGCAGCAGCCGCCTCCGCAGCAACCCCCGCCGCCCCCGCCGCCGTTGGACGCGGGCGCCGGCCCGGACTTCGTACCGCCGACGGCGACCGCCGAGAGCAGTTTGACCGTGTCCGGGTGACCGGCCGGGCAGCTCGCCGGATCGGAGGACTGGGCCATCGGACGGTTCACTTCGAAGGTGTCGCCGCAGGTCCGGCAGCGGTATTCGTAACGAGGCATGGCCCCAGGCTAGCGGCAGCCGGGCGGGTTCCTACGGGCCGGACGTCTACGGATGGTGGCGCATGGCCATGTCGAGCAGCTCCAGCGTGGCCATATAGGCGCCGTCGACGTCCTGGTCCCGTACACGCTCGAAGACGGCGGCGTGCACGTCGACCGGATCCTCGGTCGTCCCGGCCAGGTGGACCCGCCGGTCGCGCTCGATCAGCACCGGGATGATCACCCGCCGCAGCTGCGCGAAGAACCGATTGTGCGAGGCGGTCAGCAGAGCGGTGTGGAAAGAGGCGTCGGCGCGTACGGCGAGGACGGCATCGTTCCAGCCCACTCTCATCGCGGCCAGCGCGGCGTCGAGCGCGGCGAGGTCCTCGTCGGTCCGGTGCACGGCGGCGAGCGAGGCGGCCGCCGGCTCGATGGAGCGGCGCAGCTCCAGCAGGTCGGCGAAGAAGTCGTTGGACACGCCGACGGCGAGCTTCCAGCGCAGTACGTCCGTGTCGAGGAGGTTCCAGTCGTCCCGGGGGCGTACGTGCGTGCCGCGCTTCTGCCGGGCGCCGAGCAGCCCCTTGCCGGTGAGTACCTCGATCGCCTCACGGAGCACGGCCTGGCTGATGTGCAGCTCGGCCATGAGCGCGGGCTGGTCGAGGGTGTCGCCCTCGGAGTACGCCCCGCCGACGATCCGGCGGGCGAGACCCTCCACCGCAGCCTTGTGCACCCCACGCCCCGCGTGGGCTCCGTCGACTTTGCGGTTCATCTGCTTTCGTGCTGCTTGGCCCGGTCGAGAGCCGCATCCCCTGTGCCGGCCTGCTCGAGGCCGCGCTGTTCCTGCGCGGCCTGATCGGGATGGCGGGTCCTCCAGTAGGGGTTGTCGTGCGGGAGGGTGGCGCTGACCCGTCCGTACATTCCGAAGAACATCAGCATCACGCCCACCACAAAGCTGAACAGCACGTTCTGGATCTTGAAGGCGAGGGGGTTGAAGCTCGAGTCGAGCAGGGCGAGATTCGCGAAGCCGCTGAGGATGAAGGCGATGCCGAGGACCATGTTCAGCGTCGAGGCGAAGTTTCCGCCGATGATCATCCCGACGAAGAGCAGCAGTCCGACACAGATGGACAGCACGCTCAGCGTTCCGTTGGTGTTCAGGCCCGCGACCGTGGCCCCACCGGTGTCGAAGAACCCGATCTTGTCGATCAGCCCGAGGATCCCGAAGGCGAGCAGCACCAGGCCCATCAGACCCGCGCCTACGCGGTAGAACTTGCTGAGCCGGTGGTCGACGGGCAGATGCTCGTCCAGCCTGGTGCGGCGGCGGGGTTTGGGGTGCAGTACGTGTGTGGCCATGTCCGGTCTCCTTTGGAGGTACCCGTACACCTCCCAGGATCCGCCCGCGCGCGGGCCCCGACAAGCCAGGCGCAGGGGGATCCGGCCGGGGATGGGCCCGAGGCTCGCCGGAGGCGGGCGTGACCAGGGGCCAGAGGTCATGGGCGGCCTCAGGTCGTTGGACCTCGGGCCTCAGGTCGTCGGACCTCGGCGGCCTCGGGCAGTCGGACCCGGCGCGGACGGGGCCTTCGGGCCACGGAGGCCACGAGCCTCAGACAGGCCACGGTGGCCAGGGACGTCAGACAGGCCACGGAGGCCACGGGCCTCAGATCTTCGGACCGGGCACGGCGCGCCCTGTCGGCCTCGGACCCTCAGGTGCCGCTCGCGCCCCGGTCCTCGCGGATCTGCTCGACCACGTGCGCCACCGTGCGCCGTACCGCCTCGGTCTCCGTCAGGAAGTGCCAGTAGTCGGGATGGCGTCCCTCGAGCCCGGCGACGGCCCGCTCCAGCCGGGCCACCGAGTCGTCCAGCGGCCGTGCGTGACGGGGGTCCGGGGTGTTGCGCCCGGCCATGGCGAGGCGCTGCGCGTCCCGGATCGCGAACCGGGTCCGCTCGATCTCCTGCTGAGGGTCCTTCGCCACGGCGTTGAGCCGCTGCAGCCGGTCACCGGCGGCCGATACGGCCTCATCCGTGGCGTTCAGCAGCGCACGCACCGTGCTGAGCAGGGCCGTCGCGTCCGCCCACCGCTGCTCGTCGCGTGCCTTGCCCGCTTCCTTGAGCTTCTCCTCGGCCTGGCGGACGCTGATCGCCGCCTGCTCGGGGACGGGCTGCAGATCCTGCCAGCAGGCGGCGGAGAAGCGGCGCCGCAGCTCGCTCAGGACCGGCTCGACCGATCCGGCGCGGTTGGTGAGAGCCTGCGCCCGGGTACGGAGCGACACCAGGCGCTTGTCGGTCTCGGCGGCACGCTCGGGCAGCCTGTCCGCCTCGGCCCGTACGGCTTCGGCGTCACGCAGCACCCGGTCGGCACGCTGCAGGGTCTCGGCCACGCCGTGCCGGCCCGCGCCCTGGTTGAGCATGGTCAGCTCGGGACCGAGTGCGGCGAGCCGGGCGGCGAGATCATCCGCTCGCAGACCGGAGCTCCGCGCCGAATCGAGAGCATTGCTCGCGGAAAGGAGCGCCTGCCGCGCCCGCTCCACGGCGGGCGCCAGGCGGGCCAGCTGCGTCTCGGCCTTGTCGAGCAGCGGCCCGAGCCCCTGCGCGTAACGGTCGAGCTCGCCCTTGACCCGTACGAGATCGTCCTTGGCCCGGTTCAGCTCACCGCGCGCCTGCGAAGCCACCGAGGCTTCCAGATCGTCACGGTCGAGATCATGTGCGTCGACGGCGGTGATGTACGCAAGGCTCACTTCGTCGATCCGTCGCCCCAGCGCCGCGAAGTCCTCCACGGCCCGGCGCGCACCCGGCGAACTGTCCACCGCCGTGATCGTCTCTATCGAGATACGAAGATCGCGCTGAGCGGTGTCCAACTCGACGAAAGCAGCGGCGGCGGCGTCCTTCGCGGCCTGTGCGTCGGCCCGCTGGCTCTCACCGCGCCCGCCGAACCAGCGCCGCGTACCCCCTCCGGCGAACGCACCCGGCAGTACCGCGACGACAAACGGCACCGGCAGCAGCATCAGCGCCAGGACGTCGCGGACGGCTCTCGCACTCGCTTTCGCTCTTGCGTGCGGCTGCGCGTGTGTCGCCGTCACATCCCTCTCCCGTGCCGAATCGCCCTGCCCGGTTCATTCTCCCACCAGGTAAGGACGAACACACGGGCCGGTTAGTTCACACTTCGCACGGTGACTTCGCCGTTGTCGCTGCGCGCCTTCACCACATGCGGGCTGCCGCCGGCGGTCGGCACATCAACATTCGCATCGCCGTTGCCGCTCGTGGCGGTGACGGCGTAGGGGGCCCCGGCGCGCGGCAGCTCGATGACGACCTCGCCGTTGTCGGTGACGGTCTCGACCCGGTCCGGCGCACCGGTGAGCCCGAGCCGCACCATCCCGTTGCCCGATCGGGCGGTCACCGTCCTGGCGGTGACGCGTTCGGTGACGATCTCGCCGTTGTTGCTGTTCAGATCAAGGGGCCCGCTGGAATCCCGTACCGTCACCTCGCCGTTGTCGGAGCGGATCTTCAGCGCGGTGTCGAACCCCGTGGCGGTGAGCCGGCCATTGCCGTCCTCGACGGTGACGGCGACGCCGCGCGGGACTTTCAGGGAGTGCCGCGACGCGCAGTCGCCGGCGATCCCGTCGCACTTGACGCGGAGGGTCAGCGTCCCGTCCTTCATTTCCCAGGAGGCCTTGGGCCGGTTCCCCCGGGACCCGTCGACCTGCCGGGAAACCTGCACGTCTTTCACATCGGCCGGCACCAGCTTGATGTCGGAGTTGTCGGTGTCGATGGTCAGCGTCCTCCCGGTGAGGGGGAAGGAACGGCTCTCGACGGGCGCCTCTCCGGCATCGGCGCTCGCGCACCCGCTGAGAGCGACCGCGACGACGACGCCGGAGGCGGCGAGGAGGGTGTGGGTGTGGGTGCGGAGTGCGGCCACGGTGATCGTTCCCCCAGGTAGTTCTGCCGGTGTGCCACCAAGCTACGAGCCCGCGGGCGGCGGAACGATCCGGGCGGCCACCGTTCCGGGGTGGGGGTAGCCCCCGTACGCGGGGCCACGGGATGCGGCGGTGAGGGGCCGCGGCGGGAACGGGTTTGCAGGGCGCCCCCGTCTGCCATGTACGCTGTTCCTCATTCACGGGTGCGTAGCTCAGGGGTAGAGCGCTGCTCTTACAAAGCAGATGTCGGCGGTTCGAAACCGTCCGCGCCCACCAGTGCAAAGGCCCCCAGCCGATCAAGGCTGGGGGCCTTTGACCTCCACAGCTGACTGTGAGGATGTCGGTGTGCCGCCCTGGGGGCCTGACTCTCCGTCTGACCGACGCCGTCCGGCTGTCCTGTTGATGATCTGTCGGCCGTCCTGGGCGGTGCCGCCCCGTGCGCGGCCGGTCGGGCGTCTGTGACCTCATAGGAGCCCGGCCAAAGGTCCCATCACAGTCTTGTCCTGCCGCCCGACCGGCGTGCGCCGTCCCTCACGCGTCGCACGGAAGGACAGCAGCAACCAGGATGGCAGACCACATAGCGGTGGTCGGCGGCGTCGACACCCACACCGACTTCCACCAGGCCGCCGTGATCGACTCCATCGGCCGACACCTGGCCACCCAGGCTTTCCCCACTACCCCTGACGGCTACTGCCGGCTGCTCAACTGGCTGCGCTCGCACGGCGAGCTCATTGCCGTCGGCGTCGAGGGCACCGGCGCCTACGGCTCGCAGCTCACCCGCCCTGCGAACAGACCAGGTCACCGTCGTCGAGGTGGACCGGCCCGACCGGCGGGCCCGCGACTCGTCTGTCGTTCATGTCTTGATCGGCTGCGATGTCCTCGTAGTCCCCGACGCGGACCTCCGCGTGGACGAAGTCCCTGTTCACTGGGGCGGATTCCGAGGTGCGGGGGCATCATCGAAGAGGATGTGCCGCAGTATCCGGGTGAGGTGTTCGGTGAGCTGCTCGGGTGGCATCGAGGCAAGTGGCTCGGTTCGTGCGATGTACCGGCTGAAGACCACTCCGATCATGTGTGACCCCACGAGTGCTACGCGGGTGTCCAAGTCATCGCCGAGCGCTGCCGGTGCGTTGGGGGAGAGCACGGACCGGTACGCAGCGGCACTGTGCTCCTGCATCGCGACCAGGAGGTGAGCGGCTGCACGCTCGTCGGACGCGGCACTGCGCACGAGGGTGACGAGTGGGTCGTTGACGGCGTCGGTCTCCATCCGCTGGACGAAGGCGTGGGCGATCCGGTCGGGCAGTGTCGCCGGGTCTCCGGCAACTACCCGTTCCAGGTCGCTGTTACCGGGCACAGCCGCGAGGAAGAGCCGCTCTTTGGATTGAAACTGACGCGTGATCAGACCGTGGGTGACACCGGCTCGACGCGCGATTTCGCGGAGGGTCGTGCGGGCGTAACCACGCTCGGCGAAGGTGTGACGGGCCGCCTCCAGGATGGCTGCTCGGTGTCCCTCCGGGTCCCGTCGGCGCGTGCGCAGTGGCCTCTCGGACGCTTCCTGACCGTTCATGGCGACTCCTTCATCTGATCACTGTAGTGCTGGCCACCGGGGTCCTCGCTGACCGCTGGTACCCTTAATATCCAAGTGGACATTAAGGGTCCATTGAGATTGGAGGCTGTTGTGAGCACGAATCCGCCGGAGCCCGCGGGGATCGTCGAGACGCGGCTACTGCACAAGATGCACCGGGCCGCGACGTCCCTGCTGGCCGACGCCGCACAGCGCGACAACGCCCCGTCGGCCGCACTGGCCGAACTGCGTGACTTCCTGGTGGCGGCGCTGCGGCATCACCACGAGAGCGAAGACGATGTGCTCTGGCCGCAGTTGATCGCCGCCGACCCGGTGGCCGACGCCGTGCTGAGCGAACTCAGCACGGAACACGATGCGCTGGACGCGGCATTGGACGCGCTCGCCGTCGCTCCCGTGCAGGACGATGCGGACCGGGCAGCGGTGGCCGCCGCGGCAGCCAGTGTGCGCGACCTGGTGCACCAGCACCTTGAGCACGAGGAACCGGTGCTGTTTCCCGCGTTGGCAGCGCACATGTCAGATGAAGCCTGGACCGAGTTCTCCCGCGCGGTGATCGCCTCGGCCCCGCCCGTAGGGGCCCACCTCAACCTTGGTTTCTTCGAACAGGTGGGCACTCCCGCCGAGCTCGCGGTGGTCACAGCGAACCTGCCGCAAGCCGTTCTTCCCCTCGTGCCGGCCATGCGTGAGCAGGCCAAAGCCACCCTGAACAGCCTTCACACAACCGACAACGTAAGGACGGTCATCGCGTGACCAGCACACTCATCGTCGGCGGCAGCGGCGGCCTGGGCGGAGTGATCGCCCAGTACTTCGCAGACCGCGGTGACGACGTCATCATCACCAGCAGGGACAAGGCACGGGCCGAGACCATTGCCGCCGGGATCGGCGTCGGCGTCCGGGGGCTGGCCCTCGACCTTGCCCAACCCGAAACGATCAGCGCCTCGTTGGCCGACGTGGCCGAGGTCGACAATCTTGTCATCACCGCGGTCGGGCAGGCCGCGAACACGCTGGCGCAGTTCAACATCGCTGATGCCGTGACGGCCGTGACCATGAAGCTCGTCGGCTACGCCGAGACCGTCCGTGTGCTGCGCGACCGGTTGAGCCCAGGCGCTTCCGTCGTTCTTTTTGGCGGGCTCGCCAAAGAACGCCCGTATCCAGGCTCGACCGTCGTCACCACCTTCAACGCCGGAATCACCGGCCTGGTGAAGACCCTCGCGGTGGAGATGGCTCCGCATCGCGTCAACGCCCTGCATCCGGGCCTGATCGGCGACAGCCCCAAATGGCGCGACGTTCCCAACCCACCGCACTCGGCCCAGACACCGATCGGACGACTGGTGACGATGGCCGAGATCGCCCACGCCACCGATTTCCTGCTCCGCAACACCGGCATCAACGCCCACGACCTGTACATCGACGGCGGCCTGCTGGCCACCTGACCCACAACACCATTGGCAACTGAGCCACCACACTGCTCGTCGCTCGCCCTTATCCGGCGCTGACCGACGATCACCTCCACGAAGCCGGGCGGCCGATCGAAGGCCGCCACCACACCCAAACCCACGCTCCGCCGGGCCCCGTGAGCCAGGCCAGGTTCTCGGCGACGATGTCCCGTCCACCGAGATCCTGGACCGGCCCAGGTGACTGCGGCACCGTTCATACGACTGTGATCCACATTCTCGCGGTCCGATCGCGGAACGTTCAGGCGCGGAGTGGAGCGTACGAAGCAGTCGCCCACACCCATCGATGTCGGGGACACAGACGCCCCCTGTAGTCGCATCGACCGGTCGAGGACTGTGCTCGATCACAGCCGGGTGGTCAGCCAGATGGTCACGGCCGCGGTAACAGTGAGCCCGGCGTTGAGTGCGATCCGGCGGTCTTCGCCAATCAGGTGGACGGCGATCGCGCCGGTCTGCAGGAGTACGAAGCCGATGGCCGCGGCCGACGCCAGCGAGGGAACGATGCCGGTCAGCGGCGGCAGGATCAGGCCGGTCGCGCCGAGTATTTCGACCGTCCCCAGCGCCCTGAGGGCAGGCAAGGGTATGTGGTCGACCCAGGCCATCATCGGTCGGAGTTGATCGCGGCTGCGGATTACCTTCAGCGTGCCTGCGTAGACGTAGAAGATGGCGAGCAGTCCCGCGACGGTCCAATAGGCGATGTTCATGGTTCCCGTTCATGGGCCACCGGTTCACGGGGGCCCGTCGATTGCGTCGATTGCCAGAAGAGCCCTGGTGAAGGCCCGGTCCGTCGTCCGAGGGACCCAGACGCCGGAAGGCGGCAGGGCCACCGTCCTGCCGGTCGAAAGGAGGGTGGCCGGGCCGTGCTGTGCCGTCGGCTTCAGGCGAGGTCGGTGGCGGGCTCGGTCGCGTAGCGGCTCATCGCGTCGATGTTGGCCTGTGGCGTCAGCGGCCGGCCGCCGGCGAATACTTCCTGGAGGTCCCGGAAGTACTGCACGTACAGGTCGGGGGTGAATGTGCTGAGCATGACGGCGGGTTGGTCGGTCAGGTTGGCGAAGGTGTGCGGGGTACCGGGCGGAACCATCACGAGCGTGCCCTTGGCGGCGTCGTAGTCCTCGTCCCCGACGGTGAACCGCACGGTGCCGGACAAGACGTAGAAGCCCTCATCGTGTCGGCCGTGGCGGTGCTGCGGCGGTCCCTGGGTGTGCGGGGCTAGGACGGACTCGGCGATCGCGAGGCGGTGCCCGGTGTGACTGCCGTCCTCCAGAACCCGCATGCGCGTGGTACCCAGAACGATCATCTCGCCATCGCCGGGACCCATCACCGATACAGCGGGGTGGGTCTGCGGCTCGCTGGTCTTCGCTTCTTCAGTCATGTTCACGAGTTCAGCGTCGGGTACCCAGGGCTGTCCAAGACCCGTCCCGCAGCGCCGATACCTCGTAGGTATCGTTGCAGCGTGGAGCTACGGACCTTGCGCTACTTCGTGGCGGTCGCCGAGGAACTCCACTTCGGCCGGGCCGCCACCCGGCTGCACATGAGTCAGCCGCCGCTGAGCCGGGCGATCAAGCAGTTGGAGGCCGATGTCGGGGCCCTGCTCTTCGCCCGCTCGCCTGCCGGCGTCACGCTCACTCCGGTGGGCACGGTGCTGCTCGACGAGGCGCGGGCCCTACTCGACCATGCCGACCGTGTCCGGGTACGCGTGAGCGCGGCGGCCGGCGTCGCGACCATCACCATCGGCATCCTGGGCGACGGCGCCGACCGGGGAGTGGCCAGGCTGGCCGCCGCCTACCGCCGACACCACCCCGGCATCGATATCCGCATCCGTGACACCGATCTGACCGACCCAACCTGCGGGCTGCGCGCCGGACTGGTTGACGTCGCGCTGACTCGGGCGCCGTTCGACGTGACTGCCCTGACGGTGCGTGCACTGCGGACCGATCCGGTCGGCGTGGTCCTGCGCGCTGACGATCCGCTGGCCCGCCGCGACGGGCTGCGGCTGGCCGAACTGAGCGACCGCCGCTGGTTCCAGTTCCCGCAGGGCACCGATCCCATCTGGCAGTCGTACTGGAACGGTGGCAGGTCGCGCGAGGGCCCAGTGGTGCGCGCCGTCCAGGAATGCCTGCAGGCCGTGCTGTGGAACGGCACGGTCGGCCTGGCCCCGCTCGGACACGACCTGCCCGCGGAGCTGGCCGTGGTGCCGCTGATCGACATGCAGCCGAGTCGAGTGGTGGCGGTGTGGAACGAGGGTGACACCAACCCGTTGATCCGATCCTTCATCGAGATCGCGACAACCGCGTACCGTCACTGAGCACCGGCAACCGGTGCTGCCGCAACTCGTGAACAATTCGAACGCCGCAGCCCCAGAGACCGCCTCCCGAAATGGTGAACATCTGCTGTTCCTTCTCGCGTACAGAGCCAAGCTGCCGGTATCGGCACGTGCTGCTACAGGCTCGCTTGGCTACCGTTCGCAGCATGAGCAGCGACCCTCCCGCCTGTCCCGAGTGCAGCGGACCCATGACGTTCGGCGGATTCGTGCTCTGTGGGCGGGAGGACGATGGCAAGCGGACATGCCGTTCGCTGTGGAAGTGCGCCAGTCGCCATGTGTGGTGGAACTGGGCCGACCGGCCGGACGAGCCGTTGGAGGTCTGCCCGGTGCCGGAGCTGTTCCGCTGACATCCAGCGCTGATATCAACAGGCATGCACAGCCGCAGTGTTCAGCGGCCGCCCACGGCCTGAGTGCGCGCATTTGGAGTACGCCAGGCGGCACATCGATCGAACTCCTAAAGCGGTGGTCGGAATGGGCATAGGCACGACGGCCAACAGTCTGGTAGCTGGCATCATCGCTGCATGGCAGGCGAGCAACTACCCAGAGGGTGGACCCTTGAGGAGATCCGCAACGTCTCCGGGGACCAGGACGCCATCCCTCTCGAAACTGATCGCAGAGTGACGTGGCAGGGGTGGCCGGCGGACGACGAAAGCGTCCAGCCCGAGATCGTGTTGGGGTTTCACAGCCTGTGCCTGGTGAAGCCGGTCAACGACGATGAGTGGTACATGGGCAGCCTGAACGACGACGGCAGCATCGACTGCTGGAGCGCCTACGGCGATCTCCGCCAGGCTCTTCGAGGCCTGTAGGTCTCAAGGCCATGCGCACCAGATACGCACCAGTAATAGCGGTGAACCACGGTCAACGACGGTCGGGCCAACCAGCCTTGCCCCCTTGTGCGGTCGGCGTACACCCAGATCAGGCTAGGCATATCAATAGACGATCAGTGATTCCCAAGCTCAGGACCCGGACTGCCGGCGCGGACAAAACCCGTAAGGTTCCGACCATGGTGACTGCGACTGTCCGCGAGTGGCGCGACGAGGAGGGGTGGGGTGTGCTCGACTGCGCCAAGACCCCTGGCGGCTGCTTCGGCCACTACTCCGTCATCCAGATGGCCGGGTTCCGGACTCTGTCGCCGGGCCAGCGAGTGGACCTCTCGTGGGAAGCCCCAGGCTTCAAACAGGACGGCTACGACTACCGGGCCGTGAGCATCGTGCCTCGGTCCGCCTGACATCCAAACCTGACATCAACGACAGTGCACAGCCGCATCCTTGAGCGACCCAACACGGCAGCCGGAGACCCAGGCGTACCTGGGGCAGTGGGCCAGCGATCGCACTTACAAAGTAGATGTCGGCGGTTCGAAACCGTCCGCGCCCACCAGTGTGAAGCACGACGAAGGCCCAGGTCACCGGCAACAAACCGGAAGCCTGGGCCTTATTCGTTCGTGGGCCATGCGGGCCGGAGCGAGGCGCCGTGCCACTTACCTCGTGCGGTAGACCCGCTCCGGCTTCGGTCCCATCCCTTGAGCCCACTCCCTGAAACCCTCTCTGCGGGTTCGCTGCGCGCGGCCCCGGCTCCAGCGCCGGGCCCCGACGCTCCTGTCTCCGCCCCGCTGCGGGCCCCCGGCTCCGCCGGCCGCGCGGGGGCCGGCGGAGCCGGGGCAGGACATGCGCCGGCGTTCGTCGGCGTGCGGGTCCTGGGTGGCGCTGAGGAGCGGACCGGGCAGTACGGGGCTGTGTACGACCTGCCTTCGATCTGCTCGGCGTCGCCCGGCAGGCCTCAACTCGCCGTCATACAAAACAAGTTGACATTCCGATCACGAGTGCTGTGTCATCTCACCTCAATCGAACACCGGCGCGACGGGAAACTCTTTATGAAGCTCAAGAGACTGGCACAGGTCGGTCTGGCCCTGGCGGCGAGCGCGATCATGGTCGCCGGGATGGAAGGTTCCGCCTCCGCGAGCGGGCTCAACGTGTCCGTCAGCAAGAGCTGGGGCACTTCGACGTTCTACCCAGACGGTGACTGGCTCTACATCACCGACCACTCCGCCGACGGCTACTCGGTGTACGGCAAGATCCAGCAGCGGGTCTGCGCCAACGTCGGCTGCGACGGGTACACCTGGCAGGACCTGCGCACTGGTTGCTACGACACCACCAGCATCGGCGACAACGGCACCGAGATCCGCCAGTGCAACTACGACATCACCGAGAACATCACTGTGCGCGTGTGCGAGGCCCGCTACAGCGGTGGCAGCCGCTACGGCGACTGGTACTGCAGCGACGAGACCAAGTCCTGATTCCGGGCAAGCTCTACGCCTACGGGGCCGGGCCGCATCGCGAAGGTCCGGCTCGGCCCTGTGAAGCCAATACCTGAGTGACCTCAGGGCTGGACACCGGAGGGTTGCAATGGTCGGTATCCCGCCCATGGGCCGCACGCGATCCGTGTAGGCGAACCCCTTCCCCAACTCGCCGTGTTGGAGCGACTGACCACCGCCGTGCCGTTCGAGATGAGCGACGAAGGATCGCCTCCACCCGCCGCTACCTCCCCTAAGACCGCATGGTTGAGCTATACATCCAACAGGTCGGGCGGGTGGTGTCCGTCTGGATGACGAGGTCTGGGCGGTGCTCACGGGCGAGCTCGACGCCTGTGGATCCCGGCGAGTGATCCAGCAGAGGGCGACCCGTCCCACGCCACGAAGGCACCACCGTCCAGCAGTGCGGCAGGAGCCGCGGTCGTAGCCTCAGCGCCGTCGGTCAGCAGTTGAATGAGCGCGTCGCGTTCCACGGTCACTTCCACTCGGGATCCTGCGGTACAGCAGCGAAGTACAGCAACCGCATTGACCGCAGTCGGCCGGCGCCGAACCCCACGAGATGCTGACCAGCCCAGCAGATCTCAGCGACCGCCCGCCGATAGTTCGGGACGAAGAGGTCGTGCCAGTTCCGTGCCGGATCGAGCGGTCAGTCACGGTCAATTGGGGTGTGAGGCGGTGCAGGCAAGCGTTGACGGGCTCCGTGCCGTTGTGCGCCTGTTGACCAGCCAAGCCTGTTCCGCAAGGATCAGGCCGCATCCTCTTGTTAGGGTCAGTCATGATCACTTGTGTAGTCGAGTACGTGATCGATCCGGCGAAGACCGATGCCTTCGAGCGTTTCGGTCGGCGTTGGATGGAACTGGTCGGCAAGCACGGAGGCACCCACCACGGCTACTTCCTGCCGGCGGAAGGCGCCAGCGACAAGGCCTTGGCTCTGTTCAGCTTCCCCAGCCTCGCCGCTTACGAGGAATACCGTCGGCTGTTCGGCACTGATCCTGAGTTCGTCGACGCGGACAGCATCAGGGACGAGAGCGGGTGCGTGCTCCGCTACGAGCGGACCTTCATGCGGCCCCTGTTTCCCGAGCCGACGCGCCTGAACGCGGTCGGTGGCCGGGCTGAAGAAGCGCAGTGAGCCCCCGGCCGCCTCCCAGCACGAACACGACAGTCTGCAGCACCGGATCGTGTGCGGCGAGGAACAATGGCCGCGTCGTACACCGCCTTGATCCGAGAGAATCGGGTCCGTGCCACACCCGCGCCAGATCGGGCGGGGAGCACGGGGAACTCCGGTGGCTGGCAGGGGCAGCAGCCGGCACCCGCTGAAGTCGTGGTGCCCCAAGTCACGGCCCAACTCGCCCCCACCTCGCTCCTGAAGCGGGTGTCGGACGGCGCTACTGATCGGCCTCCTGGTTTTGGACTCCATGGCTCATGAACCAGTGACGGTCGAAGCAGCGAGCGGTCGAGTGAGGGTGCAGCGGGTCGGTGAGCATGTGATAGATGAACTCCGCGGTCGAGCCGTCGAACCGGTCCCAATCGGTGCAGTCGTCTTCTGTGACGAGGATGGGCCATCGGTCAGGGTCGGCGCCCTCGGTGAGCCAATAGAACGACGTCCGCTGTTCTGTGCTCGCCCACTGCAGCAACCCACCCGGAGCCGGATACAGGCGGTACGGCTCCCACGGGCCGCTGCCATCGGCTCCGGCCGATCGAGCCCAAAACTCGTTGACCTCGACGATGTGGAGGCTGCCGGGCGGCCCGTCGGGGAGCAGCAGGCCGAGGTGGCCGTCGAAGTCGCCGTACCCGAACCGCTCGACCAGTTCCCTGTAGTCCCTGGGCAGCGCCGTCCCGAGCCGAGTCTCGACCCTCGCCCAATCGACCACGTCGCTCCGCTCCCGCGCCCACCCTGTGATGGCGACGACACGGTCCACCCAGGAGGCTTCCTCCGTCAGCCCATCCGGCTGCGGTATGACCCGCGCGGCAACCAGCACTACCGGCCTCACATCGCCGCCGGCCCGGACCACGCCGGCAGTTGTCGGCGTACTGATCGCGCCCGTCGCCTACGGCCCGCCGTCGAAGAAGCCGGACTTCAGGTCTCCGATGACGGCGTCGAGTGGATGCCCACTGACGATGAACGGTCCGTTCCAGGGCGCGCTGAGTGCGAAGAGCAACGCCAGGCTCAGCCCGACCACACTCGCAACACCTACGATCAGCAGTGACGTTCGCAGGCTGCTGCGGAAGACCAGTGCGCCGGAGTTCACGATCAAGGCCAGTCCGCTGACCACAAGCGTGACGACGTAGAGCGCGGGAACGTCGCGCGAGGCGGCCGCAACGCGGGCGCGACGACTACTGGTGACACCGTCCATGGAAACCACCAGCTCCGTGCCTGTCGGGGTTCCCACCTCGGGCCGGGCCGCCTCGGCGCGCACACTCCGCTCCAGCCGTGCGATCACGCGAGCGGTGGCGGGGTCGTCACCGGACGCCGCTGCTGCAGCCTCCCACTCCCTGGCACGCGTGGTCTGCAAGTAGTCCAGCAGTGCCGCATGGATCGGCTCCGACTGGACTCGCGGACTTGTCGCCGCCCATGCCAGTCGGGAGGCCGCGGCCGCCTCGTCGCTCACCAACCCCTCGGCTGCGCGCAGGTAGCCGGCCTCGCTGGCCAGTGTGAGTGCCGCAAAGATCGCGAAGGCAGCGCCGAGTGTCGGCATCAGGGGCGTGGCGATCTGCGGCACCCGATCCCGTTCCTCGACCGGTACGAGCGCCCGGACGCCGACCCGCGCCACGGCCGCGACCAGTAAGGCAAGTAAGAGCCCGCCCACAACCAGCACCGCCGCCGGCAGCGAGATCAACCAGTTCACCACATCACCTACAGCGCGTTACCGCGAGCGCCACACCGCGGCGGCACATCGGCCCCCGCGACCTGGAGCTCCTCGTCGATCACTTTTAGTGAACGCTCCATGATCACAGGTCGAAGACCTTTGACGCTCGCGACGCCCGGCACGGCATCTCGCCAAACACCCGAATACGGCCCAGTGCGAGGCTGCACTGACAACGACCGCCGCACCCGTCTCACTTTCCGTCTCATTCGGCCTCGTTCAGCGTCGTTCAGCGAGACCGGAAGCCGATCCCAATCCGGTGGCGAGCCGCCCATGAACGACGCGAGCCTCACGCAACACTCGGCCGGTCTGCAAGTCCGTCGGCACCAGGGCAGTTGTCGCTCGTACACAGTCCAGGTGTAGAGCGATCACGCAGAAGGGGACCAGGTGCCGGCGCTTTGCCGGTGGGGCCTCCCGGTGCGATCTCCATCGTGAGGAGTGGTCCTCTCACGTGATCCAGAAGCGCAAGGAAGCGGAGCGCAAAGCGAAGGCCAAGGGGCGCAAGTAGCCGTGACCTCGGGCCGCCTCTGGGCCGAGGAAGGGTGACCGGGGGCGACCAGCGGTGACAGGCAATGACAGCGGAACCGCAGGTCACCGACGGGATCACACCTGAAGGGCTGCCGCACGCGCGTGGGTGACGACGTCGAACGGAAGGGCGCGAGCTGCGTGCTGAGGTTCGCCGGTACTGGTGAAGCCGGTGTCAGGATCACCGTCACCGAAGGCGGGTACGAGAACGCGGATGGGGCGGGACACCTTCTCGGTGTCCCGCCCCATCGGCGTTGCCCAGTTCCCGCTCGGTCTGTCGGCGCTCCCCATGGCGTGGTGCCGACGTCGAGCGGGGTCTAGGCGGGGGCGGCGTCCCGGATCGGCGCTCCGGCCTGGTGGAGGCTGGCGAGGGCCTGTCGGTAGGAAGTGATCAGGCTGGTCTCCAGGTAGTTCACTCCCAGGTCCTGGCAGTGGCGGCGGACGATCGCCTGCGCCCTGCGCAGATGCGGGCTGGGCATGCTCGGGAACAGATGGTGCTCGATCTGGTAGTTCAGTCCGCCGAGTGCGACGTTGGTCAGCCATCCACCGCGGACATTGCGTGAGGTGAGCACTTGGCGCCGCAGGAAGTCGGGGCGGTCGTCGCCGGTCAGGATCGGCATGCCCTTGTGGTTGGGGGCGAAGATCGAGCCCAGGTAGACCCCGAACAGACACTGGTGAACCACAAGGAACGCAACGGCCATGCCGGGCGGCAGCACCAGGAACAGGGCACCCAGGTAGAGGGCGAAGTGCGCGAACAGCAGACTTCCCTCCACCACGCGGTTCTTCAGCGAGCGGTCGGCCAGCGACTTCACACCCGACAGGTGCAGGTTGAAGCCCTCGAGAGTGAGGAGGGGGAAGAAAAGGAACGCCTGAAAGCGCCCGAGCACACGGGGCAGCCCTCTTGCGGCGTGGGCCTGATTCTGCGACCAGACCAGGATGTCGGGGATGAGATCCGGGTCCAGTTCCTCATGATTGGGGTTGGCGTGATGGCGCGTGTGCTTGTCCTGCCACCACCCGTAGCCCATCCCGATAGCGGCGTTTCCCGCGATACGGCCGGTTCGTTCGCTGGCCTTGCGGAGCCGGAACACCTGCCGGTGCGCCACGTCGTGCGCGAGGAGCGCAACCTGGCCGAAGACGACGGCGAGGAACGCCGCCACCGCGAGGGTCCACCAGCTGTCGCCGACGAGGACGAACGCGATCCACCCGCAGACGTAGAGGGCAGTGACCGCCGCGATCCGGGCCGCATAGTAGCCCGGGCGTCGGCCCATCAGGCCGGCGTCGGCAATCTTCCTCGACAGTCGGGAGAAGTCACTCCCCGCCTCTTGCCGGATTTCAGGCGGGGGAGGGTGAATAACGGTCTGCGAATCCATGGAACGAGCTCCCTCAAGGGGTGTCGGATGCGGTCGGCACTGACGGCCGTAGTGGTCAGGAACGACCTTGATCCATCGCCCCGTACTAAGCGGCGCTCGCTGCCGGGAGAAAAGGCCCTGTCGGAGGGCACCATCCAGGCAGCAAAGCAGGCCGACTCTTCAGAGGGTCTCGGCGCGCACACCGCGCGCACGTCAGTCACCGTGGGCTCCCCGGACATATCGGGCCCTTCCAGGGCCCACGGGTCACAGCGACCGACTCACCCCTCTCAACGAATGTCGGCCATCGTGGGTTCCCGGGACACGAACCGACGCCTCAGCCGCAGGTTCACTGGTCATCCTGGCCTGGCCGGAAGCAGTCGGCGCAGGGCCGGCCGGTCGGCCCCACGGCTCGAGGCCGGCTTCAGTGACGGGTGACGCGAAGCGCGAGGCGGCTCAGCCGCCCAGGTACTCGTGCACCAGGCGAACGGCCGTGGCTCCGTCGCCCACCGCCGAGGCGACACGCTTGATCGAGCCCTTCCGTACGTCTCCCGCCGCAAATACACCGGGCACGCTCGTCTCCAGCGGCATGGGGTCTCTGTCGAGTGGCCAGCCCGCCGGGGATTCCTCGCGGATCTCGCGCCCCGTCACCAGGTAGCCCTGCCCATCACGCGCCATGCTGTCCGGGAGCCACTGCGTGTGCGGTTCACCGCCGATCATGATGAACAGTGCGGCTGCCGGAACGCGCTCGAAGGTGCCCGCCGTCCGGTCCCCGAGCGTCAGGTGTTCCAGGCGCTCATCGCCGCCACCGTCGACCACCTCCGTCCCATGGCGGACGATGATGTTCGGCGTCGCCTCGATGGCACGCACCAGATAGGCCGACGCCGACTTCGCGAGGCTGTCGCCCCGAACCACCAGGGTGACCGTGCGAGCGTGCTTGGCCAGATGCACCGCGGCCTGGCCGGCCGAATTCCCGGCGCCGACGATGAAGACGTCCTGGTCCCGCATCGCGCGGCTCTCGCCCACGGCCGTGCCGTAGAACACGCCGGAACCGACCAGGGCTTCCAGGCCCGGCACGCCGAGCCGCCGCCAGTCGGCACCTGTGGCGATCAATACCGCGCGTGCGCTGACCTCGGAGCCGTCCAGCATGTGCACCACTGGCCGGTCGCCGCGGCGTTCGAGCGCGATCGCTTGCTGCGCGAAGACGATGTGCGCGCCCATCAGCCACGCCTGTTCGCAGGTCTGCTCCATGAGGTCGCCGCCGGCGATGCCGTGGGGGAATCCTGGATAGTTCCTGATCATCGGGCTCGTCCCGGCCTGACCACCCGAGATGGCCTTTTCGAGCAGCACGGTGTCCAGTCCTTCGGACGCGGCGTAGACGGCCGCCGTCAGGCCGGCCGGCCCGGCACCGACGATGGTGACGTCGGCGACATCCATGTCGTTCGTGACACTGACCCCGAGGGCGCGCGCGAGATCGGGCAGGCTCGGATCGATGAACGCCTGGCCGTCATGGCGGATCACCACCGGCAGGTGCGACGCGTCGATGCCGGCCTCCCTCAGCAGACGCCGTCCGGTCTCCTCCTCGGCCGGGTAGACCGTGAACGGCAGGTTGAAGCGCGCCATCACATCGCGCAGCTGCAGCACACGGCGGTCGCCCTGTCGGGCGACGACCCGGAACAGCTGGAATTTCGGTTCCTGATCCCTCGTCCACGCGGACAGGTACTCACCCACCGCGCGGTAGAGCGTCTCGTCGTCCGCCCACGGCCGCACGATGTGGTAGTCGGCGCGGCCGAGTGCGATCGCCTGTACGGCCGGGCTGGTCGACGAGTAGTCGCGATCCACGAGCAGCACACGCTTGGCGCGCGGGCACAGCTCATGTGCCCGCGTGAGGATGTCGACGGAGCTGTCGTCCACGAGCAGCAGTGCGACGGGCGCCTCGGCCCGCGCCAGTTCCTGCAGTGCGGTGAGGGCAGCTTCCGGCGAGCTCGCGCCCTTCACCGTGAATGCTCTGCCGAACCGTCGTGTGAGGTCGGAGAGCATCACACCGAGCGAACTCGGGTTGCGATCCACCACGAAGATGACCGGCCACGTCACCTGTATAAGCCTAATGGCGGCCGGCGGCTCGTGCGCGGTTACGGCCCCGGCGCCGCGACGGTGGCAGTCCAGCCTCGGGGCCGCCCCCTACCGGTCGGCCGCGGCTCATGCTCCTTCGGGTTTCGCCGGCACGCACAGCCACGCCAGGATGGCGGCGGTCAGGTACGCGAGTGCGCCGATGGCCATGCTGATTCTCACCCCTGCGTTGTAGTCCGTCGCCGTCGCCAGCAGGGTGCCGCCCAGGGCTACGCCGGTGGCGCTGCCCACCTGACGGGTGGTGTTGAACAGTGCGGAGGCGGTTCCCGAGTAGCCGGCGGGGGCGGCGCCCATCACGGTGGCGGTGGCGCCCGTGAGAGCGAAGGAGGTGCCAAATCCGGCAGCCATCATCGGGGCCACGAGCAGCGGGTAGGGGGAGTCGGGTCCCGCGGCCCATCCGGCCAGCCCCAGGGCCGCCAGGAGCATGCCGGAGACAACCAGCGGGCGATGGCCGGTTCTTCGGGCCAGTCGCCCGGACAGGACGGAGGCGAACATGGTCATCGCTACCGCCGGGAACAGCGCTGCCCCGGTGTCCAGGGCGCTGAAGCCTCGCTGGCGCTGAAAGTACAGGCTGGCGGTGAACACCATGCCGTAGAAGCCGAAGTTGAACAGCGCACCGATGAGGGCTCCGCCGCTCATCGCTCGGGAGCGCAGCAGGCTCGGCGGGAGGACGGGGTATCGGGCCAGCCGCTCGCGCACCGCGAGCGTGGCGGCGGCCAGCGCGGACAGGCCCGCCGCGGCAAGGACGGCCGGATCGGTCCAGCCCCGCCGGCCGGCCTCGTTGAGCGCGGCGGTCAGCAGCGCGACCGCCACCACGATCGCGCACTGCGCCGGCCAGTCCAGGGGCCGGTCGGCGCGCCTGGGCGATCGCGTCACATTCCGCAAGGTCAACGCCAGGCAAGCGATTCCGGCGGGCAGGTTGATGAGGAACACCCAGCGCCAGCCCACTGTGGTGACGACCAGTCCGCCCAGCAGCGGCCCGGTGGAGGCGGCGATGCCCGCCATCGAACCCCACAGCCCGAAGGCCCGCGAGCGTGCGGCCGGTGCCGGGTATGCCTGCTGGAGCAGGGCCAGCGAGCCGGGCACGATCAACGCCGCGCCGAGTCCCTCCAGCAGCCGGGCGGCAACCAGCAACGGCGTACTCGGTGCGATCGCGCACGCGGCCGAGGCCACGGTGAACACAGCCACGCCCGAGCAGAAGACACGCCGGTTGCCCAGCCGGTCGCCCAGCGCGCCGCCGGTCAGCAGGAGTCCGGCGAGGACCATGGTGTACCCGTTGGTGATCCATTGGATGCCGGTGAGCGACGCCGACAGCTCCCGGCCGATCACCGGCACAGCGACGTTAATGATCGTCACATCCAGGATCACGATGAAATACCCGGCGCACACCGCCACCAGAGGCGCCCAGGACCGCTGCCCGGACTCAGGAGACGACGCGGGCTCACCTCCACGGGCCGACTCCGCACTCGCCACTTCCCCAGCCCCGTCCCGGCCGCAGAGGTCATCCGTCAAAGTGCACGATAAGGTGCATATTGCGCATATCGCGAGGATCGGGCGCGGTAGGTCGGGGATCAGCCCGGCTCTGTCGACAAAGGGCTGAGGCTCAAGTGCGGTGGGGCGGCGACTTGGACATCAGTCGTTGACGGCAACGAGCGTGGACTGCGGGGGGAGAGCGCGGCAGGCAGTAGCGGTCCTCGGGTCTGCTGCTCCTCCCACGGGGCCCGGCGGTGCTCGGCGGGGCTCAGGACGGGCCGGCGGCCCGCTCGGCGGCGCTGCGCTCGACGCAGAACTCGTTGCCCTCGATATCGGCGAGCGTGGCCCAGCCGGAGCCGTCGGCGCGGCGGTGGTCGCCCACCAGGGTGGCGCCGAGGGCGAGCAGGCGCTCGACCTCCTCGTCACGGGTGCGGTCCGTGGGCCGGATGTCGAAATGGATCCGGTTCTTGGCCGTCTTGCCCTCGGGTACGGCGATGAACAGGAGCGAGATGCCCTGGGCCTCGACCAGGGCCTCGGGGTCGCCGGGATGGTCCTCGTCGCTGATCTTGGTGCCGAGCACCTCGGCCCAGAAAGTGCCGAGCCGATAGGTGTCGGCGCAGTCGATGCTCACGTGGTCCACAGAAGAAGCCATGGCCGAGACTATGACGGACAGCCAGATGACCTTCCAACAGGTTTTGGGCTCGGTGCTCGCAGTGCGGAGGAGCACCGGCGCCGGCGGTACCCGGTCTGCTCGAGGAGGGGGCGGAGAGTCCGCGACAGGGGGAATTTCCTTACGGTGCCCCGTGGTTGGCGTCCGGTGAGTGTTGCTGATCACTGGGGAGGATCAATGTCCGAGGCCGGCGTGCAGGGGATTGTCGCGGAGGGTTTCGAAGGCGTACGGGAGGAGTTCGACGCTGTATTTGCCGAGGGGATCACCGAGTCCGGCGCTCAGCTCGCGGCGTACGTCAACGGGCAGCAGGTCGTCGACCTGTGGGCCGGAGACGGGATGGCGGGCGACTCGCTCACCGGCGTCTACTCCGTCACCAAGGGCGCGGCGCATCTCGTCGTCGCACTGCTCGTGCAGGACGGCCTGCTCGAGCTCGACCGTGAAGTCGCCTCCTACTGGCCTCAATTCGCGGCCGAGGGCAAGGACCGGCTCACGCTTCGGGAGCTGCTCGGGCACCGAGCCGGACTGATCGGCGTCGACGGCGGGTTCAGCACCGAGGAGCTGGCCGACGACCGGCTGCTCGCCGCGCGGCTGGCGGGTCTGCGACCGTACTGGGAGCCGGGAACGGCGTACGGGTACCACGCCTTCGTCATCGGCGCTCTCACCGGCGAAGTGGTACGCCGCGTCACCGGGCGCTCGATCCAGGAGCTGTACGAGGAGCGGGTGAGGGCCCCGTACGGGCTCGACTTCCATCTCGGGCTGCCCGAAGCGCTGGAATCGCGTTATCTGGACGTACTGCCGATGCGGACCACACCGGAGCAGCTCGCCGAGCTCCGCGCGGACGCGCCGGCCCCGGACAGTCTCATGGCGATCGCCTTCGGCTTGAACGCCGATCCGCCCACCGACCTGGTGGAGCTTGCCAACACGCGCACGGTGCGGGCCCTCGGCCAGGCCTCGGCGGGCGGGGTGGGGAACGCGCGCGGGGTCGCGGCGATGTACGCGGCGGCCATCAGCGAGGTCGACGGCAGGGCACCCATGCTCAAGCCGGACACGATCGCGGAGTTCGCCCGGCTCTACTCGGTGGGCACCGATGTGGTCACCGGTGAGGAGGATCAGTTCGGCCTCGGCTTCCAGGCACTCGGTGTGCGGTACCCGTTCCTGGGCGAGGATGCCTTCGGCCACGGCGGAGCGGCGGGAGCGCAGGCATTCGCGGATCCGGCCAGTGGCGTGGCGTACGGCTACGTGCGGCGCCGCTTCCCCTTCCCGCCCGGCGGCGGTTCGGTCGAGAACGACCGGCTGGCCGCGGCGGTCGTCAGGGCCGCCACCGCCTGACCGCAGAACGTACGGATGCACGCCCCGAACCAGACGCACGCCCAAGGCCCCTTCGCCGGCGGACGGAGGGGCCTCGGGCATGGGCAGCCGCGCGCCGCCGGTCGGGTGCTTGGTCAGCCGGCCGGCCGGGGGAGGGCGGTCAGGTCGCCGGACTCCGAAGGCCTCGCCCCGCGGCCGGCGCACGGGGCACACTGAACACATGTGCCGCAGTATCAAGACCCTCCGCCCGCCCGTGCTCCCCGAAGAGGCCACTGAGGAGGACATCCGCGCCGCAGCCCTGCAGTTCGTGCGCAAGGTGTCCGGATTCCGGGCCCCCGCCGCGCACAACCGTGAGATCTTCGAGCAGGCCGTGGACGAGATTGCCGAGTCGACCCGCAGGCTGCTCGAAGGGCTCGAGGTCCGTGGGTCCGGCGGGGCCGCTAAGCGGCCGGCTCAGGAGCCGGACGCCGCATGACGTACGCGGCCAGCGCGCCCGCCGCGAACAGCGCGAGCACCGAGACCGCCGCGCCGACCCAGCTCGCGCCGAGCCATTGGCCGCCGAAGTAGCCGAGCCCCACGCTGTAGCCCGCCCATGCCACGCCCGCGAGGGCCGACCAGGGCAGGAAGTCCCTCACCTTGCGGTGCGCCGCGCCCGCGCCCAGTGAGACGACCGAGCGGCCGGCCGGGGCGAAGCGGGCGATCACGACGAGGGCGCCGCCGCCGCGGCTGAGGGCCGCGCCAAGACGTTCCTGCGCGGTGGTCAGCCGGCGTGAGCGGGCGATCGCCCGGTCGAGCCGGTCGCCGCCACGCCAGGCCAGCCGGTAGGCGACGAGGTCGCCGAGTACGGAAGCGGTGGCGGCGCAGAGGACCAGGACGAGCAGTGAGGGCACCTCGTGCGGGACCTTTCCGGCCGCGGTCTCGACGGATCCGGTGGCGGCGCTGGTCGAGCCCGCCGCGGCGGCGGTCGCCGCCGTGATCACCAGGACTCCGCTGGGCAGCACGGGCAGGAAGACGTCGAGAAGTACGGAAAGCGCGACGACGGCATAGATCCATGGGCTGCCGGTCAGCAACCCCACGCTCTCGAGCACCCGAACTCCCCGGTTTCGTAAACAACGCCGCGACGTCGCAGGGGAGCGGCAGGGGCGGCAGTACAGCTGTACAGCGTACGCCTGGGGTTCGACTCGAGATCGCCAGGGGGGAGCCGATGTTGTGATCGTCACGTTCCGCGGATCGACGCGGCGCCCGGACCCTCCGAAGAGGATCCGGGCGCTCCGGAAGAGTGACTATGCAGCGGCCGCCGCGCCCTGCTCCTTGGGCTCCTCGTCCGTCGCCCGGCTCGCGTTGCGGACGAACAGCCGGTCCAGCGCAAACGCGCCCGGGCCGGTGAAGACCAGCAGCAGGAAGGCCCAGCAGAACATCGCCGCCCCCTCGCCACTGTTCTGCAGGGGGAAGAGCGCGGTGGGCTGGTGGACGTCGAAGTACGCGTACGCCATCGAGCCGGAGGCCACGAAGGCGGCGCTGCGGGTGCCGAGGCCGAGCAGCACCAGTGTGCCGCCCACCAGCTCGATCACCGCCGCGTACCAGCCGGGCCAGGTGCCGGCCGCGATGGTGCCGCCACCGCCGCCGGCGCCGCCGAGGACGCCGAAGAGCGAGGCGGCGCCGTGGCAGGTGAAGAGCAGGCCGACGACGATGCGGAACAGGCCGAGCGCATAGGGCTGGGCCGTGTTCAGCCGGGTGGGAAGCGAGGGATGTGCCATGGGGGGCTCCTTCGGTCTGGGGACGTGAACCGACGAGGGAAGCCCTAGGTTAGGCGGACCTAATCAATGCTTGCAAGTTCAACATTTGATCGTGGGCTGGTTTCCGCCCTGGATTCCGTTTCCCCGCCGGGAGCCGAGTCCTGCTCCGTGACGAGCGTGCGCAGGGCGGCGCGCGCCACCGCGTCCGCGTCCGACAGGGTCACCGAGTCGACGCCGGGCCTGGCTCCGGCCGCGGTCACCCAGTGCACGCCCTCGGTGGGAACGCCGATCGCGAACCGTCTCGAGTGCGGACGGCCCTGACGGTTGATCAGACGGTACGGGCGTGGTGTGACGTCCAGCCCTCCGGTTTCGTAACCGTCGATGGAGTGCGGGCGGCAGTGGCCGGTTTTCAGCAGCCGCTCGAGCAGCTCGTCACAGGTCCGCCGGAGGTCGGGTTCCGGCAGTCGCGCTTCGATGAGCGTCGTCGCCGTCACGAAAGAGCCGGGGACATCAGGCGATTCGGCGGTGAAGGCTCCGTCCAGGGCGTCGTGCGAGCCGGCGTCCGCCATCCCGATCGTGGTGCGCGGACCGACCACCTCCAGGACGCCGGCCTCGATCAGCGCCGTCATCTCCTCGATCCGGCGGCGCGGCGGGCCGATGGAGAGAAACGCGTTCAACGGGGTGTACCAGCGGTCGAGATGGTCGCGCCGGGAGGTGCCGGAGAGGCCCGCGTGGTCCACGATCAGACGGAGCTCGTTGCGCAGATCGCGCAGTACGTCGAGGGCGGCCTTCAGCGGACCCGCGACATTGCCGAGCGCGGCCTGCGCGGCGTCCTGTCGCAGATGGCCGAGGAGCCAGGTGCGGTGCTCGGCCGGCGAGGCGAAGCGCTCACCTGCGTGCGGGCGTGAAATCCGGTCCCAGGACCAGCGGTCCGCCTCCGTGACCCCGAACGCGTCCAGTACGGCGGCCTCTTGGGCGCTGCCGTGGGGTGCGTCGAGGAAACGGTCCCGGAAGCCGTGAGGAGCGGAGCCCTGCGGATCGGCGAGCAGCGCCTCGTAGTGGACCGTCTCCACTTCCTTGGCCACCAGCGGCCATATCTCGGTCAGGAAGTCCGGCGGATCGCCCTCGCCCGCGCGGTTGCGGAAGACCGCGATCACATCCGGGGTGAGGACGAGGGGTTCATGCCGGCCGGAGGGGCCCTTGGCGTTGTCGCCGCGTGCCTGGTACGGGACGCCGCGCCGTGATCCCGCGTACAGCCGCGGCTCACGGCCCGAGGGCCGGTAGACGAGCTCCCCGCCGTCGGCGCGTACGAAGGTGCCGCCGCGGCCCGTCGTCAACAGGGCCATATGGTCGAAGAAGTTGAGCCCCAGGCCGCGCAGCAGCACCCGTTCACCCGGGGCGACGCCCGAGAGGTCGAGGTCCGCGGGGTTGGCGGGCCGGAAGTAGCGCAGGCGCGGGTGACGGGCGGCGTACTCGGCGAGATGCGCCTGCGACTGGCGGCAGACCACCGGGAGATGGCCCTGCGCGAGGATTACCGCGCTGAGCCCGGTGAGGACGGTGCCGTCGTCGAGTGCGAGAGTCTGGAAGGCCGCGGTGCCGGTGGGCCCCGCCACCGCGTCCCGGTCGTCCTCCAGCCGTACCGCCCGCGACCGGTGGACCGCCACCCGCACGGTGTCCGGTGCGCCGGACACCGCCCGGCGGAAGGCCCATTCCAGGTAGCGGCCGTAGCAGGCCCGCGTCGGGTAGTCGTCGGGGCCGAGGGTCTCGTCGGTGTGCGCGGCCGCCCATTCGTACAGGCTCGGGCCCGGGAGTATCGGCCCCTCGCAGACAACGCTGTCGTCCGTGAAGAGGGTCACCTGCGAAGCCACCGTGTTCATCAGCAGTTCGGCCGACTGGTCCGGGCGCCAGACGCGGCCGGGGCCCGGCGGCGCGGGATCGACCAGGTGGACCGTGAACGGGGTCCCCGGGGCCAGTTCGCGGGCGGACGCGCAGAGCCGTTCGAGGACGGAGGTGCCGCGGGGGCCTGCGCCGACGACCGCGACGGCGGTGGCGCGACTGGACGAAGCTGCGGACAAAACGGGAACTCCCGGAGCATGTGGGGGGAATGGCCTGTTCGCGTGCACTGCGCTCGTCCAGGGGGCCGGTCGGGCGACGGGTGGGAGGGATCGTCCGGCACATCATGCCGCTGGTGCGCCCGGAGTCGAACCCCCGGGGCGGAGGATCACGCTCCGCTGTGGGAAGCATCACGGTCCGCGGTCAGGTCCCGTTCCTCCACCGTCACCAGCTGCGCGCCCGCGGTCTGCTCGCTTCCGAGCGCCCGCGCCTGCTCCAGCCGCAGCCCCGCCGAGCGCCCCCGAAGCGTCAGCGTCATCAGCTGATTGCCGAACCACGGACCGCCGGTCCTGCGCCAGCTGACCGGCGGCTTGCCCACCCGGCCGTGGCGGGCCAGGGCGCGGCCGAGTCGCCGGCCGGCCCGGCTCCAGCCGAAGCGGAAGCCGACCTGTATCGAGCGGGGGATGGAGTTGTGCACCGGCGAACAGGTCAGCTGCAGCACCCGTGCGTCCGGCTGTGCGCGGTCCGGCCAGGTGGGTTCCGCGACATACGCATGGTGCACATCGCCCGAAAGCACACATACCGTCGCCGGGGCGCCGTCCCCGCTGCCCGCTTCCGCGAACAGTCGCGCCAGCTCGGCGAAGGAGTCGGGGAAGGCCGCCCAGTGCTCCAGATCCGCCCGTCTGCGCAGATCCTCACCGAACCGTGCCCAGCGCGCACCGCGCTCGCCCCGGCACAGCGCGGCGTTCCAGCTCTCCGCGTCATGGATCAGCGGCGGCAGCAGCCAGGGCAGTGAGGTGCCGATCAGGAGATGGTCGTACGTCTCCCGCCCGGCCAGCGCCTGCTCGCGCACCCAGCCGGCCTCACCCGCGTCGAGCATCGTCCGGTTCTTCTCGTCGAGGACCCGGGCGGCGCGTGTGTCCACCATCAGCAGCCGGGTCCGGCCGAAGTCGCGGCGGTAACTCCAGCGCACTGAGGCAGGATCGGCGTCCGCCCCGGTGGCGAAGGTCTTGAGGAGGTCGGTTCCGTCGGGGGCTGCCCGCACCGCGGTGTACAGCTCGTCCGACTCCAGCTCCGCGGGCGAGAGATTGCCCAGGTGCTGGTAGACCCAGTACGACATCAGTCCGCTGAGGATCCGGTCCTGCCACCACGCCGTCTCGCGCATCTCCGCCAGCCAGGAGGCGCTGGTGTTCCAGTCGTCGATCACATCGTGGTCGTCGAAGATCATGCAGCTGGGGACCGTGGAGAGCAGCCAGCGCACCTCGGGGTCGCTCCACGACTCGTCGTAGAGCCGGGTGTACTCCTCGTAGTCCGCGACCTCCGCGCCGGGCGGCTCGGACAGATCACGCCGGGTCGCGAGCCAGGACCTGGTCTCCTTGGACGTCTCGTCCGCGTAGACCTGGTCGCCCAGCAGGAGCAGCACATCGGGGCGTTCGGCGGTGGGATCGGCCGCCAGCCTGAGGGCGAGGGTGTCGAGCGCGTCCGGCCCCACCGGGTCGTGCCCGTCGTCGGGCGCGGCCGACCAGCGGCAGGAGCCGAAGGAGACGGTGATGCGGTCGGAGGGGACCTCGGGCGTACGGATCGTGCTGTCCGGGAAGAGGGAGCCGGCCGGTGGCCAGACCCGCTCGTCGTCGAGCAGTACCTCGTACGCGGTCGTGGTGCCCGGCGTCAGACCGGTCACCGGCACCAGCGCGTAGTGGTGGCCGGCGATCCGGAACGTTCGCGAAGCGCCCCGCGCGCCGTCCGCGCACCGGACCTCGGCCGTGCACGGGCGGTCGGCCTCGACCCAGACGGTCGCGCTCCCGCCGGATTCCCAGTCGACATACCGCAGCAGTGGCCCCAGGCGCAGATCGGCCATGTGTTCCCTCCTCTGTCGTCCCGTACGGTACGGAACGACAGAGGTCGACGGCCAGGTTCCGACGGTACCGATCGTGATCGTGTCCGGACCGTCAGCGGCTGGTCAGCAGCCGTTCAGGATGCCCTGGAGCGCACTCTTCTCGGCCGAGTCCACCTTCAGGCTGTAGTAGTGCTTCACGTCCACCCACATCCGGGCGTACATGCAGCGGTACGAGGTGCGCGAGGGCAGCCACTCCGCCGGGTCCTGGTCACCCTTGGCCTGGTTGACGTTGTCGGTGACGGCGATCAGCTGGGGGCGGGTGAGGTCGTTGGCGAAGGCCTGGCGCTGGGCGGTGGTCCAGCTGTTCGCGCCGGACTTCCACGCCTCGGAGAGCGGCACCATGTGGTCGATGTCCACGTCGGCGGCGGCGGTCCAGGTAGCCCCGTCGTACTCGGAGAACCAACTGCCGCTGACCGCCGCACAGCTGGAGTCCTGGACGACGTTCGTACCGTCGCGCTTGAGGACGACCTCACGGGTGTTGCATGCGCCCGACTGAGTGATCCAGTGCGGGAACTTGTCGCGGCTGTAGCCGGTGGAGGAACCCTCGGCCGCCACGGTCAGCTGACCGAGGTAGGTGCGGGCGGTGGCGGCGCTGACGGGGGCGGGCGGGGATGCCTGGGCGGCGGGGGCGGTGGCGAGCAGACCGGTGGTGGCGAGAGCGGCGGTGGCGGTGAGCACGGCTATTCGGCGGGTTTGACGCGCGTAGACACCAGACATGCGAACTCCTTTGATGTGGGGGGAGCTTGGCCGTTCGGGCGTGGCCATGCTTGCGGCGCAAGGTTTCCGTGGGGTGGGCGCCAGGTAACAGGGTGGCGACATGGGCACGTCAGATCAAGTGTTCTGACGCCCCAACACATACCGGGCCGCGGCGTAGGGTTGTCTGGTGCTGCTGACGGTCAATGTCACTTTCGGGGTCGTGCTGGCTGTCCTGCTGGTCGTCGCGGCTACGGTGGCCGCGGTCGCCCACCTCGGGCGGGCCCGCGAGATCGTCGTCGCGGGCGTACGGGCGGCGGTCCAACTCGCGGCCGTCTCCCTGGTGATCGGATGGGTGGTCCGTTCCGTACCGCTGCTGCTCGGCTTTCTGCTGCTGATGTACGCCGTGGCCGTATGGACGGCGGGCCGGCGCATCACCGGGAACCGGACCTGGTGGTGGACCTGGCTGCCGATCGCCGCGGGCGTCGTGCCCGTCGTCGCCGCGCTGCTGCTCACGGGCCTGGTGCCGCTGAAAGGCATCGCGCTGATCCCGGTGACGGGCATCCTCATCGGCGGCGCGCTCACCGCGACCGTGCTCGCCGGGCGCCGGGCGCTGGACGAGCTGGGACTGCGGCGGGGCGAGGTGGAGGCGGGGATGGCGCTCGGGCTGCTCGACCGTGACGCCCGGCTCGAGGTGGCGCGTAGTCCGGCGTCCGACGCGCTGCTGCCGGGCCTCGACCAGACCAGGACCGTGGGCCTTGTCACACTGCCGGGCGCGTTCGTCGGCATGCTGCTGGGCGGGGCATCACCCGTGCTGGCGGGGGCCGTGCAGCTGTTCGTGCTGGTCGCGCTGATGGCGGTGCAGGCGGTGTCGGTGTCGTTGGTGCTGGAACTGGTGGCGCGGGGGCGGCTCTACCGGGATCCGGCCTGACGGCCGTATCCCGTACCCTGGACCGAGCAGAAGGGGAGTAGCTCTTCGCCGGAACGTCGACATACTGCTGGGCCTCGTGCCCGGCCGGCGCCCGGAGGCGGCCTCGTCGAGGCCCGCCAGCGAGACCTTCGGCCGCAGTGCCCATGTACGCATTCATGGCGCTGCCGTGCCGAAGCGACCCCTGAACGTTCAGGACTTCTCGGCAGGGCCGCGCCCCGACCGATTGAGGACTCCCACCCGTGATCAGCTTCACCGTCATGGCGATCACCTTCGGCGTCGTCTTCCTCGCCGAACTCCCCGACAAGACCGCGCTCGCCGGTCTCATGCTCGGCACCCGCTACCGCGCCTCGTACGTCTTCGCGGGCGTAGCGGCCGCCTTCGCCGTCCATGTCGCGCTCGCGGTCGCGGCCGGCAGCGTACTGACCCTGCTGCCGCACCGGCTGGTGCAGGCGGTGGTCGGCCTCCTCTTCCTGGCGGGCGCGTTGCTGCTGCTCATGAAGAAGGACGACGGGGACGAGGAGAACATCAAGGCCCCGGCGGACCAGTCCTTCTGGAAGGTCTCGGGGGCGGGCTTCATGCTCATCCTGGTCGCGGAGTTCGGCGATCTGACCCAGGTCATGACCGCCAACCTCGCCGCCCGCTACGACAGCCCGCTGTCGGTGGGCGTCGGCGCGGTGCTGGCGCTGTGGGCGGTCGCGGGCATGGGCATCCTGGGCGGCCGGACGCTGATGAAGTACGTACCGCTGCGTCTGATCACGAAGGTCGCGGCCTGTCTGATGCTGGCGCTGGCCGGCTTCAGCCTCTTCGAGGCGCTCGCTCCCTGACGCGCGCTCCCTCATCGGCTCGCGCGCTGTTGGCTCGCGCCGTGGTTGGCACGCTGTCGGCTCGCGCCGCCCAGCCCGAATGCCGGCGGTCAGGCCGCCGGGGGTGCCACCCGCAGTCCGATGGTGCCGTCAGGGCCCTCGGTCACGGTCAGGTGCGTGAGGTCCGGGACATGGACGTCCGGGGAGAGGGCCGCCGCGCGGGGGCCCACGCCCACCACGCGCATACCCGCCGCGCGGGCCGCCTGGATGCCCGCCTCGGAGTCCTCGAAGGCGATGCAGTCCGCCGGGTCGAAACCCAGCTCGGCCGCGCCCTTGAGAAAGCCTTCAGGATCCGGCTTGCTCGCGCCGACGCGCTCGGCGGTGACCCGGATCCGCGGCATCGGCAGACCGGCGGCGGTCATCCGGGCCTGGGCGAGCGCCTCGTCCGCCGAGGTCACCAGGGCGTGCGGCAGTCGGGCGACGGCGGCCATGAAGGCGGCGGCGCCCGCGACGGGGACCACGCCCTCGATGTCCGCGGTCTCCTGGGCGAGCATCACCCGGTTGTCGGCGTAGTTCTGCTCCATGGGGCGGTCCGGGAGGAGTACCGCCATGGTGGCGAAGCCCTGCCGGCCGTGGACGACCTTGAGCGCCTCTTCCGGGTCCAGGCCGTGCCCGGTGGCCCAGAGCCGCCAGCAGCGCTCGACCACGGCATCCGAGTTGACGATGGTGCCGTCCATGTCCAGCAGGAGGGCGCGGGCGCGCAGAACGGACGGGGTGGCTGCCGGCATCGGCGTACTCCAGGGCGCGGGAGAAGAGAAACAAGTGGCTCCGCCCGCCGGTCAGGGAATACGGGCGGAACCACTTTGTTCCTACACGATACAAAACGGGGGCGGGTAGCGCCACCCGGTCCCGGTCCGTGGGACGCCCCGCTCCACCCGGTCCCGGTTCAGGGGACCGCGTGCAGCGCCACCGCGGCGGCCGGAGGAGAAGGCTTCGGGCGGCGCGGTTCGCGCACTCCGGCGGACGGCGGACCACCGCCGGGGCCGCCGCGTCCCTCCGCGCGACGGCGCAGCAGCAGCCCGAAGATCAGGATCAGCGGAAGTACGGGCAGGGCGAGCAGGAGCCAGGACCTCTTCATCACCCCACGGTCCGCCGCCGGCGCCGAGTGCGCCATAGCCCGTCAGGGCTCCTGGGTTTCGGCCTCCAGCGCGCGGCGGGTGTTCGGGCCGTACGTGCCTCTGGGATCGCCCCTGACGTGCCGGTCCCGCTGGAAGGCCCGCACCGCGTCCTCGACGCTCTCGCTGTACGTGCCGTCCATCGGGCCCGTGTACAGGGACGCCTCGGCCAGCCGCTGCTGGAGCTCCGTGACCTCGGGCCCGCTGTCCCCGCTCCGCAGTGTGTCCGATGTCCGCCAGCCTGCCGGCTGGGGAGCCGAGCTGGCCGACGCCGACGTGGAGGACGCCGACGAGGGCGCCGCCGCCGTGGCCGCGGGGCCGGACGAGCCGGCGGACGCGCGCGGCGCGAACCGCGCCGCCGAGGCCGTACCGGACGGGGACGCCGACGCCGAGCCGGACACGGATGCGGACCGGCTCGGCGACGAAGAGGGCCCGTCCGGCAGCACGGCAATGCTCGGCGTGCTTGTCTCCCTGTCCAGCAGCGCCTTCTCGCGCTCGTTGCCCCCGGAGAACAACCCCGAGGCGACCGCCGCGGTCCCGGCCACCGCAATCGCCGCCGCGACCACCATGAGCCCGGTGTTCCGCCGCCGTGGGCGGCGGTGCCCAGCCGGGGTGAGGTCCACGGAATCGAGCGCGTGCGGCTCGTCGCGCGGCGCCGGAGCCACCACGTACGGCAGCATCAGGGGGACCGTCGCCGGGCCGGGCTCCCCGCCGCTCCCGCTACCGCCCCCGTCCACGCTCCGCAAGGTCACATAGGGCCGTATGCGCAGCGGATCGAAATGCCCCGGCGACGCGAGGCCCGGCTGCCGCTCCGCCCCCGGCGTGCCCCCGGCACGCTCCGCGCAGTGGCACCCCGGACCGGCTCTGCCGCCGGCACCCGGCGGCTCACCGCATTCAGGACACATGTGTCCGGTCATGGCAGGTTCCCTCCCCAATAGCTGCCAGCGATTATGCAGGCGCCGCCGCGACGGCCCAACGGCCCGGGGGCCACTCGGCAGGCCATATCCGGGCAGACCGATCAGGATGGAGAATGTCCGAGAACGGGCGGCGGGTCGGGCCCGGAAGCGGAACCGAGGTGATCGCCGTGTCCCAGGAAGTGAGCACACCGGCCGTGAGTCCGGCCCCGGGTGAGGGCCAGAAACGGCAGACCGTCATGGTCGCCATCGGTGCACTGCTGCTGGGCCTGCTGCTCGCCGCCCTCGACCAGACCATCGTCGCCACCGCGTTGCCGACCATCGTCAGTGAACTCGGGGGCCTGAAGCACCTTTCGTGGGTGGTCACCGCGTACCTGCTGGCCGCGACCGCCGCCACCCCCCTGTGGGGCAAGCTCGGTGACCAGTACGGCCGGAAGAAGCTGTTCCAGACCGCCATCGTCATCTTCCTCGTCGGCTCCGCGCTCTGCGGCATCGCCCAGAACATGCCTCAGCTCATCGGCTTCCGCGCGCTGCAGGGACTCGGCGGCGGCGGACTGATCGTGCTGTCGATGGCGATCGTCGGCGATATCGTCTCGCCGCGCGAACGAGGCAAGTACCAGGGCCTGTTCGGCGCGGTCTTCGGCGCCTCCAGCGTCCTGGGCCCGCTGCTCGGCGGCTTCTTCACCCAACACCTCAGCTGGCGCTGGGTCTTCTACATCAACCTGCCGGTCGGCGTCGTCGCGCTGCTCGTCATCGCCGCCGTACTGCACATCCCCGTACGGCGGACCAGGCACACCATCGACTACCTCGGCACCTTCCTCATCGCCGCCGTCGCCACCTGCCTGATCCTCGTCGCCTCCCTCGGCGGCACCACCTGGGCGTGGGGCTCGGCGCAGATCATCGCGCTCGCCGTCCTCGGAGCCGTACTCCTCGTCGTATTCGTGTACGTCGAACGGGGCGCCGCCGAACCCGTACTGCCGCTCAGACTCTTCCGTATCCGCACATTCACGCTCGTCGCCGTCATCAGCTTCATCGTCGGCTTCGCGATGTTCGGCGCGTTGACCTATCTGCCGACGTTCCTGCAGGTTGTCCACGGCATCACACCGACCCTGTCCGGTGTGCACATGCTGCCGATGGTGCTCGGCATGCTGCTCACCTCCACGGGCTCCGGCCAGATCGTCAGCCGCACCGGCCGCTGGAAGGTCTTCCCGATCGCCGGCACCGGCATCACCGCTGTCGGCCTCGTACTGCTCCACCAGCTCGATGAGACCAGCTCCACCTGGCAGACGAGCGCGTACCTCTTCGTCTTCGGTGCCGGTCTCGGCCTGGTCATGCAGGTGCTCGTGCTGGTCGTCCAGAACGCCGTCAGCTACGCGGACCTGGGCGTCGCCACCTCCGGCGCGACCTTCTTCCGCTCCATCGGAGCCGCGTTCGGCGTCGCCGTCTTCGGCACGATCTTCGCCGGCCGGCTCCAGAACAAACTGGCCGACGCGCTCGCCGGACGGCCGGTGCCGTCCGGCGCCGGTGCCGGGCAACTGGCCGACGACCCGCGCGCCATCGCCGAACTGCCGCCCGCGCTGCGCCCGTCGGTACTCCATGCGTACTCCTCGGCCATCACCGATGTCTTCCTGTACGCCGTGCCCGTCGTGATGCTCGCCTTCCTCATCGCCTGGTTCCTCAAGGAGGACAAGCTGCGCGGCTCGGTCACCGCGCCCGATACCAGTCAGACGCTGGCCTCCAACCCGGTCGAGCGCTCCTCGCACGATGAGGTGGCCCGGGCCCTCTCGGTACTGGGCTCGCGCGAGGGACGGCGCCAGATCTACGAGAAGATCGGCGCGAAGGCGGGGTACGACCTGCTGCCCGAGGCCAGTTGGCTGCTGCTGCGGATCAGGCGCCACGGCACGGTCGAGCCGGCCCTGCTCGCCGACGCCACCCCCGTACCACTGCACATCATCACCGACGCGGCACGGCAGGTGGAGGAGCGGGGGCTCGCCCGCCGCGAGGGGCTGCAGCTGATCCTCACCGACCCGGGCGTCGAGGCGGCCGTACGGCTCGCGAAGGCGCGCGAGGAGTCCCTCTCGGAGCTGCTGGGCGACTGGTGGGCGCCGGAGCGGCCGACCGATCTGGTGCAGCTGGTGAAGGAGCTGAACGCGGAGCTGTGCGGGTCGGACGCCGAGCGGCCGTACAGTCCGCCGCCGAAGCGGGACCACGCGGCCTGAACTCCCGGGCGGCTGACGGCTCCGGGTCGGCTGACAGCTCCGGGTGCCCGGGGCCGGTCAGAGTTCCTTGCCGTACCAGATCTCCATGTACGGACCCGAGCAGTACGCCGGGATCTCGGCGTAGCC
This sequence comes from Streptomyces sp. NPDC002926, assembly GCF_053591755.1. Classification (NCBI taxonomy): domain Bacteria; kingdom Bacillati; phylum Actinomycetota; class Actinomycetes; order Kitasatosporales; family Streptomycetaceae; genus Streptomyces; species Streptomyces sp. NPDC002926. The sequence goes on from NZ_JBSFUK010000001.1 coordinate 509,339, forward strand.
GTTCCGGACGTAGAGCTTCCGCGCCTCGATCAGATCGAGCCGGGTGTTGAGAACCATCCGCCGGGCGCCCAGCTTGCGCGCCTCGCTCTCCAGGGTCTCCAGCAGGATTCCGGCGCCTCTCCTGCCGCGGAAGGCGCGGCGCAGAAAGACGCGCGTGAGCTCTGCCCGCTCGGCGTCCAGCATCAGGACCCCGCCGCAGGCCGCGGCCTTGGTGCCGTACCGCCCGACCACGAACTGACCGGTGGGCGGCGTGAGTTGCTCGGCACCGTCGCCGCTGAGCCCCTGGTCGATCTCCTCGGCGGTCGCGGGGCGCTGCCAGTAGCGGCTCGCGACCTCGCCGTAGTACTCGCGCCGCAGGGCGCTCGCGTCGGAGGAGTCGAACGCTTCGGGGGCCAGGGTCCAGGTGGTCATGACGATCTCTGTACCGGAGGGGCGGGCTGTTTGGCCAACGAATTCCGGGCAACCCGCCTTCAGGAGGGCCCCTCAACCGACACCGAATCGTGAACAGGGAAGGCAGTTATGTCCACAGTCCTGATCGTCATCGCTCTGGTAGCGGTGTTCGCGATCGTCGTCGCCGCCGTGCTCTACGCCGGTCCGGGCAGGGGAGGCGGCCGGCGGGGTCTGAAGCGGCGGTTCGGCCCCGAGTACGACCTGGTCCTCACCCGCCACGACGGCGACACCAAAGCGGCGGAACGTGAACTGGACGAGCGCGTCAAGCGCCACGGTGACATGAAGCCGCAGCCGCTGGCGAACGAGACACGTGAGCTGTACGTCGCCAAGTGGGCCGGTCTCCAGGAGCGCTTCGTCGACTCGCCGGCCGAAGCCGTCGCCGAGGCGGACCAGCTGCTGGCGCGGCTGGCGGGGGAGCGGGGCTTCCCCGAGGCCGCACAGCACGAGGAGCAGCTCGCCGCGCTCTCCGTGCACCACGCGCAACACGTGGGCGGCTACCGCCGGATGCACCGCGCGGCGGGCGCACGGTCGAGCACGGAGGAGCTGCGTGAGGCGATGGTCGAGAGCCGGGCGCTCTTCGAGGCCCTGCTCCACACCCGCGCCGCCGAGGACACCCGCCCGCACCGGGCCGGTGTGGTGGGGCGCGGCGGTCGCGGGCATCTGCTGAAGCCGAAGGGGAGTGGCGCCTGATGACGTACGAAGCGGAGCGTGCACCGACAACTGAGCGTGCACCGACACCTGAGCGGGTCCAGTCACCTGCGCGTGAACAGACACCAGTACATGCCGAGACACCTGAGCGGGTTCAGTCACCCGGGCGGGCCGAGACACCTGAGCGGATCCAGGCAACCGAGCGGGCCGAGACACCTGAGCGGGTCCAGGCACCCGAGCGGGCCGAACGTCTCGAGGGCCCTGAGTACCTTGAGCACTTCGAGCGCGATGAGGACCATGAGTCCCGCGACGAGAACCCGTCGCGGCAGCTGATCCCGCAGGACGAGTGCGACAAGCTGACGCTGCGACTGCAGCAGTCCCTCGGCGGTTTTGTCGACGGGCCGCGGCATGCGGTCGAGGAGGCCGCCGCGATACTGGAGGACACCGCCGACCGCATCACGACCGCCCTCACCGAACGGCGCCAGGCTCTCCGCGCCGACTGGGACAGCGGGAAGGAGCGCCGCCCGGTGGAGGCGGACACGGAGGAGCTGCGGGTCGCCCTGCGCGCGTACCGCGAGGTGACGGAGCGGCTGCTGCGGATCTAGTTCGTGGCCGGAGGCCCGGGTGTTGTGCCCGGCCCTCCGGCTTCGGCCTCAGGCCTTCGGGGCGGCCTGCTGGACCACCTCGAACGACCACAGCGTGGACCCGGAGGCGGCGGGCTTGGGACGCTCGCCGCCTTCGCCGCTGCCCGGGCCTCCCTGGCCCGCGCCGTGGGAGGCCTTCATCGAGCCCTCCATCCAGGCCTGGAAAGAGGCCTCGTCGCGCCAGCGGGTGTAGACGAGGTACTCGTCGGTCCCCTCCACGGGGCGCAGCAGCTCGAACCACTCGAAGCCGTCGGAGTTCTCCACCGAGCCCGCGCGGGACGCGAAGCGCTTCTCCAGCACCTCGCGCTGCTCGGCCGGGACGGTCAGGACGTTGATCTTCACAATGCTCATGCCGCCATCTTGCCGCACGGCCTGCGCTCACCGGCATGACGCACGGGGCGGGTTGGGGGCACAGCCGCGTCCCGCCTCTTCGCGGGCAGGACAGTCGGGCAGGACAGTCGGGCAGGACAGTCGGGCAGGGCGGTCGGGCAGACAGACAGTTGGTTGGTCGGTCGGTCGGTCGGGCGGTCGGGTCGGACGGCCGGGCACCGGCCGCCGCGACCACCCGCCCCACCCTCAGGCCACCACGCGCGCCACCAGCAACCCGTCGTACCCCTTCGTGCCCACCGTCTGTACCGCCGTCGCGCTCAGCCGCGGTTCCCGTGCCACCAGTTCGTACATCTCCCGCGTGCCCACGATGGCCGGATGCGTGTTGTCCGCGTCCACCACCGCCCCGCCCCGCACCGCGTTGTCGACGATGATCACGCTGCCCGGGCGGCTCAGCTTCAGCGCCCACTCCACGTAGCGCGGGTTGTTCTCCTTGTCCGCGTCGATGAAGATCAGGTCGAACGGGCCCGCGCCCGGTTCCGTCGCCAGCTTCGGCAGTGTCTCCAGCGCCGCGCCCGTCCTGACCTCAGCGATCTTGGCGAGGCCCGCGTGGGCGAGATTCGCGCGGGCCACCTCCGCGTGCCCCGGGTTGTACTCCAGCGAGATCAGCCTGCCTTCCTCGGGCAGCGCCCTGGCCAGCCAGATCGTGCTGTAGCCGCCCAGCGTGCCGATCTCGAGCACCGTGCGCGCGCCCTGCAGCTGGGCCAGCAGATACAGCAGCTTGCCCTGGTTCGGGGCGACAGCGATGGCCGGCAGGCCGGCCGCGTCGCTCGCCGCGAGCGCGGCGGTCAGCGCTTCGTCGTCCTGGACAAGGATGTCGGTGATAAAGCGGTCTACGGCGTTCCACCGTTCCTGGTTCTCCTGGGTCATACGCCCCAACCTATTTCAGGCGATCGGTGGCGGCACTTGGATTGCCGGAGGAGGCGGGACCGGCCTGCGCCGCCGTGCCCGTACGCGCACGAGCACCACTGCCGCGAGAACCGCCAGAGCCCCGCCGACCGTCAGCAGCCACGCCGGGACACCGGCCACCGTCAACAGCCTGTTTTCGTACACCACCCGCCGGAAGGGGGTGTCCTTGTCCGCGGCGCGCAGCTCATGGTCGCCGTCGATCCGCCTGGGCTCCGGAAACTCCTGGTCCAGCGCCGTCAGGAATCTCTCGCCGCCGCCGGTGAACGCGCCGAGCGCCCCGCTCGCCTGCACTTTCCCCGCGTACGTGACCTCCGGCGTGTTCCCGCCGATCGAGCCGCGCGGCTCCATCCGGTGCGGCGCCAGCACGAACAGACCCAGCGACTGCGCGGTCCTGGCCAGCCGCGACAGCCGCATCGGGTAGATGAGCCGGTCGCTGGCGAAGCGCAGCCGCAGCGGGTCGAGCGTGCCGCGCAGCACGGAGCCCTCCGCATCGGGGGCCAGGCGCACCGCCACGTACTCCCACTTCTGCTCGACGTACGGCTTCAGCGCGCCGGTGAGGCCGTCCGGCAGCTCGAAGCCGTTCCGCTCCAGCCAGCCGCGCAGCGCGCCGGGATCGGTCGCCGTCAGCCGTGCGACATCGAAGTCGCCGAGGCGCTCGCGGCCGACCACACCCACCGCCGGCGCACCCGCCGCGGGGGCCGGTGCGCCCGCGGAGTCGGCGGAGGAACCTGAGGAGAAGGGCCAGTCGTGGCCGCGCGGCCAGAAGTAGTGTCGCGTCCGGTGCTCCGGCGCGATGATCGTCTCGAGCTCGTCGAAGAGTGCGCTGTCGCCGAGCTCGACCGTCGCACGGCTCGGCACCGGCATGATCCAGGCAGCCTTGGGAGCGTTTCCGTCGACCGTGAAGCGCATCAGTATCTGCTCCGTACGGCCGTCCCAACCGACCACCGACGTCTCCCGGTTGACGGACATGTACGACTGCTTGTCCGGCACCATCGCGCCGCATCCGCAGGCGTACGCCGGGCTGATCAGCGATCCGAGCTGCAGCGCGAGCAGAGCGAGCACCACCATCAGCAACCGCTGTCCGTGTGGCGCGCGCGCCGCTGTCCTGTCTTGTATGTTCCCCCGCATGCCTCCTGTGACGGCGCCGCGGACCTCGCGGTTCCGGTGTCGTCGAACGAGATATCCGGTCAAAACAGGGTGACAGTCAGGCGAAGAGGGGGTTGCCTGAGTCTCCTTCATGGGGCAGTGCGAGGCTCTACGAATCCGGAGCGGCCCGGACACGGAATCCGGAGCGGGCCGGACACGCAGGACCCGGCACACAGAACGTTGTCCAGGAATACAGAACGTGGGGAGGCGCGGCGCGACGTGGCGAACGCGGAGCACAGCGTGCACGGAAGTGCGACGACGGATACGAGGATGGGCGCGGTCAGGGCCGCCCTATGGCTCGTGGCGGCCGTCCTCGCGGTACGGCAGGCAGCGGCAGTGCTCCGGCATCCGCCCGGTGAACGGCTCACCGACCTGGAGACCTGGATCGGCGAGAACGGCGTCCTGCATATGAAGGGCTCGCTGTACGACTCCGACAGGTTCACCGGTACGCCGTTTGCCGGACTCGTACTGAAGCCACTGACCCGGGCCGCCGAGCAGGCGCTCGGCATCGCCTGGACCTTCGGGACGCTGCTGCTCGTCGTCGTGCTCGGCCTGGTCGTCGCCCGCGCTCTGCCGGGACCCGTTTCGCGCCGCAGCGGACTGCTCGCCGCGCCCATCGCGATCAGCCTGCTGATGCTCTCGCTGCCCGTGCGCAACAGCTTCTACCTGGGGCAGACCAGCATCATTCCGGTCCTGCTGGTGCTGCTCGGCTGCTTCGCCGTGCGCGGCGAGAGGCCGTCCGGCGTGCTGATCGGCTTCGGCGCGGCGCTCCAGCCGACGGTGCTGCTCTTCGCGCCGCTGCTCTGGTTCACCGGCCGCAGACGCGCCGCGGTCACCTCGGCGGCCACCTTCGCCGCCTCCTCGGCGCTCGCCTGGGCCGCGCTGCCCAGCGACTCCTGGACGTACTGGGTGCACCATGTCGCCGGCGCCGGGCTCGGCGCCCGCCCGGACAGCCTGGCCAACCAGTCACTGCACGGCGCGCTGCTCCGTCTCGGCCCGGCGGGCCCGCTCGAGATCGCGCTCTATGCCGCGCTCGCCGCCGCGGTCTGCTTCTTCGGCCTGCGCCGTGCCGTCCGCTACGCCCAGGACGGACAGCTGCTCCTCGCCGTCGCCCTGACCGGCTGTGTGGCCGTCGCCGTCTCGCCCACCGCCTGGCAGCACCAGCTGCTGTGGGTGCTCCTGGCCGTCGTCGGCCGGGTCGGCAAGCGCGCCTCGGACCGCATGCTGTGGCCCGTCCTGGTGATCCTCGCGATCACACTGCCGGGCACGATGCTGCTGCCCAACATGGCGGTGCTCTATCCCGTACGCGACAACGTCCTGCTGATCGCGGCCCTGGCCGCGGCGGTCGCGGTGCCGTTCCTGCCCCGTACCTCGCCGTACTTCCGGCGGCCGGTGCCGACCGAGTACGCCCTGCCGCTCCCGGCCCGCTGGAGCCGGGTGCCGCTGCTGCCGTTCTGGCGGCGTGTGCTCAGCCGCCCGAACCTGCTGCTCGAACTGCTGGTGATACGGGTCGGCTACTCCGTCTACTCGCACATCCGCGCCGCCGCCACCGGCGGCGTGACGGCGGCCGAGGAGCACGGCCGGCAGATCATCTCCGCCGAGCAGGCGCTCGGCATCGACGTCGAGCACTGGGTCAACCACGCGGTGGTGAAGGCCGAGTGGGTAGAGGCCTTCTTCAACTTCTACTACACGTCCTTCCACTTCGTGGTGCCGCTGGCCATCCTCGGTGTGCTGTACGTCCGCCGCCCCGCCGACTACCGCTGGGCGCGCTCGTCGCTCGCCTTCGCGACGCTGCTGGCACTGCTCGGCTTCTGGCTGTACCCGCTGGCCCCGCCGCGACTGATGCCGGGCATGGAATTCATCGACACGGTGCACGGCCCGCAGGACCTCGCCAACCCGGACTACGGGGCGATGACGGCGGTCACCAACCAGTACGCGGCGATGCCGTCGCTGCATTTCGGCTGGTCGCTGTGGTGCGGACTGATTGTCCTGCTCCTCGCGCCGAAGCTGTGGATGAAGCTCCTCGGCCTGCTCCACCCGCTCTTCACCGTCTGCGCGATCGTGGCCACGGCCAACCACTGGGTACTGGACGCGGCGGGCGGCGCGGCGGTGGTGGGCGCGGGCTTCGGCTTGACGTACCTGCTGGCGGGCCGGCGGCAGCTTCGGGTGCCGGCGGGGGCGGTACCGGGGGCGAGAGCGGACGCGCACGTGGACGAGCCCGCGCAGGAGCCTGTCCCGGCCGCGCCGAAGTAGCACGCGCGCCCCAGGGAGTACGGGTCGTCCCCGTACCCCCTGGGGGTGGATCGTCGCGTTCAGGCCAGGATCCGCCTACGGGCACCTTTCCGCCACTCGGGCGGCCGAAATGTCATCGTTCCTGGTACGAGCGTGGCGACCGTTGACTACTCTCGGCTACGGGTCGGCTACAACCTGCCCTGCCGTTGGTGGAGTTGAACGAGGGGATGCCCGCCATGAGCCAAGTCAACGTCCTCGACCCGAGTGCGTCGCCGCTCGACTACTACGGCTACGAGTTGCGTCGCCACCGGGAGGCGGCCGGCCTCACGCAGAAGCAGTTGGGCGAGATCATCAGCTACACGGGGTCGCTGGTCGGCCAGATCGAGACGGCGCGGAAGTTGCCGACGGGGGAGTTCAGCGAGCGGGTGGATGCGGCGCTGGGCACGGGTGGGTTGCTGTCCCGATTGCTGGATCTGGTGTTGCGCAGCCAACTGCCGTCCTGGTTCCAGCAGATCGCGGAGCTGGAGGCCCGAGCCACGGAGATCTACGCGTTCCAGGCGCAGCTCGTGCATGGCCTTCTGCAGACAGAGGCGTACGCCCGGGCGGTGCTCGGGGTGATGGACCCGACCGATCTGGACCGCCGTGCGGCTGCTCGGCTGGCGCGACAGCGGATCCTGGAGAAGCAGGAGCCGCCGGTGCTGTGGGCGGTGCTCGGCGAGGCGGTGCTGTACCAGGGGATCGGCGGCCGTGAGGTCATGCGGAGGCAACTGCTCCACCCGTCTTCCCACTTGGACAACCCACGGGTGAACGTCCAGGTTCTGCCGTTTACAGCCGGCGCCCATGCCGGGCTTCCCGGTTCGTTCGACCTCTTCCGCTTCGCGAGCGACCCGGCCATCGTCTATAGCGAGGACTACGAGACCGGTCATCCCACCGCGAATCCGGTTGAGGTCAGGGCGCGTTCGCTCCGTTACGATCACCTCCAGGCCGCGGCCCTGTCCTTGCAGGACTCGGCGGAGCTGATCCGGCACATCATCGAGGAGCGCTATGGGGAGCAGCACGAAGTGGCGTAGGTCGAGCCATAGCAGCGACCAGGGCGGCGAGTGCATCGAGTGCGCTCCCCTCAACGGCGCCGCCTGGCGTAAGTCGAGCTACAGCTCCGACACCGGCGGCTCCTGCGTCGAGATCGCCGAGGCCCCCCACGCTGTCGCCGTACGCGACTCCAAGGACCTCTCCCGCCCGCCCTTCCGCGTCTCCCGTACCGCCTTCGTCGTGTTCGTCGACTCTCTGCGCTGACCGGCGGGAGGCAGAGGCGTGGCGGGGGGTTGGTGGCCCCTGCCTCCCACGGCGGACCGGGTCAGCCGTGGCTGACCCGGAGTTCCTTGATGCCGTTGAGCCAGGCCGAGCGCAGCCGCCGCGGGTCGCCGGCCAGTCGCAGATCCGGCAGGACGTCCGCTATCGCGTTGAAGATCAGGTCGATCTCCATCACGGCAAGGGACTTGCCGAGGCAGAAGTGCGGGCCTCCGCCGCCGAAGCCGAGGTGCGGGTTCGGGTCGCGGGTGATGTCGAACTGCTCGGGCTCGTCGAAGACTTCGGGGTCGTTGTTGGCGGAGGAGTAGAAGATTCCGACCCGGTCCCCCTTCTTGATCTGCCGGCCGCCCAGCTCCAGATCCTGCGTGGCGGTGCGCTGGAAGGAGACCACGGGCGTCGCCCAGCGCACGATCTCCTCCGCCGCCGTCCCCGGCCGGTCCCGCTTGTAGAGCTCCCACTGCCTGGGATGCGTGAGAAACGCGTGCATGCCGTGGCTGATCGCGTTCCTCGTCGTCTCATTGCCCGCGACCGCCAGCAGGATCACGAAGAAGCCGAACTCGTCGTTGGAGAGGTTGCCTTCGTGCTCCGCCGCGACCAGTTGGGACACGATGTCCTTGGCCGGACACTCCTTGCGGGCCGCGGCCAGATTCATCGAGTACGCGACGATCTCCATCGCAGCCTCGGCGCCGATCTCCTCGGTGATCGCGTACTCCGGGTCGTCGTATGCCGCCATCTTGTTGGACCAGTCGAAGATCTTCGTACGGTCCTCCTGCGGTACGCCGATGAGTTCCGCGATCGCCTGGAGCGGGAGTTCCACCGCGATGTTGGTGACGAAGTCGAAGCTGCCGTCGTCCTTCGCGCCGGCAAGCGCGGTCTCCACGATGGAGCGGGCGCGGCTGCGCAGGGCCGATTCCAGGGACCGGATCGCCCGCGGGGTGAATCCGCGCTGGACGATCTGGCGGACACGGGTGTGCTCCGGCGGGTCCATATTGAGCATGATCAGCTTCTGGACCTCGATCTGGTCGCGGCTGATCGACTCCTTGAAGCGGATGACCGCGGTGTTGGTGTTGGAGGAGAAGAGTTCGGGGTGGGTGGAGACATGCTTGACGTCGGCGTGCCGGGTGACGGCCCAGTAGCCCTCGTCCTGGAAGCCGGAGATGCCGGCCGGCTGGCTGCACCACCAGACCGGGGCGGTCTGCCGCATCCGGGCGAACTCCGGGTGGGGGACGCGGGCTTGGAGCAGGTCGGGATCGGTGAAGTCGAACCCTTCGGGCACATGGGGGCAGTCCTTCGGCAGCTTCACGGTCAACTCCAGGTCTGGCGGTGGTGTCGGTGACCGAGGTGGTCACGGGGGTGGTGACACGGCTTGCTGACGACCCATCAGAAGTTGACGGAAAGGTAGTAGCGAGTTCTACAAGTGGCAAGGGCCGCGGCGGGATCTGTTGCCGGTGAGGGGTGCAGCAGGGGCGTGCAAGGCCCTTGCGTACCGGGGGTAGCACTCATAAGACTGCTATGAGAACTAGAACGCGTACTAGTTCGGCCGTGGGAGCGCCGGGACGCTCAGCGGCTGTGCGAGGAGAGGACGAGCTCATGGCCGCGGAACCCGTCATCGTCGAAGCCGTACGCACCCCCATCGGCAAGCGCTCAGGCGCGCTTGCCAACCTCCATCCCGCCTATCTGCTGGGCGAGACCTATCGCGAACTTCTCGGCCGCACCGGCATCCATGCCGACTGCGTCGAGCAGGTGGTGGGCGGTACGGTCACCCACGCCGGCGAACAGTCCATGAACCCCGCGCGCAACGCCTGGCTGGCGATGGGGCTTCCGTACGAGACCGCGGCCACGACCGTGGACTGCCAGTGCGGTTCTTCGCAGCAGGCGAGCCATATGGTCGCGAACATGATCGCGGCCGGTGTCATCGACGTCGGCATCAGCTGCGGCGTCGAGGCGATGTCGCGGGTGCCGCTGGGGAGCGGCTCCAAACACGGGCCGGGCAAGCCGTTCCCCGACGAGTGGAACGTGGATCTGCCCAACCAGTTCGAAGCGGCCGAGCGCATCGCGCGCAACCGCGGGCTGACGCGTGAACGGGTCGACTCCTTGGGGCTGCTGTCGCAGGAGCGGGCCGCTGTGGCGTGGGCCGAGGAGCGCTTCAAACGCGAGACGTTCGCCGTGCAAGTGCCCACCACGGAGGAGGAGCAGGCCGCAGGGCAGGGGATGTGGCGGCTCGTCGACCGCGACGAGGGGCTGCGGGACACCAGCATGGAAGCGCTGGCAAGGCTGAAGCCGGTCATGCCGACGGCCGTGCACACCGCGGGCAACTCCTCGCAGATATCCGACGGAGCGGCCGCGATCATGTGGGCGTCCAAGCGGATGGCGCGCGCTCTGAAGCTGAGGCCGCGGGCCCGGATCGTCGCGCAGGCGCTGGTCGGCGCGGACCCGCACTATCACCTCGACGGGCCGATCGACGCGACGCGTGCCGTGCTCGGCAAGGCGGGAATGTCGCTCAAGGACATCGACCTGGTGGAGATCAACGAGGCGTTCGCGTCGGTGGTGCTGAGCTGGGCGCAGGTCTTCGAGCAGGACCTGGAGAAGGTCAATGTCAACGGTGGCGCGATCGCGCTCGGGCATCCGGTGGGGGCGACCGGGGCGCGGCTGATCACCACGGCCCTGCATGAACTGGAGCGCAGGGACAAGGAGTTCGCGCTGATCACCATGTGCGCGGGCGGGGCGCTGGCGACGGGCACGATCATTCAGCGGCTGTAGGGGTCCGGCCCGCCTCGTGCCGTACCCGGGGGCAAACCCCGGGTCCCCGGTACGTGCTCCGGGGCTTCCTCCACGCCCGCGGGGCGCAGGGGGCGTGTCCTCGATCGCCGGACGGGCTGGATCCGCCCGCTCGAACGGGCTGGATTTTCCCGCCTGATGCGCTGGATCTTCCAGCGGGCCGGATCAGCCGCTCCGGCGATGGAGGTGCGAGTTCCGGGGCGGAGCCCCAGGAGGTCTCGTGGGCCGGATCAGTACCAGCCCTGCGCCTGCCAGGAGGACCAGGCGCCACAGGGGCTGCCGTAGCGCGACTTCATGTAGTCCAGGCCCCACTTGATCTGGGTGGCCGGGTTGGTCTTCCAGTCGGCGCCCGCGGACGACATCTTGCCGCCCGGCAGTGCCTGGACGAGGCCGTACGCACCACTGGACGGGTTGGAGGCGTTCACATTCCAGCCGCTCTCGTGCTCCACGATCTTGCTGAAGCACTGGAACTGCGCGTCGTCCGCGATCATCTTCTGGGCGATCGCCTTGGGGGACCCGGACCCGTTCTCCGAGGTGGGAGCGGCGGCGGCCGTGGCCGGGTTCATGCCGAGCGCCATGCCGGCAGTGCCCAGGACAAGGGCGGAGCCGACGAGAGCGGACTTCGGGCGGCGGGTGATTCGGCTGACGAGCGAGCGGGACACAGGGTGACCTAACTTCCGAGAACAGGGCCGTCGCGGGCATGCCGGAACTCGCTTGTACGCGCGGGATCCGGCCGCCTGAGAGGCACTGCGGCTCCGGTGAGGAGCACTGACTGCGCCTTGCGACTGGACCAGTTCTAGCGGCGGGGTCAGCCCGTGGCAACGACCCTTGTTACTAGCCGAGCTCGCACCCGGGAGGGAACGCAGGGGGCTCGGTGATGGAGGTTCCCGCAGGTGGCGGCGGGGATCAGATGGGTCACTATGACCGATAAAAGGTACTATTCAGGCTCGTATCGGACCAAAGCCCTGTGGGGCGGCTCACCCCGGGAGGCACTGCCGGGGGTCTCGAATGTGACCTGCGCCTCGAAGGCGGCACGGCGTGTGGCCCGGCGCAGCGCCTTGAGGACCGTCGAGCCGATGGTGAGGGTCAGTACGACGGTGAGCACCGCACGTCCGAGGTCCCAGCCGAAGGAGGTCGCCGCGCAGTAGGCGAGGAAGCGGACCAGGTTCTCCCGCACCGGATCGCCGGGGTGGAAGGAGAAACCGGAGGAGAGGCCGCCGATGTACGTCCAGCCCTGGAGATTCATGATCGTGCCGTAGGCGAACGCGGCGGCGGCCCCGTACACCCCGAGCACCAGAAGCTCGGCGCGGCCGCGCAGCCGGTCCGGCCCCGGCAGCAGGCCCGCGCCCATCGTGAACCACCCCATCGACAGCATCTGGAACGGCATCCACGGGCCGACACCGCCGGTGAGCAGCGCGGACGCGAACATGGTGACCGAGCCGAGTACGAAGCCGAAGCCCGGCCCGAGCACCCGCCCGCTCAGCACCATCAGGAAGAACATGGGCTCCAGGCCGGCGGTGCCCGCGCCCAGCGGCCGCAGCGCGGCGCCGACCGCGGCGAGGACTCCGAGCATCGCCACCGCCTTGGCGTCCATCCCGGTATCGGCGATCGTCGCGACGACGACGGCGACGAGGAGCGGGAGCAGCGCGGCGAAGAGCCACGGCGCGTCGGCGGAGTGGGCGAGCCCGGAGTCGGCGTCGGCGAGCAGCGGCCAGCCGAACGCGATCACCCCGATCGCGCTGACCAGGACGAGGGCGGCGATGGACCGGGGGCCGAGGCGTACGGCGCGGCCCCGTGTGGTGTGGTTCACAGGGCGTCCCTGACCTGGGAGACGGTCAGCCACTTCTGCGGGGCCAGGATCTTGGCGACCTGGGGCGCGAAGGCGGGCGAGGAGACCACGACCTCGGCGGTCGGGCCGTCCGCGACGATCTCGCCGTCGGCCAGGATCACCACCCGGTGCGCGAGGTCGGCGGCCAGCTCCACGTCGTGGGTGGCCAGGACGATGGCGTGCCCCTCGGCGGCCAGACTCTTGAGGACGGTGACGAGCCGGGCCTTCGCCGCGTAGTCCAGACCCCGGGTCGGCTCGTCGAGGAGGAGGAGCGGCGGCCGCCCGGTGAGCACGATGGCCAGCGCCAGGGCGAGGCGCTGCCCCTCGGAGAGATCGCGGGGATGGGTCCCGTCCGGTACGTCGGGGAGCAGCTCCGTCACCAGGGCGCGGCAGGAGCCGGGTGCGGCGCCCGCGTCGGCGTCGGCCGCCGCGCACTCCGCCGCCACCGTGTCCGCGTACAGCAGATCGCGCGGCTCCTGGGGAACCAGGCCGACCTGGCGCACGAGCTCACGGGGGTGGGTGCGGTGGGGTGTGTGGCCGCCGACGAGGACCGTGCCGGAGGTGGGCTCGACGATGCCGACGAGGGTGGAGAGGAGAGTCGATTTTCCGGCGCCGTTGCGGCCCATGAGGGCGATGGCCTCGCCGGGGGCGACGGTGAGATCGATGTGGCGGAGGGCCTCTACGCGGTCGCGGCGGACGGTGAGCGCGCGGGTCTCGGCGAGCGGACCGCCCGAGCCGGGGCTCAGCCCCATACCCCGCGCCTCGATCGCCGGCGGGGCCGACATCGGCCCGGTCCGGGCCGGGGCTCCGCCCCAGGCCCCGCGCCTCAATAGCCGGCGGGGCCGCATTGCGGCCCGTCCGGCGATCGAGGACACGGCAGAAGGCCGTACGGGGGCCCCGGTTACGGGAAGGGGCGGGGTGGGGGAAAGACCCTCCAGGCGCTCCCGCAACGCACCGGCCCCGCGGCGCGCGTCGCGTACCGACAACGGCAGCGGGTCCCAGCCCGCCAGGCGGCCCAGCGCCACCACCGGAGGGTGCACCGGCGAGATGGCCATGACCTCCGCCGGCGCCCCGATCACCGGGGGCTCCCCGGGCGCGGGCAGCAGGATGACCTGGTCCGCGTACTGCACCACCCGCTCCAGGCGGTGCTCCGCCATCAGAATCGTCGTGCCGAGATCGTGGACCAGCCGCTGCAGGACCGCCACGACCTCCTCCGCCGCCGCCGGGTCCAGCGCGGATGTCGGCTCGTCGAGCACAAGGACCTTTGGGTGCGTGGTCAGCACCGAGCCGATGGCGACGCGCTGCTGCTGTCCGCCGGAGAGCGTGGCGATCGGGCGTTCGCGCAGCTCGGCCAGCCCGAGGAGATCGAGCGTCTCCTCGACACGGCGGCGCATCACTTGGGGTGCGAGACCGAGCGACTCCATGCCGTACGCCAGCTCGTCCTCGACCGTGTCGGTGACGAAGTGGGCGAGCGGGTCCTGGCCCACCGTGCCGACGACATCGGCGAGTTCGCGCGGCTTGTGGGTACGGGTGTCGCGGCCGTCGACGGTGACGCGGCCGCGCAGGGTGCCGCCGGTGAAGTGCGGGACCAGGCCGGAGACCGTGCCCAGCAGTGTCGACTTGCCGACACCGGACGGCCCGACCAGAAGCACCAACTCGCCCTCGGGCACGGTCAGGTCGACACCGCTGATCGCGGGTGCGCCGGCATCGCCGTACGTCACCGACACGTCTTCGAAGCGGATCACGGTTTCTCCTGCGAGACGGGTACGGGCGCGATGAAGGCGGGAAGCAGACCGATGAGGATGCTCGCGGCGGGCCACAGGGGCAGCGTCGGCGCGGTCGGCGGTACGACACCGGGGTGCAGCGCCTCCGGGTCGTATGTACCCGCCCGGATCATCAGGACAGCGACGGCCGCGCCGGATCCGGCAACGAGCCAGGACCGCGGGCCCCAGCGGTCGGGACGGTAGCGGGTGCGTACGGAGCGCCGGCCGCCCAGCCGGAGACCGGCGAGCGCGGCGAGGAGCCCGGCGGCGAGGAGGGGCAGAGCGTACGAAGCGCCCTCCGCGGCGAGCAGTCCGTACGAACCGGCGCAGACGCCGAGGAGCCCCCCGAGCGTGAGGACGGTGGTGGTGCGGCGGACGGCGGGCGGGACGTGCGCGGTACGTCCGTAGCCGCGCGCGTCCATGGACGCGGCGACGGCGACGGACCGCTCGAGCGCGCCCTCCAGGACGGGCAGCCCGATCTGCACGATCGCCCTGATGCCGCCGGTGGGGCGGCCGCGCAGGCGGCGGGCGGTACGCAGCCGGACCACGTCCGCGACCATGTTGGGCGCGAAGGTCATGGCGACGACGACGGCGACGCCGACCTCGTACAGGGCGCCCGGGAGGGACTTGAGCAGGCGGGCGGGGTTGGCGAGCGCGTTGGCCGCGCCGACGCAGATGAGGAGCGTGGCGAGCTTGGCGCCGTCGTACAGCGCGAAGAGCAGCTGCTCGGCGGAGACCCTGCCGCCGATGCGTACGCCTCGCGCCCAGTCGGGCAGCGGTACTTCGGGAAGGCTGAACAGGACATGGGTCCCCGGGATCGGCGAGCCGAGGACGACGGAGAAGAGCACGCGCACGCCGATGACGAAGAGCCCGAGCTTGACGAAGGCCCCGTACGAACGGGCCCAGGGCGCGTCGGTACGCCGGGCGGCCACGACGTATCCGGCGACGCCGACGAGGAGCCCGAGAAGCAGCGGATTGGTGGTCCGCGACGCGGCGGTGGCAAGCCCGAGGGCCCAGATCCACCAGGCCCCGGCATGCAGGGCGTTGCTTCGACTGGCGGCGGGCGCGAGGAAGTACGACCTGCGGGGCGGTGTGCCGTCGCCCGGGTGACCGGCTGTTCGCTGCGGTGTCTCGTCGGCCTGGTGACCGGCGGCCCGTGGCGGTGCGGTGCCGGTCGGTCGGGGCGGTTTTCCGCGGCCCCGGTGGTCGGCGGCTTGTCGCGGTGCTGTGCCGCTCCGGCCGGGGGCATGGGGCTGCGCCCGGTCGGCCGGGTGACCGGCTGTTCGCTGCGGTGCGTCGTCGGCCTGGTGACCGGCGGCCCGTGGCGGTGCGGTGCCGGTCGGTCGGGGCGATCCGTCCACCGGCCGTTCGGCCGCCCGCTGTTGCGCCCCGTCGCCGTGGCTGTCGGCCGCCTGGGGCGACGCCCCGTCAATCCCGCGCCCCGCCTCCGGGCCGCGGGTCACAGCATCTCCGGATCCACCCCGCCGCAGTGGCTCCGCTTCGTCTCGCACCGTCGATGCCCCGGTCGTCATCCCCGGCGGCGGCGCGACTGCCATACCGCCGCGGTGCCGAGTACCGCCACCGCCGCGATGCCGGCGATGAGGCCGACCGACGGACCGCCCTCGTCGTCATCGCTCCTGCTGTTCGCCGCGGACGCGGATGTGGCCGCAGAAGCTGACGGCTCCGGTTTCGCCGCGACCTGTTCGCCGCAGCCCGACTTCGGGTAGCCCGAGATCGCGCAGAGCAGCGCTCCGCTGTTGTACCGCAGCGGCTTCGCCACCGATGCCAGCGCCTCCGCGCTCGTCGCGTCCTTGCCGACCTGCGCACACGCCGACCGCGACGCGGGCGGGGTCTCGCCCGCCGGGGCGTCCGCCGGCGTTCCGGAGTCGATGACCAGCGCGATCCGCTTCATGCCGTCCTTCGGTGGCGTCCCGCCGCAGACCGCACCGAAGTCCGGGGCCTTTCGCGGCTGCGCCGAGTCCCCGCTGTCCTCGCTCACCGAGAAGCGGAAACCGTTCACCGAGCCGTCCGACGGCCTCGCCGTGGCCGGTCCCTCTGTGGCGTACGTCCACTTCCCGCCGCCGCTCTGCCAGAACGACCAGTAGCGGTAACCCGCCGCCTGCGCCGGACCCGCGCCCAGCACCGCGAGTGCGGCGCCGAGCGCGAGGACGAGACAGAGGACTCGGGTGCGCATCACCGCTGCTGGTTCTTCTTGCGGCCGCTGATGAGGATTCCGGCGCCGACACTGGCGACGAAGAACACGCCCACGATCCACCACACCCCGACGCCCGAGCCGGAGTCCTTCTCCTCGTCCTTCTTCTCGTCCGCGGCCTGCGCCGGCTGCCCCTTCGTCGACTTGGGCGCGGGGCCCGTCGCGTTGAGCCCGGACACCAGGTCCGTCCCGCCGAAGCTCTTCGGGTCCGCGCCACTCGCATGCACGGCGAAGATCAGCTGTGCGTACGCCGCCGGGCCGGACGCCTTCGCCCAGGCCGCCGAGTTCTGCCGCAGCCACTCCAGCGGCTTCTTCGCCCGGCCACCGAGGCCCTGCGCGTTCAGCGCGACGATCGCGTCCGCCGTGTTCCCGAAGTCCGGCTTCTCCGTCGGGTCCGTGGCGCCCGGCATCGGCGCCGTGTCGAGGTGCCCGGTCCTGGCGAGCGCGGTCGCCAGGTACGCCGCGCCGTTGTGTGCCGCACCCTCGACCGTCGTCGCCTTCTCGCAGACCGTGCCCTTGGCGTCCTTCGTGCCCGCCGTCACGACCAGGCCCTTGCCGTGCGCGCCGGCCACGGCCGCCGCCGTGGAGTCGGCGACGATGCCGGGCGACTTCAGCTGGAAGACGAACGCGCCGCCCTCCTTCCCGCCGCACGGCTTCGCGAACGCCAGCAGCGCTTCGTACGGCGTCTTCCCGCCCTTCGACTTCACCGCCGCCGGCTTCTCGCCCGCCGCCGCGAGCGCGCCGATCACGATGGATGTGGAGTTGGCGTCGCTGGCTCCGCCCGGGTTATAGCCCCAGCCGCCGTCCGCGTTCTGCACGGACTTCAGCCAGTCGGCCGTCTTCTTCACGGTGGCGTCCTGCCCGCCGAGCGCGGCGAGCGCCTGCACCGCGGCCGCCGTGGCGTTGGAGTCCAGCGGCAGCTTGGCGTCGCACGCCTTGGTCGCGTCCGCGCGGTATGACGGGAAGCCGCCGTTGTCGCACTGCTGACCTGTCAGCCAGTCCACGGCCTTGTCGGCCGGCGTGACGCCCACCGTGTCCTGCGCGAGCAGCGCCAGCGACTGCCGCCAGACACCGTCGTACGTCGGGTCGCCCGTGCCGTACAGACCGGCCGGCAGCGCGGTCGACGGCTTCGGGGACGGCGCCGCTGTCGCGGCCGGGGCGGCGGCCGAGGCAATGGCCACGCCGAGTACGGCGGAGGCGGCGAGCGATATGGCGCTGCGGCGAACGGTGGTCATGGCGGGCTGGGCCTCTCCTGGGGGGGGAGCCGGGCACAGGCACGCTGAGGTACCAGGGCTCCGGCCCCGTATTCCTCGACGGTGCCGGCCACCGGCGGCTGCCGGTGGCACGAGCCGGTCACGACGTGTACGGGGCATTCCGGCTCACCGCCTGCGACGGCGGTTCACGGTTGCGGGTCAGCGCCGGATTTGCACCGGCTTCCCCCCGTACGGTCATGATGACGACTCGCTCACTGTACCGACCGGTCGTCGGCCGGTCGCCGGTGGCCACCCCCGCCACCTACGCCGGCCGTCACGCACTCGGACCGCCGCGTACTCAGACCGCCACGTACAGCGTGGGGCCGCTCCCCGCGAGCACTTCCGCGTGCCCGAGCTTCACCAGGCGCCGCAGATGCGCCTCCGCCTCCGAGACCGCGATGTTGCGTGATCCGTACGGGATCTGCTCCCAGGGCCGGTTCCACTCCATCCGCTCGGCGACCTGCCACGCGGTGCGCGGTGCGGCGAGCAGCCCGAGCAGACCGGTGAGCCGTTCCTCGTGGTGGGCGAGCAACTCCCGTACCCGGGAGGCGGCGTCGGGGAAGGCGTACTGGTGCGCAGGCAGCACCTCGGCCGGTGCGAGGCGGCCGATGCGCTCCAGGGAGTCGAGGTAGTCGCCCAGCGGATCGGTGACGGCGGCTGTGTCGCCGGCGGCCGGATCCTCGTAGAGGCCGATGTGCGGGGTGATCCCGGGCAGCAGATGGTCGCCGGAGAAGAGCCGTCCATTGCCGGGGCTGCCCGCCGGATGGGCCTCGTCCAGGTGGAGGCAGACATGGCCGGGCGTGTGGCCCGGGGTCCAGATGGCGCGCAGCCGGCGGCCCGGCAGATCGAGCAGTTCGCCGGGAACGATCTCCCGGTCGGGCAGGGCCCCGCGCAGGCCCGGCAGCGTACGCGTCCGGCCCGAGGCGCGGGCGGCGCGCAGCGGCGCGGTGTGTTCGTCGGGGGCGCCGGCCCTGGTGAGCTTGTCCGCCAGGTACTCGAGCCAGAGGGCCGGTGCGGCCTCCCTGGTGCGGCGTACCACCGCACTGTCCGCGGCGTGCATCGCGATCCAGGCGCCGGAGACCTCCCGGACCTGTCCGGACAGTCCGTGGTGGTCGGGGTGGTGGTGGGTGATGACCACGCCGTGGATGTCACCGACCGCGACATCGACCGAGCCGAGACCCGCGACAAGGGTGTCCCAGGAGGCCGGGTCGTCCCAGCCCGTGTCGATGAGTACGGGCCCGCTGTCCGTGTCGAGCAGGTGGACCAGCGTGTGACCGAGCGGGTTGTCCGGGATGGGCACCTCGATGGACCAGACGCCCCCGCCGTGGTCGGTCACCTGGGTCATGAGGCTCTCGTCTCTCCTGGGCGGCACGGCCATCGTTCACTATAACTAGAACTGGTTCCAATGGTCGCCCAAGTCGACTGTCATTCCTGGGGAGTTGGCCGGCCTACGGCGCGCCGACGACGAAGGCCCCGGCCGGCGAACCGGTCGGGGCCTTTCATCGGTGGAGCGTGCGCGCCAACCCCGCGGCAGCGAGGCCGTGGCGGATGGCGGGCCGGATTCCTCGTGCCCGCTATCGGGCCGTTCCGAAGTCCTGCGTCCAGTAGTCGCCGGGCTGGGCCAGGCCGATGCCGATCTCCTTGAACGCACAGTTCAGGATGTTGGCCTTGTGGCCGGGGCTGGACATCCAGCCCGCCATGACGCTCTCGGGTGTGGCGTAGCCGTAGGCGACGTTCTCGCCGTAGGTGCTCCAGCTGTAACCGGCACTCGTGATCCGGTCGCCGGGAGACGACCCGTCGGAACCCGTGTGGGACATGTTCTTGTGGGAAGCCATGTCCTTGCTGTGGTCCAGGGCGGCCTTGGTCAGCTTCGCGTTCATGGTCAGCGCGGAGCAGCCGACCTTGCCGCGCTCGCTGTTGACGAGTTGCAGCACGCGGGCGGCAGCCCCGGAAGCAGGGGCGGTGGCCTTCGGCGTGCTGGGAGACGCGGTCGCCTTCGGCGCGGTGGTCTTCGGCGTGCTGGTCTTCGGCGCGCTGGGGGAGGCGGTGGCCTTCGGCGCGGCCGGAGACCAGGTGGGCGTCTTCGACGCTCCCTCGGTCGGCCTGTGGCCCCACGGAGCACCCGTCCACCGATGCTCCGACTTCGCGCCCTTCCAGTGGTGGGCGTGGGGCTGACTGCCCGCGTCGACCTGAGGGTCCACGCATGCCATGGCGGCAGAGGGCACAGCCACGGCTCCCACAGCGACGGCGGCGATCGTTATCTTCCGGTAGTACGTCTTCTTACGGTGCTTGCTCATGCGTGACCTCGCTCGATAATCGCGGAGCGCCCCCGGTGTGGCTGACTCTGCGCAGATCCTGCACCTGAGCTGCGGAGACGCTTTGCGCCGCCATTCTTAGAACCGCTGTCAGGGCAGGGCAATGAGCGCCGGTGCTATCTCGCTTCGTAGTACCGGAGGGCCCTTGAAATGGGCGCACGGGCGTGCTCGTCCGGTTTATGGGGTTCCGTAATCTACTGACGCTCCGTCAGAAGCCCTTGCATGCTCGCCGAACGGGCGAAAGTGTCGAGCGGACCGAATGCCCCCAAATCCTGCGTGGAGCATGTCTGTATCAAGACGGACAAATCTCGCTATGTCGTCAAGATGCCATCTACTATTCAGCGACCTAAGTTCCAAATGTCCCTGTGGCCGATGTCACCGGTCGATGGCCGGGCAAGCCTCTCGCCTGGTTGTTACGTGCATCTATGCCGCTTATGCGAGTTCTCGAAGCGGGAATGTCACCCGAAGTCGATCAAGGAGAATCCACTGCGCGCTCGCCCTCGCATGCCGTTCGAGCGCATCGGCACTCGCCGTCGCTGATGTCGACGGGTCGGACGGGCCGGACGGGGAGGGCAGCCGCCTCTCGGGGCCGCCTGCCGGAGGTCGGCTGGGGCAGCGGCAGCAGCGGCTGGGGCGCGCCCGGGGCTGTGGGGCGCCGCGGGGCGGCCGGCGACAGCCGTCCGGTGCTGAGCCAAGGGCTCAGCACCGGACGTGACGCGGGTGGCCGGCGACAGCGCTAGGGGCGGCAGCCGTCGAACGCGATGTTCAGATGGCGGGGTCCGCGCAGCACAGCGTTCTGGCGGTAGGGGGGCGGGTCCTCCAGCAGCCGGGGGTTGTCGAGCCTGCGGGCGAGTTCGGTCAGAGCGATCTGGGTCTCCAGGCGGGCGAGGGGCGCGCCGAAGCAGTTGTGGATGCCGCTGCCGAGGCCGAGGTGCTGGTTGTCCTTGCGGTCGGGGTCGAAGCGGTCGGGGTCGAGAAACCGCTGCGGGTCCCGGTTGCCGGAGGCGAGGACGAGCCAGAGGGAGGCGCCCTTGGGGATGGTGGTGCCGGCGACCTCGATGTCCGCGAGGGTGGTGCGCTGGGGCAGCAGCTGCACGGGAGGCTCGAAGCGCAGGAGTTCTTCCACGAGCGGGACGGCCAGCTGGGGTTCGGCCCGCAGCCGCTTGAGGACATCCGGGTTGCGCAGCAGGGTGAGCATCCCGTTGGTGATGAGGTTGACCGTGGTCTCGTGGCCGGCGATCAGGAGCAGAGCGGCGGTGCTGAGCACTTCCATCTGGGACATCTGCCCGTCCGGTCCGTGCTCGGTGGCCAGCGCGGAGAGCATGTCGTCGCCGGGGGCCTTGCGGCGTTCGTCGATGAGCCCGGCCAGATATACGCCCAGGTCTGTGCGTGCCGTCTGTGCGATGCGGCGCCGCTCGGTGGGGTCCTCGGACGGGTCCGGGTCCAGGCTGGCGGCGATGGTGTCGGCCCACGTGTGGAAGCGTGCCTCGTCCTCGCGGGGGATCCCGAGCAGCCTGCAGATCACGGTCACGGGGAAGGGGTAGGAGAAGTTGTCGACGAGGTCGATCTGCTCCCGGTCCCCGAAGTCGTCGATGAGATCCGAAACGATCTTGGAGAGCTCGCCGCGCATGTTGTGGACGCGCCGAGGGGTCTCCGGCGGTCCGAACGGCCGCATCGTCATACGGCGCAACCGGTCGTGCTCGGGAGGGTCGAGCTTCAGGAAGGTGGGTGGCAGGCCACTCTCTTCCTCCTCCTGGTCAGGGATGGCGCCGGCTGCCTGCGGGGACAGATTGCGGGCGTCGGAGCTGATCCGCGGATCGTGGAGCAGGCCCTTGATCTCCCAGTAGTTGCTGACCACGTACGTGTTGCGGTCTTCCTCCCGGTACACCGGAGTCTTGCGGAGCTCGGCGTAGAGGGGGTAGGGGTCGGCGCGGTTGGCGTGGTCGAGGATCTGTCCCAGGAGCGTGGCTTGCGTCATGGCGGGTCCTTGTGGGCGTTGGAGACGGCTTTGCGGGCCTTGGACGGGCGTTGCCGTGCCCGTGGTCAGGCCCGGACCGGGGTGAAGGTGATCCGCCGGTCGGTCGGCGAGTAGCCGCTGAGGGTGACGGACGGCGCGTGGGTGGGCAGGGACGGGTCGGGGAAGTCGGCCGGGACCGGCCGCAGGCCTTCCGGTCGGCGGTCCACCGTGGGGAACGGCGGCGGGAACGGCGCGGCCGTTTCGATCTGCCGCTGGTAGAACTCCAGCCACTTCGTCTGGTCGAAGGTGACGGCGGCGATGACGCGGCCCTGGTATCCGTACACGCCGGTGAAGCGGTGTTCGGCGAGTGCCCCTTGGGCGATGAGGATCTCCTCGCCCAGGGACGGGACGCCCACCGACTTGATGCTGACCCCGAATTGGGAGGACCAGAAGGCCGGCACCCACAGGTGCGGACGGCGCTCCGAACTGGCGCTGATCATGTTGTGCGCCGCGATCTCGGCCTGTGCGACGGCATTGCCCCAGTGTTCGAGGGACAGGAACTGGTAGCCGAAAAGCGCGTGCGGGGATCGTGCGACGTCGCCGGCGACGAAGACGTCGTCGGTCACGATGCCCCGGACGTCGAAGGCGCGGCATCCGGCGTCGCAGGCGATTCCGCGCGGGCCGGCGCCGAGCCCCGAGTCGGCCAGCCACGCGGTGTTGCGCGTCGCGCCGAGCGAGACCACCGCGACATCCGCCTCGACGGTGGTGCCGTCGGACAGGTGGGCGCACCGCAGGCGTCCTGCCGAGTCGCCCTCCAACCCCGTGACCATGAGGCCGCAGCGCAGGTCCACGCCGTGTTCGCGTTGCAGCTCCGCGGCCGCCTGGCCGACCACACCGCCGAGCGCGCCCACGAGAGGCGCCGCGGCGCGTTCGACGACGGTGACCGGCAGCCCGCGCTCGCGGCAGGCGGACGCGATCTCCGAGCCTGTGAAGCCGGCGCCGATGACGAGCACCCGGCGTGCGCCCACCAGCCGCCGCTGCAGTCCGGCCGCGTCGTCGCGCGTGCGCAGTACGAAGACCCCGTCCAGGTCGGCTTCCGCCTCATGCGGCCATGGCCGGGCGTGAACGCCGGTCGCGATCAGCAGCCGGTCGTACTCCACCTCGTCGCCGTCGGCCAGGCGCACCCGTCTGTTCGCCATGTCCAGCCCGGTGGCGGCGACACCGAGCCGCCAGTGAGCGTCGAACTCCATGCGCTGTGGCAGTGCGGTCCGATCGGCGGACGTCTGGCCCAGCAGGACCTGCTTGGAGAGCGGCGGCCGGTCGTACGGTTCGTACGGCTCGTCGCCGATCAGCGTGAGTGAGCCGGTGAAGCCCTCCTTCCGCAGGGTCTCCGCGGCCCGGAGGCCGGCGAGGGAAGCGCCCACGATCACGATCCGCCCCTCGCGCCTCATCCACTCCAAGTACCCGTCACCGGCCACTGGACAGCCCCTCCCTCACCGGGGCAGGCGTATCGCCCAGGTCGTCCACCAGAATGGCCTGGACCGGACATGCCGCGACGGCCCGCGCCACGTGCTGCCGCTGTGCTTCGTCGGCGTGCGGCTTGTACAACAACGCCTCGTCGCCGTGCATGGTGAATACATCGGGTGCGAGGAAGGCACACTGCGCGTACCCCTGGCAACGGTTGAGATCGACGACAAGCCTCATCAAGGGGCCGCCCTTCCAGTAGTACCCCTGGCCCAGCATGCGAGTGCCGCTGTGGTTCCGCGAGCGCAGGCGGGCCAATGGGGTTAACGGTCGACAACGCTCAGGAAATGGCTGGTGGTCATGAGGAGAGGGCTGGTCATGACGAGACGGCCGGCACGGGGCGCGGGCGGAAACTGGCCACGAGAATGTAGAGGCTGAGGATCAGGGCCCACCCGGGGAAGACCAGCTCGGACCAGGCGATACTGCCCGTCACGAAGAGCAGTACCAGGGCTACCAGGTAGCCCAGGAGCGAGAGCCAGCGCGGAAGGACGCCGAGCCGGTGCCCGATCGAGGAGGTCGAGAAGGTGAATACCGCGGCCATGCGCATCGAGTAGGTCGTCAGCAGGTTGTAGGTGAAGTGATTGCCGAAGGACCACACCTGCAGCTGAGAGTCGACCCCGGCCGCGTCGGCCGTGACCAGCAGACTCCCCGCTGCCGCCGCGGCCCCGAAAAGAGTCGCCACGAACACCAGACCGCTGCCGAGGAAGACCGTGGAGATGAACTGGTCTTCCGCCTCTCCGATACGCGCGCGGACAGCGCCCATGAACCACAGGAAGAAGATGCCCGCGAACGGGATGAGGCTGAGCGCCGTCTCCACCGTGTGCCGACGCGAGGGATCGCTGAACCAGTTGCTGTCCCCCTTGGTCCCCTCGTGCGGTATCGCCAGGCGGACCAGGACGATGGCGGCGGCGAGCAGGAGGGCGAAGATGATCCCTACCAGGCCTGCGGCTCGTGGAGTGCGCAGCGACTGGCTGCTCTTCTCCATGGAGGTCATTCGCTTCCTCTCCCTGTCCGTGCGTCACCCGGTCCGGTGACGGCCTGTTCCCCGCCCGGCCGCGGCGGCGACAGGCAGATGCCGGATGTCCCGCTTCCGCCGGCCGCGTCATAGGCCGGACGTGGCGTTGCGGCCTCGCGCGGACCCCCCCGAGGACGACTAGGACCAGCAAGCACCCGCGCACGCGGCCGCGCCACCCGGATCACCCGTGCGGGTGACGTGTGCGCCACTTGGCACTCGACGACTGCGGCTCAAGCACTCCCTTCCCGGCGGGAAACCACTGGTCGGGGCTATTTCGTTCCTGCCGTGGACTCCTTCAACTAGAACTGGTATCAGTTCTGAAACAGTGTCAGAAAAGCGCCGGGCCGCAGGAGGCAGCAGCCATGACCGAGCTTGTGGAACACGGAAAGCTGTTCATCGGCGGGGAGTGGACCGATCCGCTCGGCAGCGACGTCATCGAGGTCGTATCGCCGCACACCGAGCAGGTCATCGGGCGGGTCCCGCACGCCTCACCGGCAGACGTCGACCGGGCGGTGGCCGCCGCCCGCGAGGCCTTCGACGAGGGACCCTGGCCACGGATGACGCTCGACGAGCGGATCGTCGTCATCACCAGGATCAAGGACGCGATCGCCGTACGGCACGAGGAGATAGCCCGCTCCATCAGCGCGCAGAACGGCTCTCCGTACTCGTGGAGCGTGCTCGCGCAGGCGCTCGGCGCGATGATGGTGTGGGACGCGGCGATCACCGTCGCGCGCGGATATCCGCACGAGGAGCAGCGGGCCGGAGTGCTCGGGCCGATCCTCGTACGGCGTGAGCCGGTGGGCGTCGTGGCGGCCGTGATTCCCTGGAACGTCCCGCAGTTCACGGCCGCGGCCAAGCTCGGCCCGGCACTGCTGGCCGGCTGCACGGTGGTACTCAAGCCATCACCCGAGTCACCCCTGGACTCGTACATCCTCGCCGGGATCGCGCAGGAGGCCGGGCTGCCCAAGGGCGTGCTCTCGATCCTCCCCGCGGACCGCGAAGTGAGCGAGTACCTGGTCGGGCACCCCGGCGTCGACAAGGTCTCCTTCACCGGCTCGGTCGCGGCCGGCAGGCGGGTCATGGAGGTCGCCTCACGCAATCTCACCGGCGTCACGCTGGAACTCGGCGGCAAGTCGGCGGCGGTGATCCTGCCGGACGCGGACCTGGAGTCGGCGGTGGCCGGGATCGTCCCGGCGGCCTGGATGAACAACGGGCAGGCGTGCGTGGCCCAGAGCCGTATCCTCGCGCCGCGCAGCCGCTACGAGGAGATGGCGGAGGCGTTCGCCGCCGCGGCGAGCGCCCTGGTGGTCGGCGACCCGCTCGACGCGGCGACGCAGGTCGGGCCGCTGGTGGCCCGCCGCCAGCAGCAGCGCTCGCTCGACTACATCCGGATCGGGCAGGAAGAAGGCGCCAAGGTACTCACGGGCGGCGGGCGTCCGGCCGGTCTTGAGCGGGGCTGGTACGTGGAGCCGACACTCTTCGGCGGGGTCGACAACTCCATGCGCGTCGCCCGCGAGGAGATCTTCGGTCCGGTGATCTGTCTGCTGCCGTACGGGGACGAGAACGAGGCGGCGAAGATCGCGAACGACTCCGACTTCGGGCTCAGCGGCAGCGTCTGGACGACCGACGTCGAGCGCGGCATCGACTTCGCGCGGCGGATCAGGACGGGGACGTACAACGTCGATACATTCAGCCTCGACATGCTCGGGCCGTTCGGCGGCTACAAGAACTCGGGCCTGGGGCGGGAGTTCGGGCCCGAGGGCTACGGCGAGTACCTGGAGCACAAGATGATCCATCTGCCGGCCGGGTACGGAGAGAACTGAGGAGACAAGTCATGGGAGACCGCTGGCACGTCGAGGTCGACCGGAGCGTCTGCATCGGCTCGGGCATGTGCGTGAGCCATGCCCCGGACGGCTTCGCACTCGACTCGGCCCGGCAGTCGCATCCGCGGGACGCCGACACCGACGCCCACGAGACGATCCTCGCGGCGGCCGAGAACTGCCCGGTCGAGGCGATCGCCATCACCCTGCTGGAGAGCGGGGAGCCGGTCTTCCCGCCCGAGGAGTAGCGGAGCGGCCGGGGCCGGGCCATGGCCCGGCCCGGCCGGGGGTGGTGGCCCCCCGGGGGCCGGTTTGGGTGGGGGCGGGACCGTAC